>NZ_QVMQ01000039.1 GCF_010501105.1 Dysgonomonas sp. 511 | reverse complement strand
CTAAATACTCTTTGAGAATTTTTGGGTTATCCTTCACATATGTATTTATAATCTCTCGCTGAGCTTCAATGCCAAGTCCGCTGATTTGTTGTTTTATAGCACTTTGACGAAGATATGATATATAGGTTTTCATACAATTGATGTCAAATTTGCATAAACTGATGGCTCCTTAATTTATCGTTAACTCTCTCCGCAAAGGTAAAAACTATATAAATCTTGTAAAAGATGAGGCAGACCGAAGGATTACGGTACAACTATCGAATACATACAGGTGTATAAGGGTGCTGATGACGGTTTCGAGTGGTTTGGAGGGACTGTAAATAGTAAGTATCTGGTATCGACAGGCAGTGAGGATGATTCGTTCGACTGGACAGAAGGCTGGATAGGGAAAGGACAGTTTTGGGTAGCAGTACAGGGCGCCGACGGCGATTGCCTGATAGAAGCAGATAACCTGAAAGATAACAATATGAACACTCCTATATCAAGCCCGACTATTGCAAACCTTACCCTGATAGGTAATAACAGTACTGAGAGCAAAAGAGGAGTAAGGCTTCGTGAGGGCACCCATGTGAAAATGTACAATGCCTTGATTACAGGGAAAGAAAGTGCCTTATCCACAGAAACCACAGGGACGGAACAAAGTTTTACCGACGGAAAGTCATTTGTAGAATATACGCATGTAAGCACTGTGTTTAAAACCGGCTCTTCACTTGATTTGAAGTCTGCGACAGGAAATGCCGAAGGACAAACAATCAACTTTACAGATACATATCTGGGTAGTGTCGACGGAGCTAAAGATCTTTCTTCAGACTCATTCTTTACAAAAGCTACTTATAAAGGTGCTGTTCCGGCCGACAACGATTGGACAGCCGGGTGGACTAAGAAATAACGGATAGTTCTCTAAAGTTTTTCAAAAGCAGAATAGCGTGATTGTTATTCTGCTTTTATTATCCCTGCAAAAGATTGGTTATATAATCCTTATTCGGCAAGTGGTAAATAGCTACCGCATAGTTTGTTTAAGTTAAGAAACTATGTATATGCTTTGCCGTTTCACGCCCTGAAGCTATACATTTAACGACAAGAGACTGCCCACTAACACAGTCGCCAGCACCAAATACTTTCGGAACGTTGGTCGCACGTTTTGCATCTGTTGCTACATTTTTGCGTCCGTCAACATGTAACCCTAGTTCTGCCAGTAACCCCTCTTGTGTTGGATGAACAAATCCTAATGCTAGAAAAGCCAAATCTATTTTTAATATTTCAGGCTCACCTTTTTCAATCATTATGTGATTTCCATTTTCATCTTTGCTCCATTCTACCTCAACAAGCTCTACGCCTGTCAATATACCATTTTCACCAATAAAACGTTTAGTGTTTAATAACCAACGGCGTTCGCAACCCTCCATATGAGAAGATGAAGTTTTCAAAACAACAGGGAATGATTCGGGCCAAGGGTTTTCAATATCTTCCAATTTGGGTGGTTTAGGCAAAATCTCTATTTGAAGAATGTTCGCCGCACCTTGCCTGTTGGCTGTACCGATACAGTCCGAACCTGTATCGCCACCACCGATTACCAATACATTTTTACCTTTAGCGTCAATGATACCTTCTGTGTTAATCTCTTCTTTTCCAACCAGTTTATTTTGCATAGTAAGGTATTCCATTGCATAATAAACGCCTTTCAGTTCACGACCTTCAACAGGTAAGTTTCGAGGAATTTGTGAACCAATAGCCAAACAAACCGCATCATAATCTTTCAATAATGCTTTTGCTTTGGAATCCTTCCCTATCTCAACGCCTGTCACGAATTTTACGCCTTCGGCTTCCATCAATGACAAACGGCGGTCAATAACATTCTTATTCAACTTGAAATCAGGAATGCCAAATCGAAGCAAACCTCCTATCTTGGAGCTCTTTTCGTACACAGTCACATTGTGCCCTTTTTGGTTCAATTGATTAGCGACAGCTAATCCGGCAGGTCCCGATCCTATCACAGCAACCTTTTTTCCTGTTCTTTTCTTTGGAATCTTCGGTAACATATAACCTAAGTTATAGGCCTGTTCCAATGCTGCCGCTTCGTTTTCACGAATGGTCACAGGGGAACGATGCAATGACAATACGCACGATTTTTCGCATGGAGCAGGACAAATACGTCCTGTAAATTCAGGAAAATCATTTGTTTGTTGCAATACCTCAGCAGCCAACTTCCAATTACCTTTATAAATATATTCTTGCCATTCCGGCATCTTATTTCCTAATGGACACGCCCAGTGACAAAACGGAACTCCACAATCCATACAACGTGAAGCCTGCTCACGCCTGTCTTCAGTGTTGAGAGTCTGCTCTACTTCACTGAAATCTGTCATTCGGTCTTGAACCGGACGATATCCGGCTTCTTTCCTTTTTACTGTCAAAAATGCTTTTGGATTTCCCATAATATTAATATGAAAATTTGGGAATTAGCAAATTAGCAAATCCATTTTCGAATTTACAAATCTGCTAATTGGCAAATTAATAATCAAACTCCACTTCTGCTATCTTCTTTTTAATAGCTTCCATTTTTTCCTCCTGCAATACACGCTTATATTCAATCGGAGTAATCTTAATAAATTTCTCAACTTCAGCTGCCCAATTATCAAGAATACGCTTTGCGAGAGGACTATTCGTATAATTATAATGTCGTGTAATCAAATCACGAAGCTCACGATTGTCATAAGTATCTTCTATCAATGTCAATTCCACCATTTGCATATTACAGAAGTAGTCAAAATTTCCATCAATGTTATACACATACGCCAATCCTCCACTCATACCGGCGGCAAAATTTCGTCCTGTTTTTCCAAGTACAACAGTTCGTCCGCCTGTCATATACTCACAACAGTGGTCGCCTGCACCCTCTACGACTGCTATCGCACCACTATTCCGCACGCAGAATCGTTCTCCTACACGTCCATTGATATAAACCTCTCCACCTGTCGCACCATATAGGAGCGTATTTCCGGCAATGATATTCTGTTCAGGAGCAAACTTCGAAACGGCAGGAGGTACGATAATTATCTTTCCTCCCGAAAGTCCTTTACCGACATAGTCGTTTGCATCGCCTTCGAGGCGGAAAGTCACACCATGAGCAAGGAAACCGCCGAAGCTTTGCCCTGCTGCACCTTGAAAAGTACATTGTATCGTGTCGGAAGGAAGTCCCGCATCACCGTAACGTTTCGCTATTTCGCCCGAAAGCATTGCTCCAACCGTACGGTCTGTATTTTTGATTGTGCGAGTCAGTTCCACAGGCATAGACTTTTCAATAGCCAGCTTGCATGTTTTAATCAACTCTTTGTCAATCACATCATCCAATTTATGTTCTTGGTCTTTTATCCTGTGAATTGCATGTTCTTTTGCTTCAACAGGCATATATAATAAACGTGACAAATCGAGCTTTTTCAATTTCTCATTCGCATCACTCTTCACATACTTCAATAAGTCTGTACGCCCTACAATTTCATCAAGCGATTTAACTCCTAAAGCCGCCAGATATTCACGTACCTCTTCAGCCAAGAATGTAAAGTAATTAACCAAATACTCACTTCGTCCGATGAATTTTTTACGCAATTCCTCATTTTGAGTAGCTACCCCGACAGGACAAGTATTTAAGTGGCATTTACGCATCATAATACATCCCAAGACAATCAAGGCACTTGTTGCGAATCCATATTCTTCCGCACCGAGCATAGTAGCCACAATAATGTCGTGGCCTGTTTTTAATTGTCCATCTGTCTGTAAATACACTTGACCTCGAAGATTGTTAAGCACCAATGTTTGTTGCACTTCGGATAATCCGATTTCGAGCGGAAGACCTGCATGTTTTATCGAGCTGGCAGGACTCGCACCTGTACCGCCTTCGCAACCGCTTATGATAATACGGTCAGCTTTCGCTTTGGCTACTCCTGCCGCAATCGTACCTACTCCGCTTTCTGCTACAAGTTTCACACTAATTTGAGCAGTAGGATTAACGCTTTTGAGGTCATATATAAGTTGTGCCAAATCTTCTATCGAATAAATATCATGGTGCGGCGGTGGTGAAATCAAAGATATTCCGGGTATGGAATGACGTGTTTGTGCAATTACCTTATCCACTTTGAAACCGGGTAATTGCCCACCCTCTCCTGGCTTAGCACCTTGAGCTATCTTGATTTGTATTTCATCCGCATTCACCAGATATTCGGTAGTCACACCGAAACGTCCGGATGCAACCTGCTTGATTTTGGAACGGGCATCTGTCGCGAAACGCTCTGCCAATTCACCGCCTTCTCCTGTATTGCTCTTCCCCCCGATGGCATTCATGGCGATTGCCATAGCTTCGTGAGCTTCACGGCTGATAGAACCGAAAGACATAGCTCCTGTTACAAAGCGTTTTGTAATTTCGGCAACGGGTTCTACTTCCGATATATCAATAGGTTTCTTCGCTAAATCGAAATCCAAAAAATCACGCAAAAAAATCTTTTCAGGCTTCTTGTCTATGCTTTCTGTATATTCTCTAAATTTCTTGTAACTACCTAAACGAGTTGCCATTTGAAGTTTAGAAATTGTATCGGGATTCCAAGCGTGTTTTTCGCCGTTACGACGCCATGCGTAAATACCTTGATTTATCAAACGTGGGTCATCAAATTCCCCTTCGAATGCTTCGTAAAATGCTTCGAGTGTATCACTTGCAATATCGCCTAAGTCGATACCTTCTATTTTTGAGGTCGTTCCTTTGAAATATTTGTCTATCAATTTCGAACTGATACCGATAGCCTCAAATTGTTGTGCGCCATGGTAGCTTTTCAATGTAGAAATACCCATTTTAGATAAAGTCTTTAATAAGCCTTTATTTATGGATTTCACATAATGCACCATAGCCGTATGGAAATCGAGATGTATATTTCCACTCTTCACAATATCCTCGATAACGGCAAGTGCCAAATATGGGTTCACTGCATTTGCACCATATCCAAACAACAGGGCAAAGTGCATCACCTCACGAGGTTCGGCAGATTCGACGATAATATCTATCTGCATACGTTTGCGGCGGTCTACCAAATAATGATGTACTGCCGAAACAGCTAACAAAGATGGAATCGGAGCGTGTTCTTTATCCACGCCTCTATCCGAAATCACAATATAATTGCTTCCGTTATCAACCGCTTTTTCTGCTTTTTGACAAAGTTCCTCCAGTGCTTTTTCCAATCCATCCGCACCCTTAGTCGGGTCAAACAACATCGGAATAACTTCTGCCTTAAAACCTTTATATTCAAGATGCACCAATAAGTCCAACTCCCTGTTAGAAAGGAATGGATTTGACAATCCGACCATCTTACAGTGTTCCGGCATCGGCTCTAAAATATTCTTATGTATAGAACCTATATATCCTGCCAAAGACATTACCAATTCTTCACGAATAGGGTCAATAGGCGGATTCGTTACTTGCGCAAACAATTGGCGGAAGTAATTGAACAAGCGTTGCGGCTTTTCGGAGAGAACTGCCACAGGAGCATCGTTACCCATCGACGCCGTAGGCTCTTTGCCTTCGTCAGCCATCGGAGTGAGTATCTTTTCAATATCTTCTTTATAATAGCCGAATGTTTTCAACAATTGAGTATAATTGTCTACACTATATTTAATGTTACGACCTGACGATATATCATCCAGCGAGATACGGTTTTTGTCCAACCAATTACGGTATGGATAAGCTTTCGCCAGATTTTCTTTCAATTCAGGGTCATACTGAATTGTACCTGTTTCGGTATCAATCATCAACATTTTACCCGGCCTTAATCGTCCTTTTTCTTTTATTTCGGATGGTTCAAATGGTAGCACTCCCATTTCGGATGCCACAACCATTATATCATTGTTAGTCATCAGGTAACGAGCAGGACGCAATCCATTTCTATCTAATAATCCACCTGCATAACGACCATCTGTAAACAAGACTGTCGCAGGACCATCCCAAGGTTCCATAAGGATACTGTGATATTCGTAAAATGCTTTTAAGTCATTTGAAATCGGGTTTTTATCGTTCCATGATTCTGGAATCATCATTGCCAACGCATGTGGTAAAGATTTACCCGACATCACCAAAAACTCAAGTACATTATCGAATGATGCACTATCACTCATTGATGGCTGTATAATAGGCCATAATTCGTTTATATTACCTAATAAATCTGATTTAAGAACGCTTTCACGAGCTTCCATCCAAAGGCGGTTACCTTTTATAGTATTTATTTCACCATTGTGAGCCACCATTCTAAACGGGTGCGCCAAATCCCAAGTGGGAAATGTATTGGTACTGAAACGTGAGTGTACCATAGCTATAGCACTTGTCAAATGAGGATTCAATAAATCAGGGAAATAATGACGGAGTTGTTCCGAAGAAAGCATTCCTTTGTATACTATACGCTTCGAAGAAAGACTAACAATATAGAAAGCTTTTTTAGTAGCAAGAGAAAAGACTGTTGATTGTACTATCTCACGTTCCACTTTTTTGCGAAGGAGATACAAGCGATGTTCAAGTTCATCCTGAGTCATCTCTTCGTCGCCTACAACAAATATTTGTTTTATAGTGGGTTCATTCGCTAATGCCATTTCGCCTAATATGTCACTATTAACAGGGACATCACGAACAGCCAGTAGCCTAAGCCCTTCCTTACCGATATATTCTGTAAGCATTATCATACACGACTCCGCTTCGGATTCACCTTTCGGTAAAAATACGAGTCCTGTACCATAATGCCCTTTTTCGGGTACAGCTATACCTTGCAGTAATATAAATTCATGTGGAATTTGCAACATGATACCTGCGCCATCCCCAGTTTTATTATCGGCATTTTCCGCACCCCGGTGCATCATATTTTCCAATACCCGAAGCCCATTCTCTACAATAGCATGAGATTTAGAGCCTTTCATATGTAGAACCATACCTACACCGCAGGCATCGCGTTCATAGGCCGGATCATACAAGCCATATTTTGCCGCTGATATCAAATCTTGCATATTTATTTAGTTGATGATTTATAAATAAATTGACTTATTTCTTTTTATTTCTGTATCGGGCAACAAATATACATATTTTTTACAATAAAAATATACATTTTGATACAAGAAGAAGATTTTATTGTAAAAAGAACATATTTAAAGTTGTTTTTATAGCAAAAACACATACACACAAAAGAGCCCCTTGACTTCTTATTCTACTGTGACAGATTTAGCCAGATTTCTTGGCATATCTACATCCCGGTTTTTATTCACGGCAATGTGATAAGCTAGTAATTGTAATGGTATACAGGATAGTAGCGGGTCTAAGCATTCTTCTGTCCGAGGTATTTCGATACAGTAATCCGCTAGTTCTTTGATACCTTCATCACCTTCGTTGATGATTGCAATTACACGCCCGTTACGGGCTTTGATTTCTTGTATATTGCTTATTACTTTCTCGTATATGGTATTATTTGTAGCAATAGCGACAATCGGCATTTCGTTGTCGATGAGGGCAATCGGACCATGTTTCATCTCTGCTGCCGGATAGCCTTCGGCATGTATATATGAGATTTCTTTTAGTTTCAAAGCGCCTTCTAGGGCAATAGGATAGCTGTATCCCCTGCCTAGATAGATGAAATTCTGAGCGTATGTAAATATTCGGGATAAATCTTTTATTTCACTGTCATGCTCAAGTATTTTTTTGATTTTTTCGGGTATGTTTTGTAGCTCTTGTGTAATAGATAAATAACGGTTGTTGTCTACTGTTCCTTTCTCTTTGGCTATTGCCAGAGCCATCATAATCAATACTGTTACTTGTGCTGTAAATGCTTTGGTAGAAGCTACTCCTATCTCGTGTCCGCAATGCGTATAAGATCCCGAATCGGTATTGCGTGGGATGGACGAGCCGATAACATTACACACCCCGTATACAAATGTCCGGCTTTGCGAGCCAGTTCTATTGCTGCAAGAGAATCAGCCGTTTCTCCCGATTGGGAAATAGCTATTACGATGTCATCTTTATGAATAACGGGATTTCGGTAGCGGAATTCGGATGCATACTCAACTTCGACCGGTATACGGCAAAATTCTTCGAAGAGATATTCTCCGATAAGCCCTGCATGCCACGATGTACCACACGCTATGATAATGATACGGTTGGCATGAATAAATTTGTCTTTATGGTCGATGATTCCCGATAAAGTAATATTAGTACCCTCCACATTTACCCTTCCACTCATACAATTACGAAGCGTGTCGGGCTGCTCGTATATTTCCTTTAGCATATAATGAGGAAATCCTCCACGCTCAAGTTCGCTGAGATTCATCTCCAACTCCTTTATCTCATGAGTTATTTCCACATTCGATATAGTGAAAATTTTGACGTCTTCACCTCTTTTTATCAAAGCTATCTCTTCATCATTCAGATAGATTACCTTGTTGGTATATTCTATGATAGGAGAGGCATCCGAGCCAAGAAAGAATTCTCCTTCACCTATTCCAATAACCAAAGGGCTGCTTTTTCGGGCAGCAATAATCTGGTTGGGATTTCCTTTCTCGATGATTGCGATAGCATACGCACCTACTACCTGTTTTAGTGCTATCTGTATAGCCGAAAAGAGGTCACATTTATTTAAAGACTTTATGTATTCGATAAATTGTACCAATACTTCTGTATCTGTACTGCTCTGGAATGTGTAGCCTTTTTGTTCGAGTTCTGCTTTTAAAACAGCATAATTTTCGATAATACCATTGTGTATTAATGCAAGTGTTTCGGACTGAGAGTAATGAGGGTGAGCATTTGCATTACTTGGTTCGCCATGTGTTGCCCAGCGGGTATGGGCTATTCCGATTGTACCTGTTGTACTTTTATCTTTTGCTGATTCTTCCAAATCTGCGACCCGCCCCTTTGCTTTGTAAACAGTAAGTTCGTTTTGTTCATTAATGAGTGCGATTCCTGCACTATCATATCCGCGATATTCTAACCGGTGTAACCCTTTGATCAAAATTGGATATGCTTCCCTAAAACCAATATATCCGACAATTCCACACATTTTATATATAATTTAAAGATAAGTGTATACACAATCGCATCTTGATTGTTTTATCATTGAATGTAAATCTTAAATCTTTGACCAATCCTAAATAAGCTTTACGGTCTTATCGGTCTAGTCAAAGATTTATTAAGGTTTGTGTCTTGGCACTGTTGCAACCAGCTCAAATACAACGGCTAGTATGCCTGTGTTTATCTTATAAATAATAACTCACGATACTTAGCCAATGGCCACATTTCATTATCAACAATAAGTTCCAATTTATCAATATGATAACGTATTTCATCCAGATATGGCGCCACATTATCATGATACGAAATGGCTTTCTGACGTTCGCCTTCTATCGTGTTTGCTATTTTACGGGCATCGACCATTTCATGTACTTTTGCGTTGATAGCATTCACATGCGTTGAGATTTTTTCAATCAGGCGAAGCTGCTCTGCCCCCAGTGTCTTATAATCCTCTGTTACATCTTTCAGCTTAGATACATTTGTCAGCAATATCGACTGGTAACTAATTGCTACCGGAATAATATGGTTTAACGCCAAGTCGCCTAATACACGAGACTCAATTTGGATCTTTTTCGTATAGGTTTCCCATTTTACCTCATTGCGTGCATGAAGTTCTACTTCCGACAATATGTTCCCGAACGTTTTTATACTTTGCTTCGATGTATAGGCATCGTAAATAACGGGCACACTAGTTTCACAATCTAAACCGCGTTGTTTTGCTTCGGCTTTCCATGCATCACAGTACCCGTTCCCATTAAAACGGATCGGACGGGATTCTTTGATATACTTTTTAATGATTTTGTAAAGAGCCTCTTCTTTCGATTTCCCTGATTCAATCAACTCTTCCACTTCTTGCTTGAATGTCCTTAATTGCTCAGCCACAGAGGCATTCAACGCAGTCATAGCAGAAGCACAGTTAGCAGAGGAGCCTACTGCACGAAATTCGAAACGGTTTCCCGTAAAAGCAAATGGAGAAGTACGGTTACGGTCTGTGTTATCCAAAAGGATCTCAGGGATTTGACCAACCCCAAGGCTTATTTGTTTTTTGCTATCTACTACAATAGCATCTTTTACCGAACTTTTTTCAAATTTATCCAGAATATCACTTACCTGAGTACCAAGAAATACCGATATAATTGCCGGAGGCGCTTCGTTCGCACCTAAACGGTGAGCGTTTGTTGCAGAAGAAATAGATGCTTTCAACAATCCATTATTTTTGTGTACGGCAGCCAGGATATTAACAACAAAGGTGATAAAACGCAAGTTGTCTACTTGGTTTTTGCCCGGAGACAATAAATTTATGCCTGTATCTGTAGACAACGACCAGTTGTTGTGCTTGCCCGATCCGTTAATACCTTTGAACGGCTTTTCGTGGAACAATATACGAAACGAATGTTTACGGGCAACTTTATCCATTATTGACATTACCAACAGGTTATGGTCTACTGCCAGGTTACATTCTTCATAAATCGGAGCCAGTTCAAACTGGTTTGGAGCAACTTCATTGTGACGGGTTTTTACAGGAATACCTAAAGAATATGATTCATACTCAAGCTCTTCCATAAATTTTTGTACACGTACCGGAATAGCTCCGAAATAATGATCCTCTAATTGTTGGTTTTTAGCGCTTTCGTGCCCCATCAATGTTCTTCCTGTCAGAGCCAGATCGGGACGAGCCATAAATAAATCCTCGTCAACAAGGAAGTATTCCTGTTCCCATCCGAGGTTTGATTGTATTTTTGTCACATCTTCATTAAAGTAATGTACAACATCTGTTGCCGCTTTGTTTACCTCATGCAGGGCTTTGAGAAGTGGCGTTTTATAATCCAGTGATTCGCCTGTATATGAGATAAATATTGTAGGTATACATAGCGTATCACCCACTATAAAAGCAGGAGAAGAAGGGTCCCATGCCGAGTATCCACGAGCCTCAAATGTATTGCGGAGTCCTCCTGAGGGGAAACTTGATGCATCCGGTTCTTGCTGAGCCAAAAGTTTTCCTTCAAATTCTTCTATTAGTCCACCTTGCCCGTCATGCTCCACAAATGCATCATGCTTTTCGGCTGTACCATCTGTCAGTGGATGAAACCAATGTGTGTAATGTGTCGCTCCATTTTCCAGAGCCCACATACGCATTCCCGCCGCCACATGCTCGGCAAGGAAACGGTCAACAATGGCGCCATTATCTATGGCATTTGCAATTGCACTGTAAGTTTCCCGCGACAGATATTTAGCCATCGCTTTCCGGTTGAATACTTTCTCTCCATAATAGTCTGAGGTTTTAGAAGTTGGCTTTTCAACTTTCACCGGTTGCCTTTCCGAAGCCGTTTGTACTGCTTTGAATCGTAATTTTGACATAGGATTTTTATTATATGATAGTTCGTTATTAATATGCTTTTTCATGTACTGTTTGCACTGCGCGTCCTGATGGGTCTACTTTATTTCTGAACGAGGCATCCCATTCCAGAGCAACAGCCGAACTGCATGCAACCGAAGGGACAGACGGAACTGTGCGTGCCGCCGAAGCCGAAGGGAAGTGGCTCTCGAAAATCGTCCGGTACAAATATTCCTCTTTCGACATGGGCGGGTTTACCGGAAAACGCTCTGCTGCATTCCTCATTTGTTTGTCCGACACCTTTGATGCGGCCACTTCCCGCAAGGTATCTATCCAGTTGTAGCCCACTCCGTCCGAGAATTGTTCTTTCTGTCGCCAGGTTACAGTTTCAGGCAAATATGCTTCAAAAGCTTTCCGCAGGATATATTTTTCTATTTTCCCATTGCTCCCGCACATTTTATCGTTAGGATTCAACTGCATGGCTGTATCCATAAATTCTTTGTCAAGAAAAGGAACACGCCCTTCCACACCCCATGCAGCCAATGCCTTATTTGCTCGCAGGCAGTCATAGAGGTGCAGTTTATCCAGTTTACGCACAGTTTCTTCATGAAAAGCTTCTACACTGGGAGCTTTGTGAAAATAAAGATATCCACCGAATAATTCATCAGAACCCTCACCCGACAATACCATTTTCACTCCCATCGACTTTATATGCCTGGCCAGAAGATACATCGGTGTTGATGCCCTTACGGTAGTGACATCGTATGTTTCGATGTGGTATATAACATCAGGGAGAGCATCCAGCGCTTCTTCTACTGTGAAATGTATTTCGTGATGGATTGTCCCTATATAATCTGCCACATGCCTGGCTGCCGCCAGGTCGGGAGCTCCTTTTAGCCCTATGGCAAATGAATGTAACTGAGGCCACCATGCTTCTGTTTTATGTTCTTCTTCGATCCGGAAGGAGGCATAACGTTTTGCAATAGCAGATATAATGGACGAGTCTAGTCCACCGGAAAGCAATACGCCGTAAGGAACGTCCGACATCATTTGCCGGGATACCGCATTTTCCAGATCCATGCGTATTTTTTCCGGATCGGATATGCTATGTTCCACATTTTCGTAAAACATCCAGTCGCGCTTATACCATTGTTTTGCTTCCTCGTCTTCACTATACAGGAAATGTCCGGGAGGGAATTCTTTTATATCGGGGCATATCCCCTCAAGGGCTTTCAGTTCGCTGGCGACATAAAACTGTCCGGAATTATCGTATCCCATATACAAGGGTATGATGCCCATATGGTCACGCCCTATCAGGTACACATCTTTGGTTTTATCGTATAATGCAAAGGCATAGATACCATTCAGGTCTTCAAACAGGCTGGATCCTTTATCCTGATACAAAGCCAGGATAACCTCGCAATCGGATTGCGTTTGAAAGTCATAGGCGGAGGAATACCGGTCCCGTATTTCTTTATGGTTGTATATCTCACCGTTTACAGCCAGTACCAGGTTTTCATCCAAACTGCATAAGGGTTGTTTGCCTGACTCTATCCCTACAATAGATAAGCGTTCGTGAGCCAATATACTTTTGTCGCAACAATATACTCCGGACCAATCAGGCCCCCTGTGGCGTATCTTTTTCGCCATCTTCAATACCTGGGGGCGCAGAGACTGTATGTCTTGTACTAAATCAAAAACTCCAACAAATCCACACATAAAGCAATATATTATAATCACAATATCATTATCGAGTACAAATGTATATCATTTTATTAAACAAACAAATGTTTTAATATCTTTATGTATTACTAATTGCAAAATATAATACAAAAGGTTATTTTTCAGCTATCCTATCAAGCTAATTGATAGTAAATTACAAATTTTCCTGAAAAAATGTTTTTATTTATTCTTTTTATAAATCAAAATAACATACATTTGCATCGTAAAACATCATATTGTAGCTACCGTTGAGTTTTATTAAACTATTTGTCTTAATAAATTAATATTTAACATCTTTAAATATTTTGCTTATGAATGTTTTATTCTTAATAAAGAAAGTCCGGTGGATAATGCTTTTATCCGCATCATTATTTGTGACAGAAATCAATGCGCAAACAGGTATCAGCTTTGATCTGGAGGCTGATGTTACCAGCAGTTATGTATGGAGAGGCTTTAAACAAGCCGGAGCAAGCATCCAGCCATCCTTGGGTGTAGAGTATAAGGGTATGTCGTTGTCGGCATGGGCTTCTACAGATGTGGCCGGAGATGATAAGAAAGAGGTAGACTTTACATTGGGCTATGCTGCTTCCGGTTTTAATATCAGCCTGACGGATTACTGGTGGGATGGTGAATATACCAACAGGTATTTCAGTTATCCGGCAGAAGGCAATGCCGGACATATGCTGGAGGCGGCTATTTCTTATACATTGCCCGAAGCTTTTCCGCTTGCTGTATCGTGGAATACTTTCCTGTTGGGAAGAGGGAACAAAAAGACAAATGGGGACAACTCATTTTCAACCTATATTGAAGCATCATATCCTTTTGTGGTAAAAGATGTGGAATTTAGTATATCGGCCGGCTTTATACCATGGGAAAGTGCGGTATATGGTGCAGATATGGATGGTTTTAAGTTTACGAACATACAATTGGGAGCAACCCGGGATATAAAGATCAACGAGCGTTTCAGCTTGCCGGTTTTTGCGAATATTATAGCCAATCCTGCGGTAGAGGATATTCATTTTGTATTTGGATTCAGAATTAAATAATCAGCGTATGAAAAAAATTGAAGCGATTGTACGGAAATCAAAATTCCAGGATGTACGAAAGGCTCTGTATGATGCCGACATAGAGTTCTTGTCCTGGTGGGATGTAAAGGGGCAGGGTGATGCTAAGCAGGGACTGATATTCAGGGGAATTGCTTATGACATAAATGCCATAGATCGGATATATTTATCGTTTGTAGTGCGAAACCAGAATCTGGAAAAGTCTATTGATGTTATCCTTAAATCTGCCTATACCGGCGAAAGTGGTGACGGCAGGATATTTGTTTCGGATATTGAGCAATCTGTCAGGATACGGACTGGGGACAGGGGCGAAGAGTCGCTGTACAACAAAAGGGAAGAGAAATAAAAGGAGGTTTGGGTTTAACGAATTTAAGGTAAATAAAGATATGAAGGCTTTTCTATTCAAGTATATATTAATTGGTTTCTTAGGTTTATTCTGTTTTTTGCCGGTCCTGCAGGCTCAGGATTCCGGCACACATGAAGCAGATTCTGCCATGTTGTATTCTTCTGTAACTTCACCTGCCGCCCTTACTGATATGAATGCGGAGCAAGCGGAACCGGCAGCGTTAAATGTGGGCAATACGGCTTGGATATTGGTTGCAACCATACTGGTTATGCTGATGACTATTCCGGGACTGGCATTTTTTTACGGAGGCCTGGTACGGCGGAAGAACGTACTGAGTATTATGATGCAATGCCTTGTCCTTACTGCACTTATCAGTGTTTTATGGATTGCCTTCGGGTATAGTTGGGTATTTGGCACTGACTATATGAATGGTGAAAATTCGCTTGGTTTCATGATGGGCGGCTTCGACAAGGTGTTTTTCAAAGGCATGGGCATTAACACGTTATTGGAGGGGGTAAATATTCCCGAGATATTATTTGCCATGTTCCAATGCAAATTTGCGATTATAACTCCGGCTCTTATCATTGGTGCTTTTGCTGAGAGGATTAAATTTTCGGGATTCCTTCTGTTCAGCGCACTATGGGCTATAATCGTTTACAACCCGATGGCCCATTGGGTATGGGGTGGCGGTTGGATGCAGGAGATGGGAGCCATCGACTTTGCCGGAGGAACAGTTGTGCATATCAATGCCGGAGTTTCAGCTTTGGTTATGGCTATTATGTTAGGCCGCCGCAAAGGTTATCGTACAGTAGGACATCCGATACCTCCACACAATATCCCATTTGTAGTATTGGGAACAGCCCTGCTATGGCTGGGATGGTTCGGGTTCAATGCCGGAAGCGGATTGGCGGCTAATGGTTTAGCAGCAAACGCTTTAACGGTTACTCACCTTGCCACAGCGGTTGCAGCCTTGACATGGATGGCTCTGGAATGGATTATAAATAAAAAACCGACTGTTGTGGGTATCTGTACAGGTAGTGTTGCCGGGCTAGTTGCTATCACCCCTGCTGCCGGCACAGTGGATGTTATGGGAGCCTTCTTTATCGGATTGATATCAGCGATGGTCTGTTTTATGATGGTGGCTTGGGTGAAGCCTAAGTTGAAATATGATGACACATTGGATGCTTTTGGTGTGCATGGTGTAGGTGGGTTTGTGGGCGCTATATTAACCGGAGTATTTGCTACGCAGGTAATCTCGGGAGAGGGCGGTGTACAAGGTGCTTTATACGGGGATTTTCATCAACTGGGCATACAGGTGATCTGTAATGGTGCTGCCATTGTTTATAGTGCTATACTCACATTTGTATTGTTCAAAATTGTGGACAAGCTAGTGGGTTTGCGAGCGACCAAAGAGGAGGAATCAATCGGATTGGATATAACTCAGCATGGTGAAATGGCGTATAATGAAGATGAATGAAATGAAAATTGGATATACTATAATTACAGGAAGGCAAATATGTAATTAAAATATTCAAGTTCGTAAAAATCAACTACCAAGTTGAAGTCTTAAAATCTTTCAAATCTCCCCTCAGATAAGAAGGGGAGTTTGGAGGATTTTTTTATCGGTTCACTCTTTACTTCAAAGAGCCAAAGAAAATACTACTGAATCTAATCATATTCTACAACAGTCTAAACATGCTGCCTTTTATTATGCCTATTCTTTAGCAATAAACTAAAGGAAATGGCCAAACAACTGATCGCGCGGGGACAAGCAACTGTCTATACGCAGAACGATGCTTATAATATTAACCAATCGCTGGGAGAATATATATTTTCAGCAAACAATAGCGGATTAATAACCAATACCGTATCATTTACCTCTAACCTAAAAGTTACTGTTGGGGATAAAAGTATTACCAACTTTACAATCGGCACAATAGCTAAGCCCGCCGGGTTCTCTGCTATAACCATAAACAATACCAATAAAACAATAACATATTCTGTTGCAGCCAACACATCTACCCTGGCTGATAATGGCAATATTTCCATACCCGTTATTATTAATGGTGAAACATATTATATTACATTTTCATGGTCGAAGGCAAAATCCGGACAAAACGGAAATAACGGGCAGGACGCTTATACCGTTTCCCTGTCACGAAATAGCTATGTAATATCAACAGATAAAACAGGGAAGATACACACGGCTGTAACCATTACGACTGTCGTTTCAGCCCTGAAAGGTTCTTCATCAGTTTCTCCCGCTATAGGGACACTGCCTGCTATCCCGGGATGTACCTTGTCTAAATCAGGAGCTACAATAACCATTGTGTTTGCGGCAGGCACAACCTTAGCAGAAAATGGAATTATCGATATTCCCGTTACAGTCGACGGCAAAGCATTCAGTTTGTCTTTTACCTATGCCAAAGCAAGGACTGGTGCTGATGGTGCAACAGGAGCGGCGGGTGTGGACGCCAATATGCTGGACTGGGTAAAAGACTGGAATACAAATAAAACAGTTGTTGGAACCAATTCGGTTATCACTCCCAAGATTTTTGCGGGTGTAAAAAATTCCAACGGAACGCTTACCGGAATGGCTATCGGTAAATTTCCATTAAGCACCCTGAATGCTTCTGGGCAGATTACAACTGAAACGATAAACGGTATTTATGGTTTTAAAGACGGATATAAAACATTTTTCGTCGATAGCGGTGGTAATGCCCAATTGGGAAAAGCCAACCAGTTTATAAAATACAACGCTGCTACCGGAAAAATAGAATTCGGTTCGGATGTTAGCCTAAATTGGACAACAGCAGCTAATAACGCTTTGGCTTCCGCCAAATCTTATGCAGACACTAAAAAAGCAGAGGCGATAAGCGCTGCTGCAACAGATACCACAACTAAAACCAATGAAGTTAAAATCATAGCCCAACAGGCTAACGACCTGGCAGGCCGGAAAGTAAGATATATCAGGGACTGGCTGAATGGCAGTACAGCTAATACCGGAAACCACTGGGTACAGGTTATGGCTTATGATAAAGCCGGAAAAAATATAGCCCTTAACAAAAATGTTTCTGGAGCGACCACTAATAAGCGAATGACAAATGGAGACACCAGTTCAGCGACATATGCCAGTGGAGGTAGCGGGTTGCAACATGCTATTGTTGACTTGGGGGCAGTACATGATATTTTCTATATTCAGGTATGGCATTATTATGCGGATGGTAGGACATACAACGATACGAAAACAGAATGTTCCGTTGATGGGAAAACGTGGTTTGAAGTCTTTAATTCATCGACAGAAGGTAAGTATAAAGAAACAGCTAATGGAATCATTCACTACGTAAGCGAATATGACAGGACTACCCGTAAGTCATTGAGAGCACAGGAAACAGCCGATGCTATTACGAAGAGAGCCGCCGATGAAAAATGGGATACAAAACTGACATATATCGATGCCAACGGGATTTTCACAGGAACCTTATCAGCTAATACCGTCAATGCCGTTAAAATTAATGCATCCCAGATTATAGCCGGGACTATCGACGTTGCCCGGATAAATGTGGCGGCACTAAAATCTTCCCTTATTACAGCTGCCAATATTGAGGCATTGACTTTGAATGTGGTCAGGGGGAAGATCGGTGGCTGGAGTATCGATGCAGATTCCATTTTCAGGGGAACAAAAAACAATACTACCGGAGCTTATACGGCTGCCTCGGGAGCTATTACAATCGGTTCAAATGGAATCAGAGGATTTAAGTGGAAGCTTGATTCAAACGGAACAGGAGCTATAGCAGGAGGCAATATAGCATGGGATGCAGCAGGCAAAGTTACTTTTGGTTCCGGTGTATCATTAAACTGGACAAATGCAGCGAATACAGCTCTTTCTTCTGCCAAAAGTTATGCAGATACAAAAAAGGCAGAAGCGATAAATGCCGCTGCAACTGATGCCACAACGAAATCGGAGGCCGCAAAAGAACTGGCTCTAGCAATGGCTTTTGGTAAAATGTTGTATAGAGACCCAATTTTTTATAATGGGAATAATGGAATAAATGTATATAACAATTCAAACAACGGAACTGTAACAATAACCAGAACATCAGACTCTAATGCTCCTAATGATAGCAAACAAGTACTGGTCATTAAAAATACAGGAACATCAAGCCCTAACTGTGGGGGATTTCAATGGAGTACAGCAACTTCCTACCGGAAAGTTTTTATTACAAGAATTATAGCTAAGATACCGACCGGAAGAAATATCAGTTATCATTCCAATAGCATCGGAACCGGAGGAGTGCAAAAATGGCTCACACCGGTTGCCGGAACCGGAGATTGGTGTGAATATATTTGTAAGATATCTTGTGGAACTGCAAACTTTTCATCTACGAATTACTTTGCAATAACCGGGGCTGTTGGTACTACTGCGGCTCCTGTCGAATGGAGGGTGGCTTACGCAACCGTATTTGATAATACCTCTACAGAAAAATATTCAACAACAATAGATGCAAATGGCATCTATACCGGAACGATAAAGGCAAATCAAGTAATGGTGGATTCTGCTTTAGTAGTCGGAGGCAGTACATACAATGGGAGTATTTCTGTCAGGGATGCTTCAAACGTAGTAAAGGTTACTTTAAACAGAAGTGGTATTACAGCTGTTGGCGGTACTATCGGAGGCTGGGCAATCGCTTCCAACCAGATATCCAAGAACAGCGTTATTCTCGGTTCTGATGGTACTATATCCAACGGAACAAAATGGAAACTGGCAAATGACGGTTCCGGCTATGTCGCAAACAGTAATATAAGTTGGACAGCTACCGGGGCTGTAACCATTACCGGTACAATCAATGCTACTTCAGGAATAATCGGAGGATTTACCATCAGCGGAAATAAGCTTACAAATAAGGCCGCCGATTCAGCCCTTATTTTCAATTCCCTGAGTGGGGCATCTTATGTTTCTATAAATGAAAGTACTTATACATTATTGGCTATGAGAGCAGACTCTGCCAGGACAGCAATAAGCATCCAGACTTATGCCTCAGGAGCAAGAGGTATATCTATCATTGCCAATGCCGGGTCTACATATGCAATAGAGTCATACGGCCCACATCAGTTCGGACAACGTTCAGGAGAAAGGTGGAATGCACCAGGGGTATTATTCAGCGCTCTAGTTAAGAATAGCAGTACTCTGTATAACCGATGGGGAAATGGAATGACTGTTACATCTTTTAGTAAGATTGAAACAGGAGGCTTTATGTGTTATCATAATTTAGGACATACAGAATACATAGTCGTTGCAAATCCATATTGGGATTCCGTGACAAACTACCATGGTAATTGTTTTATTCGAATAGAATTTATCACCTCGTCCAGTTTCAAACTACGTGTTGTAAATGCAGATAATGGTAAACAGGTAGATACAAACTTCACCTTTGCTGTAATCGGAAGAAACAAATGGTAAACTTTTATCCTATTCTATACATATAACCTTTTAATTAAAATCATAGCCTAATGGATATTTTAAATGTAACAACAACAAAGAATGCGTTAAGCACGACAGCAAATGCAACCTATAATATCGAATATAGTATTTCGGATAATAAGATTACGAAAATAATAGCTGCTATATATGCCTTAAAAACAGAAGTATCTCCGGAAGAAATATATATCGGACAAATATTATTTGAGAATGATAATACAACAGCATCTTTTACAGGCAAAATATCAGGTTCTAAATTATTTGCAGATTATGAAACAATATTAGCAGAGATAGAAAAAGATGCTAAATCAAAATAAAAAGTATTGCCCTTCAAACTATCATAATTAATGAGCCCTATTCTTTAGCAAAAATAAACCAAGATAAGTATGGAGCTAACAATTAAAGATCGTTTGTATATTCCGGCATTACTACCCAAAGAAGGAACCTTTTCACAGTTCAATATTAAAAAAGAGATTCTTCGCAAAATTGAAATATCCGAACATGAGCGCGAAGAATTGGAACTCAAAGAAAACGCAGAAACCAAGCGTATCGAATGGAATGTGGAAAAAGACACTCTTCTTACATTGGAGTTTTCCGTACAGGAACTTGAATACCTGAAACAAGCCTGTGAGCGAATCACGGATGAACAACTTCCAGATGATATGTGGAGTACTGTTGAACGTATCTATAATGAGGTGGTGAAGCAATAGATAAAGATTTCATGGTTATTCTTTTTACTCTTTAGAGAGAGTGAATTTATCCCCGGCACTCTTCTGTGCCCGGGGATTTTCTTTACTAACAAAAAAGCTTATGCCAAGACAAGATATTCATGCTGATGCCATTTATGGGGATGTGAACTTAACAGATCAACTCACCAATAAAACGCTCTATGAGTTTGTATTTCTGGAGGAAGTGGAAGGATTGGATAATGAAAAGTATTGTTATGGAGAAGTCGTAATAGCATCTCCCAATCAATCAAACGCCTATGTGCAAACACCTTATATTCCATGCTATAAAGAGTTGAAAATCCGGTTTCGAATTGACAATGGTGATGGTGCCCCGGAATACATTATCAATAAAACTGATAATAAACACTGGTTCCCGGTTTCTCTGAAATTTGATGGCAAAGAAAGAACTATACACTTGGCTGAATACCGTAATATAAATGAAAAAGGTATCTTCAATCTGATTTTTGATAGTGTGGAATTGCTCCTTTATAGTGGTGATGAAACCGACTTTATCATAAAAGCTGCCCTTACCCAGAATGAAACATTCCTGCTCAAAGCTTTTTCCGGAAATTTATACCAGTACCCGACAACAGGAGTCGGGCTTATTGACTTCCTGCATGGCAATTTTGAGAATACAGGGCAGGCTGCTAAGTTGCAACAGGAATTTGAAAAGGACAAAATGATTATAAACAATGCCTATATGAATTCTTCCACCGGAGAACTCTTACTGGATGTAACCGAAAAGAATGGGTAAATATATTGTTTCAGCAGGACAGAATCTCTATGATGTATCCTTCGTGAAATGCTGATTAAATTAACCTGTTTTTACAATATATAGTTAAAAAGTAACAGATGTTCTAAGTACATGACAAAAATATCATAGGGTTCATATTTTCTTTAAAATCCAGTTTATCTAACCACTGAAAAATATAATCAAGTCCATATTTGAAATAA
>NZ_QVMQ01000038.1 GCF_010501105.1 Dysgonomonas sp. 511 | reverse complement strand
ATTGCAACTCTAAGATACATATTTTAGAGTGAACGAAAAAGACCGAAGCTATTAAAAACTTCGGTCTTTCATATTTTGGGGCTTTTGACACACCCTCCTACAATGCTAATATTACAATAATTTTAATTTTTGTCATGTACTATGCACATGTAACACTTTTTTATCACTTTTCCATTATTGCTTTTTCCTCCCCCTTGCCATGGCTTCGCCCATTCCCCACTTCGGGGGGAACAAAGGGGGGCCTATATAGATAAAATTTTCTGAGATTAATTGTATAAATAAAATGAAAACAACTACTTCTTCAGCCTTTCCATCTCAGCTTTCAGGGCAGCTATCTCTTTCAGTAGTTCCTGCTTTTCGCTTTCGGCAACAGCAAGCTTTGCACTGAGGTCTATTATGCGTTCGAAAAGTTCGGATACTTTTTCGAGCGGCTCGCTGTAATTGTTGGTTATGTTTTCTTGTTCTCCTTGCTGCAAGGTGTTATTTGTTTGAGTTTCTTCTGTACCAGACATTGAATATGTATTCTCGTTCTCCTTTACAGAATCATACATATTGAAAGATTTGAACAGTTCATCCGGCTCGAAAGTCTTAAAAAAACCTACGGATATCCCCATTTTTTCGGCTATCTGCCCCAGCGTTTTATCATCTATTTCTTCCAGCCTTTCCAGGCGCGATATTTCCATCTGACTTACATTCATTGCCAGGGCAAGGTCTTCCTGGCTCATATCCTTTATCTTACGTGCCAGCTTTATATTTTTTCCGTGATGCGGATGTTCTTTTCCCTTTGTTTTTTCCATATTCGCGAATGATTAAATTTTGTGTTTACGAATTTAGAATATTTTATGCTAATAATTCCTTTCTTTCGATAAAATTCTGATTTCACACAAAAACAGCCAAACATTTCTTGCAGTCGCACTGTTTAGAATAAACCAACGGTTGTTATTTTTAAACATCTCTATATAAGTATTTTTGCCCGCTATATTTTGGTTTTAATCATCAATCAATTATATATCAATATTTACAATAATCATTATGGAAGAATATCAAGACGACGATATGAGCCTGCAATCGATGCTCGACGACATACGGAAATTATATCAGGTGACAGGCGACAGCAAGATGGAAAAAGAGATGTTTCCTATCGGCCTGTTGCTCGCCTCAATATTGCAGCGCAACCTGGAGAGTACAAGGCTGTTTGCCGAACTGAAGGAGGGGATAAGCGACAGCCACACCAGGCAACTGGTAGACGATGCCATACGCAATACCGATGCTATCAATCGCGCCTATATGTCGGTGATAGAGCGCATCAGCAACCTGATGCAGAAATATACGAGGTAAGGTGCAAGGGAAAAGAAGCGGCGGTTAAGGGTTGTTTTTCTTGTATAGTTCTTTTAGTTCTTCTATTGTCTTTCCCAGAAGCGGATGCCTGCGTGCGGCTGCAATTTCCGACAACGGCATCAGCACAAAATCGCGCTCGTGGAGATGAGGGTGCGGCAATGTAAGTTCGTCTGAGGCGAATATCAAATCATCGTACAACAAGAGGTCGATATCTATTATCCTGTCGGTATGTACACCGCCAGCGGACTTGGTGTGCCGTCCCATCGCCTGTTCTATCTCTTGTGTGATATGCAGGATGCTCACAGGTGAGTGCTTCGTCCGGATGTGGATGGCAGCATTGAGGAATTGGTTTGCCGACTCGAAGCCCACAGGCTCGGTGACATAAAAAGCGGAAATGGAGATTACTTCTCCAATCCGCTTTGTTATATATTTTATTGCATTTTCGAGATTCTCGCCCCTGTCGCCCAGATTGGTGCCCAAGCCGAGATATACGTCATGCAGTTTTTGTTTGCATCTCAGCATCAGATGATAAGCATTGCATCGCCGTAGGTGCCGAAACGGTATTTTTCTTTTATCGCCATTTCGTATGTATCCATTATAAGGTCGTATCCTCCGAATGCAGCCGTCATCATCAGCAATGTAGACTGTGGCAGGTGGAAATTGGTAATCATAGAGTCGGCAATACCAAAATCGTACGGCGGGAAGATAAACTTGTTAGTCCATCCTTCGTTCGTTTTCAGGTGTCCGTCGGTAGCTACTATGGTTTCTATAGCGCGCATAGCCGATGTGCCCACAGCGCATATCTTATGATTGGTATCTTTGGCGTGGTTTACTATATCGGCAGCTTCCTGCGTGATTTGCAGTTGCTCCGAATCCATCTTATGCTTGGTAAGGTCTTCTACGTCGATGTCGCGGTAGTTGCCCAGTCCCGAGTGCAGGGTGATATAGGCAAAGTTCAGGCCTTTTATCTCCATGCGTTTCAGCAATTCGCGGCTAAAGTGCAAGCCGGCTGCGGGAGCAACTACAGCCCCTTCGTTTTTGGCAAAGATGGTCTGGTAGCGTTCTTTGTCTTCTTTCTCTTCGCCACGGTTCAGGTACTTGGGTATTGGCGTTTCGCCCAAAGCATAGAGGGCTTTGCGAAATTCTTCCGACGGCCCGTCGTAAAGGAAGCGCAATGTACGTCCGCGCGAAGTGGTGTTGTCTATTACTTCGGCCACCATAGAGTCGTCGTCGCCGAAATAAAGCTTGTTGCCTATGCGGATTTTGCGGGCTGGGTCTACCAACACGTCCCACAGGTGAAACTCTTCGTTTAGTTCGCGCAAAAGGAATACTTCGATGGTTGCCCCAGTTTTCTCTTTGTTGCCATAGAGGCGGGCAGGGAATACTTTTGTATCGTTGAAGATGAAAACATCTTTTTCGTCGAAGTAGTTGAGAATATCCTTGAATACCTTGTGTTCTATCTCGCCGGTCTTGCGGTTGACAACCATCAGGCGCGATTCATCTCTATTCTTTGCCGGATGAGTGGCTATAAGTTCGTCCGGTAAGTCGAATCTGAATTGAGAAAGTTTCATATCTTTTATGTAATATTTATTGTTATCTATTTAAACAGGCTCTTAATCTTCTTTTGCAACAAGCATTTCTATGGCATCTTCTATATATTGCCCGTCGATGCACTGGTCGAGAGCTACTTCGCCTATGCGGGTGCGTTGCAATGCTGTCAGGTGTCCGCCCGAACCGAGGGCTAGGCCTATATCGCGAGCCAATGCCCTGATATATGTGCCTTTGCTGCATACTACTCTTACCTTTGCAAATGGCATGCCATAGTCGAGCAGTTCTATTTCGTCTATTACCAGCAACTTAGGCTTTAGTTCAACTTCTTGTCCCTCGCGGGCAAGTGTGTAGGCTCTCTTGCCTTCTACCTTGCAGGCTGAGTATGCAGGGGGTACTTGTTGTATTTCGCCGACAAACTGTTGCAGGGTGGTTTCTACCAGCTCCTTTGTTATATGCCCGGTGGGATAAGTACCGTCTACTTCTGTTTCGAGGTCGAACGACGGGGTGGTTTCTCCCAGTTTTATAGTCGCTATATATTCCTTTGTCTGGTATTGGAACGTTTCTATCAGCTTGGTCTTTTTCCCCGTGCAGATAATCATTACTCCGGTAGCAAGCGGGTCGAGCGTGCCGGCATGCCCTACTTTCAGTTTCTTTATTCCCAACTGACGGCAAAGCTTGTTGCGCAACTTGCGGACAAGGGTAAACGATGTCCACCCCAGCGGCTTGTCTACATATAAGATTTCTCCGGAGATAAAATCCATTATATAATCGTTAATTCGTGTCCTGTAAGCAATAGTGCGAGGAGTATGCCTCCCAGAATGATGCGGTACCAGCCAAACAGCTTGAATCCGTACTTGGTTACAAACCCAATGAAGAATTTGATTGCCAGCAGGGCTACTATAAAGGCTACTACATTACCGATAATCAGCACGTCGATATTCTCTTTCAGCAATTTGAATCCGGTGTCGGATGTCAGCAGCTTCATCAGTTTGTAGCCTGTAGCTGCAGCCATAGTAGGCACGGCAAGGAAGAACGAAAATTCTGCTGCATTTTTGCGGCTCAATCCCTGTGTCATACCACCGACAATGGTTGCCATAGAGCGCGACACGCCCGGTATCATGGCTATGCACTGGAAGAAACCGATAATGAAAGCGTTTTTATATGTTACCACCTGCTCCCCTTGTTCGGGACGGTTGAACCACTTGTCGACAAACAACATGACGATACCACCCAGCACAAGCATGGCGGCTACCACTGTCACGTTTTCGAGCAGTTCGTCTATCTTGTCGCTAAAGGCAAGCCCAAGCACCGCTGCCGGAATGAATCCTGCCAGAAGTTTCCAGTAAAATTCGAACCTATAGAAATTCTCTTTGATGAAATTGCCTTTTGCCGACTCCGGGATTTCCCTGTTGAACCGGAAGAAACGTTTCCAGTACAATACGATAACCGACAGTATGGCTCCAAACTGTATAATTACTGTAAATGCTTTTACAAACTCGTTGCTTTCTATGCCTAAAAGGCTTTGTGCAATAATCATATGTCCGGTAGACGATACCGGCAAAAATTCGGTCAGTCCTTCAACGATAGCAATAATAATTGCTTCAATAATATCCATTATGGTTTTTGTATTTCTGTGTTATCTTGTTTTTGCAATTCGTCTGTCTTTTCTTTCTTTTTAGGGAAAAGTATTCCTACTATCATCAGCAGGAAGCCTGCAAAGCAGACCATAGGGGCTATAACGATTCTGCGTGTGCTGAATATATCGGGTTCGAAGCCGCCTTCGATGCTCGACGAAGGGCCTGTCATCAGAATAAAGCCCTGAATGATAAGCAATACTGCTACTGCGCAGATGATGTAATTATTTTTGCTTAAAGCAAAGTCTTTTTTATCCATATCAGTTTATACGTGATAGAGGTTATTAGTTGTCATTTTCAAATACTTATTCACAGCCGATATTGTTGCCAATACTGTGATGATGATACCACAAACGATTACTACCCCATATACAACCAGCAGTTCCGATAGCGGAAGTATGGAGAGGTATTCGGGATACCCGTTTGTGAAGTAATATACAACGCCTGTGATAAGCACATTGGCTATGATGCCGGAAATAATGCCCGAAACGATGGCACTGCCGATAAACGGACGGCGTATGAAGCTGTTAGTGGCTCCTACCAGTTGCATGGTGTTTATCAGGAAGCGTTTGGAGTATATGTTTAGTTGTATGGTGTTGCGAATCAATGTAAAGGAAATAAGTATGAGTATAAGTGCCAGTATGAGCAGTATAGAGCCCACTTTTGATAGGTTGGCATTTGCCTGTGCTATATCGTCTTGCCTGAATGTCAGCCCTTTCGACAGGTTGAATTCTTTAAATGCCGCCTCTACTTTTTGCAGGCTGTCGGTATCTACATATTCCGACTTGATGAATACATCGAAATAGCTGGTTGCCGGGTCGTAGCCCAATACTTCTTCGGGGTCGCCGCCAAGGTTTTCTATCAGTTGTTTCTTTACCTCTTCTTTGCTGATATATACCGTAGACTTTACATAGGGGATGGCTTCTATCTTCTTCTTGGTTTCGTCTATCTCTGCCTGGGTCATATTTCCACTCAGTTCGATGGAAACGCCCATTTTTTCTTTTATATATGCCGACAACCCTTTGCCTGTAAAAGCTATGAGTATGGTGAGCCCCAACAGAAAAAGAACAAGAGTAATACTAATGGTAGTAATCACTCCTGCCGTAAATAGGGACATTGGTTTAGCTTGATATTTATCAGACATTTGTACTCAGACAGTTAAAACCTTCGTTGTGGGATGGATACAACACACCCAAATTTGCTGCAAAGAAACAAAATAAATATGTGCTGTAATATTATTTTTATGTTTTTTAATAAAATAGATGGTTTTAAGAGTCTGTTTGAATTTTATAGCAAATCTTTTTTATAGCTGTTTTTAGATGGATTTTACGTGTTTTGCTCGCTGGTTTAGCGGGCTAAACCGAGAGTAAAATGTGGAAAATAACCTATAAGAAATATTTTCGCTAAAATTTAAACAGGCTCTAAGTACAGAGTAATTATAATAAAGTTTGCCCGTATCAACTCCGGCCTGTCATATCGCCAAGCCTTTATTACCTCATCCCCCGCGGGGAACTAAAAAGCTAAACGACTTCCACCCCTTGCTTTTCCAACAACTCAAGCCCTATATCCTTCAACTTGAATTTCTGTATCTTTCCACTGCCTGTCAGCGGGAATGACTCTATGAAAAATACATATTTAGGTATCTTGTGCCGTGCTATCTTCCCCCGGCAAAAGTCTTTTACGTCTTCGGGCTCCAGGCTGGAACCTTCTTGCAGGATGATGAAGGCGCCCACTTCTTCGCCGTATTTTTTCGATGGGATACCTGCTACCTGTATGTCTTTTATCCCTTCCAGATGGTAAAGAAATTCTTCTATCTCGCGTGGATAGATATTCTCGCCTCCGCGTATTATCATATCCTTTATACGTCCGGTGATGCGGTAATAGCCACTCTCGTCTTTAATACCCAAGTCGCCCGAATGCAGCCATCCGTTTTTGTCTATAACTTCTGCCGTAGCTCCCGGATTTTTGTAATATCCTTTCATCACCAGATATCCCCTGCAACACACCTCGCCTTGTTCGCCGACGGCACATTCTTCGCCCGTTTCGGGATTCAGTATTTTTACTTCCGTAAACGGATATTCTTTTCCTACAGTAGTACAGCGCGTTTCGAATGAGTCTTCTACTACCGAGTGTGTCATTCCCGGCGACGATTCGGTCAGCCCATATACGCTTGTAATGTGTGTTATATGCAGTTTGTCGGTCACCTGCCGCATTAGTTCTATCGGACAGAGCGCACCCGCCATGATGCCTGTACGCAGCGAACTGACGTCGAACATATCGAACATAGGGTGGTTGAGTTCCGCAATAAACATTGTGGGCACACCATACAGGGCTGTACATCTTTCCTTATGCACCGAAGCCAGCACTACCAGAGGATCGAAACGCTCGACCATCACCTGCGTAGAGCCGTGCGTCAGGCAATTCATCGTTGCCAGCGTTATGCCGAAGCAGTGAAACAGAGGCACGCAGATGCATAGCTTATCGTTTTCGGTAAAGTGCATCCCTTCCCCGGTGAAATAACCATTGTTGGCTATATTGTAATGGGTCAGCATCACCCCTTTGGGGAAACCTGTAGTGCCCGAAGTATATTGCATATTCACCACATCGTGGCAACCGACCTTGCCCTTTGCTTCGACCAAAGTCTGGTTGTCGATATTTTTACCCAATAGCAGGATTTCGGCAGTGTTATACATCCCCCGATACTTCTCCTGCCCGATGAACACTACGTTTTTCAGTTTGGGGAAACGTGGCGATGAAAGGAAGCCTCGCTGCGAGGTCTTCAGTTCGGGAACCATCTGGTACACCATGTCGATATAGCTGCCATCGAACACGCCTTCGGTGATGCACAGGGTATGTATATCGGCATTGTCTACTATATATTCCAGCTCATGCTGTTTGTAATTGGTGTTTATGGTGACCAGCACAGCACCTATCTTCGCTCCTGCATACAGGAACGTAAGCCAGTCGGGCACATTGGTTGCCCATATGCCTACATGGTCGCCTTTTTTTACGCCGAGGGCAAGCATCCCCTTGGCCATGTTGTCTACCCGCTCATTGAACTGTTGCCATGTGAAGCGCAAATCCCTGTCGGAATATACGATATATTCTTTGTCGGGAGTCTTTTCGGCCCAATGCTCGAGCCACTGTCCCAACGTTCTTTCGGTAAGTTGCATAGTTTTATATAGGTGTGTATATTACGGCTAATATGCGTGCACTGCCTTGTCTTCCGGCATGCACGTGGTGGGCGACAATGGAATCGTAATAGATGCTGTCGCCCTCTTCGAGTATATATGTTTCGTTTCCGTATTGTATTTCCACAATGCCATCGAGGCAGTATATAAATTCTTCGCCTTCGTGCGTAGAGAGCACAAAGTCTACGCCTTCGTCTACGGGTTCTATCTGTATCACAAAAGGCTCCATATGCCTGCCTGCTTTGGTAGGCGACAGCGAATAATAGTCCATGTGGCGGTGCGAAGACAGGTCTTTGGTCGAGAAGCTTATCGATTTGCTATATTCTTCCTTGCGCGATATGGCGGGGCCAAGCTCATCGTAATCGTCGAGAAATGTACCGAGACGCACACCCAATACGCGGGCTATCTTGATCAGAGGAGTGAGCGAAGGCAATCCCCCGGTCTGTTCTATATTTTCTATCTGTATGGCGTCTAATCCCGACCGTTCGGCGACGTCTGCCACTGAGAGGGATTTTGATTCGCGCATTTGTTTGATGCGTTCTCCTATCTTTTTGTTAGTTTTCATCTATATGGTAGATTTAAAAGTTTCCGGTCTGTATTTGATGTTTTGTTATGATTATATGCAAAAATAAAATATTTATTCAGTATGAATATACTTCTGGTGGAGAAAATAGCGAAATAAAGTTGTTTGGTTAACGATTTAACGATTTCCCTATCCAATCTCTTGCAAAACAGGAAAAAGCTACTTCTTCAAATCGGAATGCACAAAATAGGCAGGAAAGCAAACAACGCTCTCGTTGTGAAACCTGTCGGAAGCTGTTACGAAATAGTAGAACCCGAAATCGCCTGTAGATACGGGAAATGAATAGCTGTTGGAGCGTATTCCCGTAGCAAGGATAAAGTTAGGGTCTTCCTTGTCGAAGTCTTCGGTAGCCGAAGCATATACATTGTATGTAAAGCCTTCGGTATTGTCGGGCGCTTCCCACGTAATATTCAGATTGCCTCGCTTATCTTTATACACCTGCAAATCGACAGGAGAGTTTGGAGCTTCATTGTCGAGCCATGTCAATGGGGGAAGCTTCGATGGGGTAGGATAGAATGTACGGATAGAATCCCTTATGCCTTTCAGATTGCCCAGTATATTGCGGGTTCTGAAATACGATTGCCCGCTTACTTTTTTGGCGCGGGTATATTTCATCTGGTCTACAATATCGCTTAAAGACCAGTTCAGTTCGTCCATCTGATATACACCCAGTCCCGGCACTACAATCCGCCCGTTGCTATTAGCCATCCAATCGTCGAGATAGGGATAGAAATAACGCCCGCGATGATACATCATAGGGAAGAGAAGGTCGTGCTTGCCCAGTTTCATCCAGCCTCCGGCATCCTGAAAAACTGTGCCGTAGGCCGTCCACCCATCGTTCTGTGCAGCTCCGGGCAAAGGCTTGTATCTGCCAAGGGGAGAACTGCTTACCTGCACCCACTTTTTCAGGGATTTTACTTCATCGTAAATATCAGAAACCAGTTGGGTTATATTCTGCCTGCGCCAGTCGTGTAAGTTCGTTCCTTTTCCATATCTCTTATACGAATCTTCGTCGGGAAACTTCATCGTATTGCTGGGATAGCGTATATAGTCGAAGTGGATGCCGTCTACATCATATTTCGATACTATTTCTTTCACTATCCCCATCAGATGTTTTCTGGTTTCCGGCCGCCCCGGATCGAGATACCAACGCCCCCCTATCTCTTTATAGTGGTCGGGCTTGTCTTTCACTACTACCGCTTTCCGTCTTTTACCTTTTCCGGTATATCGTACTGTAGCTTTTTCCATCGGATAAGTTACCAGCCAGGCATGGCATTCCAAACCGCGTTTGTGGCATTCGGCTACAGCAAAGGCCAGAGGGTCGAAATTCTCCGAACTATTGTAAAACGGGCTCGCCTGTTCTATCTTCGATTTGTATAATACACGTCCGTGTGCCCTGGCCTGAAAGAGGACGACATTGAAGTTGTCCTTTTGTATTTCGTCTAAAAGGCGTTGCAGTTCCCTTTTCTGTTCGGCAACACCTTTCTTTTCCGCCGGCCAGTCGAGCCCCCAGTTGGTAGTCAGCCAGACAGCCCTGACCTCGGTAGCCGGTACCTGGGAGAATAGTGATAACGATATTGTGTAAAATAATAAAACAAAAAGATAGAAAAACTTCATTCTTAAACTTATAAGCCGCTAAAATTGACATCACTGAAAAGGAGTGATGGGATGCGCCATGAAGAATTTTGCCGCGGATCGTTTCCGATATCCGTCAGCCCAGACCACAAGTTGAGTATATTGCCTGTAATATTCATTTCGCTTACCGGAGTTGTTGCAACCCCGTTTTCGATAAGGAAGCCTTCGACCCCAAACGAGAAATCGCCGGTAGTCGCATTGCTGTTGCCTCCATTGAAACCTGTCACCCATATTCCTTTTTCTACAGATTGTAACAGCTGATCGAAGTTTTTGTTCCCCAGATCGACCTGAATTATCGACGGAGAGGCAATCGTAGGGCTTACGTCCATCTTGAGGGCATTGTATGTATCTATAAAATATGTTTGCAGGATACCGTTTTCTATTATCATCCGGTTGCCGGTAGCTATGCCCTCACCATCGAAAAGACGCGCGCCGAAAGCACGTTTTATGTGCGGAGTATCTCTTAACGTAAGCTTACCGGATACTATTTTTTGTCCCAGTTTATCTATCAGGAACGAGTTTTTTTGTTGAAGCCCCGAGCCATACATTGCCCCGATAAGCGGCGATAGCAGGCGCGAAGATGTCGTATTATCGAGCAACATATCATACTTGCCCGATTCTATTTTCTTCTGTCCCATTTTGCGCAAAGCCCTTTCCAACGCTTTCTTTCCAATGCCTTCTTTCTGTAGGTCGTCCCAATAGACTGCGCTGTTGTACCAGTACGATTCGGCACGGGCATCTCCATCTGTTTTCAACGAAACGGACACGGCTACGCTAAAAGCCGAGTCGGAAGTTTCGGCTTCGAAACCATTGCTGGCAATCATATATTCAGCACCTATTCCGTCGTCGTAAGACGAAGATATGGATATTATCCTGTCGTCTGTCCCCCATATTTCGTCTATACCCTGCCGGGCGGTAGCCAGTTTCTTTTCCGTATCGACAGATTCGAAAGACGGGTCGCACAAGTCGAGGTCAGTACCATCGGGCTTGTAATATCTTGACGCATCGGGCAACTGCCTACAGGCATCTGTAGCCAGATATCGGGTAGATAATATGCCTTCTTTTATAAACTTTTCGAGTTCGTTTTTTTCTATCCGGTTGGTAGAGAAAGAGCCATACCGTTGGTCTACAAAGAGTTCGATGTACAATTTGTTTTCGGAACTCTGGTGTAGCCTGTCCAGTTGCTTATCTCGGTACTCGAATGAGTTATTCCTACCTGTGATAATGGATACTCTGGCAGCCTGGCAGCCATTTTGCAACGCTAACTGCATAGCCCAACGGGCTGTTTCTTTATGTTGGTTTGTTATCATAGTTTATATATTTAGTTGGCTAGTTTACTTGTTAAAAAAGTAACAAAGGTAACAACATATTATCATATTTTCTATTGTCACTTTTTCTCTTTACCATCTTTAATCTAATCGTGGCTTTGTCCTTCCCCTTCTCTTAGAGCAGAAGCCTTTTTAGTCTCTCTGTCATGTTGAACGATAGTGAAACATCTCTTGTATTGAGAGAAGAGATGCTTCGTTCCTCAGGATGACAAAGAGGGTATAACCGAAACGTAACAATCCTGTTTATTGGAGGCTTAATGAAGTGAAAAAAGTAACAAAGGTAACGTTTTTCACCATTTCTTATTGTTACTTTTTTTACTATAAACTGACCGCTATCAGCTACAAGCTTTTCTTACTATAGATAAATCAATTATGCGAATCAGCAGTTGGAATAACTGCAAAACGTTCTTTTTTATACTGCGCGCAATCATAGATTGCTTGCGTTCCTTTTGGCCTAAGCCCCAAAAGGAACCAAAAACTCTTTTGCGCCCCGCTTAGCCGTACGACCCACTTTGCGCCTTGACGGCTGAATGAAGTGAACTAACAGCAATCTTTTAGTTAGCTTAGTAAAGTTGCATAACAGCAGCCCCACTTCATTCTACGCCGCCTGCACCGCGTGGGTACCCCGTACGCAAAGCTAATGGCGCGGGCTGACGCCGGACAAGAGTTTACGACAATTCTAGTCGTGCGTCAGCTTTCCGTGCATCAGTTCCGCAGGCGGAAACCTGTCCGGTGAAGGCGGCGTAGAAAGGGATGGGGCGTAGCCCGTTTATCCCTTTCAGCCGGCAAACCGATGACAGGTCGCCGAGGGACGAAGCACTAGCCTTTTGCTTCCTTTTGGGCAATGCCAAAAGGGAGGACAAGCCCAAAAGGGCGCGGCAGGATGAGCTAAAGAGAAAATGTTTAACTCAAGATTGCTTTTATGCAAAAAAAAAGAACATATAATTTAACTACTGATTGACATGAATTATAAAAAAGCAAACTGTATTTATTCTTTTCCCCCTTCATCCCTCGTCACTTCCCCAAAATATGGGCGGCATCCAGCAACAGCTTTATTACAAACAAAAGCGATATAATGTAAATAGCAATACTCACATCCTTATGCTTGCAGGTAAATACCTTGATAAGCGTAAAGCTAAGGATACCGAATATAATACCCTGCGCTATGCTGTAAGTAAAAGGCATAAAGGTAATAGTTATAAATGCCGGTAGCGATTCGGTGATGTCGTTGAAATTGATCTTGACCACCGACGAAATCATAAACAAGCCTACAATGATAAGAGCCGGAGCAGTAGCCGATGCCGGAATCATAAGGAACAACGGGGCAAAAAACAATGCTCCCAGAAACATAAGGGCTGTACTTACCGATGTAAGCCCTGTACGCCCTCCGGCGGCTACACCAGCTGTACTTTCTACGTATGAGGTCACTGTGCTTGTGCCTAATACTGCGCCTACGGTAGTGCCTAGTGCATCGGCGAAAAGAGCGCGCTTTGCCTGAGGAAAATTTCCGTTCTTATCCAGATAGCCTGCTTTCGACACTACTCCTATCAATGTGCCGATGGTGTCGAACAGATTGACCAACAGGAATGTAAACACAACGATCAGCATATCGAAAGTAAATACTTGTGCCCATTCGAATTTGGCAAATATAGGCGAAAGCGACGGCGGCAAACCTACCAATCCATCTTTGCTGATAGCCCCTACAGGATCGAAAACCCCGAATATAGCGGCAGAGATAGCGGCAGCAAAAATACCCAATAGTATTGCTGCTTTCACATCTTTGGCCAACAGGATGCCCGCGCAGAAAAGCCCGATAAAGGCTGCCCATACATTGGGATTAGCCAGATCGCCCAACTCCATGAAAGTATATTCGTTGGCAACTATTATACCTGCGCTTTTGAGTCCCAACAGGCAGATGAACAAGCCTATGCCGACAGGAATAGCGTCTTTGAGTACGAGTGGGATGCTTTTGAGTATAAGTTCACGCACATTGAAGAATGTAAGCAAGAGGAATATAATGCCTTCTATAAACACGGCGGTGAGTGCAAACTGCCACGAATAGCCCATCTTAAGCACGACATTGACGGCAAAAAATGTATTCAGCCCCATACCCGATGCCTGAGCAACAGGCAGGTTGGCAAAGAATGCCATGAAAAGTGTACCCAACACCGCAGCCAGTGTAGTGGCCGTGAACAGCGCCCCTCTGTCCATGCCTGTTTCGCCCAACACATTGGGGTTGACGACCAGAACGTACGACATGGTGAGAAAAGTAATAACACCAGCTACAAGTTCCCTCCTTATATTGGTGTTATTCTCTTTCAGTTTAAAAAGTTTCTCTATCATTTCCTATAAGCATCTGATGCTTAAAATATTATCTGAGTGGTTATTCTTCCTCTTTTGTAAGGTCTACGGCTTCGTCTCCACCTCTTTCGTAGTATAGCTTTTTCAATGGATTCTGATACGCCTTGTCGTATTCCATCCTGTTGTTGAAGGTGTCGATAGCCATATAGATGGCGCGGCGGAACGATTCTTCCGAAGCTTTGTTTTGTCCGGCAATATCGTAGGCTGTACCATGTGCCGGCGATGTACGCACGATGGAAAGCCCTGCGGTAAAGTTTACCCCGTCTTCCATCGCCAAAGTCTTGAATGGTGCTAATCCCTGGTCGTGATACATTGCCAGAATGCCATCGAAACGGCCAAACTCGTTCGAACCGAAAAATCCATCGGCAGGGTAAGGGCCGAAGCATAATATCTTTTTGTTTTGCAGTTCTTCTATTGCCGGAATAATGATGTCATTCTCTTCCGAGCCCAGCAGCCCGTTTTCGCCTGCATGCGGATTGAGCGACAATACTGCAATGCGTGGTTTTCCTATACGGAAATCGCGGCGAAGGCTTTTATCGAACCTGACAGCTGTTTCTACTATCTTCTCTTTTGTGAGGACTTTAGGCACATCTGCCAATGGAATATGACCTGTAACCAAAGCTACGCGAAGCGAATCTTTTGCCAGAATCATCAAGCTTTTCTCGCTATCTTTGCCGAAACGTTCTTCGAGATACTCGGTATGCCCGGGAAAGTGGAAATCGTCGCGCTGGATATTGTGCTTGTTGATAGGTGCGGTAACAAGCACGTCTATCAGCCCGCTTTTGAGGTCGGCAACGGCTTTTTCCAAAGATTTATAGGCGGCATCTCCTGCGATAGCTGTCGATTGCCCTATTTCTATTTTAGTATCTTCGTTGATGGTGTTTACAATGTTCACCTTGTTTGCTACGGCGTCTTTCGCATTGCCTATCTGGTTGAATGTCACGGGTTGCAAGTCCATTGCTTTGCGATGGAAAGCCGCGACTTTTGCCGAGCCATACAAAACAGGGATGCACATCTCTGCCATGCGCACATCTGCAAAAGTTTTGAGGATGACCTCGTAGCCTATCCCGTTAATATCTCCTTGTGTTATTCCTACTTTTATCATATTATTTAGTTACGAGTTACGAGTTACGAGTTACAAAACTCAGGGATCGTAACCGGATTATTTCTATTCTGTTTATGGCTTTGCCCTTAAGTCTCCCTCCGGAGGATTGAGGGGGCTCTTCATTGTAGACAACATACCACAGGCAGCAAATATATCTTCGCCGCGTGATGAACGTATTGTACAGGTTATGCCTTTACTTGTCAGGTGATCTCTGAAAGCTACCATCTTTTCGTTCGACGATGTTTTCAGGTCTACATTAGGGATTGCGTGAAAACGAATGAGGTTTACCCTGCAATCCAATCCCTTTATCAGTTGAGCCAGCTTGTTGGCGTAAGGCAATGAGTCGTTGAACCCGTCGAACATTATATATTCGAAAGACAAGCGACGTTGCTTCGTCCAGTCATATTGTCCTACCAAATCTATTACTCCTGCAATGGGGAACGCCTTTTCGGCAGGCATAATGGATAGCCGTTGCGCCGTCTCCGGGCTATGGATGCTGATTGCCAGATGGGCATTGCTTTCGTCAAGGAAGCGTTTCAACTTAGGTGTAACACCTGTGGTAGAAAGCGTTATCCGTTTGGGACTCCATGCCATGCCATAGTCGGCAGTCATAATATCGAGGGCCTTTTTTACTTCTTCATAATTGTCTAGTGGTTCGCCCATTCCCATAAAGACAACATTTGTCAGTTTTTCGGCTTCGCGTACCGAATATATCTGGTTTAGAATTTCATTGGCTGTCAGGTTTCCGTTGAATCCTTGTTTGCCCGTCATACAAAACAGGCAGTTGAACTTGCATCCTACCTGCGACGAGACGCAAAGCGTAGCCCTATCGTCGTCGGGAATCATTACAGCTTCGATAAGCTTGTCATTTCCTGTTTTGAACAGGTATTTTACCGTGCCGTCTACCGATTGCTGAAATTCTTGGGGATTGTATCTCCCTACTTCGTATTTTTCTGACAGCAACGCTCTGTTTGCCACTGATATATTTGTCATTTCATCTATAGACGAAATACGTTTTTTATATATCCAGTCTGCAATTTGTTTGGCTGCAAATTTAGGCAAAGCACACTCTTGGACGACCTCTTTCAGTTCGTCTAATGTCATTCCAAGTAAGTGCTGTTTTTTCATATTGAGTTACAAGTTACAAGTTACAAGTTACGAGCCTTTTTCTTGTAACTCGTAACTTGTAACTCTGTAACTATTTATATTCTTTTTTTAATCTCTTCGCTTTCTTTCTCAAATCCCGGTTTATCCAACAAAGCAAACATATTTTTCTTATACGCCTCTACTCCCGGTTGGTCGAAAGGATTAACACCTAAGATATAACCACTAATACCACATGCTTTCTCGAAGAAGTAAAGCAACTGCCCGATGCTGTAAGCATCCAGTTTAGGCAATTCTATTTTGATATTCGGAACGCCGCCATCGACATGAGCCATCTGAGTTCCCAGTTCAGCCATTTTGTTTACGAAATCCACAGGTTTTCCTGCAAGGAAGTTCAACCCGTCGAGGTTTTCCTCATCGGTAGGAACTGCCAACGATTCGTTTGGCTGGGCTACAGAGATAACTGTTTCGAAGATAGAGCGTTCACCCTCTTGAATCCATTGCCCCATAGAGTGTAGGTCGGCAGTAAAATCGACAGAAGCATTGAAGATACCTTTGTGCTCTTTTCCTTCGCTTTCGCCATAAAGCTGTTTCCACCATTCGGCAATGTAGTGAAGCTTAGGGTGGAAGTTAGCCAGGATTTCAATTTTCTTACCTTTCTTATACAGTTCGTTGCGTGTAACAGCATATATTTCCGAAAGATTCTTTTCGAACGGTACGCTTGGCGCTGTTTCTTTTTCCATGAATGCTGCTCCGGCAACCAATTGGCGGATATCTATTCCTGCCAAAGCTATCGGAAGCAAACCAACGGGTGTAAGCACAGAGAAACGTCCACCTACATTGTCAGGGATTATATATTTCTTATATCCTTCTTTGGTAGCCAGTGTAAACAATGCGCCGCGTGCAGCATCGGTGATGGCAATGATACGGTTTTTGGCTTCGTCTTTCCCTACAGTTTTTTCCAGTTCGGCTTTCAGTATGCGAAAAGCAAGGGCGGGCTCGGTAGTTGTTCCCGATTTGGAGATGTTGACGATGCCAAATGATTTGCCTTTCAGATACGAAAGAAGTTCAACCAGATAGTCTTCGCCTATATTGTTTCCGGCATAAAGGATAACAGGGTTCTTGCGGTCGGTTTGCAACCAGTCGAAATAGTTAGACAAAGAATCTATTACAGCTTTCGAACCTAAATAGCTACCGCCGATACCAACCAAAACGATTACTTCGCATTTGGCGCGCAGCGATTTTGCTGTATTTTCAATATCGGCTAATTGCTCTTCGGTAATAGATGACGGAAGGTTGAGCCATCCTAAGAAGTCGTTTCCTTTTCCCGAACCATTGTGCAATGTTTCGTTACATTTCTTTGCCAAAGCTGCCTGGGCATTTATGTCAGCCTGGCTGATAAAACCTAATGTTTTACTAATGTCTAATTTGATAACCTTGTCCATTGTTTTTTATATTAAATTAGTTCTTTTTCTTTTTTTTATTACACTGAGAAACACGAAGTAGGCACTGAGAAACCTATAAAGAATAATATATGTTTTACTTCAATATCTTTTCCCTCAACACCTTTACTGCTTCTCTTGCCGAAGCGCCTTCGTACAATATACGATAAACCATGTCGGCGATAGGAATGTTCACACCATACCTTTCGTTCATCTCATTGATACACTTTGTGCCATAATATCCTTCGGCTATCATTTCCATTTCTATCTGGGCTGCTTTTACCGAATATCCTTTCCCTATCATAGAGCCGAATGTGCGGTTGCGGCTGAAGCTGGAATAACAGGTCACCAACAGGTCGCCAAGATATGCCGAGCTTTCGATACATCTTTCTATCGGCAATACTGTGTCTACGAAGCGTTCCATTTCGGAGATCGCATTGCATACCAATACCGCCTGGAAATTGTCGCCGTATTTCAATCCGTGGCATATTCCGGAGGCTATGGCATATACGTTTTTGAGTACCGCCCCAAGTTCTATCCCCCTTACATCTTGCGATACGGATGCCCTTACATACCTGTTATTGAAAATATTAGCTATTGTATGCGCCTTGTCTATATCGGCACACGCAATGGTGGGGTATGTAAGCCGCTCCAAAGCTATTTCTTCGGCATGGCACGGGCCGCCTACTATTGCCAGATTGTCTTCAGGTACATTGTAATATTCGGTCAGATAGTCTGTAACAATCAGGTTTTCGGGCGGAATGATCCCCTTTATAGCCGAAATTATAAATTTTTCTTTCAGCATCGCCTTATCCAACTTTTCCAGATGCCCTTTCAGGAAGGGAGAAGGCACAGCCAATATAAGCGTGTCGGAATCGCCGACCACTTCGGCTATGTCTGAATAAAACGAAATCCTGTCCAGATTAAATTCCACATTGGACAGATAAGAGGGGTTGCGCCCTGTTTTCTTGAAGTCTTCAATCTGTTCGGGGCGGCGCATATACCAATTGATATGCTTTTCGTGGTTGAGCATAATCTTGGCAAGGGCTGTAGCCCATGTTCCGCCTCCTAATACTGCTATTTTTCCGGGAAAACTCATGTGTATAATTTGAAAATTTGAGAATTAGCAGATTCGAAAATTATTTTATTTGCTAACCTGCTAATTAACTCATTTACTATTTTCGAAGCCAGCCTTCTATTTCCTCTACCGATGGCAGGTTCAATTCCAGCTTATATTTTTTATTCACTTCACCGATGTCCTGCCTTATCTTTTGTGCTTTCGACTCTTTCAGTGCATCTACCGTCAGGTAACCTGCCTTTTGTACAACAGGCACCAGTTCTTCGGCAACACCCAGTTCTACATATTTGCTTGCAGCATCTTTAGCTGTTACTTTCTCAGGGCGCATTTGCGGGAAGAACATTACTTCCTGTATGCTTTCCTGCCCGGTCATAAACATCACGAGCCTGTCCATACCGATACCGATACCACTTGTAGGCGGCATACCGTATTCGAGAGCGCGAAGGAAATCCTGATCGATAAACATGGCCTCATCGTCTCCTTTTTCCGACAGTTTCAACTGGTCTTCGAAACGGATGCGTTGGTCGATAGGGTCGTTCAGCTCAGAGTAAGCGTTGGCTAGCTCTTTTCCGTTTACCATCAGTTCGAAACGCTCTGTCAGTTCGGGATTGTTCCTGTGCTTCTTGGTAAGTGGCGACATTTCTATCGGATAATCTATGATAAAGGTCGGTTGTATATAGTTGCCTTCGCATTTCTCGCCAAAGATAGCATCAATGAGTTTTCCTTTACCCATTGTTTCATCCTGTTCTATATCGAGTTGCTTGCATACATCGCGAAGCTGTGTTTCATCCATGCCGCTTATGTCTACACCAGTAAAGTGCTTGATGGAGTCTATCATCGTTACACGCGGATATGGTGCTTTGTAATCGATCTCTTTGCCGCCCATCATTACTTTTGTAGTACCATGTACGTCGGTACAGATTTTTTCGAGCATGCGTTCGGTAAAGTCCATCATCCAGTTATAGTCCTTGTATGCAGCGTAAAACTCCATGACAGTAAACTCAGGATTGTGTGTGCGGTCCATACCCTCGTTGCGGAAGTTACGGCTAAACTCATACACCCCATCGAAACCGCCCACGATAAGACGTTTCAGGTATAGCTCGTTGGCAATACGCAGGTATAACGGAATATCGAGTGCATTGTGGTGTGTGATGAAAGGGCGTGCAGTGGCTCCACCCGGAATACTTTGGAGCACAGGCGTATCTACTTCGATATATCCGTGGCCATTAAGGAACTCACGCATCGAATTGAATACCTTTGTACGTTTGAGGAAAGTATCTTTTACACCTTCATTTACTATAAGGTCTACATAGCGTTGGCGATAGCGTTGTTCAGGGTCGGTAAAACCATCGTAGGTAACCCCGTCTTTCACTTTCACTATAGGAAGCGGGCGCAGCGACTTGCTAAGTACGGTCAGTGCTTCGCAGTGTACTGATATCTCACCCATCTGTGTGCGGAATACGTATCCTTTCACGCCTACGTAGTCGCCTATATCGAGAAGTTTTTTGAATACAACATTGTAGAGGTCTTTATCTTCGCCGGGACAAAGGTCGTCTCTCGAAATATATACCTGAATACGGCCTTCGGCATCCTGCAACTCCATAAAAGAAGCTTTGCCCATGATGCGGCGGCTCATGATACGGCCTGCGATAGTTACTTCGCGGCGCTCTTTTTCGTCTTCGAAGTTATCCTTGATTTCGGCCGAATAAGCATTTACATCATACAATGCTGCCGGATACGGATCTATACCCAGTTTCCTCAACTCGTCCAAGCTTTGTCTGCGAATAATTTCCTGTTCGCTCAATTCCAATATGTCCATCCTTAATAATCTTTCTTCAGATTGTCAATCTTTATTATAAAAATCTATTTTGCGCATACTATAATCACGCAAAGTTAAAAAATATAATTACAATCCTGCACCACTACCTTTGTTTAATAATTGAAAACAAACAACAATATTTCCTTTCGGGGCAACCCTTATAAATTGATTTATATTAAATTTGCAATCGAAATATAACCAAAACCTACTTAACCCATGAAAAGAATCTTTATTATAGCCTTTCATTTCCTCATCCTTGCAACTGCAAGTATCAACGCCTCCGACATAAAGCATGTAGTAGTAATAGGCTGCGACGGTTTCGGAGCATATGCCTACCACAAAGCCGACATGCCCAACCTGAAAAACCTGGCTTCGCAAGGGGCATGGTCTGTCAAGTCGAGGTCGGTGCTGCCATCGTCGAGTGCCGTCAACTGGGCTTCGATATTGATGAGCGCAAGCCCTACTATCCACGGATACACCGAATGGGGCAGCCAGACACCGGAAATACCATCGGCGGTAATCAGCCAATATGGAAAATTCCCTTCGATATATACAATACTGAAAGAACAAAAGCCGGAAGCCAAGACTGCTGCCATATACAGTTGGCAGGGCATCGAACATCTGCTGGAAAAAGAAATAATAGACTACCTGATCCCCACAAAGTCGAATGAAGACCTCACTGCCGACACTGCCGCATATATTATAAAAAACCATAAACCGGCATTTACCTTTATCCATTTCGACGAGCCCGACCATACCGGCCATAAAATAGGGCACGACACTCCCGAATATTACGAAATGCTGAAGAAAGTAGATGAACGGATAGGCAGGATAGTGCAGGCTGTAAAAGATGCAGGTATCGCCAGTCAGACTGTCATCATGGTAGTTGCCGATCATGGAGGAATAGACAAGGGGCATGGCAAAAAGAGCATGCAGGAAGTAGAAATCCCCATCGTTGTACACGGGCCGGGCATAAAAAAAGGACATGAAATAGAAGGAGTAATAGTAGATTACGACTATGCCGCCACAATAGCCAAAATCTTCGGGCTGCAATGCCCTCAGGCATGGAGAGGAAAAGCCATAGACGACGCATTCGAAAAATAACGCCGCCTAGCACCAACTAAAAAAAATTGAAGGCTGCCTGTTCAAAACGGGCAGCCTTCAATTTTTACAGCCACCTGGCTAGTTTATAAAAAATTGCAATAAATCCTTATTTTATTTCTTATATCGCCGGAAAGTTCTATTTTTTTTGCAGTATAAACAAACGGTTATACAATGCGAATAAGTGGTATAAAAAGCAAGCTTTATGCTTGTTTAATGGCTGAATATTTGGTTGTTAACATATTATTAGAGAGAGAGAGAGAGAGAGAGAGAGAGAGAGAGAGAGAGAGAGAGAGAGAGCTTCTAGGTAGTTCTCTATTTTGCTGTGCGCAAAAACTTCCATCAGAGAACGGTAAACCCCTCAATGTAAGAAATTTTTCCGAAAAACACAATTATCGTGTAACTTTCCTTTCCAAAGGATTACAGGATTTTTTTATATACAACACCCCCTTGCCGCAAAGCCCCATCGAGGCTTTGCAGCAAGGGGGTGCTTTGTTTGACTGACATACACCGCAAAACCAACACACTCCGGCCACTGAAGTCTGCTGTTCTGGCATCGTATCACCACTGTTTGTTTACTTGGCTGTTTGGGAAAATCGCCTGTAAGTATTGCGAGACATGCAGGCTTCAAATCCGGAGGATTGTTACGACATAAGTACTTTTTTACAAACAGATACGATTTGGAACTTAAAATTTTAATTATGACATGAAATTTATGATGAAAACCTACACAAAACTCAACAGGCGAAAAGCAACAGCCTTTACCTTGCTTTTCTCCCTGATACTGTTCGTATCGCCGGCCAATGCCCAGACGACTATAGGCTCCGACAGCGCGTCCGAAGAAGGCGCGCTGCTGCAGCTAAAAGAAACCAACAACCCCACCGGCAGAAACTCCACCAGAGGCTTGATGCTGCCACGCGTACCTCTGGTATCGCTCACGGCGCCCGGCAGCGACCTGCGCCAAACCATAGAGGGCGGCAATAGCATACCCGGCGACCCGTGGGACCTCGAAGAACATACCGGACTGCTGATATACAACCCCAGAAGGACCGGCTGCGAATCGATGGGAACATTCGTGTGGATGGGCGACAAATGGGAAGGGATAGGAACTACCCAAGTGACATCACTGCCCGGCAGCGCCAGAGAAGACACGCTGGCCTTGGCGCAATTTCTGAGCGACAACCCGGGCTTGAGTGCTCACTGGCCCGCCAATATCTACGAAAGTGGCCCTCTTCTTGAATGTGATATTAAACCAAGTGGTGCCAATTGGTATACTGCGACTGAAATAACGAGAACAAGGAAAAATGAGAATTCTGTATATAACATCGATGCTCAGCAGGTAATCAGAGAAGTTTGGACTAGAGATTGCTCCGGGATGCGATTGACAGGTTTGAAGATTATCCACAAGAATATTCAAAACGCGAGAGCACTAAACAATATGAAGGCCTTGCAGACTTTGACTTTGTATTACAATCCGCTGGAAGAGCTAGATGTTTCGAACCTCGAAGAGCTTAAAAAACTCAACCTTAGAGGATGTCTTAACCTCAAAAAACTCACTCTTGGCTATCATCCGAAGTTGACAGATATAGATTGCTCGCCACTTGTTTCGGGAAGCCCAGGTATAACAGACTGGGGGTTTGCAAGCACAAATCGGAACGAACTTGATATTAGCAGGCTTGGTGACTATGACAATCCTATGATCCGCGACTCGAGGACCCCCCTCGTGGGGCTCTTTCTTGCTGACGGGAAGTTGGCAACTATAAATCTACGGGGATGTGTGGCCTTGACTGATTTGGATCTATCGCAGCAAACCTCTCTTACCCAGTTAGACCTTTCTAGAAATATGCTATTGAAATCTCTTTCCGTAATTAATAGTTCAGCAAAGAAAAAAGGGGCTCTTAGTTCTCTTTCTCTGGCGTATAGCCATCTTCTAACGGAAATACTCTTGGAAAATAATAATATCCAAGAGCTTGACCTTAGTTCTAATAATCGGCTGTCTACTATAAAACTAGATAGAAACAATCTGCAAGATGGTGGTTTGAGGCTGCCAACGGAGCCCTGCGTCAAAACACTCTATCTAACGAATAATCCTAACTTGAAATCCCTCAAGAACTATCTGATACCGCATATCGCCACCCTTAGGCAGATGTCGCTCAAGGGATGCGCCTTTTCGTCAAGCGAATTGGTAGCAATGCGCGACTTATTCCTTGCTGCAGGCCTATGTTCAGTTTGGCAGACAGGTGTTCAAGCTGATTCCAAGCCTGATTGTCCTATCACACCTTGAGTAGTTGGCGTGCCTGTTTGCGCTGCCGCTACATACGATCTGAAAAAAGCAATAGTATTGATAATAAATTAAAAACGGATACATATATGAACAATATAATAAGAAAGACCGCTATATGGCTGCTCGCAGGTATGCTGTTGCCCGTTGCCTTGCTGGGGCAGGTGTCGATAGGCAGCGAGCAGGAGCCCTCACCGGGAGCATTGCTCCAGCTGAAAGATGATAATACACACCAAGGCGGCGAAACAGCGCGTGGGGCTCTGGCGCTTCCCCGTGTGGAAATAACAGACTTTAGGCCATCTGATATGACAGGCTCAATAACAGGTGCTTCCGGCACCTGGGATCGTAAAATACATGCCGGAATGATGGTCTACAACACAAAAGCCACCAAGCCAAACGCAGATGCAAGAGGCGGCTGTGTAAGGGGTAGCGACAAGGATACAGCCTCTGTATATGTGTGGGCAAATGATGGTAGAATTGAAGTATGGATGCCCCTCAGGCCCAAGCCTTATGTAGATCCCCGCTCCAGCGACTCGATTGCTTTACTAAATTTTCTGGGAAAAAATGCCTGGGAAGTATACGTTCTTCTAAATAAGAGTGATATTCTTCCCAGGCCTCTTTCCGATCCTTTATTTCTTTTTGAATGGAGAGACTTTGCTCCCGACAATCCTGATGGCTATGCTACATGGGAAGAGGTGGACGATCCGTGCGGTGGGCCCAGAGTGTTGAGGGTAACAAAATTAGATCTGAGTAATGCAGAAAGCGATAACAAATGGGTCTGCACTTTCGAAGGGCTTTCGAAATTGACCGGTCTGCGCGAACTCAACCTTAGCAATAATTTACCAAGCAACAAAAAATGGGGAGGTGGGACTAATACTATTGATCTGAGCTCTTTACCGGAGCTCGAACGCCTCGATGCGAGCAATTGTTTTCTGGAGGCTGTCTATGTGCGCAAAAACAGGAAACTGAAAATACTCAACCTCAGCCACAACAACCTGACGGCGATCGACCTTACACGAAACAATAAGCTGACACAGATAAATCTGGGGTATAATGATATGACGGAAGCTGTTCTTAACTCCATCCGCGATGCTATATACTCTTACTCGGGCAATTGTACGCTCTACAACAGCTCCGATGTAGAACTGGGCAACCAGACTACCGGTGCCGGCAAGCCGTCGTGTCCCTGATCAGGCTCTGCCTGAAAAAGAAAGATCCTGCCTTCGCGCCTCACAAGGCAGGGCAGAAGCCAACGCACAATGACTAATGTAATCGATAAATACTTTACATAACCAAAACAAAACGAATAATGAAAAAAAGACATATAAGCTACACTTTGTGCTTTTTCCTCCTGGCCCTCCTTGCCGGCAGCAATGTATGCGCGCAGGTGACGGTGGGTAGTGGCGAAAAGCCCGTGCCCGGTGCTTTGCTCGACCTGAAAGAAAAGTCTGGCGAAGGGGCAAATGCTTTCCGGGGCTTGTTGCTGCCCCGCGTGCGATTGGTAGCGCGCAACTCTACAGATGTATATACCGGTAATTCGGGTTCCAACAGCGTCTCTATGTTTTCGCACTCGGATGCCGCACCACACGATGGCTACACTGTTTTCAACCTGACCGAACATCCGGCTTACAATCTTTGCCGGGGTGTGTATACATGGAGCCACCAAGTGTGGGTGCGATTGCAAGAGCCGTGCCCGTTTGTGTGCTCGGCCGCCATGCTCTCGGTAACGGCGCCCTCTTCTATCTGCGATGCCAAAGAGGTGTCTGTCACGGCAACAGCCCTCGCCGGAGCCGACTCTATCTTCTGGTACGAAGACGAATACAGCGAAACTCCTTTCCGCCGCACTGCAGGCTATGTAGACAGGTATGTGCACAAAAAAAGCGACAATTCGGAAATAACGGAAAACCTCGCCTTTTATGTATCGGCATACAATGTGAACGACGATTGTGAGTCGGATCGTATGCCGGTTTACATCTCTGCCTTCAAAAAAATAAGATAGATATAAAAATAGAAGCCAACGGCAATGGCTCTGCCACTCCGCTCAATATAGTGCTGGGGCGTGATGTGGTTAAATTTAGGCTGAGCGGCCTGCCTGCCGACATATCTGCCGACAACTACACTCTGCGTTGGTACAGGCTGCGAGATGGTCATTCGCGCGAACTTATCTCTCCTTATAAAGCAGATGTTGAGGCTGGCAATAATATAATCGAATGGACAAGCATAAAGGGAGGGACTATGCTGGGTGTAGATTCGGCAGTGGCTGTTACGGGCAAATACTATGTAGAGCTGTTCGACACAAAGGCTTGCAACGTCGTTACCTCAGACATGGTAACGATAAACGTAGACCGGAGCACTACACCTAGGATTATCGCACGCGACTGTTTGGTTGTACCTCTTTATCGTCCAAGGCGCAACGACCCGGACTCTTACATCCTCAAAGGTACTGCGTACTATTACCTTCCTGATGTAGATTTGAATGGCGATAGCTTACTTTGGTTCAAAGTAACCAAAAATCCGGATGGAAGCGAAACGGAGACCGAATTTATAGTCAATTCTAGATCTGGTATACCAAATGGAGTAATAGAAAGTATTACGAATCCTCGACCTATGTACAAGACCAGCACCCGGCAGGTGGGGCCTTATACGTGGGGGGACGCGAAAGATGAATATGATAATGATATTTCCGAATACGTACCTTTTTGTATGGGAAGGCCTGCACCGCCTGAAATACCAGGCTATCTTCCGGCTCCTGGAACCTTTACAGACCCCGATTACCCAAATTTATTCAAAAATAACTGTGCTACTATGCCGGTTAACTATAGCAAAGACTATTACAGAGCCAGACTAAAAAATCCTCCGGGGGGGGTGTCTGTTCCTGCCGATTTCGAACTAATGTTTCTTTATTCTTCACGTAGTATCAATTTGGATAATCGAGTTTCCTACACTATCGAGGTACCTGTCAATTCTCCAATCCCCTCGCAAGAAGTTGAGGACTACTATTGGGACGGTACTTCTCCGGAGAAAGGCGAAAGACATACGAGGAGCTGGACATGGACATATACGGGCGACGACTTGGGCAATATGCCGGTGCCTCCCAAAGAAGGGTCGCTCGTTTTCCCCGGATTTGTGCCTACAAAGGTGGGTGAGGCCATATTCAAGTTGACTCCTGCCGGATGTGCAGACTGTGCGGCGACTAACTATATCGAGATTTCTGTTTACGATCAGATAGAGGCAGCAGGTGGCAATCTCGAACAGGATATGTGCCAGGGAGCCGCTATAGACGATATAACGTTCACCTCTACTAGATATAATATGTATGTAATAAAAGAAGAGTACTGGAACGAATCCGGTTCTACCAATCCGGCCGATTTTAACACTATACAGATTACCGGAGAAGGTACCCGTTCGCTAGTCATAAAAGGCACAGCGCCTACAAACGGGGGTGGACGATACAAGATGGGATATGCTACCATTGCCGTGGTAATTAAGGACAATAACGGTGATGTGCACGATGGCAAAGAGATTACCCTGCGATGGGGTAACTATGCAGGAGGCTGTACACCATAAACGTATAGGCCAACATATATGATAAGCGAAGGCTGCTCCGGTGAGGGGGCAGCCTTTGTTTGCTTTTAGCTTGTCTTTACCTCAAAGTAAAGTCTACACTTGTACCCGAACTGCTGTCTGTTGCAATCCATAGCGTAAAGTCTCCTGCTTCGGGACGCTTCGCCATATCTTCGTGCCAGAATGCAAGGTCGTTTGCAGTTATGGTAAATGATATAGTCTTTGTTTGTCCTGCTTCAACCTGCACCTTGTCAAATCCCTTCAACTCTTTTACAGGGCGTACAAGCGAGCCTACCTTGTCGCGGATATAAAGCTGCACTACTTCGCTAGCAGTATAGTTGCCGGTATTGGTTATGTCGCAGGTTGCTGTCAGTTCATCGTTCATACCCAAAGCAGTGGCCGACAGTTTCACATCCCCATACTTGAATGTAGTGTACGAAAGCCCGTATCCGAATGGGAAGAGAGGCGAGTCTCCGGCGTCGAGGTGATAGCTTGTAAACCCTATAGAAGTCTGTTTGGCTCCCACTTCGATGTCGTCTATCAATGTGATATTCTGAGCCGGACGCCCTGTCATTTTATGCGAATAATAGACCGGAACTTGCCCTACCATCCGTGGCATGGTTACAGGCAGCTTGCCCGATGGTATGGCTTTCCCGAAAATGAGGTCTGCCAGTGCCGGGCCGGCCATTGTGCCACCATGAAATGCGTATAATACGGCATCTGCCATTTCCACTTCTTTCTCTATTGTCAATGGCCTGCCTGCCATAACGATCATCACCACAGGCTTGCCAGTCTGCTTCAATGCTGCGAGCATTTCCATTTGTTTGCCCGGCAGGCTGATATCTGCTCTCGAACGGGCTTCTCCCGACAATACGGCTTCCTCGCCGGCAAAGAATAGTATTACATCAGCATTCCGTGCTGCGGCAACGGCTTTGCTTATCCCGTTTGCATTTTTGTCGCGGCTATACGTAAGTCCTTCTTCTGCTATTACCCGTACTTGCGTCCCATAGTCGTTTCGGATTGCAGTGAGTGGCGTCACCGAATGTTCGGGCTCGGCATCGAAACACCATGTTCCCAGTTGGTCGGCTTGCGAATCGGACAATGGGCCGACAACGGCTACCGATTTTATATTATTGCTCAGAGGCAACACATCGTTGTCGTTTTTTAGCAATACAACGCTTTCTATGGCAGCGTCTTTTGCTTTCTGCAAAGACGATTCGGTGTAAAAGGCATCCCTTCCTTGTTCTTTAACATAAGGGTTTTCGAAGAGCCCCAGACGGAATTTAAGACGCAAGATGTTGCGCACAGCCTCGTCTATCAGTTTTTCGTTCACAGCCCCGCTTTTTACCAATTCTTCCAGATGGTTGATATATGCATATCCCATCATGTCGATATCTACACCTGCAATAGCAGCTTTCTCTCCGGCTTCTTTCAGGTCGGCGCAAAAACCGTGAGGTATCATTTGCTCGATAGAACCCCAGTCGCTAACCAATACTCCATCGTACTTCCATTCTTTGCGTAGTACCTGGCGGTTGAGGAATGTGCTGCCCGAAGCAGGAACTCCGTTAATATCGTTGAACGAGCACATAAATGTAGCTGCTCCGGCTTCTATTGCTGCCTGGAATGGCGGGAAATATACTTCCCTTAGTTGCAGCTCGGGTATCCATGTAGTATTGTAGTCTTTTCCCGATTCGCTAGCCCCATAGCCTACAAAGTGTTTGGCGCATGCTGCTATACTGCCGGGAGCAGATAGCGTGTCGCCCTGAAATCCTTTTACCATAGCTGCTCCTATTACCGAAGTGAGGTATGGGTCTTCGCCGCACGATTCGGCTATGCGTCCCCACCGCGGATCGCGGCTGATGTCTATCATCGGTGCGAAAGTCCAGCGGATGCCGACCGAACTGGCTTCTTCGGCTGCTACACGGGCTCCGCTTTCGGCAACGGCAGGATTCCACGATGCAGCCTGCCCCAATGGTATGGGGAATATTGTTTTGTAACCATGTATTACGTCGCGTGCAAATATCAATGGGATTTTCAGGCGGCTTTCTTCCACTGCTATTTTTTGCAGTTTGTTTACAGTCACGGCATCTATTTCGTTCAATATAGAGCCTACGTCACCGTTTCGCACAGCATTTGTCATATCGTCAGCCATGCCTATTCCGGTGAGTTGGTTCATTTGCCCTATTTTTTCTTTCAGGGTCATTTGCGATATCAACTGGTCTATTTTCTGTTCTACCGGGTCTTTCTTCTCGGAGCACCCCGTTATTACTGCCAGCAATAAAGCCAAAATTATTATATCTTTTATTTTCATCATTCTATTTTTTTTAGTTACTCCTATCAGCTAAGAGAAAAAGTAACACGTGTAACACCTTTTCATTACTTTTTCCTTGTTACCTTTTCTTTAGATACAAGTAAACAAGATACGAGATACAAGTTCTTATTTTACAAGAGACCAGCTCGTTAACTCGTCTACTGGTGTCTTGCATCTCCCCAAAAAGTAACACTTGTAACACCTTTTCATTACTTTTTCCTTGTTACCTTTTCTTTAGATACAAGTAAACAAGATACGAGATACAAGTTCATATTTTATCAGAAACCAACTCGTTTACTCGTCTACTGGTATCTTGTATCTCTCTAAAAAGTAACACTTGTAACACATTTTTATCACTTTTTCCTTGTTACTTTTTCCTCTCCCTCGTCATGGCTTTGCACATAAGTCCCCCAAGGGGGATTAGGGGGCTTCCCCTTGGCGGATGGAGGGGGCTTATATAGATAAAGCCGGAAGAATATAATTGAGGATATGTTACTTTTTTATCCGTATTATTTATACCTGAGCCAGTTCATACACATCGACCCTTTATTCATCTTCACGCGCAACGAGTGTTTCCCTTGTTCCAACTGGACTTGGATAGTCTCGGTTTGCCACACGTCATCATTTCCGGTAGTAGGCATCTCCACGGTCTTGTTGGTTTTCCCATCGAGCAATATCTCTATAGTAGCACCACGGTACGAGTTTACGCTTCCGTTGGTGCGGGGTATAAACCATGCGTAGCGGTAGATGTCGGGGTCGCATTCCATATAGTTCAGCACATCGCACATATACGCCATCTGTTTCGATACATTGTTGATATACGATTCCCATGCACAAAACTCGGTCATCCAGATAGGCTTTCCATATTTCTTGAAAAGGCCGACATACGATTTCAACGAAGCCGGTGTGCCCATATAGCAGTGTATGGCAATGCCGTCGATATCCGAAAGGGGTACGAGCTTGAAAAATTCGTCGAGCCATTTTATCGGGTCGCTATAATTAGCCAATGTTCCGTAGTTCATTGCCGGAGAGATGATTTTCATATTAAGCTCGTTGGCTAATGCTCTCAGGCGTGGCCAGTGGGTAGCCGCTTCTGTAGGCGTCATATTTGCCTGGTCGGTAAGGTTCGGTTCGTTGAAGGCGAGGATATATTCGCAGTTGGGATGAGCTTGCTTGTATGCGCGTATTTTGCTTTCGCTGAATGCGCCGTTCCATGCCATCGGGTAAAAGTCTAGTTTTTGAGGAGTTACCGCATTATTGAGGTCGTTGCTGATATCCGGCCCCCAGTTGTAAAACCACGATACGCCGGGACCTAAAAGGGCGACGTCTTCGAGCATCTGGAAGTTGTACGAAACTCCCCGTTTGAAGCTTCGTTTCTGTACACTTGTGTAATCCACCTTTCCTCCATCATCTGTCCCGTTGCCATTGCCCTGAGGTTCGCCGTTGTCGTCCGAACAGGCAAAGAGCGAAAGGGAGAAGGCGCATAACAGGCAGTAAATAAGCTTTTTCATAACTGTTATCTTATATTATTATTTAATCTGTCTTTTTATATACTTTGACAAAGTCGACATACATTTTTGCATCGCCATTGTCGAAGGCTGTTACTTTATTGATGTCCCATATCTGAGGGAAGTTTCCTCCTACAGCAAGGTTGAGGATGATAAAGAAATCCTTGTGGAAATAGTTTCCCGAAGATGTATCTGTTGTTTTATCCTTGATGTCCATTTCGAAGTAAGGACTGGTGCCGGGGTGCTTGTCGATATCTAAGTACATTCTTATTGTCGATTCGTCCCAGATAAGTGTATAAAGGTGGAAGTCGTCTTGCAAACTATAATCGGCGGTTTTGTCTTTGGCATAATTGGGATATGCGCCTCCGTTCCAGTCGGGTCCCCAATGCAGGGCTCCGTTGAAGTATTTATCCTGAATGTTGTTCTTTATGCCGTTGCCATGCCCCATTTCCAGAATGTCTATTTCGCCGCAGGCAGGCCATCCCTTTGTAGGGAAATCTGCACCCAGCAGCCAGAATGCAGGCCACAGCCCATTTGCCGTACCGGGAAGTTTTATGCTGGCTTCCACTTTGCCATGCGTAAATTCGTATTTGTTTTGTGTGGTAATACGTCCCGATGTGGCAGGCTGCCCTTTATGGTTTTCTTTGCGGGCTGTAATTATCAGGCTGCTTTTTTTTGTCACAGGTTCAAGCCCTAATGATATATTTTTTTCGAGGTAATATTGCAACTCCCTGTTGCCACTGCCATCGCCATAAACTTCAATAGCCCATTTGCTGTTGTCTAATTCGGGTGCTTGAAATAAATCTTCCCATACAAGCTTGTAGCCGTCTGTTTCGCCCGAACCTGTTTCGATAGGTACGGAATCTTCCTTCGGTGGGTTGCCATCATTCGAACCTGAGCATGCGAAAAGGATAATAAAAAAGGATAATAAAAACATTTTATAAGGTATTTTTTTCATGGGACTACACAAGGATTCAGTGAAATTATATTCATTCAATCTTAAATCTTCTGGTTAGAATACAAGGTGTAGCACTACTTATGCCACACCTTGTATATGCACTAAACCGAACTATTTAGATTTTGGTTTGTAGAAGAATGCAGCGTCGGCATCGAGTGTAGTGCCTGTAACGCCACCACTAAGGAATGCCAGTACGTTGGCATCGGGCGATGCTTTAGCAAAGCGTAGTCCTTTGTCGAACAGGTCGCTTACCGGTATGATGATTTCGTGCCATTCGCCATCGCGTTTGAAATCGGTATAAGGAGCAACTTCTTCGAAGTTTGTGCTACCTATGCATATCTTCACTTCTACATCTTTAGTACCGTCGTTTCCGTAGAAGATGAGCACGTGCGAAGCATTGTCTTTGCTCTTCATTGCTATATGGAAAGAGTACGAATCGTCTACTTTAGTCATATCTACTCCGTCGGTTACTGCAAATCCGCAGCCAGACCATCCTGCGCCACCTACGATCAGCGATGTCCATCCCTCTACTTCGCCATAGAAGTTAGGGCCTGTAGATGTACCTCCATCGTATGTATTATCCCATACATAAAGGAATTTGTTTGTGTCGTCGGGCCTGTAGTCTGCTACGATTTTCTTTTCGATGGTTGCAGAAGTTTCGCCGTCGAGTATCAGTACATAATAGTTGCTTCCTTGCAACGATTCGTGTAAATCCTTGTCGTTGCCATCATCTCCGCCATTGTTGTTACCTCCTGGTTTTTCAACATTGTCATCGTCATCACTTGAGCAAGAAGTTGCAACTATACCTGTGAATAATAGGCTCATGAAGAGCAGCATAAAAAAATTCTTTTTCATGATTCTTTAATTTTAATAATTAGAAATTTGATTTTAGGTTTATATATTTATATAATCAATATCCGTTGTTTTGAGTTAATGAACCGAGATTGACTTCTTCGGCGGGAATAGGGAACAGCTCGTGTTTTCCTTCTATAAAGTCTGCCATATGCTTACGGGCTTCTTCTGTTTCGTTTGCCTTGTAGGCATCCATTACTTTTTTCACAGTTCCCCAGCGGCAGAGGTCGAACCAGCGGTGCCCTTCCATTGCCAACTCTACGCGGCGTTCGTGGCGGATTGCTTTTATCAGGTCGGCTTTGGTGTCGGTATATCCTTTGTAGTTAGGGAAAGCCGGTAGTATGGCGTTGTTGCCGCCTCTGGCTCTCTCCCTTACTTTTTCGAGTGCCCATTTGGCTGTAGTGGTATTATTGTTTTCTACGCAGGCCTCGGCATACATAAGCAGAGCGTCGGCATAGCGTATTGCCTTTGTATTGATCGGACCGCGGCTATCGTGGTCCAGCTTGAATATGGTGCCTCCGGCTCCGTCTTCCATCATTGCATATTTCTTGCTTACGTAGCGCGAACCGAGGTATATTTCCTGTTCGGGTGTTTCTATTTCGGCATCGGTTGGTTTTAGTATTGTAGCATCGCGGCGCGGATCGCTGGTTTCGTATTCATTGTAGAGGTCTTGAGTCGGTTTGTTGAAGCCCCAGCCTCCTCCTAGTTTCGACGAACGCGAACGTGTGAGCACAACGCCGAATGTACCGCGGGAGAATCCAAAGCCGCCGTAGTCGCTTTGCGGGTCAGACATGTATTGTATCTCGAATATCGACTCCTGCCCGTTTTCTCCGGCAAGTGCAAAATTGTCTTTGTAATTGGTGCAGAGGCTATATTCTCCGTCATCTTCGGCTTGCTTGACCAGTGTTGCTCCCCATTTCTCGGCTTCCGGATAGTTGTGAGCATACAGGTAAGCTTTCAGCAACATGGCTTGTGCAGCACCTTTTGTTGCGCGTCCGAGGTCTTCAGCCTTATATTCACTTTTTACCCATAGTTTCTTTTCGGCGTCAAGCAGGTCTTCGATGATAAACTTGTATATATCGTCGGCCGAGGCGCGTGGCTGTTTCCATTGGTTATTGCTCATTATCACGAAGTCTATCTTCGGTACTCCTCCGAATATCCGTACAAGCCGGAAGTAGTACATGGCACGAAGGAACTTGGCTTCGCCAATCAGGCGGTCTTTCAGTTTTATATCCATTATTGTGTCTGTCGCCATCGGCGGTACTTCCTGCAATACAAGGTTGCAACGGCTGATACCCTGATACTGCGCTCTGTAATAATCGAGCAAAAGACCGTTGTTTGAGTTGGTTTTGAAGTTTTCCATGTCGTAGGCATCAGCCATATCGCTAATGTTTTGTCCGCCTTTGAGGGCATCGTCGGAAACAACATCACCAATAAACCATTCATTGATAAAAGTAGTGTTATAGTCCCATGCTATGGGCGTATATGCTGCATTCACGGATTGTATGGCGGTTTGCCCATTAGTGAAATAATCATCAAGTTCGGTTACACCCGGGCTCGTTTCGGTCAGCCAATCGTTGCACGATGTGAGGAACAAAGCCGACAGGATGCATAGTATATTTGTTGATATATATTTTTTCATGATTCAGTTTTTTAAAAATTAATGTTTGCACCAATCATAAATGTCCGCGATTGAGGGTAGTTGCCGTAGTCGACCCCGCCACCCACTTCAGGGTCGTATCCCGTATAGTTGGTTATGGTGAACAGGTTGCTTGCCGACAGGTAGAAACGGCATTGCTCAATTCCTACTTTTTGTACTATAGCTCTCGGAAGGGTGTAGCCCAACTGTATGTTTTTCAAGCGGAGGTAAGACCCGCTTTCGATAAACCTGCTCGAAGTAATGTATAGTTAAATCATAATAATTTGACATATTTTTAGTATCTTTGAGAATGAGTTATTCACTAGATTTTCGCAAACAAGTATTTAAGATCAAGTCAGATC
>NZ_QVMQ01000037.1:5612-35230 GCF_010501105.1 Dysgonomonas sp. 511 | reverse complement strand
GATTAAGTCTACCAGTGGGGCTGTATTCTTGGAATATACACGAAGTGTAACTCCATTGGGATATGTAATCTCTATAGTAAAACTTTCTTCAGGCTCTACAAAATTTGCCTCCTCTGGTGATATTTGAGCCTGTAAATGGTACAGTATGGCTTCATAAATCGGAATTACCTTCACTCTTTTGTGTAACGGTACAAGCAATCAATGCTGTGCTTTGTTCTATATCCAAAGGGCACATTGTTGACATAAAAAAGACTTGTATTTATGACTTGTGTGTAAAAGGGAGTTGTGCCCGGTACGATTTGCGGGAGGTAAATTTAGAAGTAATTATAGCAATGGCCTTTCGAATCAACTCACCTTATGCAGAGGCTCTTCGAAAATGGGTCATTGAACGGTGTCTGCATCCGGGTATCAGTTATTGCTTGCCATTGGATATGGAGCAGCAGGCAGGGCTGAATTAGAAAATAGATGTCTAAAAAAAACGAGGCTGGATTCTAAGTCTCCTGCAAATTTAGAATCCAGCCTCTATCCATTACCTATTAGGCTAATTTTAGAACTTATATTTCAGCCCAAACTCTACGGTAAACGGACGGATATATGTTCCTGAAAGGATTGCGCCTTCCATATTTTTTGCCTCATCGGCAGTATACAAATCCGCTCCCGATATTGTTCCCTGTGCTCCACGCTGATTCAGTAAGTTTACAGCAGAGGCTGTTATTTCCAGATTTTTGTTGACATTGTAGTTTAAGCCTGCGAATGTTTCCCAGCGACCTTTGAAAGACAGGGAATTTGTCAGGTTGGCATACTCTTTACTGAAATAACGTGCGCTTGCCCAGATTCTTACTTTATCCCATTGGTAACTTGGGTCTATTTCGATCAACATTTTAGAAACGCCTGTAACCGTATTGTCGTTGAAGTTGTAATCTACAGAAGCGTTTTTGCCTGGGGCTTTATTTACAAAGTTTACTGTTCCTGAGTAATTTTTGTATTTCGGAGCCTGTAAAGTGAACAGTACATGCAGGTTGAAATTCTTAAAAGGGGTAGCCATAACATCTGTAGTCCATCCGATAGTCTCAATATCATAAGATACTGTAGGACGTTCCACATGGTTTACATCGTTCGGATTTGTGAAGTTTACAGTAGAACGGTATTCATCACGCTTGATATAAGTAGCTTTCGATACTACGCTAAACAAAGGATGATTGTAAAACACACCGAATCCAGCTCCCGGTATTTTCGATTTTTTCAAGTTCGGTTCATTTCCTGCCGAGTAGTTTTCCAGATGTCCTGCTTGTTCGTTGTATGTTGCTTCTCCTAATAACCCAAGGTTTTTTGTCATTTTATATACACCGCTTATCATAAAAGCCTTGTTGAACCAGTCTTTATTTATGTCTGTCTTTTTATTATCAAGATATGGAATGCCTTCTACTTTATCATCATTATTGATAAAATCACCTCGCAAACTCTGATATTCCAGACGAGCACCTGCATTTAATGTAATAACATTCGATACATCCCATTTGTCTGTTACAAATATCGCCGTCTTGTTTTCCGTACCGTTGTGATATTCGGCCATTCCATAATATTCAGATCCGTTTATCCGTTTAGGATTGGCTTCCACTGTTTGTTTGTAGTTGACTCCTTCTGTTGTAAATTTGTCAATGTCGTATATCCATTGGTTCAAACCGATTTTCCAGTCGTGGTTCCCTGACTTTTTACCTACTTCAAATAAACTTGTCAATGATTTTATAGGTGTTTTCTTTGACGCCAGAGCCATCACTCCCTGCAAATAGCCTGTAGTCTGATTTCCATTAGCATCTGTATATGTTTCCTCCTGGATACCTGTCATAATAGGAAGATATAGACCTGATTTTGCAGAGTGAAGCCGGATAATATAGTTAAAATTCAGGCCATTGTTAAATTTATTCTTTCCGATTAAGTCTACGGTATGCGAGCGTGAACCATAGTCGTCCAACGCATCACGTTCTACTATTTGCCCTGTTGAAGCGTCCATCACTGTGAATTTTTGACTTGCAATATAATTATCTCCACCTATCTTAAAGTCATCCAATTCAGATACCGAACCATCGAGATGATATTTGTAAGGAGCATACTGTTGCATAGTCATCGACTTGGAATCAGCATATTTATAGAAAACCGAGAACGAACCTGTACCACTACCAAAGGCATAATCTTTAGTCAAGGCAACTTTATATAATTGAGTCTGGTCATTGAGGTATCTGTCGATATTATTCTTGCTTACCTTGTAAGTACCCGGGTCGTAGTTTACAAATGCACCCACCGAATACTTTAACCCATTCTTGAATGAGCCACTAACATTGGCTGTGCCATTCAATAATCCGAAGTGGTTGGAATTGAGGCTTACATTTCCCTGAAATTTGTCAGTACCCAGATTATTATATGTCCCTACTGAGAAACCTACATCGCCAATATTGATAGCCGTCTGTCCAAGGTCAAGAAGCTTTACTCCGTTGGTCATTCCGTCCATACGCCACGATTTGTAAGGCATTTCGGGCCAGAAGAAGTATACTACAGGTAGATCATTTTCCAATACTGTTGTACCTCCAACACTGGCAGGCAGACCAATATTCACATTCCGGGGCCCGGCGTTGGCAGATGCGGCGTTCAGCATCACATTGCGGTCGCTACCTTTTTCGGCTACTGCTACTTTTGTAGTATCGCTTTTTGCTTTGTCCTGAGCATTAACACTAATGCATAGGGTTGCAAAAGCTGCTAATAATGCTATGTTTGTTACCAATTTTTTCATAATGCGTAATTTAAGGATTTTGATTATTTATTTCCGTATTTAGCTGTGCGGGCGTCTTTTATCACACCTTTCCAGTTCAGGCCGAATGCAAAGTCGTATACATTGCCTTCTGTATCTTTATGGCATTCCATATCGAATGGAACATCTTCAAACTGTTTTTCTACGGTCGACATATTGGCAGGCATTTGCATTGGTAGCAATCCCGAAGGCTCGTATTTGCCGGAAATAATATCCAGTACAGCTTGTTCCTTCACCGAGAAGCGGGTAAGAATAGCATCCACCTTGTCTTCAAATTCGTTGAACACCATTGCACGCGACAGGTTAGCGACTACTATAACGGGTTTATCGCCCATCATTTCACGAGTATTCAATACAGTGCGTAAATCCATTGTGTTCGATGCTGTAACGGTTTTTCCTTTATACGAACGGTTTTTTATTGTAGGGTCTACCACAGGGTCTCCGGCGGCTATGCTATGTTCGCGGGCGTCATCAGCTGTATATGTTCCATACTGTAGGGTGATAGGCACATATCCGTTTCTGCCTGCTTCACGGTCTTTTTTGTCATATCCTCCACCATCGTTGTTGCTATAAGGCCCTGAGATGAATACTATAGCAAAATCAGCTTTTGCCGGATTGTCTGTGATGTCGTAATATTTTTTCAATAAGTCAAGATTTACTGGCATTTGAAGGCTTTGTTTCGACCAGTTGCCCCACCAGTCTTTTACTGATGGTGAGTAAACCTCGGGTATATAGACTGTTTTCCTTTCTTTTATTGGCAATACATTGCCTTTGTTTTTCAACATCACAATTGATTTTAGTTGTGCATCATAGCCCTCCTGCATAAAGTCGGGGTTACCTACAGTTTTTGCACTTTCCATTGGGTCGAGGTATGGATTTTCAAACAGGCCAAGTCGGAAAATATTCCTTAGAAGTCGTATTGCCGATTGTTCAAAGCGGTTTCTCATAAATTTCTTTCCATGCTCTTTTACTCCCATGTTATAGGCTTCGATTACAGGTCCCATTTCATTGTTGCCTCCAAATTGGTCCATTCCGGCCATCAAGGCTATATAATGTCTTTCGGCAACGGTTTTAGATTCTACGCCCCAAGGTTTTCCGGCAAAGTCACCGGGACTTGCAGGTTCATCCCCTGTGATTAACCAATCGGTACAGACAACACCGTCGTAGCCGTATTTTTCTCTTAGCAGGTCTGTAATAATGTATTTACTGAATCCGTTTGCCAGATTTGTTCCGTCTTTTGCCTGATTGTAAGAGATTGTATAATAAGGCATCACGGCAGAAGCCATGTTTGTCTTTCCATCCAGTTTGAATGCACCTTCGGTAAATGGTTTCAAATGTGTTTCAAAATTATTCCCTGGATATACGGCAAACTTACCGAAAGCCCAGTGCCCGTCGCGGCCGCCTTCTTCAGGGCCTCCGCTAGGCCAGTGTTTTACCATTGCGTTTACACTTTTATATCCCCATCCGTCCGCAATTTCATCTTTTCCATACGAGGTCTGGAAACCATCTATGTAAGCACGCGCCATGTCTGTGGCCAAAGCTGGGCTTTCTCCGAATGTCATGCTTGCACGGTACCAACGTGGTTCAGTAGCAAGGTCTATTTGTGGAGAAAGGGCTGTACCGATACCTAAGGCACGGTATTCTTGTGCTGCTATTTGCCCGAAACGTTTTACCAGGTCAGGTTCGAATGTGGCAGCCATGCCTAGTCCGTCAGGCCATACAGATATTTCACCACCTGCTCCTGCATTAAACTCGGCGACAGTAGAACCTGTAACCTGTCCAGAGTGACGAGGGTCGGAACTGTTGTTGGCAGGGATACCTAAACCTATACCTTCTACCCATGCTTGCATAACGTTATTCCATCGTGCTGCTATTTCAGGGCTTTGCACTCCTACTAATAATACATGGCGCAGGTTGTCGTCTTTCAAAAATACCTTCTGCGCATCAGATAAGTCCCAAGGATTTGCTCCGCTTTGTGAAAAAACTTTTCCATTATATGTACCTGAGGCAAAACCGGCTTCATTTGAAGGAACAGCCTGATGTCCGCTATATAACATCAGCCCGGCGATTTGTTCCACTGTCATTTTTTTTGCGAGGTCTTTTGCCCGTTCATCTACAGGCAGACGCCAGTCTTCGTATTTGTCAAGTTTCCCGTTTTTGTTAAGATCTTTAAATTTTAGTCCGTCTACCGTCAAGATTTTCACTCCCGACGCAGGCGAATATCCTAATGTTGGTCCATTGTTATTTTCAACAGTGTTGAATTTGTCAGACTGTTGTGAATAACCATTCACTGATAGAAGTATGACTCCGATAGATAGAAATAATTTTTTCATGGTTATAATTATTTATTAAAACTGCGTTAATACAACGCAAATATAGAGGGATAATTTTGAACAAAAAACTAAAACTGCGTGAAAAATACGCAGATATGTTTTAAAACATATATTCTGCGTTATTGCAACGCAGAAACAATTTAGGTTATCATATTTTTATTACCTTTGTTTCATACTGCATTGGTGAGAATTGCAATGACTTTTGAGAAATAAAAAATATGATATATGACTGAAAAAAGTTTATTCTATCCTTATACGGCCGATAATATCCATCCCGGTTTTTCTGTCGATTGTGTAATTCTGAGTTTTTATAAAAAGAAACTCAGGGTATTGCTTAATAAGTTTGATATCAGTAAATACTGGCAATTGCCGGGAGGTTTCATGTACAAAGAAGAAAGTTCGGATGAAGCAGCCATAAGAATATTAACTTCGCGAACAGGAGTGACTGATGTTTATTTGAAGCAATTCTACTTGTTTAGCGATCCCAACAGGACAAAAATGGATCAGAATGTGGAATATATCGAGGAGAATGTACATAAAGGCAGGGATGTTGATAGTGCTGAGCAATGGTTTTTACGAAGGTTTGTTACTTTAGGATATTATGCTTTTGTGAAATATGATAATGTAAAGTTGTCGAGTGTAGAGGAAGATGTAGCCAAGTGGTTCGATATAAATGCTTTGCCTCCATTATATTCTGACCATGAAAACATTATAAAAACAGCGCTGGAAATGATACGCGCACTTCTTCCCGTCATTCCGGCAGGAAGCGAATTGCTTCCTGAGAAGTTCACAATGAGCGAACTGAGGAAGATATACGAGATTATATTGGGCAGGAAGCTCGACAGGCGCAACTTCCAGCGGAAAGTACTTGCTACAGGAGTTATTGTACAGCTGGACGAAATAAAAAGTACAAGTTCATATAATCCACCTATCTTATATTCTTTCGATAAAAAAAAGAAAGACTTGTTTGATTTTTCTTTTTAAAATGCTAACAGCGTATTTTAAGTATGTTTCTTTTGAAGGAATGTGTCAAAAGTATTTTGAACTTTCTCTTAACTTACTTTTGACACATCTAATTCATTAATTAACAATCAAAAAATAAAATCACAATGAAAGTATGTATTGCAGAAAAACCCAGCGTAGTGCGTGAGATAGCGGCTATCGTGGGAGCAAGAATATCTATATTATAGACAGGGGGCTGCAATCTGTCAGAACAATCTCTTCTTTCAATAAAGAAATGGCAACCTTTATAGTCCGTTCCAGAGAAAACCGCAAACATATAGAACTTAAATCATTGATTAGTAATGAAACCCCTACTGATTTAGGTAATCTTATCCTATTGAAGGATAGTTTAGTATATTTATATATGGGCAAACCCATAAATAACAAACGAGGTAATATCCATTACAGGGAAGAATTGGTTGAAGAACCCTTCCGCCTAATTATAGTTCAAAGCAAGGTAGATGAAGCTAACGTATTTTGGTTTATTACAAATGAGTTTAAACTTTCAGCCAAAGATGTAGCGGATGCTTACAGGCGAAGATGGGATATTGAGGTATTCTTTCGTTTTATTAAACAGGAACTGAATGTAAGCCATCTTGTTTCTTTAAACAAAAATGGAATACAGGTTATGTTATACATGACCCTGATTGTAGCTATGCTCATTTTAATATACAAGCATGCGAACAATATCGGACATAAAACAGCTAAGCGAAGATTTACTATGGAAATGAGAAACCTGATTATATCCATGATTGTCATAGAATGTGACGGGAACCCGGACATCTTCTTTAAGCTAGAATGAAAAGAGGCCGGAATTTCTTCCGACCACTCTTACCTCTTTGAGGACACCTTCTTTTTACTATTTATCCTGAAGTGTCAAAACCCCAGTGTTTTAAGGCTTAAATCTATTTCCTGTGGATCGCCGGTATGCTTACCGGATACATCCGATAATTTGACTGCCTTTAGATATTTTACATCCTTCTTATTGGCTTTTACATCGGTCAGCTTGATAACCATATTTAATGGTTTCGCACCCACATCGTTCGAAAAGAAAGTGCCGATTCCGTATGTATCGTGAATGCGGCCTGCAACATGGTCTTTTATTTGCTTTACAGTTTCCAGATTGAGCGAGTCGCTGAATACCAACGTTTTCGACACGGGCTCAATACGGTTTTGCTCGTAGAAGCGGATCGCCTTGTCGGCAAATACAAGCGGATCGCCGCTGTCGTGCCTCACGCCATCGAATAGTTTTGCTTGCTTGAGGCTGAACGAATCGAAAAACGAATCGGTAGTATAAGTATCTGTCAGGGCAATACCGAGGCTGCCATCGTAAACATCGACCCATGCTTCCAATCCCTTTATATTAGCCGAACGATAGCCAAATACAGCGCCATGATACATAAACCACTCGTGCGGCATGGTGCCGATAGGTATAGTATCATGTTTCATTGCCAGATATACGTTGCTTGTTCCTTTAAAATACTCTCCCGACCCGGCTTTGAGAGCTTCCACCACTTTATCCTGTACATCGAACGAAAAACGGCGGCGTGTGCCAAACTCCGAATAGTCGGCCTTCAATTCTTTCAAGGCTATGGCTTTCGTTATGGCTTTTTCTTCCACATCCTGCGGTGCTGCTCCTGTCATTTGGAAATACAATTCGGATATGATAGCCATCAATGGTACTTCCCACAACACTGTGCGATACCAATAACCTTCGACAACCACGCTGAGCTCGCCTCCGTTCTGCTCTATCGTCACTTCCGACGGGTCGTAGCGATAGCCTTCGAGAAAGTCGATAAACACAGGGTCGAAGAAATAGCAACGCTTTTCTACGAATTTCTTTTCCTGGCGTGTAAGCTGCAAACTTGCCATAGCATTCACTTCTTCGCGCATACGTGCGGCGAAACCATCGGGAAACGCCGTCTTGCCCCGGTTGGTAAATGCGTACTTGACATACGACCACGGGTAAAGCTTCTGTATGGCGTGCATTACCGAAAATTTGTATAAGTCGTTGTCGGTGAAATGTTGTATTATCATCTGGTATAGTTTTGAATAAAGAACAAATATATAAAAAGAATGTTTGCTTTCGCTATTTACAAAAAATAAGCCGGCGAAAATATTAATATCCCCCGGCTTGCTTATTATTTCTCGGTTTATATTATTTGACTACACGTATAGCGTCGCTACCTTGCACCATAGGGAGTACATTGGTGTAAATATGTTTTGTCAGAAATTCGCCCTTGCTGTTTACTATCGCCACCTTATTATTCTGCACTACGCCAAACAGGCCGTTGTTGATATTGAAAACAGACTGAAAATCACCGGCAATCAATTTTTGTGGCTTCTCGCTTTGCGAATAGAGGCTCCATGTCCCATTATTTTTAATCGGAATCGCTCCCGAATCGGGATATCCTATGTCTTCGTAGTTGAAAGGGATTACCTCGCGCCCGTCTTTATCTACAAGTCCTGCTTTGCTATTGCGAATGGCAGGAGAGAAGCCATTGGTATTGAAACCGCCTATCTTATCATAGCCTTGTTCGGTAAGTTCCATACCTTTGGCTGTCAGTTCCGTACCGGCATTGGCAAAAACAAAGAACTTATCTCCTTTCTTCACGATAGTAACTCCCCATTTAGGACTGTATTGGGCTATATCGTCATAATTGCATGGTACTACGATTTCGCCTTTTTCGTTATATAATCCATACTTTTCGTTTTTAGCCTGCACTTTATAGGCATCATCGCTATGGTAGCGAATAGTATTAAATTGGAATGGTATTACTACTTTTCCTTTATCGTCGATAGCACCATTTTGTCCCATTACATGCTGTTTATAAAGGCTTAGCAATGCGCCCCCCTCATCCCACATATAAGGCTCGGTATAGATGTAGTTTACGATAAGTTTACCCTGTTTATTTATCAAGCCTGATTTAGATGAATAATTACCTCCTTTTGACACAATAATCGCATCTTTAAATCCTTTTTTCGATTCTATGCTGCTATACAAGCTGCTGAAAGGCAGGATAAGCGCTCCTGTTGAGGAATTGTAGACGCCAAACTGCGATTTGCCGTTTGCTTTCCGGCGCACGCCAACCATGCCATTGCGGACGAAGTATACTCCTTCGAAGCCTGTCGGTTTAAACTGTTCGCCTGTATATTTATAGACATATACACCCGATTTTATTCCTGTTATCAGTTTTTCGGAAGGATAGAGCGTGTATGCCGAACTTCCATTTCCCATAATGGGTATCAATGGCAATATAGTCTTGCCGCCCTTACCTACCACCTTGCATTGCTTGCCTGTTTGGGTAACCGCTAGCAGAGATTCGGAATCGAACTGGTAAATCTTGTCATAGATAATAGGGACAATCAAAGCCCCCGTATTGTCGATAATCCCAACCTTACCTGCTTTATTGGCTATCGCATAGCCGTTTTCGGTAAATTGGGCAATAGATTTGTACGAGCAGGGTACTTGTTCTGTTACCGACGAACCTGTAAATTTTGCAATTCCGACCAGAGCCGACTGTTTTTGCTGGGCATTCAGCGCAAAGGCTGCGCAAAGAAAGAGTAAAATTAATGTAATTTTCTTCATAGTGATTTCCTGTTAAGTTTTTTCCTTACGTACAAATTTAAAAAAAAATTAGGATAAATGAAATGCCTTAAATGCTATTCTTTATATCTTTGAGATGGATTCGTTATCATATTTACACAGAGATAAATTAAGCACCTGTTTAAATCACATTATTACTTCAAAATGAACAAACTAATACTTCTTGCCTGCGGGCTGTTAATCAGTTTTTGTATATCGGCACAAAACATCAAAGGATATTGGCTACTCGAAAGTTTTGATACAAACATAAAAACCAACACCGAAGCGACTACAAATCTTATAGAAAAAGAATTTAAACGTATGTTGCAAAAAAGCATGGGGTTTGTTTTTTTCTTTTCAGATAACAACACCCTTACTATTGACGGCGATAATATGGGCGAATACAAAGTAGATGGTGACAGCATATATTATAAAACAAAATTTAAGGAAGCAGCTAAATTCAGTTTCAACAATGAAGGAAAACTGATCCTGAGTTCGAACACGGCAAACAATCTTTGGCGCGTGTACGATCGTTGGCCGGAGATAGAAAAGTCTGCAGAAGAAATACAGGAGATAGCAATCAATATGTACTTCGGAAAGTTCCCCGACGGTTATAGATTTGAAGAACAGATACCTGTAGGGGAAGATGTTGTAATGGCCGTAGAAGAGGCTGCTATAGATATGACTGTGTTTGAAGAACAGGTTGTTGCAGAGGATGCTATCGCAGAAGGTGTTATGGGTGATATCGCAGAAGAAGCTATAGCGGGAGTAATAGTAGCCATGGACACGACTATGTTTAAGGGACAGGTTGTTATAGAGAAGGTTATCGCAGAAGATATTGAGAAAGTGACAGCTGAGGATAATTCTATAATTTATCATGTTGTAGAACAAATGCCAGAGTTTGTGGGTGGAGTAGCTGAGATGCATCAGTTTATTGCTGCAAACCTGCGATATCCGCAAGAAGCTGCTTCTGAAGGGATAGAGGGGCGTGTTAGCCTACGCTTTATAATCAATAAGGATGGTTCTATCAGCGATGTAGAAGCAACAAGGAAAGTAAATCCACATCTCGACGAAGAGGCTATCCGCGTAGTAAAAGCTATGCCGAAATGGAATGCCGGAAAATTGAGGGGTAAAAATGTGCGGGTTTATTTTTCCCTACCAATTACTTTCAGGCTTAACTAATAGTAAGTTTCACTTGCAATTCCCAGATAGCTTTTGATTCTATCGTTATGACATAGTTCAAAGCTGGAGAAAATCAATTCCACGAACTTTATGAAGTGGCAACGTTGTATATGAGCTTTTTATAGCTGGATAGAGGCCATCTCATCATTGTGAGACAGTCGCTTCAATATAACTCATTTATTTACTTATTGAAAGACCAATGCGTATGTATAATTTTCCACTGATTAGCAATATCTAATTTATAGACTTCCGTACAGCTCATTCTAAATATCAGCCCATCTCTTTGAACGACATAATTGTATGTCAGCACAGCAACATTTGCTGATAGCTGCACCGTGGGGTTGATTATTTCGTATTGGTCGATTTTAATCTTGCCTCTAACCGTGTTGTAGTAATCTTCCAGCGCTTTCTTACCTTCCAGTTTGCGCTCGAAGGCAGGGTCGATATACACAACGTCCTCAGATGTCAATTCTAAAAAACCATCGGGGTTTCCATCGTTCCAGAGCGCTAATGCTTGTTTCTCTAAGCTAATGATTTTAGCTTTAATACTCTCATCATTTGCTGATAAGATGTCTTTTCTATAATCTCCGTCTTTCTTTTTCATAAATCCATTACTTAATAGTGCCTTTATTGAGAAGGTGTTTTCTTCAGAAGGGTCTGCCGCTATCTCACGTCCACCCAATGCAATGATTCTTTCTTCTAACTGCTGGATAACGATTTTGCTGATACCTTTATTCAAGTACTCCTCTTCGCCAATCAGGTAACCAATTTCAAAGGTATGGTTTTTCTCTGTTACGTCTCCATACAAGTCTTCGAAATCATGTCCTTCTTCTTCAATATCTTTCAAATAGAAGCAATCGGCATAAAGGCAATAGCCTATTTTACGGTCGTTGTGGTAGACGATAAAGTGGGTTAGGAAATTGTACTTGCCGTCTTTGTTATTGACTTCTTCTAACCAAGCCGACCGTTGTTCTTCTCCATCAGGACACAATCTTTCGTAGATATAGGCTTTGTTGAGCCATTCTTCAAATAGCGGGATGTCTTCTTTAGAGAGAGGCTTTAATGATATATGAATTTTATCTATAGACATGAGATTATTTCAGCGGAGTATACAATTCTATCAGGTTCTCTTCCGGGTCGTACAGGTGGACAACACGCATTCCCCAACCGGGCATATCCGTTGGTTTATTTATGAATTTAAGTCCTTTTGCCGAAAGAGCTTGATAAGTTTCATCTACATTATCAACTTCAAAAGATATCATCGACTTTTCGCGATAACCTATGGGTTGTGTTTTGTCAGCGTTACCAACAGCAGGTGCCATATAGTCGGACGTGAATATGGCAAGTCCTTCTATTCCGTCGGCTACTTTGAAGCTGCCATAGCATTCTTCAACATCCCAGGCAGCCTCCAAACCAAGCCCGTGGGTGTAAAAATCGAAACATTTTCGATAGTCTTTTACTAATAGTCTTACGTTACTGAATTTCATATCTGTTTTGTTATTGATTTGTATCTTCCGTTACCGTCAGAATATGCCCGTTATTATCGAAGAAGGCAAACTCATCCGCACCATAGAATGTTTTATGCATTTCTTTGGCGATATATTCTGTTCCCTGAAGCTTTTCGTACAGTGTTTGCATGCCTTTCATCTTTACATAAAAGGTCATTGCCCCCAACACCATACGACCGGCTAACTGCGGATATTCTTCGATTAAGTTACCCATTTCCTGAAACATAATTGTTGCTCCGCCATTAGCAACCATTGCCCATTGCAAACCTCCGGCTGGAGCGGGAACACTCATAATAAGATTGAAACCTAATGTTTCGGTATAAAACTGTACTGTTTCATCGACGCTCTTTACGCCAATATTGGGAGATAAGGTTTGATATTCCATAGCTTTCATATTTTTAAGTACAAAAATACAATATCTGTTTGGAGTGTTTCGTGTAAAAAAACGACATTCTACGCTGTATGTTCCGACGGAGAGAGACTTCCCAATCGCTGAAACTCTTTATTCATGTGTGAATGATCGTGATATCCGCAAGCAATGGCTATTTCGTACATGCTCTCATCCGGATGGGTTTCTATATAACGGCGGACAGACCGGAAACGCATGATGTTACTGAATACTTTGGGCGTTATACCGATGGTTGTTTTGAATCTACGTTCGAATTGCCGTTCGGACAGGCATACCTCTCCGGCTATTTTACTGACAGATACATGTCCATTATTGCTTTGAATAAGAGAAACGGCATGCCCGATTTGCCTGTCAGGCAGATATAACTTGTGCATACGTGCAAGAAAATACGCATCGATATAAGCAATCCGATCCTGCATACACCCCATGTCGGGCAATTGCTCATAGAAGCTTTTATCAAACAGAGTTTCGGCGAGTGGGAGTTCTATATTCCTGTTGGTAATGCCGAAAACAGGTATGCGGGTAAATGCGGTAATCCCTGCCGGAGCAAAGCGGATTCCCATCATTTGCACCTGCCCCGGCTGATAGGATATTTCCAACAAAGAGGTCATCGTGCCGACAAGCTTAGGTAATCCGGCTGGATTGTTACTTCCGAAATCAAAGATAATATCCACACAACCATCGGGGAGAATACGCTGTGTAAGCGGATTCTCAACCAATCCATCGGCAACCCAATAGGTTTCTATCAAATGCTGTAGGCGTAGATCGGGCGGATATTCTTTATACATACATATTATTTCGGCGAAAGTCCATTGGTGTAATATTGGTAACTCTCTTCTATAATTTCGGGCGTATCTGCATCTAAGGCGTACAAGATTTCACGGCAGAAATCCAATGGTGCAGTGCCGTTGGCTGTAACAATGTTGCCGTCTCTCACGGCTTGTTTGTTGATATAGTTGGCTTCGCCTGTATATTTTTCTCCGGCATATTGTTTCAGGTAGTCCAGTCCGTTGCTTGTATGCTTCACGTTGTTGAGGATGCCACATGCTCCGAGAAATACCGAGGCATTGCATATTCCGGCAACTAATTTATTCTCTTTAATAGCCTTCTCTACGAGCGGAACAATTTGTGCCGCTTCGGGCGAGAACCAACGCATACCGCCAATCAACACCAGTCCGGCATAGTTGGCCGGCATATCATTGATGTCGTAATCGGGTAACACTTTGAATCCACCAATGGACATGATAGGCTCCTTTGTGATAGCCATTGTTTTCACGGTGTATTTGATTGGTCCTCCGGGTTTAACGCCTATATTCAGACTGGTTGAGATATAAGCACCTTCCCAATCGGCAAACTCATTTAAGAGTACGAAAATTACTTCTTTTTTGTTCATGTTGTTTTTACTTATAATTCTTTTTTCATATATCGTTGTGTCCATGGGCAATGCACCATACATTTCAGACAAGTGGTGCATTTATCGACATCAATTATTTCTTCGCGCTGTACGCCTGTTTGCCAAACCGGAGATATCAACAAAGAGAATAAACTCTATTTCATGTTGCTTTAGTTCATTTGTTATCGTTTCGTTTAGAGTCATTTCTCTGTTACTCGGATAGCAAAGATACAGACTTATTCCGCAGGAACATAAAGTTTTTGGGTACATATATATAATAATGCGGCAGGAAAGAAAAAGACAGTCGAAATATTCGTAAATTTGCATCCTCACAAAACATAATAAGCAAAAAATAAAGATATGAAAGCGGCAATAATAACTATTGGGGACGAAATTCTTATCGGGCAAATAGTAGATACCAATTCGGCATGGATGGCACAACGCCTGACCGAAGCAGGCTTCGAAGTAGAGGAAATGCAGTCGATAGGCGACGATGCAGACCAGATAAAAAATACGATAGGCGAGGTTATTGGCCGGGTAGATGTTATCCTGATGACCGGAGGCTTGGGGCCAACCAAAGATGATATAACAAAAAAGACGTTGAGCGATTATTTCGGTACGGAACTTGTATTCGACGATACAGTCCTCGAAAATATACACAATGTTGTTTCTCATTTTACCTCGCTCAACGAACTGACTCGCAATCAGGCCTATGTGCCAAAGGCTGCCACCATAATACAGAATAGGGTAGGGACTGCCCCAATCACGTGGTTCGATCATCGGGGTAAGGTGCTGGTGTCTATGCCCGGTGTACCCCACGAAATGAAGTATGTGATGGAGCATGAGATTATTCCCCGCTTGCAGGAAAAATATGCCCCCGAAGCATATCTCAAACGTATTTATTTAGTCAAGGGTTATACCGAATCGGCATTGGCAATGTATATAGCCGGTTTCGAAGATTCCCTCCCTCAAGGTTTTGGCTTGGCTTATTTGCCATCGTTGGGGCTGATGAAACTCCGTCTGTTTGTCCGTGGAGAGCATCGTCTGGACGAGTTGAATGAACAGGCAGAGAAGTTGGACGGCCTGTTGGGTGACGCTATTATTGCCAGAAAGGACTTGACGCCCGAAAGATTGCTGGGAGAGCGGCTGTTTGAAAAAGGGTTGTCTCTGGCTACGGCCGAAAGTTGTACAGGAGGAAATATTGCCCGGCTCATAACCTCTGTTTCCGGTTCGTCCCATTATTTCAAAGGGTCGGTTGTTTCTTATGCTAATGAGGTGAAGATTGGCGTTCTTCGTGTTTCGCAACAATCGCTCGACAGGTATGGCGCAGTGAGCGAAGCCGTTGCAATAGAAATGGCGCAAGGCGTACGCGAAGTTACAGGAGCCGATTGTGCAATAGCCACTACCGGCATTGCCGGACCCGATGGGGGAACGGATGAAAAGCCTGTGGGTACTGTATGGATATGTACAATCTGGGGAGGCAGGCAGGTTGCGCGAAAATACAGCTTTGGCAAATACCGCGAGTCGAATATTCAAAGAGCCTCGAATACGGGAATGCTGCAATTGCTGGAAATGATTGAGTGATACATTTTTAACAAAAAAATAATTGTATATTAAAAAAACTTCGTAACTTGCACCCCGAAAAGCGAGTTGGAAACATATAGAATGAAGTACATCACAAGCATTATAATTCTATTTATTACACTAAGTCTTGGTTTATATTTCAGATTTCTGGGTATGCCTAACACAAGTAATATCGTATTCTGTATATTCCTCCTCGAAGTAGTTACCATTATTTATATATTATGGAAATCAAGGTGAGATCTGTAATTTTAATGATATTACTGCTAACAGGCTTCACAATCACAGCTCAAGGCGGTAATAGATCTTCAGAAGAAGAAATATTTATATATGACTACGCTATGAAGAAACCCGGACAAGCATCTCTGGGCTTTATAGTGGTCAACGATGACAATGTACAGGATATTTCATTTGTCATCTATTTTTCTAAAAATAAAATAGACAAAGTCATAAAAAAGAGTGTTTCCATTATCAAAACCTACTCTAAAGACAAAGATGGAAATATACTTATCGGCGACAGTCGTAAATCCGGTTATACCGGAAAGACCTTCTCGAAACGCAACAGGCTGATTCCCGACTACGTTTACCGCTTCATCTCTCCCGACTTTTTTGAAATAGACAATGTAAACCGGTTGGATATGATGATGTCTTTGTGTAATACCTTTTCGATGGAGATGTAGCTTATCTTTTTTATCATCTCAAAATAAGGATCAATAAAAGTATAATGAAAAATGCTCTTGTATTATACAAGGGCATTTTTATTTGAAAATTAACAGAGTCAAATGTTTTTCTTATTTGCTATTTTACTAAATGAGTACTTTTCACTACCTTTGCAGTGCTATAAAAATAGTCACCCATTAATTTGAAAAAAAAGTATGATTTCTTTCTTTCAAACCCCTTCGAAGGACATTATTGCCGTTCAAACAAACTCAACACTTACCGACGATCACATCCAACGCCTTTCGTGGGCTTTTAGTGGAGCAGCCTTGCTCGAAACCGATAAAATATCCGGTTTTTTCGTTGGCCCACGCCGCGAAATGATTACCCCGTGGAGTACCAATGCAGTAGAAATTGCCCAGAATATGGGAGTTGAAGGCATTATACGTATCGAAGAATTTTTTTCGGTAGACAGTAACGATGCCAGTCACGACCCGATGTTGCAACGCATATACGATGGGGTGACACAAGAGGTATTTACAATAAATAAAATGCCCGATCCTATTCTCGAAATAGAAGATATAGAAGCATATAATATACAAGAAGGGCTGGCCCTGAGCGAAGACGAAATAGAATATCTGAATGCCGTAAGCGAGCGATTGGGAAGAAAACTTACAGATAGTGAGGTTTTCGGTTTTTCGCAGGTAAATTCAGAACATTGCCGTCACAAAATATTCAACGGTACATTCATAATAGATGGCGAAGAAAAAGAAAGCTCCTTGTTTAAACTGATAAAGAAAACTTCGCAAACAAATCCAAACAAGCTGGTTTCTGCCTATAAAGACAATGTGGCATTTAACCTGGGGCCCGAAATAGAACAATTTGCTCCCGAAGAAACCGACAAACCAAGTTTCTTTAATGTAAAACCTATAAAATCGGTAATTTCGCTAAAAGCAGAAACACATAATTTCCCAACCACGGTAGAACCATTCAATGGGGCTGCTACCGGTTCGGGTGGAGAGATCCGCGACCGTCTCGGCGGAGGTAAAGCATCTTTGCCCATCGCAGGAACGGCCGTTTATATGACATCATATCCCCGCACAAAAGCCGGAAGGCCGTGGGAAGAAACAATGGCAGAGCGTCCGTGGCTTTATCAAACACCGGAGGAAATACTTATCAAAGCATCGAACGGAGCTTCCGACTTTGGAAATAAATTCGGGCAACCGCTTATCTGTGGTTCGTTGCTTACATTCGAGCACGAAGAAAACAGGAAGAAATTTGCATACGACAAAGTAATAATGCTTGCCGGAGGGGTAGGCTATGCCAATAAGCGCGATGCCCTGAAAGGCGATCCTAAACCGGGCGAAAAAGTAGTGATACTTGGTGGCGACAACTACCGTATCGGTATGGGAGGAGGCGCAGTATCATCCGTAGATACAGGCCAATACTCCAGCGGTATAGAGTTGAACGCCGTACAACGTGCCAACCCGGAGATGCAAAAACGTACGGCAAACGTAATCCGTGCATTGGCAGAATCGAACGACAATCCGATAGTATCTATCCACGACCACGGAGCAGGGGGACACCTTAACTGTTTGTCGGAATTGGTAGAGGCTACCGGTGGAAAAATAGATGTATCGAAGTTGCCGGTGGGCGACCCTACCTTGTCGTCGAAAGAGATAGTCGGGAACGAAAGCCAGGAGCGTATGGGTTTGCTGATTCCTGCCGAAGCAGAAGAAAAAATTAAGCGTATAGCCGAGCGCGAACGTTCGCCGATGTATGTTGTTGGCGAAACAACCGACGATATGAAGTTCGTTTTCGAACAAGCTGACGGCAAACGCCCTATCGACCTCAAACTGGAAGACTTCTTCGGAAAAGCTCCGAAAACCATTATGGAGGATTCGACCATAGAGGAAGCTTTTGTAAATCCTGAATATGATTTGTCGAAACTGGAAGAATATATAAAGAATGTATTGCAACTGGAGGCTGTAGCCTGTAAAGACTGGCTTACGAACAAAGTAGACCGTTCGGTAACAGGTAAAGTAGCCCGCCAGCAAACTCAAGGAGAAATACAATTGCCACTAAGCGACTTAGGTGCGGTTGCGCTCGATTATAAAGGGAAAGCAGGTATTGCCACCTCTATCGGGCACGCGCCACAGGCAGCAATGGTAGACCCGGCTGCGGGTTCTGTGTTGTCGATAGCCGAAGCTCTGACCAACATTATTTTTGCACCTATAACCGATGGGTTGAAAGGTATATCGTTGAGCGCCAACTGGATGTGGCCTTGTAAGAATCCGGGCGAAGATGCAAGGCTGTATAAGGCTGTAGAAGCTTGCTCTGAGTTTGCCTGCGAACTAGGTATAAATATACCGACAGGAAAAGACTCGCTTTCCATGACTCAGAAATATGGCGACGATAAGGTCTATTCGCCGGGTACGTTGATAGTATCGGCAGCCGGAGAGGTGAAGAATATCCGCAAGATCGTTTCGCCGGTATTGGCTTATATAAAAGGTACTTACCTGTATTATATCGACTTCTCATTCGATACATTCAAACTTGGAGGTTCGGCTTTTGCCCAGACAATGAGTAAATTGGGTGAAGAAGTGCCAACCGTAAAAGATACGGAATACTTCAAGAACGCATTTACTGCCGTGCAGGAATTGATTGACCGTGGACTGATCCTTGCCGGACACGATATATCTGCCGGAGGGCTTGTTACTGCAATGCTCGAAATGTGTTTTGCAAATCCTCAGGGTGGACTCGAAGCCCGTCTGGACAAACTGCATCATACCGACCTTGTTAAGATATTATTCTCCGAGAATCCGGGTGTCCTTATCCAAGTGAAACACCATCATCTGGTAGAGAAGATACTTGACGACCATGGTATCGGATTTGCAATAGTGGCGCGTCCGGTAGAAGAGCGTAAGCTGATAATCAGGAAAGACGAGTTCGTTCAGGAATTTAATGTTGACGAACTGCGCGATGTATGGTTCGAACCGTCATACCTGCTCGATAAAAAGCAAAGTACCGAAGCGCTTGCTGCAAAACGTTTTGAGAACTATAAGAAACAGCCGCTCCAGTTCAAATTCAATCCTTCGTTTACAGGCCGGTTTTCACAATACGGAATAGACGCGAACAGGAAAGAACGTACAGGAATAAAGGCAGCCATTATCCGCGAGAAAGGAACAAACGGAGAGCGTGAGATGGCATATTCGCTTTATCTTGCCGGATTCGATGTTAAAGATGTACATATGACAGACCTTGCATCGGGACGCGAAACGCTGGAAGATGTCAACCTGATTGTATTCTGCGGAGGTTTCTCCAATTCCGATGTGCTAGGCTCGGCTAAAGGATGGGCAGGAAGCTTTATGTACAACGAAAAGGCAAAAGAAACGCTTCGTAAGTACTACGAACGCAAAGATACTCTGAGCCTTGGCGTATGCAACGGTTGCCAGTTGATGATGGAACTCGGGCTTGTTTATCCCGAGCACGATGAGAAACCGAAGATGGAACACAATAGTTCGCATAAATTCGAGTCCACATATATAAGTGTGGAAATACCTCAGAACCAATCGGTAATGTTCGGTTCTCTCTCTGGTAGCAAAATAGGTATCTGGGTAGCGCATGGCGAAGGACGGTTCTCTATGCCGAAAGCAGAATCGGAATACAATGTCGTTGCTAAATATATCTACAGTGAATATCCGGGCAACCCGAACGGTTCCGACTTCGATATAGCAGGGGTTGTCTCGTCCGATGGCCGCCACCTGGCTATCATGCCTCACCTCGAGCGTTCGCTGTTCCCTTGGCAATGTGCCTATTATCCGTTCGAACACCGTAAAGACGATTTTACACCTTGGATGGAAGCATTTGTCAATGCACGCGAGTGGATAAAGAGTGTAAAGTAAATAACTGAATACCATGAAGTACAGGTTGGCAATACCTGTACTTCTTTTTTTAATATACTATAAGAGCATGGCGAAGAAAAACACCGAAGCGAATACCTCTTTTTTTTCTTTTATAAAAGCGAAAGAGCAGTGGATAGACTGGATTATACTGGCAGTTAGCTGCCTTATCGGTTATATTGCTTTGAAAATCTGTTATCCGTTTCCGGCCACCATATCCGATTCGGGCACATATGTAAGTGCTGCAGTAGACGATATGTTTACCTTCTACCGCCCTTTTGGTTATTCAGCTTTTTTGCAGATAGTACATACGTTTTCGTCGAGTGTCCATGCCATATTCGTGTCGCAGATAGTCCTTTATTTTGTGTCGTGCGCGGCCTTTGCCCTTGTTGTAAAGTATATATATACGCCTGCAAATAGAATACTTTGGTATATATTATTATTCATATTTGTATTCAGCCCCATTTCATTCTATATGTCGAATGCCATAATGAGCGACATGTTGTTTGCTATTATGATCTATTTCATGTTGGCTGCATTATTTTACCTCATCAAAGCGAAAAACAGTTGGGTTGCCCTTGGTGTTCTGTTGCTGGCGTTGTACTTCTGCTTGCAAATACGCTACCTGGCAATAATATTCCCGGTGATGTTTATAGCCTGTTTCTTCCTTCTGAAAGGGAAAATGCGTTGGATAGGCATTGCAGGAATAATGGTTGTCACGTTTGCTTTCTATAATCAGGTGAAATCGGATATGAAGAAAACAACCGGGTTCAACCAGTTTTCCACCGGGTTCGACGGCTGGCAATTGGCGAACAATGCAATGCACATCATTCCTTATATCGACCTGAAGCCGGAGAGAATAGCCAACAATGAATTGGCTGGATTGCATAGTTTTGTTGTAGTGCAAAAAGATGCCATATCCGAGCGTACAAAACAAGGTGCAGATGTGTCGGCTTCGTTTATGTGGATAAACGATTTGCCTCTCAAACAATACCTTTTTGCATATATACAGCATACAAAGCAACCCTATCCTATAGCATGGGTCAGGTTGGGGAATACCACCTATAAAGATTACGGGCAATACCTGATTAAGCGTTATCCGCTAGAGTTTGTAAGATATTATTACCTGCCCAATGCCAGGAGCATTTTCTATACTACCAGCAAAGAAATAATAGGTGGATATACGCCTATAAATGTAGACGATATATTCGAGTGGTACAAAATACCGAAAGAAACGGCAATGGACGCGAAATATGATATTTATAAAGATTTTTTAGCCGAAGCTTCGTCGGTTTCTTACCTGATACTGTGGCCGCTAATATTCGTCTTGGGTATATTTTCATTTTTGAAAAGAAAGAAGCTTGTCTGGTTCGACCAGGCACAAAAGCAAATATTCTGGATAATAATAATAACAGCCTTATTTTATTATGGGGCAACAGTATTTGCCAGTCCGGTCTCTTTGCGTTTCTGGCTACCTATGAATGCCATTATATTCAGTTTGGTGTATATAATGTCGAATAGGTTGTTTGAAAGAGATAAGCAGTAAGCCCGAATATGAGGGAGAGGGGGGGCTTGTAGCTTCTAAAAGATATAATAAAATATAAGATATATCATTGCAAAATTGTAGCCGGCATGGCTGGTAATCGCCCCCAGTACCGACCCGCTTTTCTGTTTGCAATAAAAGAATATCTGGCTGAGAACAAACATGCTTACTACCCACAATGTAGCAGGAAGTATCAATAATTCCCATTTTCCAGCATAAAAGACTATACCGAAGTGAGCCAGGTGGGTGAGTGCAAAAGCCAGGCTGTCTACAACAGAAGCTTTCCGTTCGCCTAATTTCTCCGCAAAGCAGCCGTGGACAATTCCCCTGAAGAATAACTCTTCGCCGATGGGGCTGAATATCATGCCCGAAATAGCGAATGTGAGGAAGAAGGCAAAGCGGTTTGCCTCCAATTCTTCGTGCGGAACCGTGTACGATTTGGCTATATAAACAAAGCTGTTGTCTATGGTATCACCATATATAAGCCATGTAAGGGCAAATGTTATGGTGCAAAACAAGGCCCCTGCAATAAAGGAGTAGAGCAGCCATTTGTAGTTTGTAGGTTTCCTTATGCCTATATATTGCCTGCCTGTTTTAGATAGCAGGATGAAGGGTGTAAACCACATTGCAACAAATACAAGCGATACCATGCCATAGCCGCCTCCCGAAGAATTGGCCTGTAATACAAGGATAAAACGGGGGATACCAAACAGTAAAATAAGGAATACCCCGAATATCCAGTTATATGATAAAAATCGCCAAATAGGCCTTAATAGTCTGCTTTTTTGCTGCATAGATGATTGGTAATAGTAACTAAAAATGCTTTTGATACACACTCAATGTTGGCATACTCTATGCAACTTGGTGTTTAAATCAAGATAAGTTCATAGACAATTTTACTCAAATATAGTGAAAATACAGGTATATTTTATATCTTGCAAGGGTTTTTAGAGGAATAGATAAATGAAAAAACTTATTTTTTGTTGTATTTGTATATTGGCGATGATGGCTTGCGGCGAACGCAATTCCATTATGGGGCGTTGGGCTATGGAAATAGAAGGCACTGGCGAAACATCGTTTGTCATGCCCGACGATACATTGTGTACCCCGGAATTATTTATTGGCAGAGATACCTTGTATATGGGCGTGCGTGCCGATGGGGCTATGTTCAATAAAGAATTTATAGGCATATATACTCTTACCAACGATGAGATAAATGTCACCGACAGGATGGGGAATGTCCGTACATGGGTAGTAGAGATGACAGACGATCTACTTATCTTTACGTCAAAAGATGAGTCTGATATAATAATCCGTCTCAGGCGGCTGAAAGAAGAATATTAGTAACTTGGCCTATTCATAAATCAAATAATTAATCCCAACCAATTCGTAATGAATTAGTTGGGATTTTGTATCTTTAGAAAAAAACTCCGATAAAAAGGTTTCGCGGCCAAAATCGGGGTAAATCCACACTAAAAGATATGATAAAGATACAAAAACTTTCAGATTTAACACCGACTTTAGGTTTTAGTGAATTTGATTTCTATTCGGATTATCGCTCCAGTTTTTCATCCAGCGAGTTGGGCAGGCTTTGGTCTTCGATTCCCTTTTCATCCCTGGCAGCATCATTGGGACTGCGAGATCACCCTCTTGGGCGTAGTAGCTATTTCAGCGCAGAGGGGAAACTGGCTCTAATGTTTTTAAAGGCCTACACAGGTCTGTCCGATTCCAGGCTTATCGCTGATCTGAACAGTAATATTCATTACCAGCTATTTTGTGGTATTCGTATTCATCCCCTGACTCCCCTTCGTAATTTCAAAATTGTAAGCCAGATTCGCTGTGAGATAGCCTCTTTGTTGGACATCGATTCTCTTGAACAAATCCTGGCTTCGTACTGGAAACCTTACATGGAGAACCTTTCGGTTTTAATGACCGATGCCACTTGTTACGAAAGCCATTTACGTTACCCTACCTATATTAAGCTTTTATGGGAAGCTGTCTATTGGCTTCATACTCATATGTGTGCCATCTACAAAGAACAGGGCTTACGCAAACCTCGGACTAAATATGATAAACAAGCCTTGCGTTATCGTTCTTACAGCAAGAATCGTAATCCTCGCAAAAGTCACCGGCGGATACTTCAGCGTAGCTTGTTGCATCTGTTGAACAAATTAATAGGTTTAACCGATCAGGTTCTTTTCAATGTACATCCCGACAAGAACTTCACTAAACGTTATGCGGTCATAAAACAGGTTTATCATCAGCAGCGTATGTTTTTTGAAGGCAAAAAAGTCAAACACCAGATTGTGAGTATAGACAAATCTTATATCCGTCCAATTGTTCGAGGAAAAGAAACCAAAGCTGTCGAGTTCGGAGCTAAAGTAAACACCATACAGGTAGACGGAATCAACTTTATAGAACACCTCTCTTTTGAAGCATTCAATGAAGGAATACGCCTTGTGGAGTGTGTAAATAAGCAGCAAAGATTATTTCACTACAGGGTTAAACAGATTGGAGCCGACTCTATATATGCCACCAACAAGAATCGCAAGTTTTGTTCTTCCCGTAAAATTGCCACCAGCTTTGTACGTAAGGGAAAAGCCGGGAAATTGGAGGAGCAGGCTAAAGCGATGAGATCTATCTTGTCGAAAGAAAGGGCTACCCGTATGGAAGGGAGTTTTGGGACGGAGAAAAACTTTTATTCTTTAAGGAAGATTAAGGCACGTACCAAGCAGACAGAAATTCTTTGGATATTCTTTGGGATTCATACAGCCAATGCGGTAAGAATGATCCCAAAAATGAACAGCTGCAAAATGAAAGACACAGCTTAAAATAGAAACAACATAGCTTGTTATGTCAGCCGGATTTATTAAGTCGGCAAGCCAAAGTTATGTCGTAAAAACAGAAAAAAGGGGAAAAGCTGAAATCAAAAAACAAATATAGAAGGAGGATAAAGATAAAACAGGTTACAACTAACAAAAATTGCATGAACACAAAAGAGGCTCTTGCTTTTTTTTAACTATTTACTGAATAGGTCTATAAAAAGCCAAAATAGTGAATTACCTGCTAGTTTTTATAGTTCAATCTGTAATTGTGAGAATAATTATATAGGACCGATTAATGGAGGTTCGTATTCTTCTGACTTTTCATATAGGCATTCGGAAGAAATTGGTATAAATGTGTTTTATGAATTTAAAATTCAAAAATATATGGATATCAGAATTTCAAACTTCGTAAATGATTTGGAAATTGACACCAAAATATGTCTGCTCACAGATGAAGGTGAAGTTTTATATGAAATGCAAACTTATAAAGCATTAGTCGAATATGTCAGAGAAGCCCACATTGAAGTGAAAAATTTATCACCGGGTAAGTATTATGTCTGGACGGATAAAAATTCTTCAAGTAATTTAGAAATTACCACCAAGATAGAAGGAAAGGCATCTTCCCGAATTTCCGGTACATTTGAAGGAGAGTTGAACAATAGTTTTTATAATGGGATATGCGGGTGCCAAAATGAAGAACCTTATTTTATGCATCTTGGTCCATATACTTTAGGTAATTTCAATTCTGATTTTTATTATAGTGATTCAGTAAAGACTACTCAGGATGTTTTTTATGAGTTTACCATACATAAAATAATGGATATAAATATAACATCCTATATGGATGATTATGATACGAACTCTACTGTATATCTTCTTTTACCTAATGGTAAGATATTGTATCAAGATTATATCTCCACTTCTGGAAATGGGAAAGATAAGGCAATATTAAATATTATGGAATTGCCCCCTGGAAAATATTTTGTATGGACTCAGGAAACGGGAACACCTGACCAACATATAATTACTTCGATAGAAGGAAAGGTAAGTGGTTCTGTTGGTAATAGCATACAAAATCCAATTTTTATTGGGGATTATGATACAAAATTTACATTCTCAGATTTAAAAAACACAATGTCATATACAGATGAGTATTCCGGATTTGAAACAAATGATATCTATCATTCTATTACAATAGGTAATGCAATGGATATTGTGATTACTCATCAGGCTGAATTTCAGACTAAAATATGGCTTTTATCCGAAACAGGACAATTATTAAAGGAAAACTCTGAAACGTCAAAACAGTTATCTGTCAGAAATCTTCTGCCAGGTACTTACTACATTGTATCCGAGGGCATTGAAGAAAACGGAGAAATAAATATAAAAATAACGGGTAATACATTTGGGCCGAGTCAGAGTCATAATTATATTCATAAACAGGTTCCCAAAACAGCTATATCATCTACTACAACTCCATCATTTACACAAGTCATAAATACATTAGAATACTATGATGGATTGGGAAGGCCATTCCAGAGTATACAAATGAATGCAACACCTTCAGGCGGAGACCTCATTTCCTCAATTGAATACGATGTATTTGGCCGGGAATCGAAACAATGGTTGCCAGTAAGTCTTTCAGGAAATAATGGGGCATCTATATCAAATCAAAATATTTCTGAATTTGCCAGAGGTCAATATGAGGACTTAAATGCATATTCACAAATTATTTATGAAGATTCTCCGTTGAATCGACCCCTTCAACAATATGGGCCTGGTAAAAAATGGAAGGATAACAATAAAACAGTAAAAATAAGTTACCTGACAAATAATAATTCAAATAAATACTTAAAATGTTACCATTATGAAGTGTTCGATGGTGGATATTATACTTCCTTGTCCAGAAGTAGAGACCAAGAAGATATGTATTATGCAAATGGGGAACTATTCGTTGAGAAAACAACCGGAGAAGGCGAAAATATCTCTTACGAATTTAAAGATAAGAAGGGGCAGATAGTGCTTACCCGTCAAATAAATAATGGAGACCTTTATGATACCTACTATGTCTACGACGATTTTGGCAATCTATGTTATGTACTTCCCCCTCTAACTGCTAATATATCAAATTTTAGTGACTATACTTCTGATGAACTAAAAGAATATGCTTATCTCTACAAATACGATCACCGCCAACGGTGCATAGCTAAACGCCTACCGGGCTGTGATTGGATACATTATGTCTATGATAATGCCGACAATCTTATTTTCAGTCAGGATGGTGAGCAAAGGCTTAATAATGAATGGGCTTTTGCAATACCCGATGTATTTGGCAGGCCCGCTGTAAGCGGAGTTTGCAAAAATGAATTGTATTATGAAGATAAACCACTCGAAGATTTGGTTGTAAAGGTAGAGACAGAAAGCTCGAATGGTATATATAAAGGCTATAACATCTTAGGAATTGAGCTTGTAGAACCGGTAGTATTGCAGGTCAATTTTTATGACAATTACAATTTCTTAGATATTAATGGGATAAATAATGCTGATTATACACCTAAACCGGGATATGGGACACATTATGATAATGCCAAAGGAATGCTAACTGGCAACATGATAGTTCAACTTGATGCTGACAATGTCGGAATGCCTGAATATCTGTATTCGGTAATGTATTATGATATCCGAGGACGATTAGTTCAGACTAAATCAAACAACCATCTAGGCGGTACCGAAGTCGAATATATTGCCTATAACTTTACCGGGCAACCCATAAAGAAAATGCATATACACAACGATGGAACTGGTACAATAAAAGAAGAATACACCTACACCTACGACCATGCCGGACGCTTAACAGAAACCCGTCACCGGCTGAACGACAGCAATCGCATAATGGCAACAAAAAACCATTACGACGAACTAGGCAGATTGTCATCCACAAGCCGCAAGGTGTATCAGAAAGCGACCAACCCATAAAGTATTATTCTATGAAAACAATCATATTAAAACAACCGATAATCATAACCTGCCTCTTACTACTGGGGGTAGTGTACAGTAATGCACAAACAATCAATCCCCGGCATAAAGCCTATATAAAGGATAAATACGGCATAGAATATTCCGAACCGGCAAAAAAAGCACTTACACGCTCGGTAATACGCCCGATGGCAGCAACGATGAGCCAGGAGGATGACTTTATCAGTATGCCTACCTATGGATTTCTTGGCGACTCCTTTATATTACACGATATACAATACCCGCCATGTTATTGTGGAGCTGGCGAAGGTGCGCCTGATTGTCGCTGCGCAGAAGATGAACGGGGAAATGCTATAAATGGCGATAATATCACTATTTCTTTCTATCTCACAGAAACAATGGATATTCTTATCAACAATCTTCTTCCTCAAACAGAGGTCTATCGGAATTTATTTTGTTTGTATGGGCCAGCAGGAGAAGTACTCCCAAGCAAGGACTGTTACGACTATCACGATTACGATTTGATAAATGAAATCCTATTTGGGTCGGAAGAAGGCTTTTCCGATTACAGGGCCAAAGGAGCCATGGAAAGTTTCTATGTGGAAGACTTGCCTGCTGGTGAATACTATCTATATATCTGGGGTGCAAAAGCCAGTAATGCCGGAACACCATATGGACGCATTGAGACATTGATACTAGGAGCCTCGAAGAGTAAATCGACAGTAGCAGGGATGACAGATATTTCCAATCTGGTTATTCCCTTGAAAGAGGGATTCTACTATAATATACCAATCAATGTTGGCAGCCTTACAGGCGAGTTCAGTTATGAAAATACCGTTCCTGATATGAGCAATTACATTGGTTTCTATCATAATAACGCCCCCCTTAACCATATCCTATATCCCGAAGAAGACCCGGATATATGGGCAAACAGGCTCGATGAGTATATTGCCGCCTATATCCCAAATGGTGGGCGCAATGTAGTCTATGAATTTACTCTGGAAGCGGATACTACGCCAGTGCAAATAAACTCGGATTCCCGGATTTTCCTGCTCAATGTCAACAAAGAACAGATAAATACTGGAGACCTGGAACTGACGGCTGAACTGGCTGCCGGAAAATATTACTTGGTAACCGAAAGTAACGCATCGCAAAACCATGTCACCATCCGAAAAATGCAGCAGACCACTCCTCCCGGCGGCAATGATGGTGATGGTGGCGATGATAGTGGAAGTGGCGACGAGGGCGATGATAGTGGAGATGGCGACAATGGCAATAATGATGGTGATGAATTAGGACAACCTTTAGGGGAAGGTATCACAGTTACCTACCAATACAACATCCGTTCGTGGACTACCTCTATCGCCAGCCCACACTTTAGCCAACAGCTATACTATAATGAGAGCAACGGCGATAACACGCCTCAATATGGAGGCAATATATCCGCTATAGAATGGCAAACACAAGATAAGCCGCAGCGAAGCTACGCCTTCGAGTACGATAACCTGTCGCGCCTGACAGCGGCCGCCTATTCGGGACAGGGTAATTTCAGTACTTCATATAGCTACGACAAGCATGGTAATATGCTCACTCTCGACCGCTATGGCAAGACGACGGCAGCAGCTTATGGCCCGATCGACAACCTGACAATGACTTACAACGGCAACCAATTGACAAATGTAACAGATGATGCTGACAATGTGCTATTAAGTACATCTGCAGACTTTAAAGATTATGCGGCTGGCAACGGATTATATACCTATAATCGAAATGGGGCAATGATCTCAGATTCTCACAAAGGCATTTGGGGAATAGAATATAATTCGCTAAATTTACCACAGCGCATGGATATAAAAAGCCCTGTAGCCGAAGCAAGGAATCAGTACCTTTACTCGGCAAGCGGCGCAAAACTAAGGGT
>NZ_QVMQ01000037.1:1189-5577 GCF_010501105.1 Dysgonomonas sp. 511 | reverse complement strand
GCTATCAACGAAGCCTCCCTGGATATGGAAACCGTTACCGACTATGTAGGCAATAAAATCTACGAAAACGGGCAATTGAAACGCATCCTGATAGACGGCGGCTATATAGAAGACGATAAATACTATTTCTACTTAACCGATCACTTAGGCAATAACCGTGTAGTAGTAGACGAAGACGGCAATGTCGTACAGCAAAATGACTATTACCCATTCGGAATGGCATTTGCCGATAATGAGAACGAAGAGGTGCAGCCATACAAGTATAATGGAAAGGAGTTGGATAGGAAGCATGGGCTGAATCTGTATGACTATCATGCACGGTATTATGATAGTACAGTGCCACGGTTTACAACGGTTGATCCGCTGGCAGAGAAGTATTATAGTATTAGTCCGTATGTGTATTGTGGGAATAACCCGATAAAATTAGTTGATGTAAATGGAAAAGAATGGGGTATTGTTGTGAATGCTAATGGCACTATGACTATAACACTTAATGTCGGCTTTTCAGTATCATCTAATCTAAATTTAACCGCAGCGCAAATTGATTCCTATAAAGCAGCAATCAGTGCTCAGTTGAACAGCACTTTTATGGAAGTCTCTGGAGGTAGAATATCGGCAACAATGAATTTTGATGGAGGAAAAGACCCTAGCCGTTTTACGCCAAGTGTCAGACTAGAAGGAGGGGATGGCATGGCCGCCGGAATGTATATAATGGGACAGGAATTAGTTGGATTATATGTTGAAAATGCTCGAAGCATAACTGAATTTGGGGAGACTGGAGTTCATGAGTTATTGCACACATTAGGGATAGATGATCTTGCTGCTACCACGTACATATCAGATACAAAGATGACACGTGGAAATGGAACATATTTAACTACTTCCACAACGGCAAAAGACATCCATAAAAATGTAATGAACTATAGTCAAACCAAAATTGATGGGAAAAGTTTTAAAGATTTATATAATTCTTATTCAGGAATGAATCGTATAACACCCGGACAACTTAACTTTTTAATTAAGTCGATATACAAACAAATGCAGGGATATGGACAAAGACCTATTAGAAAAACTGGTGAAACTGATGAAGAATTTGGAAAGAGATATAAAAAATATTATGATGATTATTGGAATAATCCAGAGGAAATGTAATGTAAATAGGAAATATTACAAACTATTTAATTTTATACTTATGATATTTGTAGTATTGTCATGTAAATCTCAAAATATAGATTGTAACTACCCCGTTATACATGACAGTGTTACGAATAAAAATGTATATTTTTACGTGGATAAAATGCCAATCTTTCCAATAGAAGAAGGGGATATTGGTCGATTTATAGCTAAAAAATACGAAGATAAGACAAAGGCTGGAATGCAATTCTCTATCAAATTGAAGTTTGTTATTGATGAAATGGGAAATTTGATAGGGAGCAGGATAGCAAATAAAAAAGAAAGAGAATATACAGAAGAAGAGAATATGATAATAGATATTATTAAGTTTTCCCCTAAATGGGATCCAGGTATATGTTCTGGCATAAAAACTAATGTCTTGTTGCAAATAAGGTTGAAATTTAGTGTTGATGAGAACGGCAGATTGAAATGAAAAATATTTATTTATTAATCATAATTATATTTACAATTTTACTTGCTTGTGAAAGTACCAAAGGTATATCACTAAAGAATAGAATATTTATTAATATTGACACACTAAAATCCGAATCCTTTGAATTTGTTGACGATATTCAATGTGTATATACACAAGAATATAGATGTGATATGAATGAAAAATACAGAAAAGTTAAAATTCACTGTATATATAGTATTGCTAAAGATAAAGTCTTATTAAAAGCTTTATCTCAACCAGATTTTTTAGTAGGAGTAAGTTGCTGCATTATCCCCGATTCTATACTAAAGAAATGTGATTTTATATTTGAGAATACAAAAGAAAGTCCATTTTATATAAGTACTCCCGAGGGATGGAACAAAGCCAATGTGTATGGATCGATTAATAACATAAATGGCACAGACACGCTGACATATTACAAAAACAAGTTGTTCTATTCGAAACTAAATGAATGCTTTGAAAAGGGTAATATCGTTTTATCCAATCAAACATTTTTTGAAGATGGTTTAAAGATAAATGAGCGAATGCAAAAAAAACAAAAAACAAAAAAAAGCTTTTGGTCTAAGAGAGTCCTTATTAACAATACCAAATCCCATCCTTCGGAGGTTGTAACTACGAAGTAACTACTCACGGTATTTTATAATCCGCGATAAAACCATCCTGTCAATCCCATTATTGGCAGGATGGTTTATCTATATACAAAAGAAAAGCAACAAAAAGTAACAATAAAAAACAAGCATAAACGTGTTATCTTTGTTACTTTTTTGCAGTAAAAGACATTTTGGGAATAGAATATAATTCGCTAAATTTACCACAGCGCATGGATATAAAAAGCCCTGTAGCCGAAGCAAGGAATCAGTACCTTTACTCGGCAAGCGGTGCAAAACTAAGGGTTACACAGCGGTGGAACTCTAACTACTCGAATACTCCGATAATAGGTACGGCTATCAACGAAGCCTCGCTGGATATGGAAACCGTTACCGACTACGTAGGCAATAAAATCTACGAGAATGGGCAATTGAAACGCATCCTGATAGACGGCGGCTATATAGAAGATGGCAAATACTATTTCTACTTAACCGATCACTTAGGCAATAACCGTGTAGTAGTAGACGAAGAAGGCAATATCGTACAGCAAAATGATTATTACCCATTCGGTATGGCATTTGCCGACAATGAGAACGAAGAGGTGCAGCCATACAAGTATAATGGCAAGGAGTTGGATAGGAAGCATGAGCTGAACTGGTATGACTATTCGGCGCGATATAAGGATGATTGGCGGTTTACGAGTGTCGATCCACATGCAGAAAGCTTTTATTCTTGGTCGCCATATATGTATTGTTATAATAATCCAATTATCTTAATTGATGAAAATGGAATGTACCCATCATTGGGAGATATTGGAGATAAAATTAAAAAGGGGGCTCAAAAAATTTCTAGCTTTGTAGAGGGGGCTGCTGTTGCTGTAATTGATAATGCTGCAGGTGGAAATACTTCTGTAAGGGAAATGGGAAAATATAGTGATGCAAAAGCTTATAATTTGGGACAAGATGTTGGGGATATAGCAAGTGTTGTAATTGGCGCGAAGGAGATAATAAGCGGAGTGGGTGCTACAACAGGAGGTGTTGTTGCTGCTCCTGAAACCTTAGGCTTGTCTTTAACTGTTTCAATTGAAGGTATTGCTTTAATAGCGCATGGAGCTGTGAATATCTCAGCTGGAATTAAAAATTTATCTGAAGGAAAAGGACGAGTTTCTGAAATGGGTTCTAATGGAGGAGGTAAAGGTGAACGGGGAAGAACAGCAAAGCCCGAGGGTACTGATAATCCTTTTAAAAAAATGACACCCGACCCTAATGATTCTAAAAAAGTTAAGTATAAGGATGCAAATGGAAAAACAAAGACAAAACCAAAACCTGAAGGATTTGATGATTATTGGAATAAGAAGCATCCTCCGAAAAATGATAAAAATATAAATGATCAACAAAAAAATGAAAGGTGAGTTACAATACAATAAGGCGCAATATATTATAAATAAGCTATATAGCAGAGATTACACTATTGAAAATAAGCATTGCAATAAAGTTGATATGTATAATTTATATTTAACGTATTTGAGAAAATCTGCATATCAAGGCTTTCCTCTTGCTCAGTATGACTTAGGACAGACATATGAAAATATTAATTTTTGGGGAAAGAATCCTAATTATTCCCCTAGAAAATGTGTTTATTGGTACAAAAGAGCCGCTTCGAATAATATTGCTGCAGCATTTAATAACCTTGCAGGATTTTATGAAAGTGGAGAAGGTGTAAAGCAGGATCTGAATTTTGCCTTAGAATTATATAAAAAAGCAGAATCATTAGGAGATAAGGATGGGAGAAAAAACTACCAATTACTATTAAGACAATTAAGGAAAGGTTCCTATCTTGCTAAAAAAGATAATTTATGAATAAATAATGTATTCAATACATGGGAGGTTCGTCATGACATCATCTAACTCTGACCATTGCGCTATGAGGTAGTCTATAAAACATTTCTATCAACCTCAATTATTGACAGGAATGTGTATCTATATACAAAAGAGTAACACAAAAAACAGCGAAATAGGGTTACTTGTGTTACTTTTTTTCATGATGGGGCAATGATCTCAGATTCTCACAAAGGCATTTTGGGAATAGAATATAATTCGCTAAATTTACCACAGCGCATGGATATAAAAAGCCCTGTAGCCGAAGCAAGGAATCAGTACCTTTACTCGGCAAG
>NZ_QVMQ01000037.1:0-1129 GCF_010501105.1 Dysgonomonas sp. 511 | reverse complement strand
CTATATAGAAGACGATAAATACTATTTCTACTTAACCGATCACTTAGGCAATAACCGTGTAGTAGTAGACGAAGACGGCAATGTCGTACAGCAAAATGATTATTACCCATTCGGTATGGCATTTGCAGATAATGAGAACGAAGAAGTGCAGCCATACAAGTATAATGGAAAGGAGTTGGATAGGAAGCATGGGCTGAATTGGTATGATTATTCTGCGCGGTATTATGATAGTACAGTGCCACGGTTTACAACGGTTGATCCGCTGGCAGAGAAGTATTATAGTATTAGTCCGTATGTGTATTGCCTGAATAATCCGTTGAAATTTATTGATCCGGACGGAAAAGAGGCTAAAGAAAAACCTATTAAATTATTTAGTCCAAAAGATGACAGCAAGTTCTCAAAATCAGCTGATAATTTTAAATATAAAACAGGAGATAATATTTTTTATGTTTTTGCTCACGGATCCACAGGCTCATTAGCATATTATGATGGGGAAAAAACTCAATCCGCGACAAATCCGAAAAAAATAAATGAGATTTTATCAGAAAAAAGTCCTGAATGGAAAAATGCAATGGAACAGAATCAAGAGATAACATTAATATTATATGTTTGTGATACAGGTAACGAGGATTTAAATAGCAATCCAATAGCTAAAAGAATATCAGAAGAATATGAAAATGTTACAGTTTATGGTGCTAATGGATATTCAACGACAATCGACTTAGGGCCATTTGGAGCTTATGAGATAGGTATTCAACCTGTTAATAAGGAAGGAAAAACAAATGAAGGTACAGGTGCATTTAATATATACCAAAAAGGTCAAAATATAGGAACAAAAGAGTTTGATTATCCAAAGATAGGTTATATTTTAGATGCATTATTTGGGGAAGAAAAAAAGAAAAACAAAAATGAAAAATAATATTGTAAAAAATATTATATTGGTGATACTAAGTATCTTAATCACCTCTTGCATTGTAATCCTTCGGTCTGCCTCATCTTTTACAAGATTTATATAGTTTTTACCTTTGCTGAGAGAGTTAACGATAAATTAAGGAGCCATCAGTTTCTGCAAAATAAAAAACAAACGAGACAACTTCCCGGAACCAGGCTATCTAAAGGTCAGGCCTAT
>NZ_QVMQ01000036.1 GCF_010501105.1 Dysgonomonas sp. 511 | reverse complement strand
ATTGCAACTCTAAGATACATATTTTAGAGTGAACGAAAAAGACCGAAGCTATTAAAAACTTCGGTCTTTCATATTTTGGGGCTTTTGACACACCCTCCTTCCATTAACTATAATAAAAGAATAAATAATTATTCTACTGCATCAAAGTCCACAACTGTCTTTCTGGTAGCAGCCATCCTGTCGAAGTCCTCTTTGGTACCTACAACAAGCTTTTCGAACTCGCGTTGGCCTGTACCCGCAGGAAGCAAGTGTCCGCAGATTACATTTTCTTTCAAACCTTCGAGCCTGTCTACTTTCGCATTGATAGCAGCGTCGTTCAGTACTTTCGTTGTTTCCTGGAACGAAGCAGCCGACATAAAGCTTTGAGTTTGAAGGGCAGCACGTGTAATACCTTGAAGTATCTGGTTGGCAGTAGCAGGAACGGCGTCGCGCACGATAACAGGCTTAAGGTCTCTACGTTTGAGCATAGAATTTTCGTCCCTAAGCTTACGGGCGGTAACAATTTGTCCGGCTTCGAATGTTTCAGAATCTCCGGCATCGACTACTACTTTCTTGCCCCAAATCCTGTCATTCTCTTCCATTACATCATACTTGTCGATAACTTGCTGTTCGAGGAAGCGAGTATCTCCCGGATCAATCACTTCTACCTTGCGCATCATCTGACGCACAATTACTTCGAAGTGCTTATCGTTGATTTTCACCCCTTGCAAACGATATACATCCTGTACTTCGTTTACAATATATTCCTGAACGGCTGTAGGCCCCATAATAGCCAGGATATCCGAAGGAGTGGTAGCACCGTCCGACAGTGGCATTCCGGCTCTCACAAAGTCATTCTCCTGTACAAGTATTTGCTTAGATAGCGGCACAAGGTATTTCTTCACTTCGCCAAGTTTGGAAGTAACAATAACCTCCCTGTTACCACGCTTGATCTTACCGAATGAAACCTCTCCGTCTATTTCAGATACTACAGCAGGATTGGATGGGTTACGAGCTTCGAACAACTCGGTCACACGAGGAAGACCTCCCGTGATATCACCCGCCTTACCAACAGCACGAGGTATCTTAACCAGTACATCACCGGCTTTAATCGTATCGTTCTCGTCTTTAACGATGTGTGCACCCAGAGGTAAACTGTACGTTTTGACTGTATTGGCTTTCTCATCCAAGATACGAGCTTCAGGAGCTTTGGTCTTATCACGCGATTCGATGATAATCTTCTCCTTCAAACCGGTCTGCTCATCCGATTCTACTTTATATGTAATACCTTCTATTACATTATCGAACTGGATACGTCCGGTAGCTTCGGATATGATAACTGCATTAAATGGATCCCATTCGCAGATCAGGTCGTCTTTCTTCACCTTAGCTCCGTCTTTGAAGTAAAGCTTAGAACCGTAAGGTATATTGTGAGTAAGGAGTACGATCTTAGTATTCGGATCAACCAGACGAAGTTCAACCAAACGGCTGACAACAATCTGAGTTTTCTTTCCAAATTCGTCTACTGCATCAACTACGCGCAAGTCGTCGATTTCGAGTACTCCATCGTATTTTGCTACGATACTATTTTCAGTTGCAATGTTGGATGCGATACCCCCAACGTGGAATGTACGAAGCGTAAGCTGTGTTCCCGGCTCACCGATCGACTGTGCAGCAATAACACCGACAGCCTCTCCACGCTGAACCATACGTCCTGTAGCAAGGTTACGTCCGTAACATTTACCACAAACACCTTTCTTCGATTCGCAGGTAAGCACCGAGCGGATCTCAACGCTTTCGATAGGCGAATTTTGAATAATTGCAGCTTTATCTTCTGTGATTTCTTCACCCGATTCCACAATAATCTCTCCCGTAGAAGGATGTTGGATGTCGTGTACTGAAACGCGTCCCAAGATACGCTCGTATAGCGAAGCTACAACCTCTTCGTTATTCTTAAGTTCTGTACAAACAAGGCCACGCAATGTTCCACAGTCTTCCTCGTTGATTATCACGTCTTGCGAAACGTCAACAAGACGACGGGTCAGATATCCGGCATCGGCTGTTTTCAATGCGGTATCGGCAAGACCTTTACGCGCACCGTGGGTAGAGATAAAGTACTCTAACACCGACAAACCTTCTTTAAAGTTGGACAAGATCGGATTCTCGATAATCTGAGCCCCTTCTGCCCCACTCTTCTGCGGTTTCGCCATCAATCCACGCATACCCGAAAGCTGACGAATCTGCTCTTTCGAACCACGGGCCCCCGAATCCAACATCATATATACGGAGTTGAATCCTTGATTATCTTCCGAAAGTTGCTTCATCAAGATGTTAGACAACTTGGAGTTGATATGAGTCCATGTATCGATAATCTGGTTGTAACGCTCGTTGTAGGTAATGAATCCCATATTATAGTTATTCAATATCTGCTCAACTTCGTCGTAACCCTGAGCTACCAATTCATCTTTTTCAGCCGGTATAATCACATCTTCGAGGTTGAACGACAGACCTCCGCGGAATGCCATTGTATAACCCAGATCCTTAATATCATCGAGGAACTGAGCTGTACGTGCAACTCCCGATATTTTGATTACATTTCCGATAATATCGCGAAGCGATTTCTTGGAAAGGATTTCATTTATATAACCAACTTCGTAAGGCACAATCTCATTGATCATAACACGTCCGACTGTAGTTTCGCGCATTACGTCTACAATATTGCCATGTTCATCAAGGTCTTTTACATATACCTTAACAAGGGCATGTATATCTACCTTTCCTTCGTTGTAGGCAATAACTGCTTCTTCTGCTCCGTAGAATGTCAGACCTTCTCCTTTTGCTCCTTTACGTATCTTAGTGATATAGTAAAGGCCAAGAACCATGTCTTGCGATGGTACTGTAATAGGCGCACCATTTGCAGGGTTAAGGATATTGTGAGAAGCAAGCATCAACATCTGAGCCTCAAGGATAGCTTCGTTGCCCAACGGCAAATGAACGGCCATCTGGTCGCCGTCGAAGTCGGCATTGAACGCCGTACACGATAGTGGATGCAACTGGATTGCCTTACCTCCGATCATCTTAGGTTGGAATGCCTGAATACCCAGACGGTGAAGTGTAGGAGCACGGTTGAGCAATACAGGGTGTCCTTTCATTACATGTTCGAGGATGTCCCATACCACAGGCTCTTTGCGGTCTACAATCTTCTTCGCCGATTTTACAGTCTTCACTATGCCGCGCTCGATAAGCTTACGGATAATGAACGGTTTGTAAAGCTCGGCAGCCATATCCTGAGGGATACCACATTCGTGCATCTTCAATTCAGGACCAACGACAATTACCGAACGGGCAGAATAGTCGACACGTTTACCCAGCAAGTTCTGACGGAAACGTCCTTGTTTACCTTTCAAACTGTCGGAAAGCGATTTCAACGGACGGTTGGCGTCAGTTTTCACTGCGCTCGATTTACGTGAGTTGTCGAACAATGAGTCGACTGCTTCCTGAAGCATGCGCTTTTCGTTACGCAAGATTACTTCCGGAGCTTTTATATCAATAAGCCTTTTCAGACGGTTGTTACGAATAATAACACGGCGATAAAGGTCGTTCAGGTCGGATGTTGCAAAACGTCCTCCATCGAGTGGAACCAACGGGCGCAACTCTGGCGGAATCACAGGAACGATCTTTACGATCATCCATTCCGGCTTGTTCTTTCCTTTCGATCCACGGAAAGCTTCTATAACCTGTAACTGCTTCAAAGCCTCGTTCTTACGTTGTTGCGAAGTATCTGTACTTGCCTTATGGCGAAGGTTGTTTGCCAAAGAATCGAGATTGATACGCGACAACAAATCGTAGACTGCTTCTGCTCCCATCTTGGCAATGAACTTGTTAGGGTCGGTATCGTCTAACAGTTGATTGTCTTTCGGAAGTGTATCCAGTATATTCAGATATTCTTCTTCTGTCAACAAATCTTTTTCTACTACGCCATCTTCGGCTTTTACACCTGCCTGAATTACCACATAGCGTTCGTAGTATATGATAGTATCAAGTTTCTTTGTCGGTATCCCCAACAAATATCCCATCTTGTTAGGAAGAGAACGGAAATACCAGATATGAGCAACCGGCACTACCAGATGGATGTGCCCTGTACGCTCGCGACGTACTTTCTTTTCTGTAACTTCAACCCCGCATCGGTCGCAGACAATACCTTTGTAACGGATTCTTTTGTATTTACCGCAATGACATTCGTAGTCTTTTACAGGACCAAAAATGCGCTCGCAGAAAAGACCATCGCGTTCAGGCTTATAAGTACGGTAGTTGATTGTTTCGGGTTTCAAAACTTCACCGCTCGATGCTTCAAGAATTTCTTCGGGAGAAGCAAGGCTTACGGTAATTTTCGAAAAGTTACTCTTTACTTTATTTTCTTTTCTAAAAGCCATATACTTTTTTGTCTTTAAAAGCTGTTAGCTGTTAGCTATTAGCTGTTTACTAGAGTATTTAAATCCGTTAGCTAATAGCCTTATGGGCCAGAAGCTAACGGCTGAGTAATTAGTCAAGCGAAACGCTTAGTCCCAGACCACGCATTTCGTGCAACAATACGTTGAGAGACTCAGGTATGCCCGGTTGCGGCATAGGCTCGCCCTTAACGATTGCTTCGTATGCCTTGGAACGTCCTACTACGTCGTCAGACTTGATAGTCAATATTTCTCTCAGGATGTGAGCAGCACCGAATGCCTCAAGTGCCCAAACCTCCATCTCTCCGAAACGCTGACCTCCGAACTGAGCTTTACCTCCAAGTGGCTGTTGTGTGATAAGCGAGTAAGGACCGATAGAACGCGCGTGCATCTTATCTTCGACCATGTGTCCCAGTTTCAGCATATATATTATACCTACTGTAGCGTGTTGGTCGAATTGGTCTCCCGATCCACCATCGAACAAGCGGACTTTACCATAGCGAGGAACCCCTGCTTCGTCGGTCCATTTATTCAAATCGTCGAGACTGGCTCCGTCGAAGATAGGGGTAGCAAATTTAACTCCCAGTTCTTTTCCTGCCCATCCCAATACAGTTTCGAATATCTGTCCAAGGTTCATACGTGAAGGCACACCCAGCGGGTTTAACACGATATCCACCGGCGATCCATCCGGTAAGAACGGCATATCTTCCTGACGGACAATACGCGATACGATACCTTTGTTACCGTGGCGTCCCGCCATCTTATCACCTACCTGTATCTTACGTTTTTTAGCTACATAGACTTTCGCTATCTGAACGATTCCCGAAGGCAGTTCGTCCCCGATTGTAAGGTCGAAGCGTTTACGTTTAAGTTCGGCATCAAGCTCTTTATATTTGCGGAGATAGTTAACTATAACGTCGCGAATAAGCCCGTTTTTGTGCTCATCGGCTGTCCAGTTACTTACCTGAACCGATTCGTAGTCTATGTTTTCCAAAGCTCCTTTTGTGAACTTCGAACTTTTAGCTATAATCTCTACATTCAGGTAATCTTTTACTCCCTGCGATGTCTTACCCTCTGTCAGAACCAATAGTTTGTCTACCAGCCTTGTTTTGAGTTTAGCCATCTTTTCTTCGTACTCTTCATCCAGTTTAGGAAGCAAAGCTTTGCTCGAAAGTTTTGTCTTTCCTTTTTTAGATGCTTTAGAGAACAGGTTGGAACCGACAACAACACCTTTCAATGAAGGAGATGCTTTCAATGAAGCGTCTTTCACATCGCCGGCTTTGTCGCCAAAGATAGCGCGAAGAAGTTTTTCTTCGGGAGAAGGATCGGATTCTCCTTTTGGAGTAATCTTACCTATAAGGATATCACCCGGATTTACGCGGGCTCCGATACGGATAATACCTCTTTCGTCGAGATCTTTTGTGGCTTCTTCGCTCACATTCGGAATATCGGATGTAAGTTCTTCAACACCACGCTTAGTATCGCGCACCTCAAGGGCAAATTCTTCTACGTGAACCGAAGTGAATATATCTTCGCGTACAATGCGTTCGTTTAATACGATAGCATCCTCGAAGTTGTATCCTTTCCACGGCATGAATGCCACTTTAAGGTTTTTACCGATAGCAAGTTCCCCGTTTTCGGTAGAATATCCTTCTGTTAATATTTCGTTTAACTCAACTCTATCGCCTTTCCTGCAAATCGGACGAAGGTCGATAGTCGTATTCTGGTTAGTTTTGCGGAATTTAGGTATTTTATAAGTCTTGATAGCATCGTCGAATGCTACAAAGTCTTCGTCATCTGTACGGTCATATTTGATCTTGACAGTATCAGCATCGACAAACACCACTTCTCCTGCACCTTCGGCTACGATTTGTGTGCGCGAATCGCGGATAAGCTGCCCTTCGATACCTGTACCCACAATCGGAGCCTCGGTACGAAGCAATGGCACTGCCTGGCGCATCATGTTCGATCCCATCAACGCACGGTTGGCATCGTCATGCTCCAAAAAAGGAATCAATGATGCCGCAATAGATGCAATCTGAGTCGGCGATACGTCCATCAGCTCTACTTCTTCCGGAGCAATTACAGGATAATCGGCATCCTGACGGGCTTTTACACGTTTGAGTATAAATGAGCCATCGTCATTCAACGGAGCATTACCTTGTGCGATAAGTCTGTCCTCTTCCTCTTCGGCTGCAAGATATACGATTCCATTATCCGAAAGATCTACCTTTTTATCAGCAACCTTACGATAAGGAGTCTCGATAAATCCGAGATCGTTGATCTTAGCATACACACAAAGCGAAGAAATCAGACCGATATTCGGTCCTTCCGGTGTTTCGATAGGACAAAGACGTCCGTAGTGAGTATAGTGAACGTCGCGCACCTCAAAACCTGCTCTTTCGCGCGAAAGTCCACCAGGCCCAAGGGCTGACATACGGCGTTTGTGCGTAATCTCTGCCAATGGATTTGTTTGATCCATAAACTGAGACAGTGCATTTGTACCGAAGAATGTATTTACAACCGATGATATTGTCTTAGCATTAATCAGGTCGATTGGAGTAAAGACCTCATTATCGCGTACATTCATTCTTTCGCGAATGATACGTGCCATACGGTTAAGACCAACTCCAAACTGGTTGAAAAGTTGCTCGCCAACTGTACGTACACGACGGTTGCTCAAGTGGTCGATATCATCAACTATTGCTTTAGAGTTTATCAACTCTATCAGATATTTAATAATTTCGATGATATCTTCCTTTGTCAACACGCGAACATCTGAACTGGTGTTGAGGTTCAGTTTCTTGTTTATCCTATAACGCCCAACCTCTCCCAGGTCGTAACGTTTTTCGGAGAAGAACAAGTTATTTATTACCTCGCGTGCGCTGGTGTCATCAGCAGGCTCTGCACTACGCAATTGCCTGTAGATATGACGCACAGCATCAATTTCCGAGTTACTCGGGTCTTTTTGCAAGGTATTATATATTATTGCATAATCGGATATATTTACCGACTCTTTGTGCAACAATATAGAAGCAACCCCCGAATCTACAATAAGATCAAGATGGTCTTTTTCGAGAACAGTCTCACGTTCGAGGATAACTTCGTTACGCTCTATAGATGTCACCTCTCCGGTATCTTCATCTACAAAGTCTTCCATCCACGAACGAAGTATACGGGCTGCAAGTTTACGCCCTAATACTTTCTTTATATTTTGTTTTGTAACTTTTATTTCTTCTGCCAGATCGAATATTTCGAGAATATCGCGGTCGCTTTCGAAACCTATTGCACGAAGCAATGTTGTTACAGGTAATTTTTTCTTACGATCGATGTATGCATACATGACATTGTTGATGTCTGTTGCAAATTCGATCCAAGAACCTTTGAACGGAATAATACGCGCCGAATAAAGTTTTGTTCCATTGGCATGCATCGTTTGTCCGAAAAATACACCCGGCGAACGGTGAAGCTGGGATACAACTACACGTTCAGCACCATTGATGACAAAGGTACCCTTGTCGGTCATATAAGGAATCAGCCCAAGATAAACATCCTGTATAACTGTATCAAAATCTTCGTGGTCTGGATCTGTACAATAGAGTTTCAGCTTAGCTTTCAGAGGCACGCTATATGTTAAACCTCTTTCGATACATTCCTCGATAGTATAGCGGGGCGGATCGATAAAGTAGTCTAAAAACTCCAGTACAAAGTTGTTTCGTGTATCGGCTATAGGAAAGTTTTCAGCAAAAACTTTGTATAAGCCTTCGTTTTTCCTTCTTTCAGGAGGGGTATCTAGTTGTAGAAAGTCTCGGAACGACTTTAACTGTACTTCTAAGAAATCCGGATAAGGAAGTGGATTTTTTATCGAAGCAAAATTGACTCTTTGAGTTGTATTTATTGAAGACATGGATAACCAATTTTATTGAACTTATTACTTTTGACGCAAAAAGGTTAAGAACCTTCTTACGGGAAGGCTCCTAACCAAATATCCTTTCTCAGGACTTTTTTTACTTAAGTTCAATTTCAGCTCCAGCTTCTTCTAGTTGTTTTTTCAATGCGTCAGCCTCATCTTTAGCAACTCCTTTTTTCAATTCGCTAGGAGCAGCATCTACTAGATCTTTTGCTTCTTTCAAACCAAGTCCTGTTAGTTCTTTCACAGCTTTAACAACTGCAAGTTTGTTAGCACCTGCTGATTTAAGAACAACATCGAAAGATGATTTTTCTTCAGCAGCGTCTGCTGCACCTCCAGCAACCGGTCCCGCAACAGCAACTGCAGCAGCAGCTGGTTCGATACCATATTCAGTCTTTAGAATTTCAGCTAATTCGCTAACTTCTTTTACTGTCAAATTTACTAGTTGTTCTGCAATAGCTTTGATATCTGCCATTTTTGTATAAATTAAAATTGTTATTATTCTTTTGTTTTAATAAAATTATCTCTTAGACAATGTTTCTAAGACGCCATGGATAGTATTTCCTCCCGATTGAAGGGCTGAAATAACATTCTTGGCCGGAGATTGAAGCAACATGATAATATCGCCAACAAGTTCTTCTTTGCTTTTGATATTTTCCAATGCTTCCAGGTTGTTAGCACCCAGATAGAAGCCTTCTTGTGCATAAGCAGCTTTCAGAGCAGGGATACCTTCTTTTTTGTATTTAGCAATCAGTTTAGCCGGTGCATTGGCTGTGTTGGAAAACATGATAGCTGTATTACCTTTCAATACCGGATATAGGTCCGAAAAGTCGCCTTCAAGTGATTCCAAAGCCTTTTGCAACAATGTGTTTTTTACGACCATCAGTTTGATCTCACTTTTTGCGCATTCTCTTCTCAATTCGCTTGTTTTAGACGAATTAAGCGTAGCAATATCTGTAAGATAGAAATGAGCGTAATCTTTTATTGTAGCGGCTATTGTTTCTATGATAGTGCTTTTATCTTCCTTTCTCATAATGTTCAGTCAATTTTTAAATGATTAATCTACTGATTTCGGGTCGATTTTAATACCCGGGCTCATAGTACTTGAAAGACAAACACTTTTCACATATGTTCCTTTAGCAGCAGAAGGTTTAAGCTTGATAAGTGTAGCAATAAACTCTTTTGCATTGTCGTTAATCTGATCGGCAGAGAAAGACACTTTACCTACAGAAGTATGTACAATACCAGCTTTATCTACTTTAAAGTCGATTTTACCGGATTTCACTTCCTGTACGGCCTTAGCAACATCCATAGTTACGGTACCACTTTTCGGGTTAGGCATCAGTCCACGAGGACCTAATACGCGTCCGAGAGCACCGATTTTACCCATGATAGCAGGTTGAGTGATGATAACATCAATATCAGTCCAGCCACCTTTTATTTTTTCAATATATTCGTCCAGTCCCACATAATCGGCTCCTGCTTCTTTTGCAGCAGCTTCAGCATCAGGTGAACATAATACCAAAACTCTTACTTGTTTTCCGGTTCCATGAGGAAGAGACACAACGCCCCTTACCATCTGGTTAGCTTTACGCGGATCTACACCAAGGCGAACATCTACATCGACTGAAGCGTCGAATTTAGAAGTTGTAATTTCTTTTACAAGAGCCGAAGCTTCGGCCAATGTATATAATTTCCCTGCTTCAATCTTGCTAAAAGCTAACTTTTGATTTTTTGTAAGTTTACCCATCTCAATTGAAGTTTTAATTAATTATTTTCAGGGAAAGCCCCTTTTACGGTGATACCCATACTTCTTGCTGTACCAGCAACCATTTTCATAGCAGATTCTACTGTAAAACAGTTCAAGTCAGTCATTTTATCTTCTGCAATGGCTTTTACTTGATCCCATGTAATTTCGGCAACTTTTTTACGGTTAGGCTCAGCCGATCCGCTTTTTTGTTTTGCAGCTTCAAGCAATTGAACTGCTACCGGTGGTTGTTTTACTATAAAATCGAAAGACTTATCTGCGTAGTAAGTTATTACAACTGGCAATATTTTACCCGCCTTGTCTTGAGTTCTGGCATTAAATTGCTTACAGAAATCCATGATATTGATACCTTTCGAACCCAAAGCAGGTCCTACGGGAGGAGATGGATTTGCTGCACCGCCTTTAATCTGTAACTTTAATTGTCCAGCAATTTCTTTAGCCATTTTTGTTTCTGATTTTTAGTTTAAATAAACTTAAGATTGAACATTCGGCATGCGTAACCAAGCTTACTGTTCTTTTTCGACTTGCATGTAGTTTAATTCGAGCGGAGTTTTCCGTCCGAATATTTTAACCATCACTTTCAGTTTCTTTTTCTCGGTATTAACTTCTTCTATAATACCGGAAAAGCCCGAGAAAGGACCATTGATCACTTTCACGTTCTCGCCTACAATATATTGCACATCCATCCCTACTTCTTGCTCATCCAATTCGTCCATTGTTCCGAGAATACGGTTTACTTCCGACTGGCTCAATGGTTGCGGATTGGTTGTATTGGGCAAGAAACCTGCAACAAAGTTAATGTTGCGCAGTTCATGGATTACTTCGCCTATCAGAGCAGCTTCTATCAAAATATAACCGGGAAGATAAGCTCTTTCTTTAAGAACTTTCTTTCCGTTACGCATGATATAAGTCTTTTCTGTAGGAATAAGCACCTGAGAAATATATTTCCCTAAGTCTGTCTTTTTTATCTCGGATTCAAGGTATTCTTTTACCTTGTTTTCCTTTCCGCTAACAGCACGTAGAACGTACCATTTCTTTTCGATTTCAGTCATAGCTTTTTGATAAAATTACAGACCGTAGAATACATTCTTAAGAATGCCTTCGAAGGCAGAGTCGATACCCCAGACTACCACTGACATCACAATGGAAGCAATCATGACAATGACAGCGCTGTTTGTCAACTCTGAACGAGATGGCCAAGAAACCTTGTGTACAAGCTCGTTATAAGAATCTTTAATATAGTTAATTATCTTTTTCATTACTCTTTTGAGTTTTTGCACGGGCGGAGAGATTCGAACTCCCGACATTTGGTTTTGGAGACCAACGCTCTACCACTGAACTACGCCCGTAAATTAAGCCGGTTGTTTTACCGAACCGGCTTATATTTATTGATTGAAATTAGTCAACAATTTCAGTTATCTGACCTGCACCTACTGTACGTCCACCTTCGCGGATAGCGAAACGAAGACCTACATTACAAGCTACTGGGTAGATAAGTTCTACATTGATAGTCAAGTTATCACCTGGCATTACCATATCTGTTCCTTCTGGAAGAGAGATCTCGCCAGTTACGTCCAATGTACGAATATAGAACTGAGGACGGTATTTGTTGTGGAATGGAGTGTGACGACCACCTTCTTCTTTCTTCAAGATATAAACCTCTGCTTTGAATTTAGTATGAGGAGTTATCTTTCCAGGGTGAGTGATTACCATACCACGTTTGATTTCGTCTTTGTCGATACCACGAAGAAGAAGACCTACGTTGTCACCAGCTTGTCCGTCGTCAAGGATTTTGCGGAACATTTCCACTCCTGTAACAACTGATTTTTTAGCTTCTGCTCCAAGACCAATGATTTGAACTTCTTCACCAGTTTTGATTTTACCAGTTTCGATACGACCTGTAGCAACTGTACCACGACCTGTGATAGAGAACACGTCTTCAACCGGCATCAAGAATGGTTTATCTACATCGCGTGGAGGAAGTGGAATCCAAGAGTCTACCGAGTTCATAAGCTCTAGCACTTGGCTTACCCACGGCTCAACGCCATTCAATGCACCAAGAGCAGATCCGCGGATAACTGGAGTATTGTCACCATCGAACTCATAGAATGAAAGAAGTTCTCTCATTTCAAGTTCAACAAGCTCCAACATTTCTTCGTCTTCAACGATATCACATTTATTCATGAATACAACCAATCTTGGAACGTTTACCTGACGTGCAAGTAGGATATGCTCGCGAGTTTGAGGCATCGGACCATCAGTAGCAGCAACTACGATGATAGCACCGTCCATTTGAGCAGCACCGGTAACCATGTTTTTCACGTAGTCGGCGTGGCCTGGACAGTCAACGTGTGCATAGTGACGATTAGCTGTTTCATATTCTACGTGAGAAGTATTGATTGTTATACCACGTTCTTTTTCTTCAGGAGCGTTGTCAATTTGATCAAATGATTTAGCTTCAGAAAGACCTGCATCTGCCAACACTTTAGTAATAGCAGCAGTCAGGGTAGTCTTACCGTGGTCAACGTGACCGATAGTACCGATGTTAACATGCGGTTTCGCCCGGTTAAAATGTTCTTTTGCCATAATTATCTTCCTTTATTATTTTAGTTAATGTATATAAATTCTAAGAGAATTACCTCACAATAAAATTTGAGCCCATGACGGGATTTGAACCCGTGACCTCTTCCTTACCAAGGAAGTGCTCTACCACTGAGCTACATTGGCAGTTATCTTTCAGTCTTCAATGGTTAAATTTCGCTAAAAACACCATTTACGAAAACAAAAGACAGAAGTTCGCTTGTTATTATACCAAACTTCTTGTTTTTCCTTCGAGCCTCTTGTCGGATTCGAACCAACGACCCCGAGATTACAAATCACGTGCTCTGGCCAACTGAGCTAAAGAGGCATAAAATTCTAATTTTGCCACCGCCACCAATAGATTAATGGCGAAACGGCGACAAAATTAGAAATTATTTTTTAGAATCACAATACTTTGCGTATTTATTTTCAACTCTTGCTTTCTTTTATCCCGCAAGGACTATCTAAGTGTAAAGATAGTGGATTTTATTTATATTACAATTTAAGTTTTATTTTGCCCGGGCTTTTTCCTTAGCTTTCAATATCTGCTTTTCCAGAGCTTCTACGTTCAGCATTACAGCCTCTTCGAATGTATCTGCAACTTTATTTGAGAACAACTCTCCGTTTTTAATATTTAATTTAATAGAAGCCTCCTTATTGTTTGCTGTTTCGGGTTTTACGACCTTCAGTATAACTTCTGCATCGACTATTGCATCCGAAAATTTATCAAGCTTCGACAGTTTCTTTTCTATAAACTCTTTCAATTGGGTAGTGGCATCGAAATGCACCGACTGAATTGCAATATTCATAATGTTTCCTCCTTTTATTTTAGGCCCGCGGATGAGCCTTGTTATAAATTTTCTTTAATTCTTCGAATGAAGTGTGTGTGTATATTTCTGTTGCCGCCAGACTGGAATGCCCTAACAACTCCTTCATTGCATTAATGTCCGCTCCATTGTTCAGCATTGTAGTTGCAAAGGTATGGCGTAAAACGTGAGGGCTATCTTTTGCCAATGTTGGTATTTGTCCCAGAGTTTTTGTTACAATCCGGTGCACCATCATCGGGTACAACTGCCCTCCGTCATTCTTAACAAACAAATAACCTGTTTGGTTGCATATTTCTTCGTCTCTCTTTTGCTTATATTCGTTAAGCATCTCAATCATACCATTGCTTACAGGCACAATCCGTTGTTTATTACGCTTTCCTGTTACGCGAATAGACTTACCGCCCTCTTCCACATCTTCGTCTCTAAGCCCGATCAGTTCTGCCCGACGGATACCGGTAACATAAAACAACTCGATAATAACCCGATCCCTGATACTCTCGAAAGAATCTTCATCGCTAGGTTCCAACAGAAGATCCATATCTTTTTCGTTAACAAACACAGGCAGGGGTTTTGCCGCCTTCGGCCCGGTTACCTTATACAATGGGTTAGCAGAAACTTCTCCTATCCGCAAAAGGTATTTGTAAAATGATTTCAAAGAACTCAGCTTCCTGTTTACCGAGCGTGCAGAGCTCCCCCCTTCCACCAGAAAGGCAATCCACATACGCGCAATATCCCTATCTACAGCAAGGATATCTACACCTGGAAAATGCACGGACAAGAAGTCGGCGAATTGCTTAAGGTCGGTAGAATAAGAAATCTCCGTATGTAAAGAATAATTCTTTTCATAACGGAGATACTTTATATATTTTTCTATCCACTTCGTCATCCGTCGGGGTTTATATCCTGCATGACGAAGTTAAGAATATTTTATGAGAAAGACAACAGGATTAGTCTTCCGAACGATGCATTTTTTGTACATAAACAGCGTGAAGTCTTTGCTCTCTTTTCACTACCGATGGCTTGCGAAACTCCTGACGTCTTCTAAGTTCTTTAACCACACCTGTTTTTTCGTATTTTCTTTTAAATTTCTTAAGCGCTTTTTCTATATTTTCGCCTTCTTTCAATGGTACGATAATCATAATCTAAATTTGATTTTATATATTTTTTATTTTTAATTCAGTTTATTTAAATAGAGGAACCACCCTCTAAGCAATAGATAAATTGCTAACTATATAATGATTATTTTTAACGGACAATTATTCTCAAACATTACTATTGAAGCAATATTCCAATCATTTACCAATAATATTTGTTCAAGAATCCATTAAACCTCCTCTCTATTTTCGGGGTGCAAATTTAGGATATAAATTATTAATATACAAGTTATTTTTCGAAAAATAACGCTATCTTTTCTTCATTTGGATATGAGGCAGACCATCTTCCAGATAAACATCACTAGTCTTTACGAATCCATGGCTTTCATAAAACTTCTGCAAGTATAGCTGTGCCGAAATCGTGATTTCCGTCTCGTCCAGCAAGGTAGTTTCCAGCTCAACAGCTTTACTCATCAACTGATGCCCATAGCCATATTTACGATATTCCGGCGCTACAACGACCCTCCCGATACAAGCTTCTTCGAAATAATCGCCAGCGCGGAACAAGCGGCAATAAGCCACAAGTTTCCCTTCGGCATAACCATGCAGGTGCAATGCTTTCTGGTCTTTATAATCCATATCAAGATAAGGAGCATCCTGTTCTACAACAAACACTTTGCATCTTAAATGAAGGATATCATATAGTTCTGAGGTAGTAAGTTCGTCAAATCTGCTGACTTTCCAGTCGAGGTCTTTTTCCATCTTGATCATTATTTAGGGGCAAAGATAAGAATCATTTGGTATATAAAAACAGATGGCAGCACAACATCTGAAGGCAAAACAGCGACAACTCTGTATTTTTTGTTATACATTTGCATCTCAAATTTTATTCACCTAACAATTAATCAGATATGATTACATCAGACCAACTAAAAGAAGTGTTGGAGCGCGAGGACGCGCTGAGGAGGCATCTTTGACGTCGATGCCAAGAAAATACAACTCGAAGAAGAAGAACTAAGGACACAGGCTCCCGGTTTTTGGGACGATGCCAAGTCGGCCGAAGCGCAAATGAAAATCATCCGCGGGCTAAAAGGATGGATCGAAGGGTACAGCGAAGTAAAGGCTGCTACCGAAGAACTCCAGCTTGCTTTCGACTTCCAGAAAGAAGGAGTAACCTCCGAAGAGGAAGTAGACCTTGCCTACAAAAATGCCCTGGAGCAGGTAGAGAGCCTTGAACTTAAGAATATGCTCCGCAGGGAAGAAGATAAACTCGGTGCTGTACTGAAAATCAATAGTGGCGCCGGAGGTACAGAAGGGCAAGACTGGTCGTCCATGCTATTCCGTATGTACCAACGCTGGTGCGAAGCCAAAGGCTACAAAACGACTGTCACCAACTGGCAGGACGGAGACGAGGCCGGCATAAAAACAGCGACCCTCCAGGTGGAAGGAGAATATGCCTATGGCTACCTGAAATCGGAGAACGGTGTACACCGCCTTGTCAGGGTTTCGCCATTCAATGCACAGGGAAAACGCATGACTTCATTTGCCTCGGTATTCGTTGTTCCATTGGTGGATGATACCATCGAAATAGAAGTCAATCAATCAGATATCACCTGGGATACTTTCCGTTCGAGCGGGGCAGGAGGCCAGAATGTAAATAAAGTAGAGACTGGAGTACGCCTCCACTACAAATACAAAGACCCCGAAACCGGCGAGGAGAAAGAGATAGTGATAGAAAACACCGAAAGCCGCTCCCAGTTTGGCAATAAGGACAACGCGATCAGGTTGCTGAAATCTCAACTCTACGAAATGGAGCTGGAGAGACGCAGCCGCGAACAATCGAAGATAGAAGCCGGGAAGAAAAAGATCGAATGGGGTTCGCAGATACGCAGCTATGTATTTGACGACCGCAGGGTGAAAGACCATCGCACAAATTACCAGACATCGAATGTCAATGCAGTAATGGATGGCGACCTCGACGACTTTATAAAAGCCTACCTGATGGAATTTGGAGAAGACGCCTGATACGGCAAAAGATATGGTAAAGAAGCCCGCGGATATGTCCGGCGGGCTTTTTTGTTATCTGTCTTGTTTCAATCTATCTGCCATCGCTTTACCCAGAGCAATGCAGGCATCGTGCGTATCCAGCTGCATAGCCTGTTTCATTTCCACCGGGTTGCCTACTACCTCAAACTTGGTATCTTCGGCAAACTGAGCCAGACGCTTCACTGCCGCACCAGCCCATGTAAACGAACCGAAGTAGCCGAAGTAGCGGTTCTTCATATCGCGGCCTTCTACTTTCGACAGCAGGTATTCCACTTCCGGAAACAGCTTATTGTTGTATGTAGGAGAGCCTACTATAAGTCCTTTGTACTTGAATATATCGCGGATGATATATGAGTGCGAACGTTTTGACACGTTGTGCAATATAATCTCCCTGATCCCTTGTTGTGCCAACTCGTAAGCAACAGTCTCGGCCATTTGTTCGGTGTTGCCATACATACTGCCATAGGCTATAACAACCCCTTCGTCGCCCTGGTAGCGGCTCAGTTTATCGTAGATACTGACCACCTTCTCTATCTGGTCGGGCAATGTCCATACAGGGCCGTGAGTAGAACAAATATAGTTGATTTCAAGTGTTGACAGTTTCTCCAAAGCCTTTTGCACCGGCGAGCCGAACTTCCCTACAATATTGGAATAGTAACGGATCATCTCGTCGTAATAACGCTCCGGATACAACTGGGCATCTGTTATCCCGCCATCAAGAGTACCGAATGTACCGAAAGCATCGCCCGAAAAGATAATCTTACTTGTCTTTTCGTAAGTCATCATTGTTTCCGGCCAGTGAACCATCGGAGTTAGGTAAAACACAAGCTGGTGTTTGCCCAACGATAGTTCTTCTCCGTCGGCAATTACCTTTACGCCATCGGTTATCCCGTGGAAGCCCTGCACCATATCGGCAGTCCGCTTATTCCCTATTATTTGCACGTTCGGGAAACGGCTTTTCAGCAATCCCAACGAACCTGAATGATCGGGTTCCATGTGATTGATAACAACATAATCGAGCTGCTTGCCATCCAATGCTATTTCCAGCTTGTGGAAGAAAGTATCGGAATAACAAACATCTACTGTATCGAACAAGGCTGTTTTTTCATCCTTTATCAGATACGAATTATAGGACACACCCTTAGGCAAAGGCCACAAGTTTTCGAAGAGGTGTTTTGTACGGTCGTTGACCCCTACATAAAACAGATCCTCCTTTATTGGAATTGGTTTCAACATATTACAAAGATTACTAACACTATTTCTTTTTGACATTTTGCCGAACCGGTTCTGGTGCGGTCTCCTTCTTCCGAAGCGCATTCCAAACGAGGTATATACCCCATATAACAAACGGAAGGCTAAGTAGTTGCCCCATATTCATCCCGATGGTTTCCTGCATATATACTTCGAATGGCTCTTGCAAATTCTTTATATATTCGATACAAAACCGGGAAAGGAATATGCCGACCAACGTAATGCCCAGGATAAGCCCTGTCCTGTTCCTTGCCGAAGTTTTATAAAAGAGGAAAAGCCCCAGAAAGAAAAGGAGCAAATATATTCCTGCCTCGTATAATTGCGTAGGATGAGCAGGTAGTTCGCCACCGCCACCTTCGGTCAAAGGCAAGTGCCAATGCCTGTCTTTTACGAAGTTAAAACCCCAAGGCAAACTGGTTGGCCCACCGTATATTTCAGAGTTCATCAGATTACCCAAACGGATGGACGTAGCACCAATGGCAACACCGATAACCAAACGGTCGAGAGTCTTGATAGACATTGCGCGGGTATCGTACACCATAGCGATGCAAGCACCTATACATAAGCCCATAAGAGCCAGTTCGCCGAATGTAAGTGACGGTGTGCCCATAAAAACGCCCAGCAGGTAATATACTATCCCACCCAGAGCAAAACCTGCTACAGAGAAGATAGCAAACAGCTTCCAGTTGAATTTCTGTGCTGTTATTTTCAACGAATAGAGGCAGACACCGATGGTCATACCTATGGCTCCGCCATGACTGGCAAGCCCGCCTTCCCATACTTTAAGCAATTCTAATGGATGAGACAGATAATAGTCTTGCGCATAAAACAGGCAATGCCCGAGGCGCGCACCTATTATGAGGCCAACCAAGACATAGAGGAACAAAGAATCGAACCACTTGTCGGGCGTTTTCTCGTATTTATACATCCGTTGCACAACAAGAGATGTACACAATACTCCCGCGGCCCATAAAATACCATACCAACGGATATCTCTTCCTAGAAGAGAAAAAGCTTCAGGATCGACATCCCATGTAATAAATCCTAACATATATTTTCAGTTTCGTTTGCTACTTTGATGTATTATATCGATTGATTTGGTGTTACTTTTTAGAGTTACGGAACAAAAAAGTAACACTTGTAACAGTTTTATGCTTACTTTTCATTGTTACTTTTTCTTTAGATACAGGTAAACAAGATGCGAGGCACAAGTTCATATTTTATAAGAAACCAACTCGTTAACTCGTCTACTGGCATCTTCTATCTTTCAAAAAAGTAACAAAAGTAACACCTTTTAGCTATTTTCTCACTGTTACTTTTTCGTCCCTCTTGTCGTGGCTTTGCTCACAAGTCCCCCGCGGGGGATTGAGGTTAAAAAAGTAACGAAAGCGCAGTATATGACAAAAAAATGATATTCCCGCGAAAGCCTGTAGGGGCGTAATATCTTACGCCCGATACAATCGACGGGCGAATGATAATTCGCCCCTACAAAGCTCATATTACAATGATTCAATTTTTTGTCATGTACTATGCAAAAGTAACACATATTACTACTTTTTCCTTGTTACTTTTTCTCTCCGTTTCCTCCCTATGGAGGATAGAGGGATCTATATGCTTATACTAAGTAACTAAAGAACCGCTGTTCTTCCATATAGATAAAGTATTTCCATCTTTATTGCTAAATACAGATTGCAAATATATAAAATTTAGCAATCAAATAAGGTTTATTCAGACGATTAAGATGTCCAATACATCTTTTTCCTTTTTAGAATGCGTCTAAATATCTGATAGATTTTATTTAGGAGAGCGAACCAGCTTGTTTTTCACCAGATAATCGGCAAGAGTAATAGTAGATATAGCATACGATTTCATGCTTTCGGCTTTCTCTGCATAATCGGATGTAAAATCCCTGATATCCTTCTCCCTGTACTTATACAGCCCACCCGTTTTCTGGTGCGGATTGTACAAATAGAAAAACTCATTGTCTATACATCCCAGATAATTATCTGAAACAAAGACCGAATAGTCACGTTTCTCCTTAAACAAATCTATTCCAAACGAGTCGTTTATATAAGGACGGTTGAGCAGTCCCATCACAGTGGGGAAAATATCGGTTTGCCCCGCCATCGTCTTCAACCTCCGTGGCACATCGTTAAACAGAGGAGAATATATAAAAAGAGGTACATGGTTGTAGCTTATCGGCATATCGTAACCCTGCTTGCCCGTAACGGCTCCATGATCGCCCAGAATCACGAATATTGTATTCTTAAACCATGCCTGTTTTTGTGCCTTTTCCATAAATTCTTTCAGGCTGGTATCCATAAAGGCTATTATCCTTTCCTGATCATTGTTTCCTGCCTGAGTGAAACGATCGGGCACTATATAGGGAGGATGGTTGCTTACTGTCATAAAAGTAGCCAAGAAAGGCTTTTTCTCTTCGGCTATTTCATTTAGCTTATTCAATCCAAATTCGAATAAATAATCATCCTGAACACCGAAATTATTTACAACCTTATCCTGCGGATAATCGTATTGCGAATAGACATGATCGAACCCGTTTTCGCTAAGGAAAGAATACATATTATCGTATTGGGGGTCGTGCGTCAGAAAAAACATCGTTTCATATCCCTGTTCTTTCAGATTGACAGGTAAACCGGTATAATAATCGACTTCCACATTCATCATCGGCCGTTCGAATATGGCCGGAAATCCGTAGAGCGACGATGCAATCCCATTATTGGTATGTATGCCTGCCGAATAAAAATTTTCGAAATAGTACGACTTGCCAATCAATTCGTTCATATAAGCAGCTACCGGCTTGCCATTATATTTCAGGCCGAGGTAATCGTTTGCCATCGATTCGAGCAATATGACGACCACATTTGCCTTTTTAGCTTCGCCTTCTGCCTCTATATAGCGGTTTATGGGATTGCTACGACTTTCCGGCAGAGAATCGATCCGGAGGCTATTGCGCATAAATACGATTGCATCGTCAACACTCATCACACCGTCCAGTTTATCCTTTTGCTTTTTCTGCACCCCCATGCTTTTTATCAGGTAAAATGCAGGATTGATACCTAGCTGGTTGTAGAGAGAAACATTCCCGAAATACGCACCACTTACCCGCAATGGATAGCGTCCGAGGCTACCTCTGATTCCCAGAAAGCAAAACGCGAATACAATGATAATCAGTGGTATGTAAACAGCATAGTCTTTTTTCTTCAAATCGGAAGCGACCGTCGATTTCAACTTTCGTCCGAATGCAAAGATCAATATCCCAAATAGAATAATCAGAAATAAAAAAACAGCTATATATACATAATAAGAACTTTCCTGCAATATCATCCCCACAGTGCCGCCAAAAGCAAACCAGCCAAAAGCAGATGCGCCCAGATGGGAGAAAAAGTAAGAGAAGTAAGGTATATCGGCTGCCGACACTGCAAATACAAGTGCATATCCCACGATGAAGAATACGTTGAATATGGTAATCAACGAAGAAGGAATCCGGTTGAAAAGAGATAATATAAGCAAGACGACAGCAGGCAGAACTATTATATAGCAGCTTATAAGATTGTCGAATTGCACACCTTTCAGCATGGCTTTCGATAAGAAAACCATCTGATTATCGGCATCGCCCGCCTGATCTATATTTGTAAAATATAACACAAGGCGAAAAACGGCTAAAACAATAAGGGCTAGTATATGTACGGATGCCAGGTAACGAAGTACCGCCAAAGGCTTTTTCATAGTGTCAGTATAAACGTTTTATCAAATTAAAAGGGTTGTAGTGACGTACAACCCTTCAAATATATATGTATCTTTATTTCTTACCAAGCAAACAAAGGATAATCTTTCATTATCGAATTTACTTTTTCGTGTACTGACTTGATTACTTTTTCGTCTTCCGGTGCAGAAAGTACCGTATCAATCATTTCTACAATTTCGCCCATCAATTCTTCTTTAGCTCCACGCGTAGTTATCGCCGGCGTACCAAACCGGAGACCCGAAGTAAGGAAAGGACTGCGGCTATCGAACGGAACCATATTTTTATTGGTAGTAATATCTGCCTGAACCAAAACCTTCTCAGCCAATTTACCTGTCAGTTCCGGAAATTTAGGACGAAGGTCTATCAGCATTGAGTGGTTGTCTGTTCCGCCCGATACTACTTTATAACCTTTATCCATAAATGCCTGAGCCATTACTTTAGCATTCTTTTTCACCTGCTCCTGATATACTTTATACGATGGATCTAAAGCTTCGGCAAAAGAAACTGCTTTAGCTGCAATTACATGCTCTAGCGGACCTCCCTGTATTCCAGGGAATACGGCCGAGTCGAGCAAAGCAGACATCATACGCACTTCTCCTTTTGGAGTTTTCTTTCCCCACGGATTTTCGAAGTCTTTCCCCAGCATTATTGCACCTCCACGCGGACCACGTAGTGTCTTATGTGTGGTAGTAGTCACAATATGAGCATGAGCCAGCGGATTGTTTAACAAACCGGCAGCAACCAGTCCGGCAGGATGTGCCATATCCACCATAAAGATGGCTCCTATTTCGTCTGCGACTTTACGGATACGCGCATAATCCCAATCGCGAGAGTATGCCGAAGCACCTGCAATTATCAATTTCGGCTTTTCCTGACGGGCAACCTGTTCCAGTTGTTCATAATCTACCTGCTCGGTATCCTGACGCACATTATATTCTAAAGCATGGAATACCAAACCCGAAAAGTTTACAGGCGAACCATGAGAAAGGTGTCCACCATGCGAAAGATTCAAACCTAAAAATTTATCTCCGGCTTGCATACAAGCGAGAAAAACGGCAGCATTGGCCTGAGCACCCGAATGAGGCTGAACGTTAGCCCATTCTGCTCCGAATATTTCTTTCAAACGGTCTATAGCCAGTTGCTCGCTTAAATCTACAATTTCACAACCTCCATAATATCTTTTCCCGGGATAGCCCTCTGCATATTTATTTGTCAAACACGAGCCCATAGCTTGCATTACTTGCTCACTAACGAAATTTTCAGAAGCAATCAATTCGATTCCTTTCAACTGACGTTGATACTCTCTTTCGATAATATCAAAAATTGCAGTGTCTTTTTTCATAAACAGATATATTTTGTTGTAAAATTAGGGATTCCCTACCTATTTTTATTATTTTGAATGTATTTTACAAGAAATTTGATTTTCGAGATACAAAGGTAATGATTATAATTATTTTCATATAGGCTTTTCACAATTTTATTATAACCATATTGCATAAAAAGAAATGCGTAGGCAAATTCGCCTACGCATTGCACGTTATAAAAAGACTGATGCTTAAGAGTGCGATTCCACCATTTCATCAACTTTCTCTTTTGCTTTACTGATTTCGTGTTCAGCCCTGCCTTTCAAATATTCCACTTGATTTTTACTTACATCTACTACATTTTTCAGATCTCTTTTTGTCTTATCTGCAAATTTATGTAAGTCTTCATACATGCCGTCAAATTTTCCCTGCTTATACAATCTGTAAGCTACAAAACTTGCAGCAAGTCCTACAACTGCTCCTGCTATAATTTTCTTCATACTTTTTCAGTTTTATTTATTATTACCTTTATTCCTTCTTCTTAAAGAACGAAATAATCCAAAGCAGAACAACTGCCCCGATTGTCGACATAACCAGATTCCCTAATAAAGAGTTGACACCTACCCCCAACAGGGTAAATATCCATCCTCCGAGCAATCCACCTACGACACCTACTATAAGATTTAAGATAAGACCAAAGCCACTACCTTTCATTATCTTACCTGCGATAAAACCAGCAGCAATACCAATAATTATTGACCAAATGAATCCCATAAATTATATATTTATTTCTTTATACTTAATACTAGATAAACATATAATAGATAAAAAAGTTCTGAGTAAAGTGAAATTATAATGGAGACTGAAGAAAAACTTCATCTAACAAACAAAAAAAAGACCCATTAGAATTATTATCTAATGAGTCTTTTAATATTAATAAAAACGGCGGTAACCTACTCTCCCACTTTTACGCAGTACCATCGGCACG
>NZ_QVMQ01000035.1:30117-30423 GCF_010501105.1 Dysgonomonas sp. 511 | reverse complement strand
TTGCCGTGATATTCTGCGTCAAGTCTGTAATTCAATGGATATTCAAATAATCAAAGGAGTAGTCAGTAAAGACCACATCCATTTGCATTTGAGTTATCCTCCTCAGTTAAGTGTCAGTGATATCGTTCGTCGTCTTAAAGGACGCAGTTCCCGTATGCTGTTACAAGAATTTCCGGAGCTAAAACGCCGTTACTGGGGTAATCACTATTGGGGTATTGGTTATGGATGTTGGTCTACCGGTCACATTACAGAAGATATGTTAGAGGCTTACCTGAATCATCATAAGGATCAACCCAATAGTGATGA
>NZ_QVMQ01000035.1:0-30050 GCF_010501105.1 Dysgonomonas sp. 511 | reverse complement strand
TTGGGGTATTGGTTATGGATGTTGGTCTACCGGTCACATTACAGAAGATATGTTAGAGGCTTACCTGAATCATCATAAGGATCAACCCAATAGTGATGAGGATTTCATACTTGAATAATCGTTTCAAAGAACTTTAGTTTTTGTTTTTCAATCGACTTATAGTCGACACTCACACGAATTTTATTCGTAATTTAACCTATGGATTTTCAATCCATAGTCGTTAAGTGAAATATTATTATTGCTCCCAATTATAGCATTACTAACTTTGGCATTAAAATTTATAGACCTACTACTATTTTGCTTTTTATTTGATGTTTGATTTGTAACTAATTCTAATTTCTTCTTAAGAACTTCAATATTCGAAATATCTCCTTTCGTTATTTTAGAATGACATAGAGGACAAAGTAGTAATAAATTATTCATCTCATTATTTGAAGGATCTTCATCTATGTGATGAATCTCGAAATGCCCAACATCGTCATTACCACAAAACGGGCAGATAGAGCTTATTTCTTTCTGTAATTCTGCTCTTACCTTATTCTCTTTAGGAATTCTTTTTCTTGTTTTCTTTTCTTCCATTTTTAACATTATTGGTAATTAATCAAACAATTAAATTCGATATGGTATATTTGATTTTTTAATGAGAACATCTTTATATTCATGTTTAAAAAGAAGTTCTTCAAGCCCACTTTTTATAGTGTCAAAATCTAGAGAAGGGCCTATTATTATTTCTTTAATAGGTAATCTTTTAAGAACAAAAAAAGGTTCTTCCGCACATTCATTATATTTTCCCATTTTTTTATTTTTTTGAAATCTTCTATATTTTGCTTCTAAAATAATATAGGGAATTATTAATGTTTCTGATGCGCGAAAGTGAATTTCTTCATCTTCTTTTTTGACCATATTACCATCGATAGTATATTCGAATCTGTACTCTTGTTCTTCTTTAAAACTAGAACTCTTATAAGAAGCTATAATACCTTGTAGAAAATCGATTATTACTGTATTAACAAGCCATTCATATCCAAAATCTTCCCAATCAATAATATTTTTTCGTTCTTTAAAGAAAGTAATAATAATCCGGATTAATTCTTCTACAGTCTGATATTGTGAATTTTCGTCATAATCAATATGCTTACCATGAAGAGGTTGATCTATTGATTTGTCCAACTTAAAAAAGTCAAATCCGATTGAAACACCTTTACCTTGATTAGCATATGCTCTCCATTGGCTTAATAGATCACCATCCTTTGAAAAACATGTAACATATCTTTCTTCTTTATAGATGTGATCAATATGATTTTCAATCATTTCTAAAACCGAAATCTCGAAATCCTCTTTCTTCAATTTTTCAAGAACTTTTAGAATAAGGCCTACACCATAACAAAATTCCTTTTTATCGTTAAGATAATTAATGTTAGTACAAAATAAAGTTTGGTTCTCAATAATTGAGATTAACCCAGATAGACTTGTATAATGGTAGATTGTTTCAATTGAAGGAAATGTCGAATTCAATTTCTCATTTAAAAAAGCATGTTGTATCAGAATATCACTAAGTTGCATATTTAATGCTGCCCAACTTTCACCTGTTATTTTAATTTTATTTTCCACCTTATTTAGAGTATGTTAGAAGAATTAGATATTTTTATTATTGCTTGTCAAATATAGACTAACTTTATTTAATCTTAATATACAAATTAAGACTAATGTAGCTTTATATACATTATAGTCAAATGGTTTAAGAATTCCATGTGCAACATCATTTCGAATATTTAGTCCGACTCGTGTAAATGTATGTCTGAATAAAAATAAATCATCTTCATTAAATATATCTTCCAAAACAGAAGCTCTTAATAACTCATCAAATAATTTCAAAGACGAATCTCCATTATCATTGACATTAGTTATTTCACCTCCTTTAAGACTTACAATATCTCTTAATATACCTTCAAATTTAGGAACTAAAGTATCAATAGTAAGACTCCAATCAGTTTTCTTATTATTAATTATTCTACGGAATTGCTTTAGGAGTTCTTTTAATCCAATATCAATTTGTGAAAACCATGAATATTCAAAAGGTTCTTCTCTTCTGTCAATAGTAAACTCCTCTCCAAATGATGTTTTGTTTAGAAAACTTTTTAATGCCCTGTAAGTAAGTTTCTTTTTATCAATTAGTTGTAAAAGAATATCTATAGTGAATGGAAGCGTAAAATTATTTAATGAGGCTTGGAAAAATTGGTGTTCACTCATAATATCGTGAGGTATTTCTTTCTTATTATTATTTACATCAACCTGCACACTTTTGAAAAATTGATGAAATACTGTTTTTTCCATTTGCTCCTTTATAGATTCTTTTATCATTTTATATGAAATAATAGGAATACTATCACCATTAAAGCAAAGGTCAAATAAGAAGTTTTCTATAGGGGAATCCAATATAGTCTTGATTAATTTGTCAATTTCTTTATTTATTTTTTGAGGATCAGTTAAGGGCACTTTTGACTCTAACTTAATATATTTCAAATGTTTTTTATTTTCTTCTAGTGCCTTTGTTGCTAATTTTTGCTTCTCTTTATTCCCTGCACGCTTGTAATAAGCAATCATTTTAGAATAAGTATATTCATTTTGGTGAGCTACAATTATATTTTTATCATCATATGGTTTAATATTTTCTGATTCCAAATCTCCTAATAATTCATTCGCTTTTTTGAATATGAGAGTGTTTTGTGTTTTTTGCGAATATATAATAGCTAATTTAAGTAGTCTTTCTCTTATATTAAAATCACTTTCTAGTATAGACAAATCAGTACATAGTTGCGGAAACCCTGTTTGTTCTGATATCTTAAATAACTTTGAATCTTTAATCTTCTCAAATACGAAGGTTTTTATCTTTGGAGATAAAGCTTTATTATTAATGATTAATAATATCCTTTCTTTTAATTTTTCAATATCGTATTTATACTTTACAGATAATTTTAGGATAACTTCTAATACTTCTGAGAAATGAACAATATTATATTTTTCTTCATTATTTGATAAATAATATTCAAGAGCATCATTATAGTATTTTATAGCATCGCCTATATACTTATTATTTCCACTGCAAAGAAGTAACAGATGGTAATATCTGGCAAGTAGGTGAAAATTAGAAGCATTGCCAATTCTTTCTAATAAATACTTGCATATCTGCTCTTTCTCTTTAATAATTCGTTCTTTAAAAATATCAGCTTCAAAATTATGAGTTGACATATATTCATAACTAAGTCTAAACCTTTGTTCTTCTGTTAGATTTTCAAAATCGGGAAATTTCGGATGATAGTTAAATACCCTATATTCTGTTTCAATAGTATTGTAAAATTGAGCGATTTCGTCCATAGAATATTTGATTTCAATTATTACTTAAAGATAACAATATTTTTAATTAGAAATTTAACACATAAAAGTTTATCTTTATTCTTAAATATGTAATACGATTACACAATAATGAAGAAAATCCATAATATAATACTAAGAGGCAGGGTCGATTATTGGTTAAACAAATTGCCTGTTTCAAAAAACGCTTTTGAACATCCTGCTGTTGAAGGACTTTTGCATTTCATGGATACTATTGGAACCGTGAAGGATGTAGATAAAAAAATCCTTTGTGATTTTATTGATGGCTTAGTATTCATACCGTATATCATAAAAAAAGGGGATTCCGAATCCAATAATATCATTGAAAATTTAATTCGTCCAGGTCTTAATATCATTGAAGATTATGTTAAGAATGAATATCAAGACTTTCTAATTAAAGAAGAGATAACAGGAGAAGAAGTTCTAAAGATAAATGATGTGGAAATTCCTATTTCTCACAAACAAATAAAACAACATATAAAACGAACGAAAAGCTTACCTCTAACAACAAATGATATTTCAAAGATTACATCTGATTTTGTAAGGTATAAAAAAGATATGTTTAAAGAAAATAATTTGCCTACACAAAATAAAACATATAAGAATATTATATATTATCCAAGCGATCCAAAGTCTTTAATCCCAGTAACATTTTGCGGAGAGCCAATTCTTTATGAAGGATATTTTGAGGCATATCAGGCTCCATATGATATATTGATAGAACCATTACCAGGTGAACATGATTATAAAAACTGTGAAGGTTGCTTACAGCTAAGAAATAGTTTTGTTACTAACCTAACAAGTAGATATAATGGGAATGGAAAAGAGCGCCTTCCATTTCCTCTTTGTTGTGAATATCATAAAAACTTAATCAACATACAATTTTTTCGAAAAATCGATTTTGATAAAACACCGGAAATTACAGCTAAGAAAATTGTATATCTTAAGCAGCAGGTTATTAATGGCATAGAACAAGACGATTGGTATAAACGTATAACAGACTATTTCGATTATGTTTTTGAATCATTCGGGAAGATGCCGTCAAATTGCGGAGAACCTCTTTATTTTAGTGACTGTTATAGATATATATTTGAGTTTATAGAGTCATTAAAGGATGAGAAAGTTTCAAAAGAAAAAATAAAGTCACTACTAGGATATTTAAAATCATATAAAAATCCAATAGAGCAGAAAACAGATCTAAATATTTTGATGCAAACTTATGAAAAATGGTTTAAAATATTTCCATTCGCTCTCAATAGCTATTTTGGATCTTTAAAGAGTTATTTTGAAACTCATTTCCCTCTATTTCATGGAAAACCTGAGGTCAATCAATATACCAATATTGCAAAAGTAAAAGCTCATACGAAAGAGAGTTTGATTAATCATCTAATACATTTAACTGACACTTTACTAACGCAAATTAATGGAGCCGTTTTGTATGAAAAAGGACTGATTACAGATGCTAATAAAATAAAATTGGATTTAGTAATTCAAAGCAGGAAATTACAAATTCAAAAAGGCTATATAAATAAGTCTTCAAATGAAGAAGAAGGATATCGGAAAATACTAAAACAATGGTTTAAAGAAGAAAAAGATTTTATCGACGAAATTACACCGTTACTTAAAGGAAACAGCAGCCGTTTATGAGAGGGAAAGCAAATGAAGGTAACAAGAACGTAATCAGCGTATTACAGACGCGGTTCTTTTTGAAATATTGGGAATAAAAGCATAAAAAAGCAAAGTTGACGGTGATTTCAGTTACTAAATCGTTACTATTTGGATTGACTTCTTTGAATAAACGATTGATAATTATTAATTTAGATATAAATTCGGGCGTTCCCGCTCGGATCACTTTAAAATACAAGACTCTGTAAATCAATTATTTACAGAGTCTTTTTATTGATCCTGCAGGAATCAGAACCCACATATATTAATTATATAAATATTTTATTTTCAATTACTTATAAGAGTTTCAAATTTTGCATTTAAAAATAACAAAGGTAAAAGCACTACTAAATCGTTACTAAAATGTTACTGTTTGTCTGTTGTCTTTTTTATTTTCAATGGACAAATGGAAGACTATTATTTGGAATATTTTGGGTTTTACTTCTATTTCATAATTTTCATTAATTGAGGTTTTACAGAATATATAAATACCATCTTTGGCGATTCTAAGGGTATCATTTTAATGTTCCTATTGAAAATAAATATATGGCTGAGTGTTTGATTAAAATTTACTGAGTTCGGACAAAGGTCTTTTTATCTATAGTAACTCCAGTTATTGTCAGTTTCTTCCAATGCTTGGGTAGTACAGATCTTACTTGATTAATGTTTCCTGACTCGTCAATATCCAAACCTCCAAATCCCATCATCACAGCTTGTAAGACGCCTCCGGCTCCTGTCGCAAAATAAGGATTTGTACCACCTTTACATTCAGCAATCACTCTGAAAGGAGGATTGATATTGGGTTGATAAGCATCTTTAAACCAGTGATAAGCCTGATCACTATCACCCAGACGACTATACAACAATGAGAATATTGCTTGTGTCATAGCCGGAGTATCAGAATGAGGCACTTTGGTTTGATAGAATCTCAAGTCTCGTATTATTTGTTCTTTATCAGTAATAATCTTCAGCGGATATGCCAAAAGATTCACATCTGCTTGTTTAATACTCTGATCTGTATAGCTATCATGTTCTCTTGTTACTCCATTATTCATTGTCGAAATTGGGATTTTACTCGCAATCAAATTCCACTCCTCTGATGCGGCAATTCCAAGTACAGATGCACATTTAGATGCATATTGTAAATTTCGGATAGCAGTACCATTGGTATAAGCATTATTATCAATATTTTCTGCCCACTCATCAGCTGCAACTACATTCTTAATCTCATATTCCCCTTTATCATTCTTTTCCACACGGCTAACCCAAAATTCAGCTGTTGCTTTTAATATTGGCCAACCTTTCTCTTTTAACCATTCTTTGTCTCTTGTAACAAGATAATATTGCCACGCAGCAATAGCGACATCTCCTGTGATATGATGTTCGAATGCTCCTGTCAGGGCATTAACAGGAGTTTCTTCAAATCCCGAATCGGCACTTTCCCAAGGATACATTGCACCATCGTATCCATACAAAGCCGCCTTCTTACATGCTGCATTCAACCTTTGGAAACGATATTCGATCATACTTTTTGCTATTTCGGGATGAAGGAGCAACATCGGAGGATACATCCATATTTCTGTATCCCAGAATACATGACCGTTATATCCCAATCCACTCAATCCCATAGGTGATGGAGATAAAGCAGTATTTTTGCGAGTAAATGAATAAAGATGATAAAGCATGCTTCTCACATCTTGTTGTGCCTGAGCATCTCCTTCTATCTGAATATCACTTTCCCACAATTTCTCCCATTCTTTCAGATGTCTGTCTAAAAGCCTTGACTTTCCTTCCAATGCGGCGTAGATAGTCATTCGTTCCGCTTCGTTGTAAGGGTCTTTTGTATGATATGATGATATAAGGCTGCCAATTAATGCAAAAGAATATTTCTGGCCTGCTTTTAGGTTTTTCTCGAAAGACATGGCATGCATATCCGTATCGTTCATTCGGTGCATGAGTTGAGGCTGATCGTTTTTGCCTTCTTCGAAAAGAAATGTATTTGAAACAGCTATCTTTGATTTTTTTGTAGGAGTATAGGCTACCGATGTCAACAAAGGTATATTAACATGCGAGTTTGTTATACTTTGGAAATAATGCTGCTGATTATTGAGTGAGGCCGGTGTTTCTAATAGATTTTCTACATTGATGTTCACATCTTTCTGTGTCTCGATTTCTACAACCATCATTACACAATGAGGAAGATGGCGCAACGCATAGTATGAATAGGTTACAGATACAAAATCTTTATATTGAAATGCTCCGCTAAATGCTCCATTGTACATATTCAACTCTTGCCTGAAATTGTTGATGCTATAAGAAGCTATAGACTCGCCATTGAAAGTCAGCTTCATATTCAGCATATTGTAATTTGGAATAAAATTGCTGACCCTCCCTCGTTTATATACATCGTATACACCTGCTAGTACAACTTCCTTTACCCTTAATGGCTCAGGCGATGATATTATCCCGATAACGCCATTAGCGACAGTTTCTCCATAATAATTGCTCGGATCGGGCTGATCTGCCGAAAGTATCCATGGATCCTGACTATACAAATTATTACTAATAGATAACATAAAAAGAGAGAGGACGAAATAAAATATATGTATTTTCATTTTACTTAGTTTTATATATTTATGAAAAAGATCGTTGCTATTTAAGCAAATAGTAACGATCTTCAATAAAAACTTAGATACTTAAATCTTTCTTAATTCATTAAAGTTTCTTTAATCCTTTTGTCTGGGCTTTGTCAGTTACAGGAAAAATACTTATCGCCATACCGCCTCCAGGAGCACAGTGTTGTGATAATTTAGAATTACTGTTTACAACAACTTTGCGGATATGATATGCTTGCGGATTTGTCTTGTAATGCGCGGATTTGTCATCAGCGTAAATAGTGGCAATATATGTTTTGCCATTTTCCAGAAAATCAAAGTTGACAATACTATTTCTTCCCGTTTCTCCATTCGTACTTCCTACAAACCATTTGTCTGTACCTTTAGCTTTACGGGCAACGGTCACATAGTCTCCCGGTTCTGCCTCAAGATATTTCGATTTATCCCAGTCTAAAGCCACATCTTTTATAAATTGAAAAGCATCCATATACTTTTCATAGGTTTCAGGGAAATCGCAAGCCATTTGAAGCGGACTGGACATGGTTACATATAAAGACAACTGATTTACCAATGTTGTATTTACCCATGATTTGTTATTCGGGTTATATTTACTAATATCATTTTCAAAAGCACCTGGAGTATAATCCATAGGACCACCTATCAAGCGAGTAAAAGGAAGTATGGTTGTATGGTTTGGTTTACTTCCACCAAAGGCTTGGTATTCCGTTCCACGAGCCGATTCGTTTCCTATTAAATTTGGCCATGTCCGGCAAACTCCTGTTGGGCGTACGGCCTCGTGTGCATTTACCATGATCTTGTATTCAGCAGCTTTCTCAATGGCATACTGATAATGATTGTTGATCCATTGACTATAGTGATTTTCTCCGCGAGGGATGATATCTCCTACATAACCACTTTTTACGGCAGGATAATCATATTTGTTCATCAACTTATATGCATCATCCATAAAACGTTCATAGTTACGGATAGATGCAGATGTTTCATGATGCATAATCATCTTGACTCCTTTGCTCTTCGCATAACGGTGTATATCTTCAATATCAAAATCCGGATACGGAGTTTGAAAGTCAAACACAAAATCTTTGGAATGTCCGAACCAATCTTCCCATCCGATATTCCATCCTTCGACCAAGACCCCGTCAAATCCATGTTGTGCAGCAAAATCAATATATTTCTTCACGTTGCTCGTAGTTGCTCCATGACGTCCGTGTGGTTTAGCTTTGCTATAATCTGTTTTGCCAATCTGTATACTTGGAAAATCGTTGGTATACGACCAATCGCTCTTACCAGTAATCATTTCCCACCATACTCCAACGTATTTCATGGGTTTGATCCATGATGTATCTTCTATTTTACATGGTTCATTCAGATTCAATGTGATATTAGAAGCCAGAATATCGCGAGCATCGTCACTAACAATAATTGTACGCCAAGGTGTAGAACAAGGAGCTTGTAAATGCCCTTTTGTTCCATTTGCATCAGGCGTTAACCAAGATTGGAAGACGAAGTTTTTATCATCCAGATTCAGGTGCATACACGCATAATTGATCAATGCCGCTTCATGTAAATTAATATAAATACCATCAGATGTTTTCATCTGTAAAGAAGTCTGCACTCCCGTATTGGAAAATCCTGTTTGTGAAAGATTATCCGTTCTTGCAGATTCTTGAAGATGCCGAATTTCTGATAACTGGGATTTTGTATAATCGTATTCTTGGGTATCATAATCGCCCGGAATCCACCAAGCTGTATGGTCATCAGTCATAGCAAATTGAGTCAATTCCTCTTTCACCGCAAAATAAGTAAGCTTTTTTTGTTCTGGAAATTCATAACGGAATCCTAATCCATCACCAAATAAACGAAAACGAAGAATCATTATTCGCTCTGTTTCTTTTTGACTTAATGTAATTTGCATTTCATTATAATGATTGCGAATGTCTTTTGTTTCACCCCACACCGGTTGCCATGTTTCGTCAAATGTGGTATTCTTTACATCTATTACACTAAAGTTATCGTAAAAAGAAGGTTTATCGCCAAAAGATTCCAATCCTAATTTACTGGGGTTTATTACTTTTTTTCCTTTATAATTCAGTTCATATGTCGGTTCACCTTTTTCTGTTACAGAAAACTTCATTTGAAGATTTCCATCCGGAGAATTTAGCCCTTGAGACAAAGCTATCCCGGCTATTAAGCAAAAGCTTAATAGAAATAATAGTTTTTTCATAATCTATATTTTATTTGATTGTAATATTTATTTTTTCTCTTCTATCAGATATTTTTACCCAACATTCTTTAGAGTCTTCGTTCCACGACCATTCTAATGAAGAAAAATCACTTTCCTGTTTGTTTAGAAGAATATTTTCTTCCACATTTTTGATAATCTTATTATTTACAGATATGCTATTCGGTTTTTCTTTCAAATGATATTTGAGTATAATATTCCTTTTTTCTGACTGCCGAAAACCTTTATCTTTTGGTTGGATAGTAGTTGTATATCCATCATTCAATGTAGTACATAAAAAGCTTGTCTTTGAATAGATATCTTTCAGATAATCCAGATTCTCACCTTCGTCTTCATAAAGTTCGAAAGAAGTACTTTCATCTTCATAATTCGGGAAGATATGAACAAATAAGGGGTAATCCTTTTTCTCATGTATAAACTGCATAACAGGCATTATAGGAATAATAGAACCTTTTTTTACGAAAATAGGAATTGTATTTAACGGTGCACGATAGGCAATAGTCTGCCCACCCAGATAGACTGTTTTTTTATCATTGAAATCTATCCATTCTCCATCAGGAAGGTATATTCGTTTTACACGTTCACCCTTTTTTAGCACAGGAGCGACTAATAATTCCTGTCCGAAAATAAATTGGTTATCAATTTTTATTGCTTCCTCGTCATTCGGATACTCCATAAACAAACCTCTTGTTATGGGCAATCCCGTATCGTGTGCTATGCGCGAATAAGTATACAGATAGGGGAATAGTTGATATTTCAACTCTATAGCTGCTTTAGTATTCTTTTCCACTACATCACCAAACATCCAAGGTTCAACAGCATTATCACCCTCATGATGTGCACGGCTTAACGGGCAAAATACGCCGAATTGCATCCATCGGGTATATAGTTCTCCCATAGCATTATAATCGGTGATATCACCGCAATACCCCGATATATCTGTTGTCCAGAAAGGAATACCGCCTAATCCGGCAGAAACTCCTACTGCTACCTGATTTTCGAGTTGTCCCCAACCTTCCAGCACATCATTACCGTTGCCGCTGTCGTTTGTCCATCCGAAAGTATACCGTTGTAAACCTGCGTAAGCGGAACGTGTCATCTGGAAAATACGCCTGTTAGGGTTCCGTTTATCAAACTGTTCTTTTACTACCTTATCCCAAGTAAGCCCGTACACATTATGTATCTCATCATGCATACCTATGTAGTGCTTCATATTTAGGCGGTCAATATCTTCTTCGTTACTCCATGCAGGTTCGCCCATATCTGTCCAGAAACCGCTTATCCCATCATCAATAGGTTTTTGTTGATAAGTACCCCACCAATCAGCTACTTCAGGGATTGTAAAATCTACCACACCACAGTTTCCTCCCCAGGGCCAAGGCATATCGTAGGATTTTCCGTTACGAACATCTTTGACAAAATAACCTGATTTATCGGCTTCTTTCCATTGTTTATCATTCGCCTGTGACACTACCGGATCTTGCGACACAATCATCTTGAAGCCCTGCTCTTTCAATGTTTTCAACAGACCTTTCGGGTCGGTATAATTTCCTTTACGCCACTCGAAATCCTGTAAATATTGTGTCCATCCTATATCCTGATAGATTATATCGCAAGGAATCTGACGCTTACGGAATTCGGTTGCAACTTTCAATGCCTGAGCCTCTTTGGTGTATAAGCCGCGACTTTGTGCAAAGCCTAATGCCCATTTAGGAGGCATGATAGGTTTACCAGTCAGGTTGATGTATTGCTGCTGTATGTCTTTATAATCTTTTCCAAATATGAAATAGTAAATAAAAGCTCCGTCCGGTGCTTCGAATGAATAGTACTCGTCAGATTCTGTTCCGAACTTAAATTCGGTTTTATATGTATTATCCAGAAATATTCCATAACGGTAACTACTCATAAAAAATGGGATACTTTTAGCCAGTGGGTCTTCTGTTAAGCTGTAACAAGGTCGGTCGCTGTTCCACATTTTGTAAGAACGTCCACGGCGGTTCAACGGTCCTGTCTTTTCTCCAAGACCAAAAAACTGCTCATCATTGCGCAAAGTTTTATAAGCTTTTACTGCTTTTGAATCGGCTACATGTCCTTTCTCTTTAAAATCACTAAAAACCAACTTCTGCCATTTATCGAATATTTGCAGCTGCATCGGATTCTTATTTACCCGGATGCGTAGCTTAGATGTGAAAATTTCGTAGCAGGACGGTTCGTCATTTACATTGATTTCTCCAATATCTTCCAGATTTTCATTAACAACGGCAAATGATTCATTACCACGTACAAATTTTCCGGATTGATCGAACCATACTTTGACTACTGAACTACTATTGATTGTCAATGATAATTTTGAGCCGTCTTTACAATTAAATATGACCTGATTGCCATTCTTAGTATAGGAGATACATTCTCCGGCAATCAGTGTTGCCGAAGAAAATATCAATCCCATGATAAATAACCAAACTTTCTTTATCATAATAGTCTGTTCTTTAACCTTTAATATTCCAATACTACCATATCCCAATATTTAAGAGATGGTAAAGTCAATGTAACTTCATTGCCCGACTGAGAAAACTCGATATTCTGAACTACTCCGCCATTTATATCCGGTGAAGCTATCCATACTTTTGAAACAGCTTTACTTACCGCTATTTTTATTGCAGGATTTAAAACTAACGTTGGTTCTGCCTGTGTACCATTCGTATCGCGCCATTCCATAGAGTTAGCTTGAGAAAAATTTATCAGATGAACGACTTCCCTGTCATTAATTTTTTTTCCAAGTACGGCTACACTTCCTTGCGATGCCGGCCAGCTTTCAAAAGTCAAACTTCCATCAACAGATTGCACATTTACCGGAGAAAAGGTTCCTCCATCACGCAATAAATTCTGATATGCTACAAGAAAATCATAGTAATGCGTCATCGACTTTTTCAGTTCTGTCTTCATCTGCAAATTCGAATTCGGGAAATATTCATTCGCTAAATAGTGTTCTCCCAATTCGAGATGAGCTCCGCCAAAAGAGAAAATCACAGCATTAGTCAGCAAAACTCCAGGTATATTCATATAGCCTCTGTTGTTTGACTTTGCATAATTCATATAGGCTGCAAGAACTGTACTTTTGGTACTATTGCTGAAAGAATAGTTGTCGGTAATTACTTTTGCTAAGGCCTCGAATGTTTTATTTTCGTCCCATACTTCCGTATATAGAAAGTCCACATCGGATTTTGCAATGCTAGTTTGCTGTCCGTATTGAGAAACAGCATTCATTACCAACCTTTTTTCGGGAGAAGCTTGTTTCATGGCTGCAATAAAGGAAGAATAACTGTTTTCCAGATTTACTTTATCTCCGTTGTAATCGTATACATCTCCTCTGTTACCTAGCTGGTCGATATGAAATCCGTCAAAATCAAAAACATTATAAACATCTTTATGCCTTCCAGCTATGTAATTCTGCCATTCAGCATTAGCCGGATTAGTCAGATAAATACTGCTGCGAAAAGGAGGATCAAGATGATGATTATCTTTTTCTGAATGATTTTTATCTTTGAAAATATACCATTCTTCTTTTACTCCGTCAGATGCGGCATTACTTAACGCTCCAAAAGCCAGATTATAAAACATGGCTTTCATACCTTTATCGTGTATCGCATTTATATATCCTTTTACAGTGGATAGGTAATTCGTTCTTCCCACCAGATCGGGCCATGTAGTTGCCGGATCAGCGACTGTTCCTGCTAACGGACGATGGTGGTCATACATCCAGTCGTAAAACTGGACTCCATTGATATGATACCTACTTAGGTTGCTTATGTTATTATCGATAATTGCCTCCGACATTTTACCGTAGGACGAAAGAAATCCATAACGCGGAAATTTCTTCCAGTCAGAAGATACATCAACCGCAATACTTTGGTGTATTTTTTCTTTTCCCTCTACAACCTCATAGATATCTACCATATATCCCTTATAATCTTCTGATGGAGCTGTCCAATTCCATGAAGTAGATGATAAACTTTCTTCAGAAATAACCTTACCTAAGTAAGAATAACGAATTTTTACGTTACTGGAAGGTTTTTCTTTCAGTATAAATTGTACTGTTTCTCCCGGTTTATAACATGCCTTATCGGTACTAAGATCAGCATTGAAATATGTTTCACCGTATATAACAGGATCGTTATCTGTATCATAATAGTCTTCACAACTACTGGTAAATAAAGCCAGACATAGAGTGATGGATAAATATATATATTTCATGATATTTTATCTTTATGGTGGTGCTATCAAGAGATAATACCACCTCAGGTTTTCAATTATTGTTTCTTAATTTTTATAGTTTCCTGTAGCTGATCCATTTCAATGGTATATGTTCCAGCACTCGTAATCTTCCATTTATTGTCTGGATTGGCTCCATTGGCACTGAATATCATTTTCTCCACATCCCCGGATGGTTCAATTCCGCCCTGACTTGCAAGAAACCAATCTCCATTCCAATCGCTTTGTTTATCACAAGTAAATTTCAATTCGCCTGCATTCAGTGTTCCTGTCCATGTAAACTTGTTAGGATCAGCTGTAGCCGTTAATGGAGTAGCACTGTCTATAGTCCATCCGTTAGGAGTAGCATCACCTACCATATAAATCATTGAATAAGGAGTAAATGAAATTATATCTATTTTCATATCGCGGGTATCAAGTTTTATCTTATAAACCCCTCCCGTTATATTCCATTTGTAATCATCAGCATTTTCATTTTTTGACCACTTAACCACATTTAAATCTGTTCCTGCACCTTGCCCATCCAATTCAGGACGGAGAAAGACTACACTATCATCGAAATCTGCTTTTGTTCCAATCTTAAATTCTCCTCCAGCAGAAAGATCAGCATTGTAATAGAAAATGAATGGATCTGACATATCTGACGTCATTGGTTTGAAACTCCAACCTGTAGGATTACCTACAAACCACAAATCACTGTATTCCGGTGCATCAAGTGTTTCAATATGAATTGTCAGATTAATGATATTTACCGAAATCTTATAAATGCCTGTCGCAGGAATTGTGAATTTATCATCCGGATCATCATCTGATTCTCTTAACAGCAACTTAGTTTCATCACTACCCTTGCCATATGATGGAAGGAACTCACCTAATGTGGTTATAAACTTCAATTCTCCGGCATTTAATTTCCCTTGCCATACGAAACCTCCGGCAGCCCCCGACACAGTATTCATTTTAGTTGCATCGTCTGCACTCCAACCATTGGGCGCAGCACCGCCTATCAGATAAAGAGTCGAAGAAACAGGTTTGTATCCTGTAATTTTTAGCTTGACTATTTCAGAAATTTGAGGTTGGATATTTTCACTATGCACTGTAGCTGTTACACGGGCTTCCAAATCCACTTCATCACCGGGATTTACATCAAAGTTATCAAGGAGTATTTTATTTAATTCTTCTGTTCGATAGGAAACAGAGTTTTTCCCTTGGTTCAGTTCAACTTCTACACTTTTAGTAAAACCATTAAGGCCCAATTCGAACACATAAGTGATGGCAGTATTTGTATTAAAATTTGAACCGGGAGTCCATTCGAAGGTTACAACATTACTTTGAGGTGCAGTTATGTCCAAGACAATAGCATCATCACTGGCAGTCAAAGTAAGCGGCTGATCCCCTAAATTGGTTTCCGCATAATCATCCGAGCAGGATGCAAGCGTAAACGGTAGCACCAGTGATATTGCGAATAAAATATTATATAGTTTTTTCATTTTGATATCTATTTTCAAATTAATAACCCGGATTTTGTTTAAGATTTGGATTTGAATCTATCTCCTTTTGTGGAATGGGTAATAATAAATGCTTTTTCTGGGCATTTACTTTTCCGATAGAATGAAGAAAGTTAAGTGCGTATTGTCCGTTATCCCATCGTATCATATCAAACCACTGATGTCCTTCGAATGCTAATTCGATTCGGCGTTCGTGACGAATTTTCTCTCTCATTTGTTCTTGCGACAGACCTTCTACATCGCTTCTATCTGTCAACCCTGCGCGCTTGCGTACATTGTACAATGGTTCTTCTGCATCTGTTGTACTGCCTAACTCGTTTAAAGCCTCTGCTTTCATAAGTAATACATCTGCATAACGCAATACGATAATACTTGCCGAATTAGTATTGTAGTCAGGAGAAATAGAAAGCGGTACTAAAAATTTACGCACATTGTATCCGGTAGACGACATTGTACTCTTATATGGTTTACCATCAAATAACGGACCTCCTTCATAAAGGATTGTTTTATCCTTACGCAAATCGCCTGGTTCGTATTGATCTACAAATTCTTGAGTTGGCTGGTTCCAACCGTATCCGCCACCAACCCAACCGGAGTTGCGAGGTCCCATATATGTGCTTAACCAACAAGCTTGATTCTCATCGCTCCAGAAATCAGCTTTTGTCAATCCATAATATTGAATTTCGAATAATGATTCTGCTGTGTTTTTATGTTTATCTTCTCCACCGAAACAATCGCTATAGTCAGGATTAAGTACATAACCAAAACCCTCAACCACATTGCACATTTCTATACACTCCTTGTATTGCCCTAATGTGAGATAAACTTTAGCTAATATACCTGCTGCCGCACCTTTACTAGCACGTCCGAGATCTTTGCTGTTATAATCTTCACGGCGTGGAAGCAACTTTATAGCTTCAAGTAAATCCGGAATGATAACTTCATTGTAAATCTTATCTTTACTTACTCGAACTGGGAAAAGATCGTCTCCCGGTTTAGAAGGTGTAAGACTTAAGGGTACGTCCCCAAACAATTGAACAAGAGTGAAGTAGTAATTTGCCCGAAGAAACTTAGCTTCACCTATGCATCGGTTCTTAATATCTTCATTTATATTCATTTCCGGAACATTCTCCAATACTGTATTGCAGTAGAGTATACCCGGGTTAGGTCCGCGCCATAGGTCGATAGCCGCAAAATTGTCAGGTCCGGCCACAAAGTTTGCTAATTGTATGGTTTCAATACCATCATCACCTCCTCCGGCTCCGACTTCACTGTTCCCAGCAACAATATCAAGTGCCCAGATTCGCATATTATACAATTTAGGACGTTGCATCGGCTGATAAGCGGCATTTGTCATAGCTATGGCAGAAGCTTCATCTTTGATTGTTTCTGCACTTGGATCTTCATAGGGCTCTTTGTCGAGAAAGTCTGAGCAAGAGATCATAATGGAGGATAATAGGAGAAACCCTGTATATATTATTTTTTTCATGATTGTATTGTCTTTTTAGTTTTAGAATTTAATGTCAACACCAAAACTGATTGTACGTGTAAGCGGATAGCTACTATTGTCAACACCTCCTTGTACTTCAGGATCGAACCCTGAATATTTAGTTAGGGTTAATAAGTTCTGAGCCGACATGTATATACGTAAGTTACTGAGATATGCTTTCTTTGCCAGAGAAGTAGGCAATGTATAACCTAAGGTTAGGTTTTTCAAACGCAGATATTTTCCATCTTCAATAAATCGATCTGAGTTTCTTGTATTTTTATTAGGGTCGCTATAAATAGCACGGGGTATAGAATTGCTTGTACCTTCGCCTGTCCATCGATCTAATACTTTCGTGGTTTGGTTCCTGATAGTATACATACCCTCCAGTGATACTCTGTTCGCATTATAAATCTTATTTCCCGCTACTCCCTGTAAAAATATCTGCAAATCGAAATTGCGATAAGCAAAACTGTTATTCATTGAGAAATTCCATGTTGGAGTTGGATTTCCAATGTATGTACGGTCATAATCGTTTACCACACCGTTGTTGTCTATATCCAAAAACTTAATATCACCAGGTGCTGTACCATTAGCTGCATCTGCTCCCTGATACTGGTGTGCATAGTTGTTAACCTCGTCCCAATTCTGGAATAATCCATTTGTTACCCATCCGTAGAACGAGCCGACAGGACGTCCTTCGATATGAGATTGGTAGCCGAAATAGATAGGAGTGCTATTATTCAGCTTCACCACCTTATTTTTATTGTATGATACATTGAAGTCTGTATTCCATTCAAATGCTCCTTTCATATTTTGTGAGGAGACAGTCAACTCCCATCCTGTATTTTTTACTTCTCCGGCATTAATCATTGGTGTATATTCATCCGAATATCCGGTAGTAATAGGAACCACCATACCGACCAACATATCTGTTGTATTTTTAATATAGGCATCGAATGTGATATTTATGCGTTGTTTCAGTAATGTTGCATCGAATCCGATATTTGCCTGTTTTACTGTTTCCCACTTAATATCAGGGTTGGGCATCACCAATGGATATAGTGTAGAAACAGGTGTGCCGTTGAATACATATTGTGCTGTTTTCAAGCGGGTAACGGCAGCATAGTTATCTAACACAGCCTGGTTACCTGTTACACCATATCCTAAGCGTAACTTTATATCACTCAATATATCATTCTTTTTATAGAAAGATTCTTCTGATAGACGCCATGCAGCCGAGAATGAAGGAAAAGTACCCCATCTGTTGGACTTTGTTATGCGGGATGTACCATCGTGGCGAACGGTAGCTGTCAATAAATATTTATTATCGAATGAATAATTCACACGTCCAAAGAAAGAAAGTAAAGCCCATTCGTTTTTACTACCACCCACTGTCGGATCTAATAATCCGTTATTCAACTGATTATAATCGTCAGACAAAAATTCTTTTATGCTGGCACTCATGTGATTATATACATTATTCTGCGCACTTGAACCCAACATTATATTTAGGTTGTGTTTCTCATTGAAAGTGTCCATGTATGTAATTGTATTATCCCATAGGTAAGTAAGGCTTTTATTCGAACTTTCGCCACGATAGGAATTTGGTACAGGGATTGGCTTCCAATCATATTTTGGAGAAAAATTTACATTATCCCAGAATTTAAAATCTATCCCTCCCAACATTTTATAAGTCACTTTGTCGAAAAGAGAAACTTCTCCATAAACATTACCTAATATGTTATAACCTTTCGTTGTACTTTTCTCTAAACGTGCTGTCCCTATCGGATTACGGGCATCGCCATAGAATTCAGCTTCTGTACCTGGTCCTGAATAGGTTCCGTCTTCGTTAAAGATTGGCTGAGTGGGTAAAGATTCCAATGTGTGGAGAACATTATACGAACCATTCTTCTTTGTATCATGACTTAGTGTAACGTTATTCCCGAATTTCAACCACGAACGAACTTTTGATTCGCCATTGAATTGGAACGTATAACGACGATAGGATGTATTGATTACGATACCTTGCTGATCCAGAACTCCTCCTGATACATAATAATTACTTTTATCATTACCCCCTGAGTACGAAATTGAGTAATTTTGCATCATAGCCGTACGTAATAACGCATCGCCCCAATCCGTTCCTTTTCCCCATGATAATGGGTCTGCAAAGTCAGGACGCTGTCCTCTGCCATTATTAGCCATCATCTCGTTGTGTAACGATGCAAACTGCGATGCATTCAACATTTTAGGCACACTGGTTGCATCTTGTATTCCCCAATTGGCACTTACAGATATAAGACCATCTCCAGATTTACCTTTTTTAGTAGTTATCAACACCACACCATTCGCACCGCGTGAACCGTAGATGGCTGTAGCCGAAGCATCTTTTAATATGTCTACTGTTTCAACATCATTCTGATTAAGGGCATTTAAAGGCATATCAGTTGGTACACCATCAATAACTAACAAAGGATCGGAATTATTGATAGAACCTAATCCGCGAATCCGGATACTTACATTACTGCCCGGTGTGCCGGAGTTAATAATTTGTACACCTGCTGCACGGCCCTGAAGTGCTTCTCCGATATTGGAAACTGGCTTATCCTGCATTGCCTTGGCACCTACGGACGATAACGAGCCTGTGAGATCCCTCTTACGCACCACTCCATAACCTACTACAACTACTTCATCGAGCATCTCTGCGTTTTCTTTTAGGACAATACGAAAATCCGTTCTTCCAGCTACCGAGATTTCCTGAGTCAAGAATCCAAGATAAGAGATCGTTACAGTAGTATTCTCTTCAACATCCAGGGAAAATGCACCTTCGATGTCGGTAATTACACCATTAGTAGTTCCTTTTACCGAAACTGATGCACCTATAATACTTTCTCCTTTTTCATCCAAAACTACTCCCGAAATTGTTTTCCGGTTTTGAGCAGATAAGGTAAACGTGAAAGTCAAAGACAACATAAGCAGACATATTCTGCCTAAATAAGCCCATTTCTTTTTTTGATTTTTTTTCATGGTCTGCGTGATTAGAATTTTCTTATTCATTTTTATGGTTAACATTATTCAGCTTATTATATTTGTGAAGCTAAAAAGAGTATAACCTCTCATATGCAAAAATATGAGGAGGAAGTATTTAAAGAAAATTCACATTGATAAAATATAGAACCAAATGTATTATATATTATTAATATATAGTCAATTAGCCTATTTTGATATAGCCAAAAATATAGACACCATATGTGTTAGTTTTTCTTAATAACACCTATTTTCATGACCATTGATTCAAATTCTTCGCGAGGAACAGCAGCTTTATTTCGCACTCTGGTACGATAGCTATAAATTGTATTTGCTGAATAGTGTAAGAAGTTAGCAATTTTGGAACTATCTGTTATACCTAATCGAATTAATGCAAATATGCGAAGTTCCACATTAAGCAATTCATTAGGTTTTAATACGAACTGTTCTTCTTTTATTAAAAGAGAGTTGAATTCCTCAACAAAATTCGGATACAGATGCAGGAAAATATTGTCAAAGTTCTCGTAGAGTTCTTTCAATTCGTCATCGATCATTTTACTTGATTTCAGCATTTTATATAATTCATCAAGTTTCCTTTCGACAGCTTTCTTATTGAGAGAGTTTTGAAAATTTTCCAGTTTATTTATATATGTAGAACATAAATCAAGGAAATGCCCAATATATGCTTCTTTTATTTGATTTGCATCTGATAATTGATTGTTTACATCTGAAAGTTCTTTGTTTACATCGTTAAGTTGGTTGATACTAGATTGTAAATCCTTATTAAGATCGTTTAATTTTACATTAGTATGATAAAGTTCCTTACGTATCCGAGCAACTCTTTTCATCTGCCTATACACATATATTACTGCTATAATAAGGAATACAGATAATATACTGACAAGAATAAGAAACAACTGTAATTCTGATTTTTGTTTATTCACATTTTCCTGATATGCAGAGTCTATAATTGGAAATATTTGTGAAACTTCATATGTTCTTAAGCGCGCATTACAAAACATAGCATCTTCCATAGACGATTTTATGCAATCGTAGGCTTTTTCTACTTCACCTGTTTCATATAGGATTGAGGCCAATGCCTGCATTGAGGCATTTTCTTTGATCGCATTCTTGATATCGCAAATTGCAGATATGGCATAATAATGTTTTTGTAGCTCTATATTTCCTTCTTTTTTATAAATATTGGCTAGTGCATAAGCGAGAACTGCTTTTTCATGAGTGTCCGATTTCGTTTGGTCTAAAAGCTTTTGCAATATTTGTTTCGCATCATTTAGACGAGATTCGTCATATAGTTTCTCTGCATATACAATCTTATAATGACTGGATTCTTTATCCAATACATTCAGTAAAGAATCTCTGTATAGATTACTTTTTTCTAAATAGATCTGAGTATATGGATTATTACTTGAATAGTAGTTGTATAGCTGTTTGTAGCAATCATAGTATTTAATCTGTAGCCAATCGGGAAGGTCTTTAGTTTTTATTGATCCTAATATATCAACAGCTTCAATAAACATACCAGATACAATATATAAGGATACTAAATCTAGTTTAGATTCATTTATCCATGTATTATGATTTTGCTTTTTTGCAATAGCTGTATTCTCTCTGGCATAATAAATTGCAGAATCAGATAAATAAACTTTGTATTCGTTATATAGTTTGAGATTTATATCATAACGCTGATCGTCAGTAATATTAGGCGTTTTGAGCAGTTTCTTTATTTCAGATATTCTCTCCTCCTTCTCTGTTACATAAATATCCTTCTGTACCACTAATTTGTATAGAGAGTGAAATATGGTATCTTGTGATACCTTGGGGAAAACATCACAAATAGGGAGCAATATAATAATAAGAAGAAGAAACAAATTTTTCATAAAGATCCAACTCTTATCAGCAAAGTTAATAAAAACGAAAGATAATTATAAACTTCAAATAATTAAGAGAAAAAGAAATTTTAATAAAGAAGGAGAAGACTGAATTATTGTAGAGCTAACCAAGAACTCTAATTATATAAGTTCTATGAAGAATAAAATGATACTACCTCTTTTATCAAAGCAATAGGAGAAAATACTCTATAAATGCTCCTAAAAAATAAAGTTGTTCTTTGATTTTCAATTCATTTTCGTACCTTTATTCTCAGTAATTTATATGTAAGAATACAGCCAACTCCAAGCCAAAAGTGGCATTTTGAGAGACATTCCAAAGACAGAAACCGTTACTAAATCGTTACTATTTGGATTGATTATTTTGAATAAACGATTGATAACTATTAATTTAGGATATAAATTGGTTGATCCAAGTGGGATCACTTGAGGAACAGAACTAAAAAGACAGTTCGAAGCCAAAGACACAGAAAAGTCTTCTAAATTAATGATTTAGAAGACTTTTTTTATTTATATATACTTCTGCCAAGACTGATATATGACAACAAAATAACTTCTAAAAACCGAAAATCGTTACCAAACTATGCACCTAAAAAGCAAAAACGGATAAAATGGCGTAAATGGCTGACCCATTGGCGTAAACTTCATTAATCTTCTCTTCGCTGCAAGCAGCAAAAAAGCAAAATATTGTGTATTTCGGAAGACTTTCCGTTACGAATGCGTTACCTGTTTTTGTATTGCAGTAACCATTCAAACAACGGATTTTCCCATGAAAGAAGAAAGATTTCGGCACACATTGCGGATAGTGCCGGTGTTATGTAGGCTTTTTGCCTGAAGCCAGTTTCTTATTCACTGATTCACAATGATTTGCATACCGTTGATTAGCTCTATAATAGTTAATTTTGTAACCTGTAAAAGAGTTAATTATGACAGAAGTAAAAGTGAGTTTTTATCTCAAACGAAATGAGGAGAAACAAGACGGGACAGTTCCCGTTCTGGGACGTATCCGCATCGGTAAATCAATGGTACAATTCAGTGCCAAAGTAAGTGTTCCGGTATCCCTTTGGGATACCAAGTCCGGCAGGGCTAGCGGTAAGAGTAAAACTGCCCTCTCCATTAACGCATCCTTAAACAAGATTTGTGTTGCCATCCATTCCGCCTATCGGGATTTGCTGGCAAAAAAGGAAAACGTGTCTGCCCAAGATGTGAAAAATGCGTTTCAGGGTATAGCATCCGAACAGGACACCCTTGTCAAATACTACGAATCACACAACGAGCATTTTCTGAAGTGTGTCGGCGTAAACCGGTGCATGGAGACCTATAAACGCTATGGTATCTCCCTTAACCACCTGAAACGCTTCATGCGAAAGAAATACAATGTAAGTGATATATCCTTTCAGGCATTGACCCCATCATTTGTTGCCGACTATGACTATTATTTGCGAGTGGAACTCCGCTTCGCTCCACAGACAATAGTAAATACCATCGGACAACTCCGCAGAATCGTAAAGATAGCCATCAATAACGGACTTCTCCGCAATGACCCGTTTATTGACTATGAATTTATAACGTCCCCCATTGCCCCCAAATCCCTGACATCCGCAGAATTGAAGAAGTTGGTGAAGGCAAAGCTATCCCGTCCTAATTTGAATTTTATCCGTGATATGTTTTTGTTTTCATCTTTTACCGGCATTGCATTCAGCGATATGCGTAGCCTAACGGAACAGAACCTTTCTATTGCCGAAGACGGTGTCCGGTGGGTAGATCTTAAAAGAAAGAAGACCGGAACACCCTGTCATATTCCACTATTGGAAATCCCTTTGCAATTAATCGAAAAATATCGGGGACTGGCGAAAGAAGGTAAATTATTTCCTATGATTAGTTGCAGCAAGACCAATATTTATCTCAAACGGATAGCTACGGAATGCGGTATAGATAAGCGAGTTACATTTCATATGGCAAGACATTGCTATGCCAGCGTAGTGACTCTATCTCAGGGAGTTCCATTGGAAACAGTAGCTGAATTGTTGGGACATCGGGATTGGAGAGCCACCCGTATTTATGCACAGGTAAGCAATGAGAAAATTGGAGAAGATATGCGCCACCTGAATAAACGTCTGTCCGGCAAGTTCCATTTGGTGGATAATAATGTAGTAAAAGTATAATAATAAGGAAAGGAGGATAAAATGAAAACTAACAATAAAATAAGTAAGAATAAAAGCAATCACGCAAATACCGTTTACAGCACATTCGCTGTCCTATTTTATATCAACCGGCAGAAGATAAAGAAAAACGGTATGTGTCCGTTGATGGGCAGAATCTCCATCAATGCAGAAGTAGCCCAGTTCTCTGCCGGAATAGATATTGACCCGTCACTATGGGATGCAAAAGCCTACCGAATGACCGGCAAAAGCCGCCATGCTGCCGAAACGAATTATCAGATAGAGAAACTAACTGATAGAATCAATCGGTACTATAAACAGATATTGGACGAGCAGGGATATATTACGGCGGAGCTTGTCAAAAATGCAGTAAGCGGTATAGGGAGGAAAAAAGAAAACCTGCTGGAACTCTTCCACGAGCATAATGAAGAGTATGCCAAGCAGATAGGTGTTACACGTTCCAAAGGGAGTATTAAAGCTTATGAAGCCGTAGCTAAACAGGCGGAACGTTTCTTACATCTCCATTATGGTATGAGAGATATACCGTTACGGCAACTGGAATTATCTTTCATTGAGAAATTCGATTCTTTCCTTCGTATCGAACAGGGATTTACCGCCCATACAATATCTACCTATACAATCATCCTTAGAAAGATAGTCCGTCGGGCAATCAGTCAGGGCACATTACATAAAAAACCTTTTGCCGCCTATATTCCCGAACAGCCTCCCCGTAAGCGCAGGCACATGACTCTGGAAGAATTGGAGAAGTTTATGAACGTTCCGGTAGCCTCCAAACGCTTATGCCATACACGGGATATGTTTGTATTTGCGACTTTTACCGGTCTGTCATATGCGGATATGTGTAACCTGTCAGAGGAAAATATCCATAAAGGCAGGAATGACAGTTCCTGGATCGACATCAACCGGCAGAAAACTGGTATCCGGTGCAATATACCCTTGTTGGATATTCCTTTGCAAATAATGGAGAAGTACAAGCCGGAGCGCAACGGAAATAAAATATTCAAGATGGCATCTCCCTCTTGCGTTCAGGTCAACCTGAATAAGGTTGCTAAGTTATGCGGTATAGAAAAGCGGATCACCTACCATCAAAGTAGGCATAATTTCGGAACCCTTATTACACTATCTCGTGGAGTACCGTTGGAAACGGTCAGCCAGATGATGGGGCACAAATGTATCCGTACCACTCAGATTTACGCTAAACTCACTCGGCAAAAGGTCAATGAGGACGTAAAGAAGATAAGCGACCGCATCGGTCGGAAATACAAATTGCCAGTTCAAAGTGGCAATAAAACGAAGAAAAGCAATGCAAAATAACGAAATTTAAACCGGACAATCATGAATAGAGAGATAATAACCATAGAAAACGGTACAGTATCCGTTCCGGCATCAACTGAAATCTGGATGTCACAGCATCAGCTTGCTGATTTGTTCCAATGCTTTGTAGGTAAAATAAACGCAAACATTCGTGCTATCCTAAAAAACGGAGTATTGGACGAAAGTAAAGTTTGCCGGACTTATCGTTACAAGAATGGCAATTTCGTAGAACAATATAATCTGGAAATGATTATCGCTCTTTCGTTTCGTATTCAATCAAGGAATGCGGAAGCATTTAGGAAGTATTTAGTCCAAAAATCTCTCAAAACTGAGCAAACAACAAGGCTTATACTTCCATTACATATAATGGATATCAATTATTTAAACTAAATTTGTAGAACCAAGTTGTGGCTAATTTGACCACAATAATAAACAGAAATAATAATGGCTAAAATAAAAGTACAAGAAACAGACATCACGATTGTTCGTGTAAATAATGGCGACTATATATCTTTGACAGACATGGCGAACGCTAAAGAAAGTGGAAGCCGGGCAGCCGATATTATTAAGAACTGGCTACGCAACAGATATACACTTGAATTTCTCGGTACTTGGGAGATTATAAATAATCCAAATTTTAAAGTGGTCGAATTTGACCACTTTAAATCACAAGCCGGATTACCCAGTTTTGTAATGAGCGTTTCAGAGTGGATTCAGAAAACAGATGCAATAGGTATTGTAGTCCAAAAAGGAAAATACGGTGGGACTTTCGCCCACAAAGATATTGCATTTGAATTTGGGTCAGCCATCAGCGTGCAATTTAAGTTATACCTGATTACCGAGTTCCAACGCCTCAAAGAACATGAACAGCAGCAACTTGGTTGGTCAGCCAAACGGGAACTGTCGAAAATCAACTACCATATCCATACGGATGCCGTAAAGCACAATCTTATTCCGGAGGAACTCACCGCTCAACAAATATCAATCGTATATGCCAGCGAAGCGGATGTTCTGAACATGGCTCTTTTTGGTATTACTGCAAAGCAATGGCGTGATGCTAATCCTGATTTGAAAGGTAATATCCGGGATTATGCTACCATTAACGAGCTGATATGCCTGTCGAATATGGAGAACATTAATGCGGTTTTGATAAATGAGCAAGTTCCACAATCTGACCGCTTACTAAAACTCAATCAGATAGCTATCCAACAGATGCGGGTATTGCAGGAAGTTGAGAATCGCAAATTGTTGAAATGACACATATTTCATCTAACCGGCGGCAGGATTTTCATTTTTGAAGCCTGCCGTTTTTTATAGCCCTCTTTCATCTGAACACAAAGAAAAAAGAAGGAAATAAAACGACAAGGCTAAACCCTTCGGGTATTTTGCCAAATCTNTCTTCCTTTTTCACGGGACGAAAAAGAGTATTTACCAAAATAGCCTTGTCTTATTTATTCTCCTTCCATTAAGAGGTGTTTATCAGTCGAAAAAGGGAAGGAAATTCAAGGGCTGATGCTTGCCGTAAGTGGCTACCTGAACTTATCCCGATAACCTTCTTGCAATAGCTTCTCAATATCCGATGACCGATACAGTATCTTGCCACCCAGCTTGATATAAGGGATTCGACCCTCGTTCCTATAATCCTGTAGACTCCTCCGGCTCAACTTTAATTTCTTGGACAGTTCTTCATCCGTATAGAAACTCTCTCCATTCAATGTTGGTTTACGGGGTGTGAATAACTTCTCTACCGCAGTAGATAGCCGTTCGAGTGAAAGGAAAAATGATTTTACCCTTTCGTTTTCTGATGTAATTAATTGATTGCTCATACCTGTTTCCCTTTATATTTAGCTTGCTTGCGTTTTTCTTCTACCACTGGAACGATTTTTTCCACGTCTTCCGGTTTGTAATAAGTTTTATGGCTGATTTGGGTATATGCCAGTGTTCCGTTGTCCCGTAACGTTTGAAGTGTCCGCTTCGAGATGTTCAAAAGCTGGCATACGTCCTGATTATCCAACCATTCTTTCATGTCCCTGTCTCCATGCAAGCGGCATAGATGCTCCATCCGGCTTGCAAAATCTTCAAACTTGGAGAGCATTTTCTCGAAAGTTTGTGCTTCAATGTTTATTATTTCCATATCTTTATTTTTTAAGTATTAATTTCAATCGAAGCACAAATATATATACAAAAAATCGGTTAAATAGCAAATAATCAGGCTGTGGCAGCATTTGTCCGGGGTTGTCCGGGGTTTCGGAGACAAACTCATTTCAGAAATGGAATAATTTTCTCCTAAAAAAGGAAACAGCCCTCGAAAATCAATCCGAAGGCTGCCCCGTTTTACACGATCCATTACTCCCGTATAAATTTTCGGAACTCCTCATTTTTGATGGAGTCATAAGGAGCGTTCCCTTCTGTCTGTTCAAAAGCCAACAATATACGTTCCTGCGCACCGGGTATCCGGGTTATTATCTGCTCGAAAAGATCTGTATCACAAAGTTCAAATGCTACATTTAAGGCAGCTTTCTTTTCCTCTCTGTCAACTGTCCTGCCTGATGCCAGACCGCCCAACTTCTGAAGTTCCTCAAAAGAAGTCCCATGCCCCCATGTGCCTATTTGTCTTGCTTTTGAAATTGCTGCTACGAAGTTTTTCTCTGTCAATTCTTCGAGTAGCTCTTTACTTACTAGCGAGCGGGCAACCTTTACACGTAGCTCATAAGTACGATTCTCCAGATAAAGCGTGGTGTCTTTAAATCTCTTTAATATCGAACTGGTTACTTTTTTATATGCTTTTACCACCTGTCCCCAAATTACATCATAGATTCTTTTCAAGAGTCTACGGTGCATATCGCCAAAAGCCCTGCGTAGCGGACCACTCAGGAGCATCCCCGCCCAAAACCACAGGCTGACCAATATATAGAATTTTATAAATACTTCTTCCATTATTCTGTCGGGTTTATATTATTCGTTTGGTAAATGGTATCTATCTCTTCTTTGAACGTATCCAAATGGTTCAGGATAATATTCTCCACATAGCTGCTGATAGTCGCTTTTGATTCATCCATCAGGTGGACAATCCGCATCAACCGGCGGTGGGTCGTGGCAGTTATGTACAGCGGCTTCCGGTGAGTGAAGTCTATCCGGTTAAAGAACAGGCTTTGATAGTCTGCCTGTGGTTTGCGCTTTCTCCTCTCTGTCGGTCTTGCTGCTGGTTCAGAAACTTTGGCTATTGATTCTACTACTTCTCCAGCAGACTCAACAGCCTGAGCGGCTGTTTCAGATTTTACTTCTTCTGTTTCTGTTTTCGCAGCAGTATCCGTTATTGTATCAATGGGCTTTACTTCTTCCGGTGCTATTTTCTCCGTAGGCTTTTCCATAGGTACACCCTGATGTACCATTGAGCGCAATTTATCGAACTTATTTTCTGCTGCCATTATAATTGGGGGTTAAGGTTAATAATCTCCATAATTTCATTGACCAGCAAATCCAAATTGCTGCCTTTAAGTAAGTTCTTATCTGCTGGGAATATTGTGGATAGAAAAACAGCATCGCTACCCTCGATGGACTGTTCCTTGTCGTATCGAACGGATTGCGGGATAACTGTCTGCATCAGCAGTAATTCAAATTGACAGATAAGTTTCTTGTAGTGTTCGAGCCAGTTTTTCTTGATACGTCCATCGACACGATTCCAAAATAGATGGATGGTTTTTAGGTTCAGGACTTTGTATTCCCTCAATACTTCTTTTACAGGAACAATGAATGAGAGTGTACTCTCCATTGACATCCGAGAGGGAGCCATTGGCACGAAAACATAATCCATCGACATAAAGGTTGAAATTACCCCATCGTTGTTGATGGTTCCCGGCAGGTCGAAAAATACCGCATCATAGTCGGCTGGTTCGCTAGCCAAAAACTCACGGGCTTTCAGGATTGCTTCTTCCGGTTTGACGCATACGATGGGATAGGTCTGTTTACCCAGCGAATCAAACAGGGCAATAGCTTTGGACTGATAGTGCAGGTTGGTCTCCAACTGCCGGATTTCACGTTTACGCATGTCGTAGACACTGCATTGCAGATAGTCGCAATCCATTACGGCAACATTCAGTCCCTTGAGGTAATGCAGATAACTTGCCACGAGTACTGTAAATGTACTTTTGCCGACACCTCCCTTTTGGGTGGAGAAGGCGATAAATAACGGTTCTTTTTTCATCTTGTTTTCGATTTTTAGAATTACACATATTGATATTTGTAAGTTTTTCAAGCTTTATTATTTTATTGTTTTCAAATTACCAAACCGCCAAGTTTTCATGTTTGATATTTTTCAAGTTTTCAAAATGTATAACCAACTTGAAAAACTTCTAATCAGAAAAACAGCAGATTTTCCAAGTCTCCAATTTTATCGGCAGATTGATATTTGTATATT
>NZ_QVMQ01000034.1:643-25218 GCF_010501105.1 Dysgonomonas sp. 511 | reverse complement strand
TCTTTCTAAGATACTAAAAATCAAGGTCTTTTCAAAATAATATCCCTCTTATTATCAGTCATTTTTTCCCATTTTCCCTATTTTTGTCATGTACTTAGCGCTTTCGTTACTTTCAATCGGATGGGAAAGGTGATTTGAGAATGGATGACAGCGAGCCGTTCCTACCGAATGACTATTACGATTTGACAAAAGAATCATTCAGGTTTTATTACACCTCACGTTCCGATGAACAACAGGTAATCGATATTTACTTCTTCGATAACTTTGGAAATACTGCTATTTTGAGTTTCTCTTTTAATAATGAAAATGACGAGGAGGAAGAAGTATGATGACAATGATGGTGGTTTCGTATATTATTAGCTGGGTGAGCATGATTTATTCATTTCTGACTGCTCCGAGTGATGTAGAGTTTTTTGGTGAAGAATTGGAGTAAATAACGTATAGAAAGTCGGGCAGTTTTGTGAATTGTCCGGCTTTTACTTTTATATTTGTGGAAACGAATACTATAACATATGGAAGATTTTGTAAATGGACGCTGTGGCTGGTGCGGAAATGATGAATTATATGTAAAATACCATGATGAAGAATGGGGAAGGCTTGTTACTGATGATAAAACCCTGTTCGAATTTTTGGTGCTGGAAAGCGCACAAGCCGGATTGAGCTGGATTACTATACTGAGAAAGCGGGAAGGCTACCGGAAAGCTTTTCATAATTTTGATATTGAAAAAGTTGCTGCGATGACAAGCGAAGATATCGAACGATTGATGCTGTTTGAAGGGATAGTCAAAAACCGGCTGAAAATTACATCCACAATCTCCAATGCAAAGCTGTTTATCGGCATTCAAAAAGAATTTGGCAGTTTTTACAACTATACACTATCATTCTTCCCTGGTAGAAAGCCGATAGTAAATAACTTCAAATCTCTGAGTGAAATACCTGTTTCATCTCCCGAATCCGATGCGATGAGTAAGGATATGAAAAAACGAGGTTTTAAATTCTTCGGCTCTACCATCTGTTATGCTCACTTACAGGCTTCGGGGTTTGTGAATGACCATCTGGTAGATTGTTCTTGCCGGAAAGCAGAATAATCTGTTAGTTTACTTTCTTTCTCACAACATTATATATTCCTTTTTGTCCCGTCTGGATAACCTCATATTTGTCCAGTTTCTCATAAATCGCACCCAATGTTTTGCAGCCATAGCGTCCGGTTTTAAACTTGGGTTTGATTCTTTTCATCGCCATACCGATCTGAGAAAGGGTTACTTCTTCTTTTCCATCGGCAGCCGATTCGTAAGCTTTATCGAATAGCTCGGCTTCCTTCTGAAGCAGTACAGCAGGAGTGTCGCCTTTCTCCGATTTTGGATTCTTTTCAGGTTCCTGGTCGGAGAATATGAATTTCTTACATGAATTGATAAAAGCGATTGGGGTTTTGCTTTCTCCATAGCCAACAACAGTAACACCTTCCTCTCGAATACGTTGAGCCAGTGGAGTATAATCACTGTCACTGGAAACAATACAAAATACATCTATATTTTTCGAGTTCAATAAGTCCATTGCATCAATAACAAGGGCTATATCTGTGGTGTTTTTGCCTTTTATATATGGTAGAGCCTCTATTAAACGATATGAATATTCCCTCGCCGGTTCTTTCCAACTTGAGAGTCCGGTTTTGCTCCAATCCCCGTAAATACGTTTTATAATAACCTGTCCATAACGGGATGCGATTTCTGTTACCTCTCCCAGTTTAGCAGAAGAAGCATTGTCCCCATCAATAAGGATAGCTACTTTCTGTGCTGAATTATCTTTCAGGGATTTATCTTTTTTCATCTATTCCTTATTTTGCTCTAAAGGTAATAAAGATATGATAATGACATATTAACATAAAATGATTATTTTTGTAGAAACCAGTAACAAATACCGAATACACAAAGAATGAATTGCTATAATCACCCGATAGGGTGGGTATTTTATTATAAAGTTTGTAATGGCTCTTGCCATTGGTTGGATAGTTTTACCTTTTAAGCTAATAAAGGATATCATTCGTTTTATCCAGCTAAATAAAATGCAGTAAGTATAAAAATTGAAAAATACGGACCTGGTTTTTTGTTTCTTTTTTGTCCGCACAGGCTCACCGAAAAAAGAAACGGACTGAAAAATCAGTCCGCATTATCATTGTTCACTTTATCTTCTTTTGGTTTCAGATGTTCAAACACATACCAACTATCCTTATACAGATGTCCTATCAGATTAAAAACTCCTGTTTCTCCGCACTTATCGGCGAACTGTTTAGCTTCCAATATAGATTTGAACTCACCTAATTTCTTGAATCCTACAAATAATTTATACATCGTATTATCTTGTTTATATTTGATTACTTCCGCCTGTAAAATAATATAGGCTTCGTTATAGTTTTTTTTCTTCTGTTCCAATTTGGCGTTAGCTTTGAGTAACTGTTCATCCGTTTCAATATCAAAAAACAAATCGTTGTGCGTCATATAGTCGATATATTTTGCAATTTTTCGTTCTACTTTGAAGGATTGTCAGACTATAATTCTCTTAATCATTGGAGTATGGATTATTATTTGTTAATACAGTTTTTAGACGAATCTGAATTGATTGAGCGTATTACAAATCTACTATATCAATATTACATTGGTGATTTGAAACACAATGAGATAGTTTTAGATTCAATCGCAGATGATGTTATGAATTTATACATTGAAGAGTACAACTTTGATGCTCAAATAGCATGGTACAAAGCATATGGAGTCTTTGGGGATATATATAATGGTGTAGATACTTGCCTGAACAACAATCCTCTTAGTATAGCAAGCTAAACTCCTTTGTAAAAGCAGGGCTTTAAAATCAATCGCTGATATTTTCAATCAGCAAATCAATTAAAACTTATGAATCTCATTAGGTACACTAAATGGTGTATAGGGGTTTTTATTGTCTGAATTGAGGTTTTGTTTATAAAAAGATAATATGAAAACTATTAAAATAATCGGTTGGGATACCAATGAAAGATATTCCAACAATAATATTCACTTAATAAATTAATTATGGAAAAAACGTTATTGGATGGCAGACAATTGTCTGAAGAAGAATTTAAAAAAATGATTAATCAGTACAGGGTATATATGGATATAAACCTTGTTATTATCAATGACCGAGTTAGTGCTATGTTGCTAATTTTATTTCAACATTTGAAGAATATGAATAATCTATGTGTATCCCAAACCTTCTTAGGAAAGCAATTGGGATGCAATGAGAGAACTATTAGGAGAAAGTTAGATAAACTAAAAAGAATTGGTTTAATTACATGGAAAAGTGGAGCTAAGAGCTATAAAATGAATAATTACAGCATTAATCAAGAAAAATATGATGTTCTAATTGCAACCATAAATACTTTGCCTCTTAAAGAAAGACAGAAGTTTGTCAATAAACTATTTGAAGAAGAGTCCTCTATAAAAAAGAATATAGATTCTGCTGATACTGATTTGTCAATAAAGGAAGAACAACCAACAATAGTTAAGACTAACTATTCAATGTTATCTGAAGAAAAGGGTGAAAATATTGATTATTCTATATTGGAATGTGCTATACAATGCATGAATATTGCAAATAATGGAGCAAAGCCCGATACAATTAATACATTCAATGAAGTGTGGGAACAAGGAATTGCTTTATGTGATGGTTTTGAAGAGCAATTAAAAGCATATCTAATCAAGATGGCGCAACCACAGAGAGTCTTTGATACTCTCAATGGTTTGGTGAATAAAAGTATTGAGTATAACCCAATAGATGTAACTGTATGATAATAAAAAAAATGAATCTAAAGGAAATATATGATGAGATTATGAAAGATTACCATGAACTTGTCGATTATGCAGAGAGGAAAAAGAAACAGTATGAAAGACCAATCAAAAAGTCTAACATATTTCCCATGCATTTCAAACCGATAGAATATACAAGCTCTCGTAACAACAAATATTATATGATATTTCGGGCGTACAAGAAGAAAGATTGGAAAGATATCCATAATACAACAATTTGTACTTATGACAATGAAGATGGATTACATGCAGTAATGATATATAAAACGACTATTGCAATATATCCCCCTCATTTTTTCTCAAGGTATAGAGAACGTTATCTTTTGGATAGAGCTTTATCTTCAAAAGATGTTATTCTACATTATTTCAAAGATAACGCAATAGCATATGGGGAATGGTCTAATGATGGAGACTATCTTGCAATGACAACGACTGATGGTGTAGGGTTAGGTCAAACTTTTGAGGATGCAAAGATATATTTGTTCAAGACGTTCTTAGGTTTTGACATGCTATTTCCATCCCAAGACAAGTACCGATTTGAATTTTATGAGTTTGTAGAGGAATATAAACGACAAAATACTAAAAATATTGGCTAACTAAAATGTATTAATTATGTCGAAGATGAATAGAAAGCTACAAAAAGAATTGGACTATATCAGCTATACAGATTTGTCTACACAAAAATATAGCGAAATAGTAACAAAGCGTGATGCCCGAAAGAAAAAACATCGTTGCATCAAAATTGCTGACCGTATGTATAAAATGGTATGGGATTAATCACAGATGAAATAATATAACTGAAATGAAAAGTTTAAAATGAAAAGCGAAGCTATAGAAATGGTTTCGCTTTTTCTATTTTATCTTATTTCCCCAATAAGATATCAATAATTTCAGATGGATTTGATATAAATAATTTACATCCATTTTGTTTTAATTCAGTTTCTTCTTCACTATCCCATAGACAAGCAATGTGCTTTATATTAGACACTTTGGCTGCTTCATAGTCCTTTATGCTATCACCAAAAGAAATGACTTCATTTGATTTACAATTCATTAATTCAAGAGCCTTGTAAAATGATTCAGGGTGAGGTTTTTTATTTTTAATCTGATTTCCTGCAATGATAAAGTTGTATGGTATCTTAAAATATTTTGCGGTTGCTTCAATTAAGTCAGGTTTTGCAAAGCTAACAATGGTAACTTGAATATTGTTATCTCTGATATAAGAAAAAACCTCATTCAGTCCATCATATAGGGTGAATTGAGGAATTAGGTCAAAGACCTTCTTCCAATTTCTTTGTTTTCTATATTGGTCGGAAATAGACCTATTGACTAATGTTAAATCAAAATCAAAAATTATATTATTTATGTGTAAGGGTCTGAATAGTTCTGATAAACCAACTTGTAAAAAAGAAGCAATTCTCGATAAGGTTTCAAAGGTGGGGTTACCTTTATCACTCAACGCCTGAGTAAAGCTCACAGGATGGATATTTAAGCCTTCAGCAAGTTGCTTTAGTGTAATACCTTTTTTCTTACAAAGTTCACCTATTCTAAATTCTTTTCGCATGAAACAAAGATAGGGTAATTAGCTATTTATTGCTAATGAAAATAAAAAAAACGAGCTATAATATTATAACTCGTTTCCTATTATTCTATTTATAATTACGAATGCTTCTCATTCCTAAATTGAACTACTTCAAATAAAGTTCCTTTGTCAAATTCTCGAATATTACTAACTGCTTGCCCTTTTATCATTTTTTCCATGCTTCTTGCCACTTTTTTAGTATCATTGCCTGAAATACCAAGAAATTTCTCTATAGATTTAGGGTTTTTATCATTGATATTAAGTAAAAATGCAGTATTACACATGCTTGAAAAGTCAAAAGTCGGCTGATTGTATTCATCTATTCCCTGAGAGAGCAAAACAACGGAAACTCCTTTTGAACGAATTTCACGCAAGATTTTCTCCAAAATTTCTTGATACTTCTTTTCTTTAAAAATAACATGAGCTTCATCTATTAAAATAACATATCTCATCGCTTGAATATTCTCATTGACAGGTGCATTTGACATATTCATAAATACATTATAAATATAATTTATAATTAAAAACAAAGATGTAAAACGAATATCAGTCGGTAGATTTCCTGTTAAGGATAGATATATATTTTTATTCAAAAAGTCAGATTCATTATTTTTATCTTCCAAGAATACTTTAAATAGACTTAGCTTATTCATTATAGAAGTTAATGAATCGGAATCAGTTGATAATGAAGCTAACCTTTCATTAATCTGTTTTATTGTTGGATAAGTTCCATTCTTTTGGTCAATGAATGCTTCTGTAGTAGCTTGTCTTAACCGTTCTTGCTGTCTATATCCAAGATTTGAATACTTAGCAATTATATCCACAAATTTAGCAATACCCATATTACGATTAACTTCATTGACATTATCTATAAATGTCAATGGATTAACAGGAAATGGCGTATTTGGCACATCAATATAGTCAGTATGAGTTGTTTCAAAGAACTTTGTAAGTTTATCCTTATCTTCTGTATTTAAACCTTTAAAATCAAGATAAATAAATTTTACATGACCATTTGATTCTTTATTTATCTGATATAGATATTCTAATGCTAATTGAGTTTTTCCTGTTCCTGAATTTCCTGCTACAGCTATATGGGCATTATCATATAAACTATTATCATTGATTGCCATATAAATTGGGGTCTTTTCTTCTTTCAATTCATACCCAACCTTCATTTTTAATAAACCTTCATAATAAGGTTTATCAATCTTTTGAACTGTATTTACGACAGGATTATTTATAGATATATCTGTATCAGCAAGGTGTCGAATACCTTTATCAATGTAATTAACTAAAAAGTCAAAGAAATTATAATCTTCAAATTGAGATAAATTATCCAATTCTTCAATTCCATGGTCTACATGCAATTTTATATATTTAGATATATTTTCGTCAGTTTTATATATACCATAATGCTGACAAACCAAAGCAATATAAAATTCCCTATTACCATCGAAAAGAATATGGTCTTTATATTCTTTTCCTTTAGAATCATACAAATTAAATTCTTCAGGGGTAAACTTTCTTTCTGTTTGTAAAGAGAAACATAATGCAATACGTGCAACAATGTTTTCTGATTTTGCTTGAAGTTTATTTGTTAGTCTTCTAACAGCATCCTTGTTTTTTAAAGATGTAGATATATTAATTTGCATTATATTTCTTTTTATAGACTTCTAATAACTCATTTGGTAAAACTTCCAAGAAAGAAGAGCCTTTTTCTTCTTCATTATTAATTAGATATGTTTTACATATCTTAGGTAATAACTCTTTATATTCAGAAGCTATTAATTCTTTGTTTATTAAAGGAAATATTATTACCTGTTTTGAAACTTCAGGATAAAAATACTTGATAACGTTATGAGAATGTGATTCATCGAATTTTTGCATCGGGCTATCAATGAATACAGGGAACTCTATTTCAGATTCACCAACAAGAGCCTGAAGGAGAGCAGATGCATACATTTGTCGTTCTCCCATTGATAATTGTCCTTTATCTAATATTTTTCCATTAGCTCCTTTTAATGCAATATCAATATCATCTCCTATTGTACTAATAGTAACATCTACCCCTGATACTAAATGCTTTTTATGTAATAGTTTATGTAAACTATCAAACATTTTTTCTTCTAATGATTTCTTCTTTTGAAGTTTAAATTGTTTTATAAAAGACTGAAGTGTTGATATTATCTTTTTGGTTTTCTGCTCTTTATCTGCGTATTGAGTAGCATCATCTATAGTTTTTCTTACATCTTCCAACTTTTGTTTATCAGCTTTTATTGCATCTTTCTTGCTTCGAATCTGTTCTTCTATACTACCTATTTTTTTGGTATAATCAGTAATTTTTGCTGTATTTATTTCTCTTTCTTCTCTAAGTTTAGTTATGTATTCATCTGCTTCATTCTTTTCAGCTTCTTTTATCTCTCGATTTATTGAATCATACTGATATTTCAGAGTTGAAAAATCAGCATGCAATTTCTCAAATTGAGTTTTAAATGAATTTTTTAATCTATTTATTAACTGCTTTATTTCATTGCCTTGTTCGGAAGAGAAGTCATGTAATATTTCGATATTAGAAATATCCTCTATCTCTGTAAAAAAATGCTTTCGTATTAATTTTTGCAGTTGTTCATTATAGAAATCTTGAATAGTAACATCAATTGAAAATTTACAATTCAATCTTTCTTTATCTAATTCGTTACGAATGTCATTAATTTTGTTTTCTATATTTGATTGTAGATGCCTATTATCTTTAACTTTTTGTTCTTTATTTAATTGCTCATATAGGTCTCCCAATAGTCCGCCTGCTAATGCAAATGGAATTATATCATATAGTTCTCTTAATTGATTATTTATATTTTCTTTTTTGGTCTCTATCTCTTTTTGCTTTTCTCTTAATTGATTCAATTCCTCAAGTGTCATTTTTTCTCCATATTGAATCAACTTAGTTTGAATCTCTTCAGCCTCTCTTTGTTTTTCGGTAATTAATTCATCATATTCTTCAATTTCAGAGGTGAGTTCATCAACCTCTATTTCTGCATTTTCTATACTTGTTTTTAGTGAATTAAATTCTTTTCTTTGTTCTAATCTCGCAGTTTTAGCTCTGTATTCATCTAAACTACTTTCCAAAGTGTTTTTTAAATCCTCATAACGTTGTATTCCTAAAACCTGAGAATATGCTTGGCTTAATTGTCTGCGTAGGTCGTTAGAGTCAACATCAGCCATGGCAACAATTTTTTCTGCATCAAAGAAGAAAAATTTAGCTATTTCTACAGGCATGATAAAGTTTCTAATGAAAATATCCTCACCTCTTTGATTATCTTTAGATAAATCTTCTATGAGTTCATTTTTATAGCCATCTATTAAAATTTCAACCTTATCGTTAGTCCATTTTGTATTATAAGAACGCTTTACAACGACCTCATTACATTTAATTTCAGAAGATTGTACATCAGAGAAGGTTATAGAAACATAAAATTCAGATTCTCCTTGTGCTGCTGCCTCTTTATTTAAACTTTCAGAGATATAATTGGTGTAGTTTTTCTTGCTTTTTATCTCTTTTCTATATAGCTCATCCACATATTCCATTTGTTTGCCATATAAGCACCAAACTAATGACATAAGGAATGTTGTCTTGCCGAATCCATTTTGACCACTGATTATAATAATATTTCTATCATCATCAGGAAGCAGAGATATTTGATTATGTCCGTTGTATATTCTGAAGTTATTTAGAACAATTTCTTTTATAAACATGATGTCTTAATTTTCATTGTTTAAGTACTTCTCTAATACCTGTTCTACCTCGCCTTTTAATCCTCTTTTTCGATTCAGAAAGGCTTTACTCTGCTGTAGAATAAGTAATTCTTTTATTAAGTTATAATCGCCTTCATCCTCGCAAGAGTTTCTCAATAACTCAAGCTCTTTTTGTATTTTTTCATTTTTAGAATCCATATCTACATTTTTATTGAAGATTCGGTTATATATTTCAGACACACTATATTCAAAAATCATGTCTCTATACCAAATTACCTGAATAGCAATTAATTCCTGATTAGTGATTAATTCGATATTGGGTTTAGTCTCTTGTATCTCTTTCTGTGCTAATAGAATCTGTTTTAATAATTTAGCTCTATATTTTGGCGTGTATGCTCCCTGATTGTGACCATCTTCAGTAACGGCCCATGTTCCATTACGCCTTGTAGTCATCCTATTTTCTGATAGATTTCTATTCTCTATCATATCATTTCTTAAATTCATAAGTGGGCGTAACCATTCATTTCCTTTATTTACTAATGCAGACATTGATTTGTCTTCTTTTACCACAGTACATGTCCAACATCCAAACCTACTTTGACCACATGAAGTATGATTTTTATCTGTTACAACAGTAGGACATTCATAATCATCAGCACTTGCATCAGCATAAATCTGAAACAATTTAGAATTATCCGCACCCCATGGTGATGTCATAGCATTTATGATATACCACACCTCTTCTAACATAAGTTCTTTTATTGGTGAGTATATAAAGGTATTAAATTGAGAAGGGTGATTTGTTAAGCGTTTACCTCTCAACTCATGCTTTTTTATTGTTCTTGCTCTATTTGCACTTTCACTTCTTCTTGTTCCAACTAAAATAATAGCTTCTCCAAATTCTGTAACTTGCTCTGTTATAAAACGAGAAGTCGGTTTTATTTTCATTTTCTCTGTACAAAATCGAAAACTATTATTCGGAACAGGATATCCACGTCCCACAACACTAATCCAAAAAGTATCTTCTAATCGAGGTATAGTTTTATCTACATATATTGGTAATCCTTGCTCTACAGCAGCTTTTTTTATTTTTTCCAAGACTTCATCTACATACTCTTGTATAATTGGATTTTCGACCATCGTATCATTGCATATGACATGCAATTTTCTTATCCTTCTTTCTTTCGGGACTTCTGATATTGCTAACCAAACCAATTGTAATAAAGCCGTAGAATCTTTACCCCCACTAAAGCCAATAATCCAAGGTCTATCATTGTCGTCTGTTAGATATTGGTCTTTAATTTCATTTATTATATAGAGAATATGCTTTGACATTATATGGAATTATAATTTACTAATACACCTTAATTATAGTCTGCGTATTTTTTTAACAAACAAAGTAAGCTAATAATTACTCACGGTCCAAGACTTTAAGTTATAAATTGATGCTAAAAATGTGACTGCTTTTTTGAAAAATGTGACTAAATTATATAACTTTGTATCAGTTATTTAAATAGTTCTTTGTTGTAATTACTAATTATAAACCGTTGCCTTTTTAATAAATTAGTCGCAAAACGGTCACATTTGGTTATTCTGATGGTTTTTCCAACTGACGTATGGATAACTGTACCGATGGTGAGAATTATTTTAATAATCAATTGTAAATCAACGCAATGTTATAATTACGCTTAAAAGAAAAAAAGCAACCCGAAGGTTGCTTTGCTGCGTAATTTCTAATGTATTTGCGGAAGCGGGGGGATTCGAACCCCCGGTACAGTTACCCGTACGTCAGTTTAGCAAACTGGTGGTTTCAGCCACTCACCCACACTTCCTGAGGATGCAAAGCAAACTTTTGCTCAATTGCGATGCAAATATAGCTGTTTGTTTTGATTCTGCAAACACTTTCTGCCTTAAACAGCCTTTTCTTTTATCAAATATTCTGCAATCTGCACGGCATTCAAGGCTGCACCCTTCCTTATCTGGTCTGCAACCACCCAGAATGTCAACCCGTTAGGATTGGCAATATCTTCGCGGATACGCCCCACATATACAGGATCCTTTCCTGCAACAAATAACGGCATGGGATATTCTTTCTCCGCAGGATTGTCTTGCAAAACAATTCCTTCGGCTTTAGCAAAAGCTTCCTTAGCTTCCTGCGGACTCACTGGCCTTTCGGTCTCTACCCATACGGCCTCCGAGTGCGAGCGAAGCACAGGCACTCTTACGCAAGTAGTACTTACCTGAATATCCGAGTGCATAATCTTACGCGTTTCGTTGTACATTTTCAACTCCTCCTTTGTGTAGTCGTTGTCGGCGAAAACATCTATTTGAGGGATCAGGTTGTACGCCAACTGATACACAAATTTCTCAACCGTAACATCACTGTTATAAGCGATTTGCTTAAACTGGTTTACCAACTCTTCCATCCCGGCAGCCCCGGCTCCCGATGCAGCCTGATAGGTAGCCACATGAGCTCGTTTGATGTGCGATATTTTCTCTATCACATTCATCGCAACAACCATTTGTATTGTAGAGCAGTTAGGGTTTGCAATTATCCCTTTCGGACGTATTTTTGCATCTTCCCCATTCACCTCAGGCACAACCAACGGCACATCCTTATCCATGCGAAAAGCACTGGAATTATCTATCATTATCGCACCATGCTTGGTGATTGTAGATGCATATTCGACCGATACACTGCCACCTGCCGAAACAAAGGCAATATCTATATCCTTAAAATCATCGTTATGAGCCAGTTCCTTTACCGTGTACTGTTTGTCGCGAAATGTATAAGTCGTACCCGAACTACGGGCAGAACCAAATAAAACCAATTCGTCGATAGGGAAATTCCGCTCATCGAGAACTCTCAGAAACTCCTGGCCTACGGCACCACTTGTGCCAACAATAGCGATTTTCATTTTATCAGTATAAATGATTTATAAATTACAGATTAATACAATCTGATCGCAAAGTTATAAATAATGTTGGATATAACATCATAAAAAGGTTACCCTAATCAATAGGCTTATGTATATAATATCAATCAGTAATTGAAAGATGGACACAATTGCCACCGCCACTTTTCCTATTAGCCATTGCTGATAGCTTATAGCCATTAGTCTTGCATAGAGCGATTAAAAAGCGTTATCTTTGTCACTTTTCCTTACTGCACAGCAGACACAATCAAACTTGAAAAAATAAATGAGCCAAAGAGCAATACTAAAAATAAGCGAAGCCACTACACGATTGCAACAAGTACGTTTTTCCGCCCCTATATCGTGGGAGTTGAAGACGGGTGAGCAATGGGCCGTGATTGGCCGGAACGGAAGCGGGAAGACCCTCTTTACAGATACTATGACAGGCAAATACGCTTTGTCGGCGGGAGAAATCCTCTGTTTCGACGAAAACGGAGAGAAGGCTTCCGTTTACGCTACGGTGAAGAGTGTTGCTTTTCGCGATATCTATAGCATTATAGATGCCGGAAACAGCTACTACCAACAGCGTTGGAACAAAGGCGTTGCTGAAGAAGTTCCTTCGGTCAGGCATCTATTATCGGAAGAAGATATAAAGTCTATTGAATCAGGGTTCGGCGGGTTCGACATTTCCGATCTTATGGATAAGGAAGTCAACCTGCTGTCGAGTGGCGAATTGCGTAAATTTCTTATTATAAGGTCTTTGCTTGCCCGTCCTCGCGTACTTATTTTGGACAATCCTTATATTGGACTGGATGCTCCTTCGCGGTTGGTGCTGAACCATTTTTTTGAACACCTGGCACAATCGGGCATATCATTGATTTTGGTTTTATCCAATCCCGGCGATATCCCTGATGTAATAACCCATGTGCTGCCCATACAAGGAAAAAAGCTGTTGCCGGCACTATCGAAAGATGACTTCTTGAGCAATAAGTCATTGATAGACAAACTGTTTCCTGATAAGGCTAAAAGCAAAGAAATTGGATTACCCATAAAGGAAGGTAAGGAAGACAGCAAGCCGACATATACCGATGTCGCCCTCTTAAAAAACATAAAGGTGAAATATGGAGAGTCGATTATTATAGACGGACTGGACTGGCAAATAGCACGAGGCGATAAATGGGCTTTGCTTGGCGCAAATGGTTCGGGGAAGTCGACACTGCTGAGCCTTATCTATGGCGACAACCCACAGGGCTATGCCAACGACATAACTCTTTTCGACCGCAAGCGCGGTTCCGGTGAGAGCATTTGGGATATAAAAAATCGGATAGGATATATTTCTCCCGAAATGCACCTGTATTATATGAAGAATATCCGATGTATTGACATTGTAGGCTCTGGATTTTTCGACACAATCGGTTTGTACAGAAAATGCAGTACCGAACAGGAGGCTATAGCTTTGCTATGGATGGATTTGCTGGGTATCGGCCATCTTAAAGACAGCTCTTTTCTTCATATATCTTCGGGCGAACAACGGCTGGTATTGTTGGCTAGGGTATTTGTAAAAGACCCTGAACTGCTTATTCTCGACGAACCGTTACATGGGTTGGATATGGCAAACAAACGGTTGGTGAAACGCATAGTAGAAACGTTCTGCACCTGTGATAAAACATTGATATATGTAACTCACTATGAGAGCGAAATCCCCGGCATTGTGGACAAACGGATGGTTCTTACCAAAAAGAAATAAGGAATACTCTTGACAAAGAATATCCCTTATTCATTATGGTGTTGCAGTCAGGTTAGAACCTGAAACCATAGCCAACCATAAAAGTCATAAAGTCGTCGTCGTTGAACGTGTACTTGATATCGAAATTCAGGTAGCTTGTTCCGCTCAACATATAATCGGCTCCTGCTCCAAGGTTGAAACCAAGGTCTGTCGAACTATTCGAGTGCCCGTTGTGCGAAAAACGGTTGTTGATAATGGCAAGACCCACAGTAGGATAAAGAGAAAAACCGCCCTGTATAGGAAATACATAGTTGGCATTGATATTGATATCCAGTCCTGTAGTGTGGTTATTCGGGAAGTAGAAAATCACGTCAGGTGAAAACCTGATATTTTCGGTGAAATAATAACGTCCTTCTACTCCAATACCAAATCTTTCGGCTTCTGTCTGATAACCGGCCTTTACCATCAGGTATTTAGCTCCGGTTTGTGCCATAGCCCCCATTATACATACAATGCTTAATACAAGTGTAAAAATTAATTTTTTCATGATTGTCTCATTTTTTTATAACTATAAACATTCTTTTACACTGTATTAACAAGCTCTTTGCTGAAATTGTTCGGCTATATACTAGGCTTTAATATCTATTTTAAGATTGAGTTCGTCCAACTGTGCCTGGTCGATAGTCGAAGGCGCATCTACCATAACATCGCGCCCCGAAGTGTTTTTAGGGAATGCAATGCAGTCGCGGATGCTGTCGAGACCAGCAAACATGGACACAAGCCTATCAAGACCGAACGCGATACCGGCATGAGGAGGAGCACCATACTTGAAAGCATTCATAAGGAAGCCGAATTGAGCTTGTGCCCTTTCTTCCGAAAAGCCAAGCACTTCGAACATTTTCTTTTGCAGGCTACTGTTATGGATACGGACAGACCCTCCACCAATCTCCACGCCGTTGATTACCATATCGTAAGCATTGGCGCGAACGGCTCCGGGATCGGTATCCATAAGCGGAATATCATCTTCCTTCGGACTGGTAAACGGATGGTGTTTTGCAAAATAGCGTCCCAGTTCTTCGTCTTTTTCCAACAACGGGAAATCGACCACCCACAGGCAATTGAAGGTATTCTTGTCTCTGAGGCCAAGTTGTTCTCCCATTTCGAGGCGAAGTTCGCATAATTGCTTTTGAGCCTTTTCGGTTTCGCCACAAATGATAAGGATAAGGTCGCCCGGTTCGGCATTGCAGTGTTCAGCCCATTTTTTCAGGTCTTCCGGGTTATAGAATTTATCGACCGACGATTTCAGCGAACCGTCTGCTTCGTAGCGTACATAAACCAGTCCTTTCGCACCGATTTGAGGACGCTTTACAAAGTTGGTCAGCGCATCCAGCTGTTTACGGGTGTAACTTGCTGCTCCTTTGGCACAGATAGCTCCAACGTATTCCGAAGAGTCGAATACGACGAAATCCCTGCCCGTGGTCAGGTCTTTCAGTTCTACGAATTCCATGCCGAAGCGTGTGTCTGGCTTGTCGCTGCCATAGTATTTCATGGCATGGGCGTAGGTCATACGTGGAAAATCTGGGATATCAACACCTTTGATAACTTTGAAGAGATGTCTGGTCAGCCCTTCGAATATGTTAAGGACATCTTCTTGTCCTACGAAAGACATCTCGCAGTCTATCTGGGTAAACTCCGGTTGACGGTCGGCACGCAGGTCTTCGTCGCGGAAGCACTTTACGATCTGGAAGTAGCGGTCGAAACCGGATACCATAAGCAACTGTTTGAACAACTGAGGCGACTGTGGTAACGCATAAAATTCGCCCGGATTCATGCGCGAAGGCACTACAAAGTCGCGCGCACCTTCAGGTGTAGAACCCACCAATATAGGAGTTTCTACTTCGAGGAAATGGAGTTCGTCAAGATAACGGCGGGTTTCGAATGCTATTTTGTGACGCAGCTCAAGGTTATTGCGAACCGGTGTACGGCGCAGGTCGAGATAGCGGTATTTCATCCGCACATCTTCGCCGCCGTCTGTTTCGTCTTCTATGGTGAAAGGAGGCAGTTCCGATGCATTGAGTATAGTCAGTTTACTTACAATGATTTCTATTTCGCCGGTCGGGATATTCAGGTTCTTGCTCGAACGCTCTTGCACTGTGCCTGTTATTTGCAACACGAACTCGCGTCCCAGCTTGTTTGCCTGTTCGTAGAGGTCTTCGTTATAGTCTTTGCTGAATGCCAGTTGGGTGATTCCATAACGGTCGCGCAGGTCGGCAAAAGTCATTCCGCCTCCTAGTTTGCGCACTTTCTGCACCCATCCGGCCAGAACAACTTCTTTGCCTGCATCGGCAAGGGTGAGTTCGCCACAAGTATGATTTCTATACATATACGTTTATGATTGCGGGCATTGATATATCGCCCTGTATTCTGTTAATATATTTGTTTTATTACATCTACGGCAAGGCTGTCTACTTTGCCTTCTACGGCTGAAACAAACGCTTTGAAGTGTGCGCTTCCGTTGTGTTCGTCTATCGCTGCCTGCGATTCCCATACTTCGAGGATTGTATATTTCAGCGGATCTTTGCAATCTTGATGCAGGCTGTAAGATACGTTTCCCTTTTCCTTACGTGTTTCGTCTACAAGTGTACGGAATACCTTTTCAAGTTCGTCCTGAAATGCTGCTTTGACAGCAATTACGGCAACAATTTTCAACTCCATCATGTTCTTTCTGTTAAATTAATTAAGTTACAAAAGTATAGTTTTTTTGTCTTTATTTATCTATATAGTGAAAAGAAATGAGATGCCTTTTACTTGTATTGCCAAATTTATTATCATTGTAGTATTGTTTATATTATTATAGCCTATCTTTGCATTTATGAAAAATTTAGTAATTGCCGGATGTGGCCGGCTCGCCGAAATAGTAGCAGATGCAGTAATAAATGGCCTGCTACCTGAATATAATTTAGTTGGTGTATATTCCCGTACAGCATCGAAAGCAGAATATTTTGCCTCTAAAATGCAGCAACATGGCAAACTCTGCCAGGCATGTACAACATTTGAAGACTTGCTGGCTCTCAAGCCCGACTATTTGGTAGAAGCGGCATCGCCTGCTGCCATGAAAGCATTTGCGATACCTACCCTGAAAAACGGCACTTCCATTGTCACCTTATCTATCGGTGCCTTGGCCGATACGGCCTTCTACAATGAGGCAATGGATGTTGCAAAAGCGAACGGGACACGCATATATATAGCATCCGGCGCAACCGGCGGCTTCGACGTTTTAAGAACAGCTACCCTGATGGGGAATGCTTCTGCAAGATTCTTCAACGAAAAAGGCGTAAGAGCATTGAGAAGATCAGCCGTTTACGACCCAGCAATGGAGACCGAAAAACGTATTGTCTTTTCTGGAACAGCAAGGGAAGCTATCGGAATTTTCCCTACAGGGCTGAATGTATCGGTTGCAGCATCATTGGCCTCGGTTGGCCCCGAAAAGATGCAGGTAGCCATGCAATCTACTCCCGGTTTTATAGGAGATACGCAACGTGTTGAAATAAAGAACGATCAGGTGCATGCTGTAGTAGATGTGTATAGCGCAACTCCCGAAATTGCAGGGTGGTCGGTAGTGAGCACCCTGATCAATATCGTTTCACCCATTGTATTCTGACAGGTTTTTCAAAACCTTTTCGCTTAATCTGTCGAAAGCCTGACGTGTACGTCCTGTAGACACCTGCATACAGCGCACATGCGGATGGCTGAGCAAATGTTCGCCTCCCAATGCGCCTATGGTATCGCAGAAGCAGAGATTGTCGCCTTCGAGCCATTTTGTGAATGCAGGTTCGCCCCATGCAGGAGATAAGCCTGTATTGAAGAGTATCTTTCTGTTGCCTAGTTGCTCAAATTCAGCTTCGTGCAATAAAACAGTATTCTTGTTGAGGCAACAGCAAACTACCTCGCTTTGTGCAAGCAACTCACTTATAGGCAAGAAGCGATAGCCTTTCTCTTCGGCATCCGGTTTTCGGGTACGGGAGAAATAAGCTATGTCGGCACCGAGGAACTTTAAGGCATCTGCTATCATGCCACCGGATTTACCAAGCCCTATGATGCCGACTTTCAATCCGGTGATTTCACGCGGCATGCCATCCCAAGATTCCTGGCCGAAGCCATGCAAGCAACGCACCAGTTCGCTGATTACATATTCTACTACACCTTCGTCGCCGTAGTCGCGGATACCCGTCACCGTGATACCTCGCTCTTTGGCATAATTGATATCTACATTGGCACTCTCGGGTGAGTATAGCGAGCAGCACATGCCTATGTATTTTACATTATGGCATTCCTGCAACGCCTCTCTGGTGATGCGGGATGTATAGCTTAAAAGCACGGCATCGGCATCTCCAATGCGTGCAGCAACCTCAGCATCGTCGGCAGGTATATCCTGATGCATAACTACTTCTTTTGCAAATGAATGCAATGCTTTTTCCGCCGAAGGTATCAGACTCACCGGCTCTATGGCTACAAGTTTGCGAAACATAAATATTTTATTTAAAATGATACTAGCTTATAAGGCATGCCTCTTATCTCACGGATAATCGCCTATTGTATTAAAGTAGCGACTTCACTCTCCGAAACAGGCGCAAGGGTTTTCGTATAGAGGTCTGTATTGTTCAATATCTCTATAGCTTTTGCCAGTTCCTTGTCCGATTGCAATACATATCTAAACTGTCCTTTCTGATAATAGTACCTTCTTACTATCTCGGTGTTTATCTGCTTTATTATTTCTGACTTGAAGGTTTCTAAATCGCGATCGAGATTCGGGACAAGTTTGGCTTCCAATGCCTTAAACTCATCTTCGGCAGATTTCATAAAGCCTTCAAACTCCATAAGTTCCTTGAGCGATGCCATCGACTTCTCGCTCATACGGTCGTACTGGAAATCTTTAGACTTGACGAACGCTTTGAAGCTCTCATAGTCTTCGTCTGTGATACTGAATGTTTCGGGCGCGTCTATTTTCTTGTGTTTGGTAGCCCAATCGGTAACCCAGTCGAAAACGATATACTGGTTCGACAGGTAATATGTTATAGTAGGAGTTTTCTCTTCTTCGAGTGTAAAGTCGGGAGAGACTCCTCCACCATCCCTTACCGGGCGTCCGGATTCGGTATAGAATACTGTAGTAAGACTATCGGGTATGCGTCCCACGCTACCATCGGCATTGCGGTGCGAATAGTCTATTGCCTGAATGCACCTGCCGCTTGGAATATAATATTTAGAGGTAGTCACCTTGATGCCGCCACCGAAAGGCATTTCGCGCGACGACTGCACCAAACCCTTGCCAAATGTACGTTCTCCGACCAATATAGCCCTGTCCATATCTTGCAGCGACCCGGCAACGATTTCTGAAGCCGATGCCGAACCATTGTCGATCAATACCACGATAGGAATCTCTGTATCTATCGGCTCTAGGGTTGTGCGGTAGGTGCGGTCTAGCTGTTTCAGTTTTCCTTTGGTAGAAAGCACCACTTTTCCTTTTGGCACAAACATATTTACTATCTGTATGGCTTCTTCCAGTATTCCTCCTCCATTTTGCCTCAGGTCGAGTATAAGGCTTGTCATCCCCTGTGTTTTAAGGTCCGAAAAGGCTTGCTTCACGTCTGCTGCGCTCTTGTCAGTAAAACTACTGAAATTGATGTAGCCCGTAGTCGGGTTTACCAGCCCGTAGTATTGTATAGGATTCATTGCTATTTTTTCGCGGACAATCTTTACCATCATTGGCTTCTTTTCGCCGGGACGCTCTATTTTCACCTGTATTGCAGTTCCCGGTTGCCCTTTCAGGTGGCTGCTCACATAGCTGCTGAGGGTACGTCCATAGGCTTCTCCTTCCACTTTGTCGCATTTGGTCATGTCCTTACCATCTATTTCGAGGATATAGTCGCCGGTTTTCAAACCTGCTTTATCAGCCGGTTTGCCTTCGAAGGGTTCTGTTATGGCCACCCTGTTGTCTTTGAAAGTGATGCCTGCGCCAATACCGGCATATTCGCCGGTTATCTGCGTGCTGAACTCTTTCATGTCGTCCTTATTGTAATAGACTGTGTAGGGGTCGAGCGTATTCAGCATATTGTCGATAGCACTGCGTACAGTCTTGTCTAAGTCTATGCTGTCGACATAGAACATGTCCATTTCGCGGACAACGGAGTTGAATACTTCGATATTCTTGTTTATGTCGAAATAGCGTTGCTGCATCTGCTTTTTGTCGGGAGTTTGCTGTGCATGAGCTATATTTGTGCCTCCTATTGCCGCCAATAAGAATAGTATGAATAACTTGTTTTTCATTTATCGTCTATATCTAATAATGTTATATTTAAATTGATGCACAAAGGAATATCTTTTTTTATAAATATCGAAATTTGCCTGATTATTATATGGTTTATTTTATCAAAAAACGTGAAAACAACCCGCTTCTTTTCAAGTAAGTATGTAGGCATCCAGCACCTCCTTCACAAAATAGAGACAAAGAGCAATGGCTACAGCCAGTTTCATCACTATTCCGGCAAGAAAGCCGATAAATGCGCCAAAACCTGCTTTTATTGCGACCTTCGAATCTTTTTCGTCTATCAACTCTCCAACTACGGCTCCAAGAAAGGGGAAGATGATAATGCCCCACGGCGGAAGGATAAACAGACCCAGAATAATGCCGATGGTACACCCCCATGCACCTTTCTTGCCTCCGCCAAACTTCTTTGTTCCCCATACAGGGACATAATAGTCTAATATCTGCACCAAAACGACAATGGCAGCCCACCCGACAAGAAATTCAAAAGGAAATTCTACACGGGATGTGAAGTGAAGAAACAATATGCCTACATAGCTAAACGGAACACCCGGCAAAACCGGAATTATACAGCCTGCTATACCGGCAATCATCAAAATTAGCCCTAATATGATAAGTATTATATCTACTGCCATCTGTCTTTTGTGTAATGTCTATAATCAGTATGTACGATTTATAAGATTTAACCCGTAGTGCATTTGGATAAACAAACGAGAAGTTGCTCATTCTCAATAAAATGATTATATTTAATTGTATAACAAACGATTAAATACATAAACAACTTCATTCGAAATTACCGAAAAATATTGAAAACATTACAACAAGTAGAGCCTAAAATGAATTTTATAAATCAAATAGGTCAACCCAAACTCTCAGATATTGAGCTAATAGCTATTGACCTAACGTCTGAATATATGAGTACTGATTCAGAATATCAGTTGTTTAGAACACTTCCCTTCTTTCTGTCTTCTAAAATAGAGCGTATGTTTCGCTGATATCGAAGCCCGGCACCGCGTTCATCCATTCATGGGCGGCAACCGTTCCCTCGAACATTCCTCGCCTGACAGCCTCTTCGTAGCTGACTTTTTCATACGTCACCTGTTTTTTCTTGGCTTTACTTAAAACGTCGGCAATTTGAATGATGGTCAATTCATCGCCCGAAGCGTCGATGTCTTTCTTGTTAAACTTTTCCGGATCCTCAAATACCGCCCGTGCAAACCGTGCCGTATCTTCTCCACAGGTCAATTTTATAAGGGTTTCGGGTTCCCATCTACCGAACAAAATACCTTTGTGAAGTTCAGGTGCCATCAGGAATCGATCGCTTCGTTATATCTAATTGATAATCAATTCATAAGAATGTATTCAAAGTAAAAACCTCACGTCTCGCTTACGGACATCTGTCCCCGAATGGGTCATGATTTCTCTAGTTTCCGTATCACAGATATACATAAAATTCCATTAATAACCAACTACAGAAAAGGCATTTTCCATTCTATCTTGTTCGGAAGAATATATCTGATAATTCTTTGCTTCCTGCCTCCAGTTTGAAACAACTTTCTTTATCTGTTCAATCATCATTTGGGCCTCTTCCTTTTCAAGTCTGAAGAAATCAGAAACACTTAATACTAATTCCAAATCCAGAGAATTATCATCCAGACTTATATTTAACTTCAAACTTGTTCCATCCGGATTCGGATTAATATCATAAGCAGGAGAAAGCATCCAACCTTTATCATTTAATAGAAAACCATGATTACGTAAATGGTCATCCGTATTACTTATACAAACCGAGAACGCAATACGCCTAAAAAGTTCTTTCAGATCTTCGTTTACATTGGAACCATGTCTGATGATAAATTCGGCAAGTTCCAAGTAGCTGACTCCCTCATCTGCCCCTGTTCCGTCCGTATATCCAAGCAAAGTCATGGCAGAAGCAAAATGGATACGCTTTCCTTCATCATCCCTATCAAACCGTTTAGTCAGATAAGTATGATATCTACTGTTGAATTTCCCAATTTTCCCTATAGCACAATTTATCCCTGCTTTTATTGCAAGAGAATTAGCTACCATTTCCCAAGCTCCTATATTCATATCATCATTTTTACTTGGAAATTTTGCAATCCATAAAGAACCATCGCTATCCTGAATATTTGCTTTGGGACGTGCACCACCTAATGAAGAACCTGGTGCATATAACATATTCAACCATTTCAAAAGCTCAGGATCATTCTGCTCTAATCCTTTTTCGTACTGAAGGCTGGCACTTTCAAGCTCTCCTATCGAAGTCCATGGAGGAGTAGCATAATTTGTATTATTATCTAAAAAGTCTCCCTCTTTATCCGTTTTAAAACGTAAACCACCCATACGGAGAGGATCATAAACTCCAAGTAAAAAATCCGACTCAAATAAGGTTCTTACCTTTCTCTCTTCTTGTTTTGCCAAAGCTATTTCACGACGTTTCATCAAGACGCGCCCCCATCTGTCAGGAGAGGAATCAAGAAACATTCCAAAATTCAGTTTTTCATCTCGTAGATGTTGGAATCCTGAAAAAAGCGACAGGTCAGGATCAAGTATTTTTGCTTTGCCTGATTTTAGCCACTCATCATCATACTGGAAAGAAAATATTTCTTTTCCCCTGATCTGATTTGCAGTCAGGGTTCCCATAAAATGCGGATGGTTTAAATCTATCCAATCGGCATACACATATATATTTTTTGTCGAATCTCCCATAACTTATTTCTTTGAGGAACTACGGCCCAAAAGCAATTCGGCATCCTGTAATTTTCTTCCCAGTATATCGTCTCCGGCAAGTTTAAGTATATCTTTCTCCAAGCCAAGCACAAACAATACCTGAGCATAAACACCAAAAGAAACAGAAGGAAGTCCTTTTTCTACTTGCCATAAGGTAGAACGGGAGATTCCTGCGCGTTCTGAAACTTGCTCCATGGTAAGATTTCGCCTGAGACGGGCTAATTTTATGTTTTCACCTGTCTCTTCAAGGATTTTACCTAAGCGGGGTAATAATGTCATTCCTTTACTCTTCATGCAGATTTATATTTTGCACAAAAATAAGATTTACGTTTTATATATCAAACATTTATGTGGTCATTTATAGAATTAGTGAAAAATAACTATGATGCATCCCACATTCTTCTATAAGCATTCACATAGTAAACAACAGCTTCCTGATTTATAGGATAGTAATATCGACACAACTTCTTGAACAAAACCAGAATTCGCTCATCGCAAGCACAGCTCAGTAAATCATCTAACAATCTTTCTATCTTTTTTGTATCTCTGGATTTGTTCTCAATTATTGCATTAACCACCGGAGTATATTCTTGTACTGCCAGTTTATAGATTCCTTCTGAAGCTTCTATTATTTTTATAATGTCATTAAGGAACTCTTCTGTGGGATTTTCTTCTTCCACAATACTTAAGTATTTAGCTGGATCAAAAGTCAAATGTTCATTATGAGAAACATACCCCAATTGATCACATATACACCAAGTATTTCCGATCAATCGATCTATGTTCCGATGAGAATGTCCATATATCCAATATGAGATCGGACTTGTTGCTATATAATCTTCTAACTCAACAGTAAATGCACCATTAATTTTACTGCCGGCAAAATCAGGTGAAGACAATTGAAATGACGGCACATGATGGGTTACTACTATTATTTGCTTTGCAGTACTGTCTTCAACACTCTGTTTGATGAATGCTAAACATTTCTCATGCTCCTCGTTAAACTTATCCCATGTCAGAGATTTCTCGTTATATAAAATCCGATGAAAGTCGGTAACCCCACGCTCCGTAATGTAAGCCTCTTCCAATGATATCTTTGCCCATAATGTAGAAAGAATAATGTCAACATCATTCAAGTGAATAACATCATTGTAATAGACACTGACATTGTTTCTAATGGAGTGAATCAAGCCTTTGGGGATCTTCGCCAAATCAGTATATTTATACAATTCATGATTACCTATGATAATATACACTTGCTCATAATTATCCGAAACCCAATCCCAGAAAGGATGCGTTGAGTAATTCTCGTCATTTAAATAACCTATATCTCCTGCAAGAATCTGTATGTCTCCAACCGGAACAAGCGGATGCTCTTTAAGAAATCGCGAATTATCACGAAATTCAAGGTGTATATCTGAAGCGTATTGTATTTTCACAATCCAAATGTATTCTTTAAGTTATTGATATAAGCTATCGCTTTGAGTATAACAAGAGCGACCTTGTCAACGAAATGTATCTATTGAAATATCACTATGTTTCAACTTGATTAGAAAAAATATGGAAGTTTTCGTTTTTAAAGCATCATTAACTTAACGACTATGGATTGAAAATCCATAGGTTAAATTACGAATAAAATTCGTGTGAGTGTCGACTATAAGTCGATTGAAAAACAAAAACTAAAGTT
>NZ_QVMQ01000034.1:330-636 GCF_010501105.1 Dysgonomonas sp. 511 | reverse complement strand
TCATCACTATTGGGTTGATCCTTATGATGATTCAGGTAAGCCTCTAACATATCTTCTGTAATGTGACCGGTAGACCAACATCCATAACCAATACCCCAAAAGTGATTACCCCAGTAACGACGTTTTAGCTCCGGAAATTCTTGTAACAGCATACGAGAACTGCGACCCTTGAGACGGCGAACAATATCACTGATGCTCAACTGAGCTGGATAACTCAAATGCAAATGGATGTGGTCTTTACTGACTACTCCTTTGATTATTTGAATATCCATTGAATTACAGACTTGACGCAGAATATCACGGCAA
>NZ_QVMQ01000034.1:0-294 GCF_010501105.1 Dysgonomonas sp. 511 | reverse complement strand
GGATAACTCAAATGCAAATGGATGTGGTCTTTACTGACTACTCCTTTGATTATTTGAATATCCATTGAATTACAGACTTGACGCAGAATATCACGGCAACGTAGTTGAATATCACCTTGTAATACTTGGTAGCGATATTTAGTTATCCAAACTAAGTGGACTTGTAAACTATTTATATTATGCGGACTCCGACGATTTTCCATAAACGTTACAAAGATAGAATTTTAAACATTTATAGAAGCTAAAGCCTTGTACTAAAGTACATAGTTTTAACTAGCGAACTTGAAAAATAAA
>NZ_QVMQ01000033.1 GCF_010501105.1 Dysgonomonas sp. 511 | reverse complement strand
AGACTTAATTGCTTACTTTTGTTACAGACCTTGGTTTCCATCTTATGAAAAACTGGGGAGTTTTTCTTTCTAAGATACTAAAAATCAAGGTCTTTTCAATATAATAACAGGCTTATTATCAGTCAATTATTTCCCTTTTTATCCTATTTTTGTCATGTACTGTGCAAATGCCATAGTTTGTTTAGCTGTGACAAACTATCTATACTACCCTCTATAGTAGGCTTATTGCTTGACATTATTCCCACATCAATAATATTTGTAAATCTACCTATTGTGTCCAGATTGTAATATCCTGCACCCGAATATATACGAAATTCTGCCAACTTATCACTCAGAAAATAATCGGTATTCACATAACCGTATGCGTTACCTCCCGATAAGCGAAACTGTGAATAATAACCAATCGCATTTTTTACAATCACAAAGGCTTCTGGTTCTGTTGTCTTGATGTATAGCTGGTTATTAATATTTGCAGTTAACACCCTTGTCTTGGTCGGGTTAATTGTTCCTTGCTGGTCGTCGTAAAACCATGTATCGCCATCGCCAACAATAACAGCTTCGAGGTCAACGGTCGGAGTTAATGATATTTGCCCCCATGAGTTAGCAGCTCCCCGTATAATCGGTATAACCAGATGCCCGTTAAGGTATTGGTTCATAATAGCACTATCGTACATGATAACGCTTGTGTGCGCTTCAAAATCATCTTTCAAAGTCAGCGTGCGTTCCTGCAACTTTTTGAGGATAGTGTACAGGCTGCAATCGTAGATTCGCCCCTCATTTGTTTCTACATATTCACCCTCAAACTCACTATCGAAGATAGCAATCCAGTTGACGCCATCGACTGACACTTCGGTTTTCGTACCGCCATACTGATTTATTGTGGTGTACAGTCGGTGCGCTATCAGGATGCTTTTTATGTCGTACACCGCGCCTAGATCAACCTGCACATATTGCGGCTGTGTGGTTGTCGAGTTGGTGTATGTGGCTAAATTACCGTCGACAATCCTTTCGGGGCTAGGTATGGCATAGTTAGATGTTACTGTCTTATTTAGTGCCTGATTGACGCCCTCGGTGTCGATAGCCTGTATTTCGTTCCAGTAGCCGTATGAGCCGTATGTTTCGCCATTCAAGCCGCCGCCGGTGAGCCAGTCGCGTATGTAGCGGATAGGGAGGGAGGTGTTACGGTTGATGAACTGCTCGTCAACGGCGGTCAATATGCTATCGGACAAAGCCTCCAACGCCCGGTTTAATTCCTCGCCCGACACTTTGCTTTCGAGCAATTTATCGACTTGCTCCAACAACGAAGCATATTGCGTGTTTATAAAATCGGCAAGCCCGTCGATATTGGCAATTGCCAGCTTGTCGTTTTTGTGTATATAGCTGTCGAGCCAGTCGGCAAATTGTTCCTCTGTTGGGTAAGCCCCGGTGACAAACCACGATTTTAGGGTATCTATCGGACGTATCATGTAAATGAAAAATTAAGAATGAAAAATGAAAAATAAATACTCTCTCTATAAAGCCCCTTTGGGGGTTTGGGGGCTATTATAGCTTAATGATGTAGGCTAATACAAAATAAGGCGGTCGGTTTTCGTGGGCTTTACCCCCGCCCGCTGTTTGGGTTTCCCTATCCTGATAGTAGGTGACATATCCCTGATCGGGAGCCCCGCCGCCTTTCCATGTATTTGTCTGATATTGCATTCCTGTAAACTTGTGGCTATGGGACGGTATTTGTTCGGCAGATAGAGTCACCTGTTTTGCGCCGCCTGTCTTGCCGATTGGTTTGTAATCGTCATCGTCGCGGTCGTAACCGACAATAAACCGCCCGCGCAGGTCGGGGCGTCCCTGCAAGCCGTCGCACAATGCCCAGCCGCCGGGGATGGCATCGATCGAGCCCGACCACATGGATATAAGCCCGGCGGGTATGCCGCCCAATCCGTTTACTTTGGTAGCCAAAGCGTCGATAGCCGCGCGCAATTGTAGGTTGGTGTCTACGCGCTTAAAACTATCCCAATTATATTGCAGGTCGCCGATACCGAAAGCGGCTTTGCGCGTCCAATATAGTTGCGGGAAAAGGTAACCCGAGGCATTTACGTCGCGGCGGGTTTCTTCTATATAGATAGTCGTTTGCTTTTGCCCGCCCTCGAATGGCAATATTTCGCCGTCGATAACCAGCCAGCCGGAAGATATATTCAGCCCGTCTTCGTTGCAGCCTGAGAGTATATATGTGTCGCCGCCGAGGTCTGCCATGCGCGACGACATCTTTATCATGTCCTGCAAGAAACTGAATGTATCGGAAGACCACGGGAACTGGTCGCTACTTAGAAAATTTACGTTGTTCATTGTTTCAAAAATTAGTTACAAGTTACTTCGCCCTTCGGGCAGTTACGAGTTCATTAATAACTCAATCTGATTATATACCGCTTGCTTGCCAGCTTGTAGTAGCGTAAGAGTGAGTCCATGCGCGCCATATCGTCGGCTGATAGGTTGAGCGAGGCGGGTACGTTGACGACGAAGTCGATAGCGTCAGCCCCTATAAATCGTTCTTGTTGAAGCATAAAGTATTCGTCGTGCCTGAGCAGTATCGGGCGGTCGAGGTGTTCGCGCCAAAGCATCCGCCCCCAGTCTTCGCGGTCGGCATCGGTGATGTATATGCGGCGGGGCGTATAGTCGAAGTTATCGTTAAGCATTGCCGTCAGGTGGCACACTTGCCCGTTGCGGGTGATGCGGTAAAGTATTTCGCGACGAAAGGTTAAGAATGTGCTATGCAGCCGTGTAAGCGGCACAACCATAGCCCCGATAAAGGCTTTTAGCCTTGCTCGGCGTAGCATCGTGGGCAATAATAGCCTGACGAGGCGGATGTAGTCTACTTTGTAGAAGTTCATACTTAGTTACGAGTATTTTTAATTTTTCATTCTTCATTTTTCATTCATACGGTATCATATTTATCACAATGTCCGTATCTTCATATGCCCGGAAATAGCCCGCATCGGGTATTCGTTTCGCATTTATCAGCGTAAAGTTGACATCCCCACCCGACGGGTGGCTGTATGCCGATTTTAGTTCGGCAATAACCACGCCTTCTACCACTTGCAGGGCGTCGATAAGTGCCATATTGGAATATTCACCGTTGAAAGGCAGGTTTTCGATATACCCGTTGATGGCTTCGCGCACGGCATCTTTTACGCGGTCGGCTAGCTGCATACCGTTGTAATAGATATCTACCTCGCAACGGTAGGCGTCTGGCGAACGGTTGACAAGATCGATGCGCACACCCGCGTCTTTTATCCATTGCAGGTAATTGAAGATTTGTGTTGCCGTGTCGTCGGGTAGCTTGTCGCGAAGCCCGCCCGCTTCGCCTGCTATTTTTATCAGCAGTTTGCTGCTATCGGCGGGTTCGACGGCGGCGGCGTATTTTACTACTTGTGCCGCCGGGTCTATTACCTCGTAGGTGTCGCCATCGGCGGGTAACAGGTAACCGTCTTGAAAAGCGAGGGTTTTGTCGCGATACCATTTGAGGGTATGGGGTTTGAGGGCTTGCAATAGGGTTTCCAGTTCGGTTTTGAGGAGGTCGAAAAGGCTTTCAAGCCCCCATATGGAATAGGCAACCGTATAGAATATGATTGCTTCGAGCGACGCGGGCGAAAATTGTTCGGCAAAGGTTTTGCCCGCCTCAAGGGCGTATAGCGTGCGTATCGTTCCGTTGGCTACGAATGCCGCCGTTATTTAAGGGGCGGGAGCACCCGTCCCGACGAGCGAAAAAAATAAAAATACCCAAGTCCATAAAAATATAAACTTGGGCAAATATTTAACACTGCAAATTTGAAAGAGACTTAGAATTCACCTTCTTGTTTGTCACACCGTTGAGTTATGCAAATTGAGGGGATGCTAGCAGCTCGTTTACTGCTTAAATATCTGCTGTAAGCTTCCCTTCTTTTTTAGCCTTTTCGAGCCATTGAGGCACAACTGTCTTTATCCAGTTTTCTTTCTTTTCTTTCAGTGTTTTCATATCCAGGCCGATATATGCCTGTGCTTTATCTTTTGACGAAATATCGGGCATTTCAATATCGGTGATGCCGTGTTTGAACAGCACCTTTTGCAGTTCCAGTTGTGCCAGCATCGACCTGTCGAGGCTGTGCGCCAATATGCGTTGCGTTTCTACCGGGGCGTGAAACGATGCTCCATGCGAAGCTACTGCAAAATCCCAGCGCCATTGTGCCTGACGGAGCAGTTTGAGAGATGCAGCCATTTCGCTATCAGTAGCCCCGTTGTCCCATGCTGTTTTTGCCATAATGTGCGCTTTTGATAGTTCTTTTTCTATGCGGTTGCGTATTTCCAAAGCCTTATCTTGATATTGGTAAACATAATTTCTTAGGTTTTCCTCGGTGTCGCGGTGACAGGTCTGGCAAGTATTCGCTACGTTTTTCAATGGGCTCATAATCTGGTGGTTCGAGTATTTGATTCCACCCTCCGACATATAAGGCATATGACAGTCGGCACACGATAAGCCGCGTTGCGAGTGAGGCCCCATCAGGAATATTTCGTAGTCGGGATGTTGAGCTTTCAGCATTGGCGCTTTGCTCAGGGCATGTGTCCAGTCCGAAAACTCGGCATTGTCGTAGTATTCTTCCATTGTTTCCACCGTCATTCCTCCATCCCAAGGGAAAGTGAGGTATTTACCCTCTTTTGTAAAATAATATTCTACATGGCATTGCGCACATACCAGCGAGCGCATCTCCTGAGGAGTGGCTTGTGTAATATCTTTTCCCTGCCGCTGAAAGGCTTCGATAAGAGCCGGGCGGGTGATGGTCAGGTTCATTGTCTTCGGGTCGTGACAATCGGCGCAACCAATCGGGTTTACTATCTCTGCACCCCAGTCGCTCCATTTTGCCTTATAATATTCTTCTATGCCCTTCTCGTGCATCAGGCGCGGCACATCGGGACTTTTGCACGTCCAGCAGGTGCCGGGTTGCATATCGCCCTCTCCGTTTTGGGGAGTTCCGGTACGAAGCGTATTTGTGACATCCTCTATGGCGTGCATATGTCCGCGGGGAGCCGAATAGTCGCGCGAGAAGGCATATCCTGCCCAAAGGACAACCATTTCGGGACGGGCTTCCAATACATCTTCCGGCATATTTCCCAGATGTTTGCTCTTGAAGTCCATATTCTGTGTCATTTTCCATGTGTTGTATTCACGCGGATAATTCACACCCCAGTCCTCGTTATGAGGATTGATTCCTTCGATGTTTACTTTCTTATTGTTGAATAATGTAGCTATCTCGGCCCTGCGCTCGGTTACCGAAGCCGCCAATATTCCCAACAGGAAAACGGCGACCATTACAACAGCAAAAATACCCCAACCGATGATGGGTTTACGCTTAATTGCTTCTGCTAGTTTGTTAAACATAATCTATTGATTTTATTTTAGTTATTATTTTTCATTCTCTTTTTCAACCAGTCGGGAACAGGCGAAGCCGGCAACGGCACGATGGCATTGGGCGACGACGACAGGTTGCTCACCTTTGTGTGCGGCACTTGCGTGTGGCAATCCCAACAGGCTTTGCCTTTGCCTTCTTTCACGTCGCAATAGTCTATCATGCCTGTCTTTACAAATTCTGTATTCAGTTGCAAGTGGCAACGGATACAGTTGTTCATTATCACCTCATAGCTTTCTTCTCGCGGACGGATAACGTTAGGCTCGCCGTTTATGGTAAATATTGCGGCATGGTACAATCCGTCTTTCGCCTTAAAGGCATATTTGTTCAAGACATTATCTTGCGGCACATGGCAGTCGTTGCAGGTAGCCCATTGTGCATGCGAACTATGGTTCCACGACTGGTAGTACGGAGCCATAATGTGGCAGTTGACACATGCTGACGGGTCGTCGGACAGATAAGAGTGCGCCCTCGACATATATACGGTATATCCTCCTAGTCCTACAATAAGTCCTCCTACTACAAACAGAGGTAGTATAAACTGGTTGGGTATATGGCTCAGGAGTTTTTTTATCATGGTTTCAAATTTTAGAATCTTCTTTTCTGTTTAAAAAGCTATTTGCAGTTGTGCAAATACAGTGCTGGCGTTTGGTGCATCCCACTTGGTGGAAAAATCGGAATATGTATAGTTCAGCTGTACCCTGCACATCGGATAAAAATAGTAATTCAATCCGACGGTATAGTCAATAGCCTCGCTGTTCATATCCTTATTCTTGTTATAATAGTCTACTTTTCCCAATACGTTGAGTTTTTTAGGCATTATGTAATACATTCCCAGGGCGTACAATCCTTCTTTATCTATACCCCCATCGTTGCCGTGTATCCATTCGGTACGGGCATTGAAGCGATCCGATTTATAGTCGGCACTCAGATACCACCTGTTGCGTACATGGTCGGCTACTTCCGTTTCGCCGGATTTTATATACGAGGCTTCGCCGAAATAAGCACCGCCGCCGATGCGCAATCCTTTTACGGGCTGAAGCAATAACATTCCGGCAAAGTCCTTACTGTTGTTGGTTTCGCCGGTGGCGACTCCCGTGCCCTGAAACATACCCGCCGAGTACTGTATCAGGTTGTGCGATTTTGCGGAAACAAGCTCGCCTGATATCATAACACCTGCATCGCGTCCAAAGTTGTTCTTATTGTTCTGTTTTTTCAAAACATCATCTTCTCCGGCATAGCCTACAAGGTTGGAAATGGTGCGCGAATACGCCGCTGTTTCGAGTGTTGCGGGAACTAACTGGCTTTCGAGCGTAAATGGACTTTTAAACTGTCCGACTTTCAGGTTGAACTCTTTGGCGGCAGTCCACTCTCCCCAGAACTCTTGTACAGAAGGATTTACCAGCTCGGCAAGGAAGCCATAGCGGAACGAATCGTTCAATTTACCGTTTATAGAAATGAAGAGGTTTTTGGCCTTGAAATCGTGATGTACGTTGTCTACACTCGAATACTTGTACATCAACTGTCCGTTGCCGCCGATTTGTAAATAAGGAGAATTGAAAAAATTGCGCACTTTTTCTACTGTCTGCGTAGCAGTGCTTTTCTTTTCTTCTTTGGCCGAATCTCTCAGTTCGTCGGCTTCGGCTTGTGTAAGCACGTTTTTTTCTACCAGTTTATTCAGTAAGTCATTGGTGTCTTGTGCCCAAAGTGCAGCACAAGACATGAATAGCATGATAAGGATTACAATCTTTTTCATATTTTTTAGAGCCTGTTTAAATACTTGCAAGACAACTTTCTAAATACAAAATATGTAAATTTTACGTAGAAAAAGTGTAATAATTATTACAATCGGGTATTCTTCATGTTTTATTTTTCCCTACAGATCTTATTGCAAGTTCTTTCCGGTCCATCGTCTGTAATCTGATGAAGAACAAATATTGAAGGTCTATCAACATCCGTATTTTTTCAATATTGGACTATTTTGTACATTTTTTGTCATTTTTTATACCTGTATTAGCCCTTTATCTCATATTTTTGCACATATACCAAGATCGTGAAAAACAATTGTTATGAAAACATATCTATCACTTATTTTACTATTTGCCCTTTTTCCATTCTCTTCTAAAGGGCAAGACCTGTTGGCATCGAAAACCTCGCCCCATAAGATCCGCGAGGCTTTGGTAATGGACACAAAATGGGTTCCCTTCCCCGACTATTACGATAGGGATGGATGGGAAACATTTATCGGCAAAAACAAGGCTTCTGTTATATTGCGTGGCGAAAAACAACTGAACTATGAATGGAAGCTGATAAAAGCTACAGATTATCTGGAATACGAACGGACAGGCAACAGAAATATAATGCAAAATCCGAATACAGATAATACCCGTGCATTAGCCGATCTGGTGATGGCAGAGCTAGCAGAGGGTAAAGGCCGTTTTATCGACCAGATAATAAACGGTGTATTCCTGCAATGTGAGCGTACATCGTGGGTGCTTTCGGCTCATTTGACTAACCAGAAGTCACGGAGGACATTGCCCGATTATACCGAACAGATCATCGACCTGGGTTCGGGCGATCTGGGTGGATTCCTTGCATGGACATATTATTTCTTTCACAAAGAATTTGACAAAACAAACCCTATTATATCCAAAAGGTTGTATCAGGAACTTTACGACCGTATAATAACGCCATATCGTACCGAAGACCGTTTCTGGTGGATGGGATTCAAAACGCCTGCCAACGGTTTGGTAAACAACTGGAATCCTTGGTGCAACTTCAATGTATTGCAAACAATGATGCTGTTGGAAAACGATGCAGAGCAACTAAGCAAAGATGTGTACCGCACCATGCAGTCGGTAGACAAATTTATCAACTATGTAAACAGCGACGGCGCTTGCGAAGAAGGGCCTTCGTACTGGGGACATGCTGCCGGCAAGCTCTACGATTACCTGAAAGTGCTTTCGCTGGCTACCGGAGGTAAGGTTTCGTTGTTCGACAACAGCATGATAAAAGACATGGGCGAATATATGCCGCATACGTATGTCGGCAACGATTGGGTAGTGAACTTTGCCGATGCGTCGGCTAAATTTTCGTCCGATGCCGCGCTTATCTACCGTTATGGTGATGCCGTAAAGAGCGAGGAAATGAAAAACTTCAGTTCATATTTGATCGAAAACGGCAAAAAACCGATAACTACAGGGCTTGATATATTCCGCACATTGGAGTCTATTGCATACTATAAAGATGTGACGGATGGAGATACCCGGTTTGCCACACCCGAAATAGTGGAGTATCCCCAAACACAGTTCTATTATATAAAGAACAAGAACGGTTTCTTCCTTGCCACCAAGGGCGGGCACAATAATGAAAGCCACAACCACAACGATGTGGGCACATTCTCACTCTATTATAAGCAGACGCCTGTATTTATAGATGCCGGTGTGGGAACATATACACGCCAGACTTTCGGTCCCGAGCGTTATTCCATATGGACTATGAAGAGCAATTACCACAACCTGCCATCGGTAAACGGGCAGGAGCAAAAATTCGGAAAAGAGTACCGTGCCTCTGCGATAGACTTCAATAAGAAAACCAAAGCCATAGCCATAGATATATCGAAGGCCTACCCTGCGGAAGCAAATATACAGAAGTGGGTACGCTCTTATCATCTGAAAAATAGTGAGTTGGTAGTAAAAGATGATTTTTCCCTTTCTAAAGCAGGAGATAACAACAAAGTTCATTTTATGCTTTGGGGCAATATCGACATTTCTGCCAGAGGAAAAGTAAAGATAGAAGTAAACGGCATAAAAATGGAATTGCTGTATAATGAAAAATTGTTCGACCCGGATATAGAAACGATAGAACTACCCGATACACGCCTGTCGAACGTATGGGGAAAACAAATATACCGCCTGACGCTTACAGCAAAAACCAAAGCTTCGAAATCGGCTTATGAGTACAGAATACGTCCTTTATAAAATAAGATAATGAATATGAAAAAACGCATACTATCATCGGCATATATAGGGTTGCATCTCACAGGCAGCTTGTTGGCACAAACCGACAAGCATCCGAATGTGATATATGTATTTCCCGACCAGTTCAGAAACCATGCCATGCAGTTCTGGAACATGGATGGCTTTAAAGAACATGTCAATTTCCGGGCAGACCCCGTACATACACCCAACCTGAACCAGATGGCTACCGAATCGGTTGTGCTGACTTCTGCCCATAGCAACTGCCCGGTCAGCAGCCCGCACCGGGGGACATTACTTACAGGGATGTATCCGCACAATAGCGGTGTTAGCCTCAATTGCAATCAAACGCGGCCGATCAGCTCGTTGCGGCAGGATGTGACTACTATCAGCGATGTGTATAGCCAAAACGGCTATCAGTGCGCCTATATAGGTAAATATCATGCCGACCATCCTACCCCCAACAATCCTCAAAATCCGGGAACGTATGTAAGCAGCCAAACACCCGTTTGGGATGCCTATACGCCTTTGGCGAAAAGGCACGGGTTCGATTATTGGTACTCATACGGTACATTCGACAAGCATAAGTCTCCCCACTACTGGGATACGGAAGGCAAGCGGCACGAAATTCGTGAGTGGAGTCCCAAGCACGAAGCCGATAAGGTGATCGAATACCTGAAAGAGACGCGCGACCAGGATAAACCCTTCTTTCTGGTATGGAGTGTAAACCCGCCACATAGCCCTTACCGTTCGCTTAAAGATTGTATGGAAGAGGATTATAACCTCTATAAAGATATTCCGCTAAACGAATTACTGGTTCGCCCTAATATCAATCCGAAGTTGAAAGACAAACAGGAATGCGCCCCTTATTACTTTGCTTCGGTTACAGGTGTAGACCGCGAATTTGGGCGCGTGCTCGAAACATTGAAAGAATTAGGTTTGGATGAAAATACGATTGTCGTTTTCACTTCCGATCATGGCGAAACAATGGCTAGCCATGTGTTAGACCCCAAAAATTCGCCTTATACCGAGTCGATGAATGTTCCTTTCCTTATCAGGTATCCCAAAGTGTTGAAGCCGCGTGTAACTCCGCTATTGCTTTCCTCACCCGATATTATGCCAACATTGTTGTCATTGTCGGGGCTGAAAAAAGATATTCCCGAAACAGTGCAGGGACACGACCTGTCCGGATTTTTGAAAGGGACGGATTTGAAGGAAGGTTCACCTGCCGGTGTTCTCTACATACGCAATGTAGATGGCGATAAAGATAAGGATGGCATTGTAACTTCTTATTTTCCTGTGGCAAGAGGTATAAAAACAGACCGCTATACGCTGGCTATCACTATCGACAGGAAAAAACAGGTCAAGAGCATCCTCTTTTTCGACGATGTGAACGACCCCTATCAAATGAATAACTTACAGGCAGATAAACACAAAAAGGAATTTAACGAATTATGCTTACAAATGGGCAAACTGCTTAAAGACGCAGGAGACCCATGGTACACCGAAAAAATACTATCGGATATTCTTAGCTATTAGTCTTACAGCCTGTTGTTTGCTGAGACTTGTGCTTCGCAGGAGGGGTTTGGATCATAAATAAAGTGAAATAAATTTATCTATAGAGACAGACATTATCCTCCCAGCATGGCTCTGCCTTGCAAGGAGGGAAGCCTGGCGAAGCCACAGGGAGAAAAAGTAACAATGGAAAAAGAAGAAAAGAATGTTACTTGTGTTACTTTTTCCCACCGCCCCCAATGGGAAAGAGGGTTGCAAGCCACGACAAGGGAGAAGAAAAAGTAACATGGCGAAAACAGCAAAAAACTGTTACTTGTGTTACTTTTTTGAAATAACAACCAGAATATAAATCTTTTATTATTATGACTTATCAACCTATATTGTATATAATTTTCCTATTGTGTTTTTCCATTACTGGCATCCGTGCGCAGATAATAGAACACGACAGGCTGTTGTCGTTCGAAGGTGCAGAAGTGCCTGCCTATATTTCGGGCGAAAAATCAGAACTTTCCATTTCCGGCAAACATTTCAAAGACGGCAGCAAGTCATTGGTCTGGGACTTCGAAGCCAACGGAATAATGACTGTAAAGAAAGATTTGAAATTCGAAACCAAAGACCCTACAGGAGCCGACACCTACCTGTCTACCTTCATCGTCTGGGTCTATAACGAAACCCCTATAGACGGCTATATCCGCTTCGAGTTTTTGAAAGACGGACAAAAATGTACATCTTTTCCTTTCAAAATAAACTTTAAAGGATGGCGCACGGCTTGGGTATGCTACGAACGCGATATGGAAGGCGTTCCACAAGAAGGAATGAACGAAATACGCATTGTAGCCCCCGACGCTAAAGGTAAGCTATATATCGACCATTTGCTTACCGCGGCAAAGACCGACAGACGTCACCAAACGGCCGACCTGCAAGTACCGTTTGTCAATGCCACCAACGACAACCATTGGTTGGTGGTACTTAAGCGGTCGCAACTGAAGCCCGATATTGCATTGGAGCAGACTGTATCGGATTTGCAGGCAAAAGATGCAAAGCTGATCGAACAGCGTTTCAAAGAGATAATATACACTCCGGCAGTCTTTAAGCCTAAAGACATGGAGAATATTAAAAAGCGATACCAAAAGTATGGCATAAAAAACATCGACGGGCAAATCAGTGGATTATCCATATTTTTCGGACGGGCCGCAGAGGCTTACGAGCGTCTTATTCCTGCATGGAATAAGAATATGATAACAACAATGGGAATAGAGGTGAAAGAATATTTCGATTTTATGTACAAGGTTGCCGTTGCATACAATAATGCACAAAAGCAAGACGAAAGAAAAGAACTGGAGACTATATTCCTGAACCTTTACGACCATATTACCGATCAGGGCTTTGCATATGGCAGTTGCCTCGGCAACTTCACGCACTACGGCTACAGTTTCCGCAACCTGTATACCTCCTATTTCCTCATGAAAGATGTACTGTTTACCTCCGGACGGCTTACTGAAGCCCAGAAAACGATGCAATGGTATGCTATGACCAACGAAGTATATCAGAACCCAACGACGCAGGGCATGGATATAGACTCTTTCAATACGGTAACTACAGGACGGATAGCCAGTATATTGATAATGGAAGATTCTCCCGAAAAAATACAATACCTGAAATCTTTTTCGCGCTGGATAAACAATGGTTGTTTGCCGGCTCCGGGACTGGCAGGTTCGTTCAAACCCGATGGCGCCGTTTTTCACCATTGCAACAATTACCCGGCTTACGCAGTTGGCGGGCTCAACGGGGCTACCAATATGATTTATTTACTCAGCCGTACATCCTTCGCTGTATCCGTACTTGCTCACCAAACGGTGAAAAACTCATTGCTTACCATGCGGTTTTATTGCAACGAGCAGCACTTTCCGCTATCCATGTCGGGCAGGCATCCCGATGGCAGGGGGCAGTTGGTTCCCGTGCAGTTTGCTTATATGGCTGTCGCAGGTTCGCCCGACGGCGAAAATGAGGTGGATAAAGAAATGTCGGAAGCGTTTCTTCGTCTTGTAGGGAAAGGCGAAAACAATGATTTGCCCGAATATGTACCTCAAACAACGAACCGTGCAGAACAGAAATTTGCTGACTACCTGTCAGATAAAGGCTTCAAGGCTGAAAAAACTCCGCAAGGAAATATTGCGCTCGGATATGGATGTGTGTCCGTTCTGCGCAGGGGCAACTGGTCGGCTGTGGCACGCGGGCATTCCCGCTACCTCTGGGCTGCCGAACATTATCTGGGTGCAAACCTGTATGGGCGTTATCTCGCACACGGAAGTCTACAGATAATGAAGTCGAACGATAAGCTTCCCGTTACGCCAACCACAAGCGGATGGCAGCAAGCGGGTTTCGACTGGGGGCGCATACCGGGCACTACAGCTATACATCTGCCTGTAGAACAATTGAAAGCCAATGTGCTGAACGTAGATACCTGTTCGGGCTTCGAGGAAATGCTTTATTCCGATGAGGCCTTTGCCGGAGGTCTGTCTCAGGAGGGTGAGAATGGAGTGTTTGCAATGAAGCTTCACGAGCATGACAAATACAACGGATCGCACCGCGCCCGCAAATCATTTCATTTATTGGGTGATAAGATTATTTGCCTGGGCAGTGATATCGAAAATTCCAATAACGAATATAATACGGAGACAACAATATTCCAGACGGCAATAATGAACGATAAAGATAAGGAGTATTGGAAGAACCTTTCGTTTAATAAAAGCTTCCTTGTCGACCACCTGAATACCGGCTATTACATACCCAATAACAGCAAAAACAAAAACCTGTTGTTCGAAAAAAACTACCCGCAACACTCCCGTATGCAGAATACAGGCAAAGAAACTCAGGGAGATTGGGTTACGCTGGCTGTCGATCATGGAAAAATGCCTCGGAATGAATCATACGAATACGTCCTTTTCCCAGAAACCGACTGGGCGAAAATGAAGGCATTCGCACAAAAACCTACATACAAAGTGCTGATGCACAACAAGGATGCACATATCATTCACGACATCGAAGAGAATACAATATCGTATGCTCTATTCGAACCGGCAAACAATCTTCCGGGCAACCAGATACTAAGTGTAGACACCTCTTGCCTGATGATGTTGAAACAGTATAAGGAATATAACGTCCTCACAGTCTGCAATCCCGACTTAGCCTTATACAAAGGACCATCGGATGAGGCTTTCGATGAAAACGGCAAGCGGATGGAGAGAAGCATATATTCGCGTCCGTGGATAGGCAATCCCAGCCAGACAATGCCTATAGTTGTCAGATTGAAAGGGGAATGGAATATCGCCGGATCTGAAAATTGGAAGATACTGAAAAGGGATAAGAACGAAACTATATTGCAGGTGCTTTGCAAAGATGGAGCCAGCTATGATATTAAGATGACGAGAAACAAGTAGGCAGGGACATCTGCGAGCAGGAAGGAAAGAGGAAAAGTTACCCGTTGGGAGGATGAGGTAGCTTTTCATCTTTTCCCGTTAATGCCCCTTTTTTCGTATTAGGTCTTTGAAATAGAGAGGGAAGGATCATTTTGCCTTCTTCCGAATTGTTAATTTTTGCGTATTAATAGCAAAAGGAATAGAATTTTCAGTATTTTGTTGAAAATTTGAACTGGGAATCATATACTATCGAATAGATAAGGAAAAGAACTATACAAGAATCAACTATTGACTATATAAAACATTAAGTAAAGTTTATGCTGCGAAAAATCAGATTAACAACTGCCATCGTATTCTTCACACTACTCACACTACTTTTCCTCGATTTCACGGGGACTCTTCACAACTGGTTCGGATGGATGGCCAAGATCCAGTTTGTACCTGCTATTCTTGCGCTGAATGTAGGTGTCGTACTCTTTTTAGTTATACTCACATTGGTGTTCGGGCGCATCTATTGTTCGGTTATTTGTCCGTTGGGTGTGTTTCAAGACATTATAGCATGGGTAGGTAAAAAACGAAAGAAGCTGCCATATTCGTATTCTCCCGCCCTTTCGTGGTTGCGCTACACGGTTTTGGCTCTGTTTATTGTTGCATTGGTTGCAGGCATCAGTTCTTTTGCAGCCTTGCTCGAACCATATAGTGCGTTTGGCCGTATAGCCAATAACCTGTTTGCACCGCTTTGGCAATGGGGAAACAATCTGCTGGCCTATCTGGCTGAGCGGGCCGGTAGTTACGCTTTTTACGAAGTAGATGTATGGATGAAAGGGCTGCCTATATTTGTTGTAGCAGTGGCAACTCTGGTTATCCTTTTTGTATTGGCTTGGAAAAACGGGCGTACATATTGTAATACGATTTGTCCGGTGGGTACAGTCTTAGGCTTTGTTTCCCGTTTCTCCTTATTCCGTATAGCAATAGATGAGGACAAGTGTAATAATTGCAGCCTTTGCTCGCGCAACTGTAAAGCCTCATGTATCGACAGCAAGGAATATAAAGTAGACCTCAGCAGATGTGTAGCCTGTGGAAACTGCATAGGAAAATGTAAACGCGGAGCTATCAATTACAAATGGCGTCCGCTGAAGGTAGAATCAAAGAAGAAAGTAGAAGATGTGCAACCGGTTACACAGGAGCAAGTAAGTGAAGCCCGCCGAAGCTTTTTTGCATTGTCAGCCTTAATGGCCACTACCTCGATATTGAAAGCGCAGGAAAAAGGTGATGGCGGACTGGCTGTGATAGAAGATAAGAAAATACCGAAGCGTAATACGCCAATTGTTCCGGCAGGTGCGCAAAGTATCCGCAATATGACTCAGCATTGTACCGCTTGTCAGCTATGTGTATCGGTGTGTCCGAACCGGGTTTTACGTCCGTCGAACAATTTGAAAAACCTGATGCAACCGGAGATGTCTTACGAGATTGGCTATTGCCGTCCCGAATGTACTAAATGCTCGGAAGTATGCCCGACGGGTTCTATACGCCGGATAACGACAGCCGACAAATCGTCTACCCAAATAGGTCATGCAGTATGGATCAAGCAGAATTGTGTAGTTGTCAGCGATAAGGTGCAATGCGGCAATTGCGCCCGCCATTGTCCTGCCGATGCTATCTTGATGGTAGCCATAGATGCGGAAGACGAGAAATCGCTGAAAATACCGGTTGTGAATACCGAACGCTGTATCGGTTGCGGTGCTTGCGAAAATCTATGCCCGTCGCGTCCGTTTAGTGCTATATATGTAGAAGGACACGAGAGGCACCGGATTATTTAATGCTATAAAAGAACAAGTTATGTCAGAACAAAATAAGAAAATCAATCGCAGAGACTTTATAAAGATAGTGGGTATCACGTCGGCTGCTACTTCTGCCGCTTTTTATGGTTGTAATGTAAACGGCGAAAAGGCCTTAGACAATAATGCTTTGGGCGAAGTGCCTACCGATAAAATGACCTTTCGCACCTTTCCGGGGTTGGACGACGATGTATCGCTACTTGGCTATGGATGTATGCGTTGGCCTACAATCCCCGCCCCCGATGGCAATGGAGACCTTATCGACCAGGATGCTGTAAACGAACTGGTAGATTATGCTATTGCTCATGGGGTCAACTATTTCGACACATCACCTGTCTATGTACAAGGCTGGTCGGAAAAAGCTACCGGAATAGCCCTTAAACGGCATCCGCGCGATAAGGTATTTATCGCAACTAAGTTGTCTAATTTCCGCGATCACTCCTACGAGAGCGGCCTCGCCATGTACCGCAAGTCTATGGAAGATTTGCAGACCGACTATCTGGACTATTACCTTCTCCACTCGATAGGCGGGGGCGGAGTAGAAGCCTTTAATAAACGGTATATAGATAACGGGCTTCTTGACTTCCTGCTCAAAGAACGCGAAGCCGGACGTATCCGTAAGCTTGGTTTCTCTTTTCACGGTACGGTAGATGTGTTCGATCACCTGCTTACTCTGCAAGACGAGATACATTGGGATTTTGTGCAGATACAGCTCAACTATATGGACTGGAAACATGCTACGGGCAGGAATGTCAACGCCGATTACCTGTACGATGAGTTGACCAAACTAAAGATACCATCTATCATAATGGAGCCGCTGCTCGGAGGGCGTTTGTCCAACGTTCCCGACCATATTGTAGAACGGCTGAAACAGCGCAATACTGAAGGAAGTGTTGCTTCATGGGCTTTCCGTTTTGCGGGTTCGCCCGAATATGTGCTGACTGTATTGAGCGGAATGACTTATATGGAACATCTTCAGGATAATATACGCACATATTCGCCGCTTGTACCATTGACCGACGACGATAAGGACTTCCTTGAAGAAACGGCGCAGCTAATGATGAAATACCCGACCATACCATGCAACGATTGCAAGTATTGTATGCCATGCCCTTATGGAATAGATATACCTGCCGTGCTATTGCATTACAACAAGTGTGTAAATGAAGGGAATACCCCAAAGAGTAGGGACGATGAGAATTATAAGAAAGCCCGCCGCGCTTTCCTTGTCGGTTACGACCGCAGTGTGCCGAAGCTCAGGCAGGCAAGCCATTGCATCGGTTGCGACCAGTGCCTTCCTACCTGTCCGCAGAAGATAAATATATCGAAGCAATTGCATCGTATCGACAGCTTCGTAGAACAATTGAAGCAAGAGACATTATGATGGACGATATTATCAAGCTATTGCATACCGGAGGCTATTCGTGCGTAATAGAAAATAATGGAGAGGTACGTACCTTTTGGCAGCGGGGTGTAGCCGACCTGTATGATCTGCTGAATAGTGACTCTGATTTTCTGAAAGGGGCATCGGTCGCAGATAAGGTTATAGGTAAGGGTGCGGCAGCACTGATGATATTGGGAGGTGCAAGGGAGGTATATACAGACCTGATTAGCCAACCAGCCTTGATGCTGTTTAACGAGACTGATATCGAAGTAAAATATGAGCAATCTGTACCTTTGATCCGGAATCGGGATAAGACAGGGTGGTGTCCGCTGGAAACTATCTGCCTCGAAACGAAATCGGCAGCAGAAGCCTTTCCTCTGATACAGCAGTTTGTAGTAAGAATGCGGAGTAACCAGACTAATTGAGGGTGCTAAAAACTTTCCCCCTCAATTCCGATATTCAAGGAATGGAGGGGGATATATCGATAAAGTCTTTTCCTATTTATAGAGGAGAACTAATCTTGTTTTTTCTCTTCTTCTTTATGGAACAGAGTACCTGTTGCTTGTGCAGTAGGCATCACTAGCATATCTTGTATGTTGACATGCGGCGGTTGCGAAACAGCGTATGATACCGCTTCGGCAATATCGTCGGCATCGAGTTCCTTATAGCCTTCGTACACCTTATCGGCACGTTGTTGGTTGCCTTTGAACCGCACAAGTGAAAACTCGGTATCTACTGCACCCGGGCACACTTGCGTAACCCTGATGCCAAAAGGCAGTAAATCTATCCGCATACCCTGATGAAGTGCGTTTACAGCATATTTAGTGGCGCAATACACAGCCCCATTCGGATACACAGCCTTACCTGCTATAGAGCCTATATTGATAATATGCCCCGATTTCCGCGATACCATCGTGGGCGATACTACCCGTGTGATGTATAACAATCCCTTTATATTGGTGTCTATCATCCGTACCCAGTCGTCTACCACCCCTTTGTGGATAGGGTCTAGCCCGACAGCCAATCCGGCATTGTTTACCAGTATATCTATATTTTTCCACTCATCGGGAAGGCTGGCAATGGCCTTTTCTACTTCGTCGTAGGCTCTGACATCGAAACATAGGGAATGGACTTTCGATTCGTACTTTATCTCGATCTCCTTTTCCACTTCTTCGAGCCGTTCCTGGCGGCGTCCTGTGATGATGATATCGCAGCCGTCTTTTGCCAGGCGCAGGGCTATGGCTTTGCCCAGCCCCGAAGTCGCTCCTGTTATTAATGCTATTTTTCTCATCTGTTATTATTTAACCCAGACATTCAAAATTTCGCCTATATACATTTTATGATATCCGTCTTTGCTCCAGTTTGCTCCGGCAGCTTTATCTGCTATTGCACCCGGAGAAAGAGGCTGGGCTACTAGTTTCTTACATTCGAGAATCATCCACGCCTCGGAGAAAGCTGTTGCTCCCGAAGGCAGTTTCACAGGTGTAAGTCCCGAACCTTTTATCTTATCGGTATTGCGTCCGCTTACAGAACCGCTGTACTTCAAGGCCTCCTTATATGTTTCGGTATAAAACGAAATAGTATAATACTCGCCCATATCCATTGTTTGCACAGAATAGCGGGTAGGGTTGAGGAAGCAGAATGCTACCGGTTTTTCCCAGAATGTGCCCAGTCCGCCCCACGAGGCTGTCATAGTATTGGTCTGGTCTGTTGTGCCTGATGTTATCAACGTCCAGTCGCTTAATAGTTTTATATAGTTGCCCGGTATTTTGTCGGGTGCAATTTGTTTGAAGCCCGGCAATGTACCTCCACCTGTATTTGTTTGCACTGCCGGAGTAGCTGCAATAACCGGAGTTGGTGCCGGAGCCGGTTGTGGTTGCACTGCTGGCGTTGGTGCAGCGGTCTGAGTAGGAGCCGGAGCAGAAACTGCTGGCGGTATAGCTGCAGGAATAGCCGGAGCGGCTACAACTGTAGGCGAACCATTCAGGTAGACATCCAATGAATTGAATACAATGTTCAGGCTGTCGATAGTAAGTTTTCTGAACTTATCATAGTAACGGTTCAGTTTGTTTTTGCTCTTGTTCAGGGCTATAGCATCTGTAATCAAGTCTTCGGCCTTATATATTTCTTTACTGTCCGAATATTCATATTTCAGGTTGCGTACTGTCATTTCGCATTTGTTAGCTCCTATTTCCAGTATAAGCTGGTAGTGCATCTTAGCCCGGTCGAGAACTAACATACTCCTTTTGAACACGAGGTATTCTTCGCCTTGGCAAGCAATGTCTTTCGACGAAGGATTCGAAAGTAATACTCTACTGTTCAGTTCTCCGTTTTTCTGATAATTATCATTCGCCCATTTTTCTACGGCATTGTATAAATCCGAATCGGAAACAGGATTTTTTACAGCTATTGTTTTGTGGAATACGACTTTTCCGTCTACTTCGGGAACTGCTCCCGCCAAGTATTTAGAGTCGTCTTGTGCTGTTGCAAACAATGATGTGAGAATGCAAATAGAGATTAATAGGTACTTATTCATAATATACTATGTTTTTGATATTCGTTTCATAAAATTAGTATAAATATGAGAATGAACAAATTTTGTTTACCGGTTTTATGTTTTTGCAATACATATATGAGATAAAATCAGCTATATTTGTTTTATACTTTGCTACTACATTTAACAACCGGAAATTTATGATGTATGGATAATTTGAGCAGATTGAAAGTCGCTATTTTAGTATGTGTTTTGTTTTCTTTCGCTTTATGCATGGCTCAAGGTAACGATAAGATTAATACTGGACTATTGCCTGTCGAATTGCAATATTTGAACGATGGGCTAACAGAATCTACACTAATCCTCTCTTATACTGCCGACAGGAAAATAAAAGAGATGGAAATAACGAATGGCTATGGAGAAAAAAGAGCTATTATCAGCATTTCCTATGATCATTCCGGCAGGCCTATTGCTCTTGCAGACAATTATATAGATCCTAAAATATATGATATATCATATGTGGGAGATTCAGTTATTTTCTCCCTTAGGAGGGATGGATCTCAGGATGATTCTGTACGTGATGTAATATATATACTCGACTCGCGGGGAAGGGCTGTGAAAGCTGTTTATCCCTTTAAGGAACTATGTTTCAACTTCGATTACTATGACAATAACAATGTTAAGTCGATAAAGAATATACAACCTGATTGGCAATCGGAAAGCTCATTTGTCTATGATAGTGGCAAAAGGGCTATTGCCGAAAATATAGATATCCCTCAATGGCTTGTTTTACACTTTTATACGGGAATAGAAGAGAATTTGTTCGATTTCCTTTTTCACTCCCGGAACAATATAACTGAAATAAGGCTTCATGATTCCTGGTCTCCTATACTCATTCGCTATTCATTCGGCAATGACACCGGATATCCTGAAAAGTGGGCTGAACAAAGAGACGATGAAGCCTCCAACTATATTGATCGTATGTTGATAAAATATAGCCTGATGGAATGATAATAAAAATGCAGCCCGGTTTCTGGCTGCATTTTTGTTAAGTATAGGGTATAAATTAAAAGTTATAAGAAACTCCTATTCCTATCATTTCTTTGAACTGCACTTTAGGCCCTTCTATTGTACCATCCTTTTTTACATTCTTCACATCATCGTCATATTTCAACGTGGTATTTATGCTGGCACTCAAGAACTTGTTTATCTTCATACTGATAAGTAAGTCCCAGTTAATATCCACGTTTCCGAAAGACTTATCGTAAGCAGTAAAGAAATCGATGGTAGAGATAAGTTTTACGTTTTCCATAATGTCTTTTTCGGCGCGGGCTTTGAGGTAAGTACCAAGCTCGGCGCGGAACTTATCACCTTTGTCTACTCCAAACATACCTGCGTCCGACAAGTAGTCGTCCATCACAAAGGTAAGCTTGCCTGCCAATGGCGAAAAATAGGCGGAAAAATTCGTATTCGGACGATATTCCATACCGACAGAGATATTAGAATATGCGGGCGCAAAGAATTTCGAAATATACTGCGATTTGTCGGGATAGTTGTATCCTTTATAAAACTGGGTTTTGAGGTCGCCCATTATGGTATAATACCAGATATTGTTTGTAGAATAACCCAATTGTGTAGAAAACTCAATTTTATCGCTTGTTTTTTGAGTTCCCAGCGTTTTGGTATTTGTCAGTCCATATTCCAGAGCCAACGAGTTTGACCACAGCCAGTTGCCGCTTTTGCGTTGTAGAGCCCCGTTGAGATATGCTGTACCTGCAACCGAGTTTTCTCCTCCGGCCGACCAATTGCTCAATGCTGTCTGCGATATATTCAAACCTGTTACACCTTTCAGGTACCATTTTCCATCTTCCAGTTTGTCTTTCTCTTTGTCCTGGGCAAAAACTCCTAACGAGCAAGTTATCAAAAGTAACCCTGCTAATAAATGTCTCATCCTTCTTTTTAAATTTACAAATTTATCTTAATCTTAAAATATCACCTTCAACAGGAACGTATTCGTAGTCTTTCTTGTTTAGTTTATATAGGTTCTTTACCTTCAACCCATATTTTTGAGATATGCTGTGCATCGACTCGCCAACCTTTACAATGTGCTCGTAGTAAGGCTTATCTGCTTTCGATTTCTTGTTTTCGAAATATACCCAGTCGCCGTTATTTAATGGGAATCCTCGAGGCACTTCATTGTATTTGCACAAGTCTTTGACCTTAAAGTTAAATTCGGATGCGATAGATTCATATGTGTCGCCATCGCGGGCAATGATATAAATCAACCCATGTGTACGATATGGCGTATGCTTGTATGTGACAGGCGGTTTAGATGTTTGTGTCGTATTTCCTTTGCCTGTACTTGAAGAGCCTTGCATATCGTATAGGTATAGGTCGTAATCTTCGATAATTTTTATCAGTTTGTTTGCGTAAGCCGGGTCGGTAGCATAGCCGCAAACCTGCAATCCCCTAGCCCAACTTCTGTAGTCTGTGATTTTCAGCGTGAAGAGGGTGCTATATCTGGCTTTTTTTAGGAATTGCGCATGATCTTCAAACGATTCGCTTGCATTTTTGTATTTGCGGAAACAATCGTTCGGGTTATCATCGCTTTTATAAACTTTTTCACCTTTCCAGTCGCTATGGCACTTGATTCCGAAATGGTTGTTAGCCCTGCGTGCAAGGTCGCTTTGTCCGGCTCCCGACTCCAGTAATCCCTGAGCGAGTGTTATACTGGCTGGGATCTTATGACGCTTCAGATGGTCTATGGCAACACTTTTGTAGGTTTTTATATATTCTTCATATACTTTGCTTCGCTTTGCCTGTGAAAAAGCCGGTAACGAGGGAAGTACAAAAAGCATTACCATTGCAATTATGCTTGCTGTTATATTAGGGAAATCAAGTTTTTTCATACATTTATGGTTTTTAATATTAACAGTAATACGAATGGATTATTTAAATTTAACAACAAAGATACTTGTTTATAGCTATGATGAAGCCTCCGACAGTATAAAAAAACTGGTAGATGAAGCAAAAAAAGCCATACAGACATCATACTCCCCTTATTCCGATTTTAAGGTAGGTGCGGCAGTATTACTTTCTAATGGAGAAATAGTAAAGGGAAGCAATCAGGAAAATGCAGCATACCCATCGGGCTTGTGTGCCGAGCGTATCACCTTATTCACCGCAAATTCAGGTTATCCCGAAATGCCTGTCGAAGCAATTGCCATAGCAGCCTATCACGATGGTGGCTTTACCGATGCACCATGTACACCTTGCGGGGCGTGCAGGCAGGTAATGCTCGAAATAGAAAATAGGTACAAAAACCGCATTAGGGTAATTATGTATGGAAATGATAAGATATATGAAGTAGCATCGGTAAAAGACTTACTGCCTTTGAGTTTCGGACAGGAAGCTCTTGGCGAAAAACCGTAGGTTACCAGGTTCGGTTTAAGTTGTTTCAATTCTCTGGTTAAAGGAAATATAATTTAACCACTAATTGACATTATTAAAGCCAATCAGTAGTAGAAAAGTTTATCTATAGAGAGGCATACCTTCTTCAGCCAACCAAGAAGGCAGGGCGGGAGATCGGAGCTGAAATGGGAAAGAGGTGGGAGAAAAAGTAACAGGCAAAAACAGTAAAAAAGTGTTACATGTGTTACTTTTTTACCTCACTCCCCGCTCTCTCCAAAGGGAGAGAGGGCTGCAAGCCACGACAAGAGAGAGGGAAAAAGTAACTATGAGAAAAAGGGATGAAAAGGTGTTACATGTGTTACTTTTTAGGGAGATACAAGATACCAGTGGACGAGTTAACGAGTTGGTTTCTTATAAAATATAAACTTGTATCTCGTATCTTGTTTACTTGTATCTAAAGAAAAAGTAACAACGAGACGAACTTGTTTATTCTCCAATTACTGATTCGCATTGTTAAAATAGAATAGAGAAGTAAATTGATCTCTTGTGTAATTGAACTCCGTAGTAAAATATGGCAGAGTCAACAGTTACTTACTTGTCGCAGAACAGCTTAATTTCTAATGTTGAAATCTTGTTGAAACAATTCTTCTTTATAAGATATTTTATTGCTAATATCTGCTTATATTTGTTCTTATGAAAGTGAAGCTATTTAAACATCTCGATTTTTTACTGCCGGCTCATAATTGCGTGATTATACCGGACTTAGGAGCTTTTATTTTGAATATTGAGAATGCTGTTGTTGGTCGCGACGGGTCGGTAACCCCTCCGTGCTATACATTAGCTTTCAATCCTGAATTGAAGTCGAGCGACGGAATTATAGCTTCGTTGATAAGTAAAGAAGAAGGTGTTTCCTATCGGTTTGCATCTATGCAGATAAAGGATGCCGTAAGAGCTATTCTTGCCGATTTGAAACGGGGAAAAACGATAGATTGTGGCAATGTCGGTTCATTATCTCTCGATAGTGATCGAAATCTGATTTTTACACCCAACAAGCTATACATTCACCCTGAGTGCTTTGGCTTATATTCTGTTTCATTGAAGAAGCTGGATCAGTTGGAAATACCGGCAATAAAGACAGCTAAGAAGTATTCTCTGAAATATACGCTTACATCTGTGGCCGTTGCTTCTGTTGCGCTTTTCCTGATGCTTGCTCCTAGTGTGAGTTTGAAAAATGGAAGCTATAGAAGCTATCAAAATGCCGGAATTATACCTTCGCCTGTATTTGTCCAGCCGCAACCTGTAGCAGAAAAAGAAGAACAGCAGGAACAAATAGCTGAAAATGTACCAGATAAGGAAGAAGTTGCTGTAGCAGCAGAAGAGGTAAAGCACGAAAGGAAATATTACATTATAGTAGGGGGCGAAACTTCCCTGGCGCAAGCCGAAAAGCTACTCAATAAAATTAGCAAACTAGCTTTTCCTGATGCTGCGATAGTGGAGTCGTCCGACAGGTACAGGATATATGTAGCTTCTTTCTATGACAAACAGGAAGCCGAGGGATTCTTGCGGTCTTTCAGAAAGGATTATCCGAAATATTCTTCAGCCTGGCTTTATTCAAGGAAAATCAACTGATATACAGCCACTTACACGAGTAGACGCGCCTAATAAGGCCGGACTTACTATATTCAATTCAATCTTTCTCTCCATATGCCAGATCGCCCGCATCTCCCAATCCGGGTACTATGTATGCCGATTCGTTCAGGTCGGGATCTATGGCAGCCGCCCATATCGTGGTCTTATCTGCAGGGAAATTATCGCGGCAAAAGTCGATAGCTTGCCTGCTGGCTATTATTGTGGCAATATGAATATGGCTTGGCTCGCCTTTAGTGAGCAATGCCTGGTACGAAAGTTCCATGCTGCCACCAGTAGCCAGCATCGGGTCGGCAGAGGTCTCACAATAATGGGATAGCCTTTTTTCGTTTTTCTGATTGCTTTTTCTCTTTTGTTTTCGATTCTCTCTTTTTCCTGACTTCGTCGCTTCCTAACTTCTAAATTTTCATCATCCTGTATATCAGTCATATACGTCATTTGCGTACCCTGTTATGGGGTACGCAAGCTAAAAAGTGCTATATTCACACCATGTTTGTAAAGAAGAAAAAGAATAGATCAGGAAGT
>NZ_QVMQ01000032.1 GCF_010501105.1 Dysgonomonas sp. 511 | reverse complement strand
CATTCAGCCGGCAAAGCGCAAAGTGGGTCGTACGGCGAAGCGAGGCGCAAAAGAGTTTTTGGTTCCTTTTGGGGCTTAGGCCAAAAGGAACGCAAGCAATCTCTGATTGCGCGCAGTAAAAAGAACGTTTTATAGTTATATTCCAACTGCTGATTTGCATTATTAATTAAAAAACTGTTACGTTTGTTACTTTTTGAAACCGAATAAATATGCGCATAGACATAATAACTGTATTACCCGAAATGTTTACCGGGCTTATCGACTGCTCGATACTTAAAAGGGCACAAGACAAAAAACTTGCGGAAATACACATACACAATCTGCGGGACTATACGACCAACAAGCACCGCAAGGTAGACGATTATCCTTTCGGCGGCGAGGCTGGCATGGTATTGCAGATAGAACCTATCGACAATGCTATATCGGCACTGAAACAACAGCGAGCCTACGATGAGGTGATATATACTTCGCCCGACGGGGAGGTGTTTAACCAGCCGATAGCCAACCAGATGTCGTCTTACGAAAATATCATCATACTCTGCGGCCACTATAAAGGTATAGATTACCGTATTCGCGAGCATTTTATTACGAGGGAAATTTCTATTGGCGACTATGTACTTACCGGCGGCGAATTGGCTGCCGCTGTAATGTGCGACTCTATCGTCCGCCTCATTCCGGGAGCAATAGGTGACGAGCAATCGGCTCTGTCCGATTCTTTTCAAGACAACCTGCTGGCACCGCCTGTATATACCCGTCCGGCAGAATATAAAGGATGGAAAGTACCCGATGTGCTTCTTTCGGGGCATCAGGCGAAGATAGATGAATGGCGTTTACATCAGGCTATGGAACGTACCGAAAAGCTTCGCCCCGACCTGCTGGAAAAGAAAGAATAGCCTTACTTTGATTGCGGAACCGGAATGTCGATGAAATGCTGCTTAGCAGAACTTCTCTCTTCAAATTCCTGAGGTAAGAGAACATCTATTTCATCCGCTCCGTTTTTGTCTATGCTATTCAGTTCGTCAAGTTCTTCTTTCGAGATGGTAGAATCTGTATATTTGCCTACCTCGAAACGGGAGATCGTAATCTTCGAAGTCTTCACCGTCTGGGCATTAAGTTTGGCTATGTTTGTTATATTCTCTTTGTAGTAAGGTTCGGGTACATATATGCTGATAATGACATTGTCGCCACCAGCACTTTGTTGCGCTTGCAGATTTGGCTTACTGTGGTAGTCAACAAACAGGTATCCTCCCAGAGCGAATACCAGCACGGCAACAGTAGCAGCTATACGGCTGAGACTGCTTAGCCTTACCTGTTTGTGTCTGGGGCGTTCGTTTTTTGCTCTGAGCCGGCTTTGCAGGGTGTTTAACCGGGCAATATGGTCATCGTCTACACTGTCGAAGCCATCTATGGCATCGTAGGCAAAAGGGTCGGTCATCGAATCACGTTCAATCCGGTTCGCGTCTTTACCCTTCCTGTGTCCGTTTATGTAATCTAAAAAGCTCATTCTTCCAGATTTTTTTCAATACAAATCTTTAAATTCCGTTTACCGTTCTGTATATAGCTCTTAACACTCTTCAGATGAAAGCCTGTTTCATCCACGATTTCCGCATAAGATTTGTTCTCGTAGAAGAACTTATCTATTGCTATCCGCTGAGGCTCGGGCAGTTTTTCCATGCACTTGCTGAGGGCATGTTCTTTGTCTTCTTCCCGGTTCTCACTTAATAGATCAATAATTGAGTCGGATTCCATAACCTGCGAGTCGAAATCTACAAGAATTTCTTTCTTATTCTCTTTCAGTATATGGAAACAGTGGTTCTTGACTACGCTGTACAGCCAGTTTTTGAAAACCTTGATTTCGTAGGTATGTATCTTCTGCGAGAGGTTCTCATAAATATCGACAACAGCATCTTGCGACTGCTCCGGGTTTTGAAGGTATTTGAGGCACAAACCATACGCCAGCGGCATATACCTTTCGAACAACGCTTGGAACAACTCTACATCCCCTGTTTCTCTGAACCGGGACAGAAGCTCTTCGTCGCTATATTCTTTCTTCTTATTTAAACCGAAAAATCGCAATAGATGTCATTTTTTTACAAATCTACGAGATTTTGGTTAATAAACAAATTACGAATAGTGCAATAAAAGGAAGCAAAAGTTAATGTTTTGGTTAAATTTTTGAATATAAAATTGTTCTAATACCCTATTTTATATACTTTTGTAGTCGGAGATGATAATTAAGTTTAATTAAAAATTAGTGCCCAGTTATGAAAGAAAAAATTGGAACAAATGCAGGAGCTATTTGGACATATCTCGATGCAGAAGGAAGCAAGTCGCTTAAGGAAATTAAAAAGGCGTGTAAACTTACAGAAAAAGATATGTATGCCGCACTAGGATGGCTTGCAAGAGAAGGAAAAGTCGCTTTTAATGAATTGAAAGACGATCTGCAGGTAGTTTTGCTCTAAAGAGCTGCCTGGATAGGAAATATTACGGAAAAAGAGGTGTTTGTCTGTAGATGACACCTCTTTTTTGCTTTAATGCTGCCCATCTGCCCCCTTTCTTAATTTAGAAGGGTAATTATTTTGATAATCCGCTGCTATTTTTTATTTTTGTCTAGCTTTTTAGTTATACTATGACTGAGAATGAAGAAAAACTCTTAGCCGAGTTCGATTGGAGGATGAGGCGTTTGATGGATTTCTGCGATGAACTGAAACAGGAGAATGCAGAATTGCGGCAGGATGTGGCCGAAAAAAACATCAGGATAGAGGAACTTGAATCGGAAGTAGGCAAACTGAACAGTAAATATGAAAATCTCAAATTTGCGAAATCTTTCTCATCCGATACCGATGATGATGGTACACAGCAAGCTAGGAAGAGATTAGCAAAATTAGTGCGAGATGTAGATAAATGTATCGCCCTGCTTAAAAATTGATAAGACATGGAACCGACGGACGATCATTTGATAATTAATCTACGCATTGCAGACATGCGATATCCTCTGCGAGTGAAGAGACGCGAGGAAGAAATATATCGGAAGGCTGCTGATGAAATAGATTATAAAATAGGACAATATAAAAGTTATTTTACAGGAAGCGAGTCGCAAGCTTTGCGAGATACAGACTATATGGCAATGACTGCGGTGCAAGCCGTAGCTGAAAAAGTAGAATGGCAGTTCAAAGCAAACTCGTTTGAGAGAGGAATCAAAAAACTGACGCAAGAGTTAGATGATTATCTGAAAATGCAGGTAAAATAAAAGAAATATTAGTACTGAAAGAAATATCTGGCACTAAGGCAAGTATAAAAGAATCTTTATGCTTGAATTAGTGCCTTTTTTTTATATAAATTTTTAAATAACGAAAACTGAAATTATGGATATATTATTTATTGTAATAGCCTTTCTGGCAGGATGTATCCTGACATGGGTGGCTTTGAATTTCGTCGGAAATTCGAGATTCAAGCGCCAGGTCAGAGAAGCCGAACAGGAAGCCGAAGTGATAAAAAAGAACAAGCTACTGGAAGTTAAGGAGCAAGCCTTGCAAATGAAATCTGATTTTGAGAAGGAAGTAAACTCCCGAAATTCGAAACTGCAATCGGCAGAAGCCAAGTTGAAACAGAGAGAAATGACTCTCAACCAAAAGCAAGAAGATCTTCATCGCAAAAAGCAAGAAGCGGATACTATCAAGACTAACCTGGATACACAGCTGGAAGTTATAGAAAAGAAGAAACAAGATCTTGATAAACTTCATAAGCAAGAAGTAGAACGTTTGGAAGCACTGTCGGGACTGTCGGCAGAAGAAGTTAAGGAAAAGCTTGTAGAAGCCCTGAAAGATGAAGCCCAGACTCATGCCCAATCATATATCAACGATATAATGGAAGAGGCTAAAATGACAGCTAATAAGGAGGCTAAAAAGATTGTTGTGCAATCTATACAGCGTGTAGCTACCGAGACTGCGATAGAAAACGCGATCACTGTTTTCCATATAGAATCTGACGAAATAAAAGGACGCATTATCGGTCGCGAAGGACGTAATATCCGCGCCTTAGAAGCCGCTACTGGAATAGAAATTGTGGTTGACGATACCCCCGAAGCTATTGTACTCTCAGGTTTCGACCCTGTTCGTCGCGAAATAGCCCGTTTGGCGCTTCACCAACTGGTTGCTGACGGACGTATCCACCCTGCCCGCATCGAGGAAGTGGTTGCTAAAGTGAAAAAGCAAATAGAAGAAGAGATAATAGAAACAGGTAAACGTACCGCTATCGACTTAGGAATACATGGATTGCACCCTGAACTGATCCGTTTGGTAGGTAAAATGAAGTACCGTTCGTCGTATGGACAAAACTTGTTGCAACATGCCCGCGAAACAGCCAATCTTTGTGCAATAATGGCTGCCGAGTTGGGATTGAACGTGAAGAAAGCAAAAAGAGCCGGACTATTACACGATATAGGTAAAGTGCCTGACGATGAGCCGGAACTGCCTCACGCATTGCTTGGTATGAAACTTGCTGAAAAATACAAGGAAAAACCAGATGTAGCCAATGCTATAGGCTCTCACCACGATGAAGTGGAAATGACAAGTCTACTTGCACCTATCGTACAGGTTTGCGACGCCATCTCCGGAGCGCGTCCTGGTGCTCGCCGCGAAATTGTGGAAGCATATATCAAGCGTTTGAACGACCTCGAACAGTTGGCACTTTCTTATCCGGGCGTATTGAAAACATACGCAATACAAGCCGGCCGCGAGTTGCGCGTGATTGTAGGTGCAGACAAAATAGACGATGTGGAAACAGAAAAACTGTCTACAGATATAGCCAAAAAGATACAGGATGAAATGACTTATCCGGGACAAGTGAAGATTACTGTAATTCGCGAAACACGTGCCGTGAGCTATGCAAAGTAGTTGAAAGGCAATATGTTATAAAAGTAAAGGTTCAAGTCTCGGGGCTTGAACCTTTTTCTTTATAGAGCCTTGATGCCTTCTATCCTAAAAGGAAATCAAAACTATCAGTCGGTTGCAATTCTCTTGCTTCCTGCCCGTATTTGAATATTCTTGCAGATTTATTGCCTATCAGTTTCAATGAATCTCCTTCCTGATTGAGCATTGTGCCTTCGCGCAAGCCAACTACATACATATCCTGATTTTCGGTAATAAACTCATTGATCCTGTCTTCGCGCGTCTCGCCTCCATGCCCTTCGGGATGGACATCCAGATAATGAGGGTTGATTTGGAAAGGAACCAGATTGATAACATCGAATCCTTTCGGGTCGATAATCGGCATATCATTCGTTGTGCGTAGGGTAGGGCAAGCTACGTTCGAACCAGCACTCCATCCTATATACGGTGTACCAGCTTTTACTTTTTGCCCTATAAGGTCGATAATCCCGTTATCCCTCATTGTACGGACAAGTTTCCATGTGTTTCCTCCTCCTACGATTATCACGTCTGCTTCCTGTACAGCTTTCTTAGGATCATCGAAATGATGTATGCCAACTACGCTATGCCCGATCTCCTGAAAACGGCTGTTAACCTTCGCTTCGTATTCGTCATACGAAAAAGTGACGGCAGCATATGGTATAAATAACGCTTTGATCGGCTTATCTCCTAAAAATTCCTTTATGTTATACTTCGGGTAATCCAGATATGGTTCGCCGGGATTGGTAGAGTTGCTGATTAGTAATAGTCTCATAGTTATATTTGTTTATTGTATAACTACAAATATAAGAATAATTGTCGAAGGTTTGCACTCGCCCGTTTACGGCTTGTTACTTCATTTTCGAATTTTCATAATCTTTCAGCAGTCCTTTGACCATCCAGTTGGCAAGAGCTTGCCGTTGGTTATAATCAAGAAAACGCTTCTGGTCGAAGCTGTTCTGTATATTTCCCAGTTCGGCAAAAATAGCTATAGGGGTTGTATTTCTCAGTACATACAGGTCGCGCGGGGTAACGGTTCCTGTAAAGCCGCGCTTGGGTTGGTGTTTCCCGTATTGTTCCTTAAATGTCCTGCTCATTGTAATTGCGAGCTTCTCCCCGGCCTTGCTTCCCGGTGCATGGTAGAAGAATACATCCAGCTGATGTTTCTTGCTCCTGCTGTCGAGATGGACAAATACTGATCTTTTGTATTTTTCTTTATCTTTCTTTGCCAAAGTGTTAATCTTATTGCTACGCTGTTCGAGGCGGGCGGTAGGGTTGAGCGGTATGGTTGACCCCATGCAGGTTTCATTCTTTTTGCTACAGGCCAAATACATGGCATCCCTAATTCCGTCTTTCGAATCCTGAATGATGATATGTACTTTAGCACCTTTTTCCATCAGGGTTCGGGCAAGGCGTAATATGATGTCGTAGGCATATTCGTCTTCGCACACTGTTTTTCCATTTATTTTGCCTACAGCGCCCGGATCGGGGCCTCCGTGTCCGCTTACAAGGTAGAAGCAGGTCCCTTTCAACTCATCCGACTTAATGGAATAGTTCTCATATTTCTTGCCGAAAAGCGGCTGTTTGTATTGCTTACCTTTGCTTTTGGCTTCTACATTTTTTTGGGGGGAAGTATTTTCTTTAGATAGGGGAGGAAGTATATAAGTTACATCTTTCAGCAAACTCTTATTTCTGCCGAATTTACCTTTGTTCAGTTTTATAAACTGGTCGTAATGCTTTGCCGGCGAACGTTTGTGACGTATAAGGAAATCGTGCGTTCCTTCCCCGTTGCGAGGTTTTCCACTATTGGCTTGCGCAAGAGCGTTTGTTAAACATATAGTTGTGAAGAACAAAAAGAAGATAATACGAATATATTTCATGAAATTCGGGTAAAAGGAACTTTTGCATAGAGAGTTACTTGCGCAAAGTTAACGAGAATCTTGTTCATTTACAAGCAATAGCCTAGCTTTCAGGCTATTTTATATAAAAAAGTGAAGCTATCCGTTAGGGTAGCTTCACTTTTTTTATAGATGAAGAGTCTTATTATTTTACTCTTTGTACGCGTTTCCAGCCATAAACAGCTTTGTCGCCAAGCTCTTCTTCGATGCGAAGCAATTGGTTGTATTTAGCCATACGGTCTGAACGGCTCAGTGAACCAGTTTTGATTTGTCCCGAGTTAGTAGCTACAGCGATATCGGCGATAGTAGCATCTTCTGTTTCACCCGAACGGTGAGAAGTTACGCTAGTGTAGCCTGCACGGTGAGCCATTTCGATAGCATCCAGTGTTTCGGACAGCGTACCGATTTGGTTAACTTTGATAAGGATTGAGTTACCACAACCCATTTCGATACCTTTTTGAAGGAACTCAACGTTAGTCACGAACAAGTCGTCGCCAACCAACTGAACTTTGTCGCCCAATTTGTCGGTAAGCAATTTCCATCCGTCCCAGTCGTTTTCGCCCATACCGTCTTCTATAGAGTCGATAGGATATTTAGCTACAAGGCTAGCCAAAAATTCTACTTGCTCGGCAGAATTGCGTTTAGCCCCGTTAGCACCTTCAAATTTAGAATAGTCGTATATACCATCTTTGAAGAATTCGGAAGCAGCACAGTCAAGAGCGATAGTAACGTCTTTTCCTGGCTCGTATCCGGCAGCTTTGATAGCTTTAAGGATTGAGTCAAGGGCGTCTTCTGTTCCGTTCAAAGTTGGAGCGAAACCACCTTCGTCACCTACAGCAGTGCTAAGGCCTCTGTCGTGGAATTCTTTTTTCAATGCGTGGAAAATTTCAGCACCGCACCGCAAGCCTTCTTTGAATGAAGGAGCACCTACAGGACGGATCATAAACTCTTGGAATGCGATAGGAGCATCGGAGTGAGATCCACCATTGATGATGTTCATCATAGGTACAGGAAGCGTGTAAGTGTTTGTTCCGCCGATGTAGCGGTATAATGGAAGTTCAAGATAGTTTGCAGCGGCTTTAGCTACAGCCAGAGAAACACCAAGAATAGCGTTTGCGCCCAATTTAGATTTGGTTTTTGTTCCGTCCAATTGAAGCATTTTGCTATCGATTCCTCTTTGGTCAAGTGATGATTCTCCTTCCAATGCAGGTGCGATAATAGTATTTACATTTTCTACTGCTTTAACAACACCTTTGCCTAGGTAACGTTTTTTGTCACCATCGCGAAGCTCCAATGCTTCGTTTTCTCCAGTTGAAGCTCCAGATGGAACAGCCGCGCGGCCTACGATACCGCATTCTAGCGTTACATCAACTTCGATAGTCGGATTTCCTCTTGAATCCAAGATTTCACGTGCGAAAATTTTCTCGATTCTCATTGTTTTAATAAATTAATATGAATAATGAATATTGTTCTAAGAATTATTTATCTGAGCCCATAAAAAATATTTTCGCTAAAACTTTAAACAGGCTCTAATATTTCGACGCACAAAAGTAGTTATTTTTCTTCTATTTAGGGCATAGCCCCTGTATTTATTTTTTCAGTAAATATACATTCATAAAGAAACAATTGTCAATACATAGCTGTTTTATTTTTGACCTCTTTTAATATATATCATCCTAAGCAAAGCAGGTTTCTCATTTTTGTTTTATAACTTGCGTAATATTTACGCGATGGAGGTGAAAAAATAAAAAATATATAAATTATGCTGCCAGCCAACTATCAACAACTGAAGGAACTATTATCGAAAACGATTCCGCAAAAACGTATTATTACCAATCCCTTGCAGTTACTTGCCTACGGAACTGACGCCAGTTTCTACAGGCTTATCCCCAAGATAGTAGTTCAGGTGCACAACGAGGAGGAAGCCATAGAGGTAATCCGCCAATCGGCGCACCTCAATATTCCCGTGACATACCGCGCCGCCGGAACAAGCCTGTCGGGGCAGGCTATCAGCGATTCGGTACTGATGGTTGCCACGCACGAATGGCGCAAATACACGATACTCGACGACGGGCTGAAAATAAAGCTACAACCGGGAATTGTAGGGGCAAGAGCCAATATATACCTGAAACCCTTCGGGCGTAAGATCGGTCCCGACCCTGCCTCAATCAACGCAGCGATGATAGGGGGCATAGCAGCCAACAACGCCAGTGGTATGTGTTGTGGCATCGACCAAAATTCGTACAAAACAGTTTCCGACATCCGTATCGTTCTCTATGATGGCACAGTGCTCGATACATCGGACGAAGAAAGCAAAAAAGCTTTCCGCGCAAAGCATCATAGTATTATCGCCGAAATAGAGCAACTGAGAGACGATGTGAAAGCCGACGGCGTATTGACTGAGCGTATAAAACATAAGTTCAAGATAAAGAACACGACAGGATATAGTATAAATGCTTTAGTCGATTTCGACGACCCGGTAGAAATCATCAAACACCTGATGATCGGTTCGGAGGGTACGCTGGCATTCATTTCCGACATCACCTACAACACCGTTGTAGACGAAGAATACAAGGCTTGCACCCTAATGATATACGACACGATAGAAAAAGCCTGCGATGTGGTTCCATTGCTGAAAAACACACCGGTATCGGCAGTCGAATTGCTCGACAGGGAATCGGTACGCTCTATCGAAGACGATCCCGAAGCCCCCGCATATTTCCGCACATTGCCCGAAACGGCCTGCTTGCTTCTGGTCGATATCCGTGGCAACAATAAGGACGAACTTGTAGAAAAAGAAAGCATTATCCGCAAGGCTGTAGGATCTATCCCTACATTGTTCCCTTTCGAATTTACATCCGACCCTAAAGAATATAACTTCAACTGGAAAGCTCGGAAGGGCTTGCTGGCTTCCATTGGCGGATTGAGGAAAACAGGAACGACCTGCCTCATAGAAGACGTTGCCTTTCCTATGGACAGGCTGGGCGAGGCGTGTGTGGCTATGAAAAAGCTTTTCAAAGACTGCGGTTATGCCGATGCTGTATTGTACGGGCATGCCCTCGACGGCAACTTCCACTTGGTATTTTCCCAGGACTTCAACGACCCGAAGGAAGTTCAGCGCTATGCCAATATGATGGACGAGCTGGTTGAGATAGTTGTCGACAGGTTCGACGGCTCGCTGAAAGCCGAGCATGGCACGGGGCGCAATATGGCTCCGTTTGTGGAAAAAGAATGGGGCGAAGCGGCTTATAAAATGATGTTAAGGATAAAGAAGATATTCGACCCTAAGCATTTGATAAACCCCGGAGTAATAATCAACGAGAATCCCAAGATACACCTCGAAAACCTGAAGCCGTTGCCCGAAGTAAACGAGATAGTAGATAAGTGTATGGAATGTGGTTTCTGCGAACCTCATTGCGTTTCGGAAGGGCTGACGCTTTCGCCACGGCAACGCATAGTTATCGGTCGCGAAATCGCCCGTTTGGCTTCAAGCGGAGAAAACCCTGTAAGGCTGAAACAGATGATGAACGATGCTGTGTATCAGTTGGACGAAACCTGCGCCACCGACGGGCTGTGCGGCCTTGCCTGCCCTGTAAAGATTGACACCGGGCTTTTTGTGAAAGATGTAAGGCATCGAGATGCTTCGGAGACGGAAAAAGGCATTGCTGCCTCTTTGGGAAACCATATGGCGGAAACAACTTCTGCTGTGCGGGGCGGACTCAATTTCGTCAACTTTTTCCATACTATATTAGGCAGTAAATTGATGGGAGGAATAGCGTCTACTATGCGGACGGCATCTTTGAAGACCATACCTAAATGGAACAAGGATATGCCGAAGGGTGCAAAGAAGATAAAAGACAGTGTAGTGAACGGAGGGCAACAGGATAAGGTCGTTTATTTCCCTTCCTGTATCAATCGTTCGATGGGTAAATCGAAAGGGTACGACAATGCCGATGTGCAGCTTACACGCAAGACGGAAGAACTGCTTACCCGTGCCGGTTTCACCATCATCTACCCCGAAAGCCTGAATAGCCTGTGCTGCGGCATGGCTTTCAGCAGTAAGGGGCTAAAAGAAGAAGGGGCAAAGAAATCGAAAGAGTTGGAAGATGCGTTGTTGAAGGCTTCCGAAAACGGCAAATACCCCGTATTGTTCGATATGAGCCCGTGTTTCTACACATTCCATACAGCATATACAAGCAAAGAACTTAAGATATACGATCCCATTGAGTTTATGCTCGACTTTGTAATGCCTAAATTATCGGTAAAGAACCCGCGCGATATAGTGAGTGTTTTCCCTGTCTGTTCTGTAAAGAAAATAGGGATGGAAGAAAAACTATTGCAACTGGCTAAGATGTGCGCCAAAGATGTGGCTGTAGTCTATTCCAATTGCTGTGGATTTGCCGGCGACAGGGGCTTCACCTACCCCGAACTGAATGAGCATGGGTTGCGTCACCTCAAGGAACAAGTTCCGTCCGACTGCAAAGATGGTTATTCTACCAGCCGCACCTGCGAAATAGGGTTGAGCGAATATGGAGGAATTAATTATAAGTCTATCTTTTATTTGATAGACGAGGTTACGAGGTAGCTTCCATATCATGGCGTGAGATAAAGGATGAGGTCAGAACCGATATTGCTGTTTGGGCTACTGGCGGGACGAATAAAGTTCAGATAAATTTTATGTTTGTCTCGAATCTTCATTAAAAAAACCTGACAAAACAGAATTAAAATATGTAATTTTGTCAGTTCCGCGAAAACATTACTATCTTACAGTACGTTTATTCGCTATAACAAAACAGATGCAGATTATGGCAAAACCAGATATACAGCAAGTTAAACAACGCTTTGGGATCATAGGCAACAGCCCCGACCTCAACCGGGCGATAGATATCGCCTTGCAGGTAGCGCCTACCGATATGTCGGTACTGGTTACAGGCGAAAGCGGTGTGGGAAAAGAAAGTTTCCCGCAGATAATACACCAGTTCAGCCACCGCAAGCACGGCACATATATTGCCGTCAACTGCGGTTCGATTCCCGAAGGCACTATCGACTCCGAACTGTTCGGACACGAAAAAGGCTCGTTTACCGGAGCAACAGGCGAACGCAAAGGCTATTTTGAAGTAGCCAACGGCGGTACATTGTTTCTCGACGAAGTGGGTGAATTGCCATTGTCAACTCAAGCCCGTTTGTTGCGTGTTCTCGAAACAGGGGAATTTATAAAGGTCGGTTCGTCGAAAGTAGAGAAAACAGATGTACGCGTAGTGGCAGCCACCAATCTGGATATGATTACGGCAACCCGCAACGGCAAATTCCGCGAAGACTTATATTACCGCCTCAACACAGTTCCTATCCGTATGCCTGCCCTTCGGGAAAGAAAAGACGATATCCCATTGCTGTTCAGGAAATTTGCCAGCGATTGCGCCGAAAAGTACAGCATGCCGCCAATCTCACTGACCGATGGAGCGAGGCAAATGCTTAAGGATTATTACTGGCCGGGCAATATCCGCCAATTGAAAAATATCACCGAGCAGATATCCATAATAGAACAAACACGGGAAATAACTTCCGAGATACTGAAACTATACCTTCCTGCAAATGAAGTGGGGCTGGTTCCGGTAGGCACAATAAACAGCAGCGAACAAAAAAGCTTCAACAACGAAAGAGAGATACTCTATCAGGTACTATTCGACATGAAAAAGGATATGAACGACCTGAAAAAGATTGTTCACGACATAGTTGCGGGCAACCTCAAAGCCTCAGACATTGTATCTCCCGTAATGGACAAGCACGAAAAGGCTTTAACGCCTGTGGTGGTAAGCAGTACTTCGGAGCGAAGTGCGCATATGCCTGTAAAGGATGAGGTGCGTACTATAATACCAACATCGGGCATAGCAGAAGCCGATGTGATAGAAACGCCCGAATATGAAGAAGAAACACTATCTTTGCAGGATGTGGAAAAAGATATGATAATAAAGGCACTCGAACGGCATAACGGTAAACGCAAAAATGCAGCGCAAGACCTTAAAATATCGGAACGGACTCTATACAGAAAGATAAAAGAATATAACTTGGAAGACTTATGAAAAAAGCTCTCTGGGCAGCTATAATTTCCCTAATAACGATATCGTGTTCGGTATCGTACAAATTTAATGGTGCATCTATCAATTATCAGGAAACGCCGACCATAGATATTCGCGATTTTCTGAATCAGGCTCCGCTAGTTTATCCCTCATTGACACAAACATTCAATGAAAGGATGAAAGATGTATTTACACGCAATACCAAACTGCAATTTACTACTGTCAACCCATCGCTCGAACTCGAAGGCGAAATTGTGCGCTACGACCTTACGCCGCAAGCCGTACAGGAAAATAACCTTGCCGCACAAACCCGCTTGACGATGAATGTGCGATTCCGCTACAGGAACAATAAGAACCCGCAGGAAGACAAGGAAGAAACAATATCTGCCTACCGCGATTTTTCGAGTAGCTATACATTGGAACAAGTTCAGGACGACCTGATAAAACAATTGACAGAAGACATTGTAGACCAAATATTCAATGCTACCATGTCTAACTGGTAATATTTCAGATACTTATATTGTAAATATGGATACAGGGCGTTTGGGAAGTATAATAGACGGACAAACCGACCTGAGAATATTGGATATCCCTGCCTTGGAAAAAATGGCCGGTAAATGTCCCTATTTTCAGGCGATTATATTTACCTACCTCAAAGCCCTCTACATGTTCGACTACAGCAAGTTTGAGGAAGAACTCAGGCGTAAGAGTATATTTGTGGGCGACCGTAAAGCACTTTACTATTATATATTGAGTGAAGAATACAACGCCTATTTCCAAAAAACAGGCAAGGAGGAAATAAGCAGCGACAAGACCTCCCTTTTGCTCGATGCCTTTTTCGAATCGCAAGCAGGAAGTGCAGGTGTGCAAACTTTCGAATACGATTTAATATCCACAGGGTTGCTGGCTACAGACTATGTGTCTTATCTGGAGTCGAACGATAAGGAAACCGAAGTACAACAGGCTTCTGCTCCATTGAAACATCAGGATATAATAGATTCGTTCATTTCGAAATCGGAGCAGGAAGGCGGGCTCGCAATCACGTTAGAGCCTGAAGGTGAAACAGCTGATAGGTATGAAGAAGAACAAGAAATAGAGGAGGAAGATACACCTGCCGGTGATATAAATGAAGACCTGTTTTTTACCGAAACTTTGGCCAAAATATACATAAAACAGAAAAAGTACGAAAAGGCATATAAAATAATTAAACACTTAAGTTTGAATTATCCGAAAAAAAATATTTACTTTGCAGACCAATTGAGTTTTCTTGAGAAATTGATTATAAATACGAAATTTAAAGATACAAAATGACCACACTTATTACTGTATTAATTGTAATTGCATCTATTGCCTTAATACTGATAGTTCTTGTACAAAATTCTAAAGGTGGAGGCTTGGCCTCTGGATTTTCTTCATCGAATGCCGTTATGGGAGTTCGCAAAACTACCGACTTTGTAGAAAAAGCAACTTGGGGACTTGCCGGTTTCGTTATGATAATGAGTATAGTATGTGTAGTGATAACTCCGAAAGGTGCTAACAGGCAAGACCAGATAATTGGTGCTCCTGCACCGGTAAACACTGGAGCTCCTGACATGTCGACTACGCTGCCAGTGCCTAATGCCGGCGAACTGCCTGCTGCTCCTGCTCCTGCTGCCACTCAAGCAGAAGAGCCCGTTACACCACCAGCTAACTAAGAATCATCAAAATAAAGCTTAAAAAGCTTCCCTTGTTATCAGGGGAGGCTTTTTTGTTTTACAATTATTTATATATTTGTTCGTTAAATAAAATAACAAACAATACCGTACAACGTGAAAAAGATAATATTATTTATAGCACTTATATTCAATGCATTGTTGGCCACAGCCCAGATCAATACCGACAGGGTTATACTCATCGGGCGGAATGCCCTATACTACGAAGACTACGTGCTTGCCATACAATATTTCAATCAGGCAATAAAAGCAAAGCCATACCTGCCCGAACCATACTTCTATCGTGCCATAGCCAAGTATTTCCTCGACGACTTCAAAGGGACGGAAGACGATTGTTCTCTCGCCTTAGAGCGCAACCCCTTCATGTCGAAAGCATACCAGCTGAGAGCCGATTCGCGTCAGGCGCAAAGCAATTACGACGGGGCGCTCGAAGACTATAAGGTAACATTGGAAATGTATCCCAACGATAAGTTTGCCCTTATCAACAGCGGGATAGTCAATATACAGAAAAAGGATTACGAAGAAGCCGAAAAATACCTCAATTCACTACTTGCCATGTACCCCAACTATACACAGGGTTTCCTTTCGCGAGGCGCCATGTATCAGGAAAAAGGTGATACGGTAAAAGCATTTGAGAACTACAACAAGGCTATAGAGCTCGACAAGTATCTCCCCCAGTCGTACTCTATGCGAGGGCTTCTGCACTACTATAAAAAAGACTACGAAAAGTCGCAAGCCGATCTCGACGAAGCCATACGCCTTGCGCCGCTGCAAACAGGCAATTATATAAACAGGGGGTTGGTACGTTACTCGCAAAACGACCTGCGCGGAGCAATGGGCGATTATGACAAAGTTATCGACCTTGATCCTAATAATGTTATTGCCCGCTTCAACCGGGGGCTGCTAAGGTCGCAGGTGGGAGACGACAATCGCGCCATTGCCGACTTCGATGTAGTAATCAAGTTTGAGCCAAATAACTATATCGCATATTACAACCGAGCCCTGATCAAAAACAATATAGGCGACTATCGCGGCGCGCTCGAAGATATGAACACTGTACTGGCTCAATATCCTGAATTTTATCAGGGATTCTATGCCCGAAGCGAAATCAAACGCCGCCAAAACGACCTGAAAGGCGCCGAACGCGACTATAATTATGCCCGCAACGAAGAAAGCCGCAAATACAAGGAACTACTGGCTGCCGGCGTAACGGAAGAGGACGAAAAGACAAGGGAAACATCGGATAAGGATATAGACAAATTCGACCTGCTTGTAGTAGCCGATAAGTCGGAAGAAGAAAAAAACAAATACAACAGCAACACGCGTGGACGCATACAAAACCAGCAAATAAAGCTAGAACTGGAACCGCGCTTCGTTGTCTCTTATTACGAAAAACCGAACGACCTGCGCAGGTTTGTATATTACAGCCAGCTGGTAGATGTCCTCAACAAAAGATCGGCTCTGCCTAAAAAACTAAGGATAACAAACAGCGAAGCGGCACTCAACGAGTTGCAGATACAGGAGCATTTCAAGTCGATAGACGACCTGTCGAAATCTATAATGAATGCCCCCGAAAGTGCCGAATTGTATTTTGCCCGTGCTATGGATTATATGCTGGTACAGGATTTCAGCAGTGCTATCGAGGATTTCAACAAGGCAATAGCACTCGACCCTAAGTTTACGCTGGCGTATTTCAACTTGGCGGTGGTTTATACCAAGCAGCTCGACCTGAAAGAAAATGTGCCGGAATATGAGCGTAAGAATGAGCAGAATGACAAGCTTAGCCTGTCGGGACCAAAGAAAGACCCTAACCTGTCGAGCAGCACCACTACATTGCTCGATCCGGGTAAGATGGAGTACGACCAAATAATAAAGAACTACAATAAGGTAATAGAACTGAATCCCGAATTTATCTATGCGTATTACAACAGGGCGGCGGTGCGTTACAAACAGAATGATTTCCGTGCTGCAATCCTCGATTACAATGAGGCTATACGCCGCGATCCTGAGTTTGCCGAGGCTTATTACAACCGAGGATTGAGCCGCTTCCAGGTGAAAGACAAGAACCGGGCGCTCGACGATATGCGCAAGGCCGGCGAAATGGGTGTAGTAGAGGCATATAGTATTATCAAGAGGATGACAGAATAATTTTCTTTATATTTTGTTATTACATTCCCCTAAAATTATCTATACAAAAGGGTGGGGCGGAAGTTGGATATGAGAAAAAAGTAACATTGAAAAAATGGCTGAAACCTGTTACTTGTGTTACTTTTTAACGATATAGTGCAAAAATAGGTTAATGCAATAAGGTTTTTCAGGGTGTTAATGTTAATAAAAAAACGAAAGGTAACAATGATGCTAATCCGTTTATTTTTCAACTATAGGTTCGTATTATTCATAACTCTATATAAAATATGACTTGGGATGAATTTTTATGGTTTGCCATACCTGCAATGCTTTGTTGGCTTGCAGCAGGAAGTTTAGTGTACAAAGCTAAAAAGCCTTACATAATCGAATTGCTTATGATAGCCGGCATTCTGATATTTGCAGCCTTTATAGTCGGGCTTTGGATAGGGCAGGAACGCCCGCCCTTGCGCACCATTGGCGAAACACGGCTTTGGTATTCGTTCTTTCTGGCCACAGTGGGATATATTACGTATAGGCATTGGAGGTATAAGTGGTTGCTGTCGTTTTCGAGTCTTGTAGCCTGTGTATTTGTGTGCATCAATATTTTGAAGCCCGAAATACATTCGACCAACCTGATGCCTGCCTTGCAAAGCTATTGGTTTGTGCCACACGTTACGGTTTATATATTGTCGTATGCCATGTTGGGAGCAGCCACTATAGCATCTATTATACAGCTGGTAAATATAAGGAAGGGCAAAGCCGACGAGCACCTTTATAGCCTGATGGACAATGTGGTATATATCGGCTTTGGTTTCCTCATCCTGGGCATGCTGATGGGTGCGGTATGGGCAAAAGAGGCCTGGGGGCATTATTGGTCGTGGGATCCGAAAGAGACATGGGCGTTTGTCACTTCGGCTGCATACTTGATATATATACATATGCGGCTGCAAAAATACTATCCGAAGGTTACGCTCTGGATGCTGCCAATAGCTTTTATTTTGCTTATGATAACATGGATAGGCGTGAATTACCTTCCGGCAGCACAGGGGAGCATCCATGTATATTCTTGAAAAATGTAGGGTATAGCAACAGAAAGTCTCGATTACGTCCATGATAAAAGCAAGGCAAACGCATGAAAAAATGATATTCCAGTTTTGACTACTGTAGGGGCGAATTATCATTCGCCTACAAAGCTCAGAATTGAGTTTGGATAAATTTTATGCGTTTGCCCTGAAGGACGAGTATAGTTGTTTCGGGTTTGAGAATATTTTTTATAAATTTATCGTTGGATTGGAAATGCTATGAAATCAATGGTGTATGGAGAAACAAGTATTCTTGTCGGAACAGCAAATAAATATCATCCATAAGATTCCCCTCTTTCGGGGTACTACAGATGAATTTAAAGAGACATTACTGGATAGGCTCGACTATTCTGTCCGTGATATTTGTAAAGGGGAAATTATTATCAGGCAAGGCACGCCGTGCCAACATATGCATATACTGCTCAAAGGCAATCTGGAGGTTAATATTGTAGATGCATCGGGTAATAATGTCAAGGTAGAGAACCTGGTAGGGCCGCGGGCTTTTGCCACACCTCACCTGTTCGACGAGCATGGCCTTTTCCCTGCTACATTTACCGTGGTCGAAGACGGAGTCTTATTTAAAGCGACCAAAGAATCTGCTTTTGCCTTAATCAGCTCCAACCCCGAATTGCTGAAGAACTTCCTGAGAATTACCGGCAACTGCACAGCCTGCACTGTGGGACGCCTTAAAATACTGTCCTACAAAAGCATACGGAGCAGGTTTGCCTACTACCTTTTCGAGCGCAGAAAAGGTTCTGATGAGATTGAGATGGAACACAACCAAACCCAGTTGGCCGAATACCTGAATGTGACCCGCCCGGCACTGGCCAACGAGATAAAGAGGATGAGCGACGAAGGATTGATTAGGGTAGATGGGCGGAAAGCTGAGATAATAGCGCATGCCTCACTGCTTCAGTATATATAGGGGTATTCGGTAAATATTATGTGCTTTAGGTTTGCCCGGTGCTTCAGATTGTTAAGTCCTTATCTTTCATCAGACAGTCTAAATATTCGCTTTGCCTTTCGAAAAAGTCGATCTGCAAAGCCTGGTTGGATGTCGTTATCAGGGCAGATTGCTTCTTAATCGAGTTTAGCCAATTCTTATGAGACGCACACACCTTGGGATTGAAGGTAGACAGTGGCTCTATGCTGTATTCGTAAAAATACACCTTCGACTCGCGGTCGTTCTCTATATAAGAACTATTGGAATGTATATTGAAGTATGAGATATAATATGTCTTGTTGGCTCCCAGTTCGCTAGTGCCTCGTTGCACCTGCGTTTCTGTGTAATTAATAATTTTCTCCATATCGGATTTCAACAAGAAAAGCTCATCCCGGTTAATCAATTTCCGTCTGTAGTAGTATTGTATTTCAATTATAGTATTCAGGAAGGTGTTATTATCCAAAATAAAGCTTGAGTTTTCGAGCAAGGGCATCAGAGCGCTGGCTTTATGGCTGGTTTCGAGTACGGGGAGAGGAATCATTATATCACTGAATCGTGTATATGGCGAAGTAATATAAGCATTATGATGCAGCCATTTATAATAGTAAAATCTCAGTAGATTATCATATCCTATTGTGTACAAGAGCCATATGTGGTTCATCACCGATATTGCATACCGGTACTTAAACTGGCTTTCCCTTTGTAGGTTCTCATAATGCCGCTCAATCACATTTGCAAAAAAACGGGGAGGATCGGCATCCGGATATTCCTGAAACGAGAACACTGCTTTACTATCCTTATCTAAGGGTACGATCTCCTCTACCGGGAAGTTCAAGTGCGACGACAATTCTATCATTTCGTCGTATGTAAAGGCAATCTCGCTTCTGAGCCTGCGATATACCGAAGCTCTACTGAGTTTTAATACATCCATCAGGTATTCGATGGGTTTCATGTAAGAAGGGATAGTTTCTAATACCTTTTTTACGAATCTATCTCTAGATCTCTCTTCGTAAATCATAATATTCTAGGGTCTTTTGGGCATTAATCTCCTCTGAATAAGTAATATGAAAATACACTTGTGCTATATTTGTTGCTCCTATTGTACAAATATTATGTACTGGAAATCGTTTTTTGTAAAATACGACACTGGTTGTCTCACTTTCTGAGAATTTTTATATCAACACGTCTCACGAAGATACAAAATTAATTGGTAACAAGAAGTATATTTAAAAAGTATAATCATTTTCTTTGTATATAATTACATATTGCACAAATTAGATAGGAGACAATGTATCAAGAGATGGAGGTGACAGCGTTACTTACTACGACCTGCATGGCGACCAAAAACCTGTAGGCTTTGTCGATTACCAACCATATCCGAACACTGAGCATATCTTACCTGTAGAGCCTAAAATAGATTTTGCAGTAGCAACAAGTATCGGATAGGAATGAGACAGTAACGCTAACCAAATATGATGTAAATTATTACTGTAAGTCGTTGAGACTTTACCTATTAAAAAACCTCTTTGAAACTGTTTAATATCTCGAATCCCGTAGATATTAAACAGTTTCTTCTTATGTTAAGAGTCTGTTAGGGTATTCTCGAAAGTGAAGGGGGAAGGCTTGGTGCAGCTTCGCGTACTCCAAGGTGAAAAACGAAATGAGTTCGATTAAAAAATCGTATATTTGCACACCTAAAAACTAAAATATGCCATCTCTTAAATCATGGATATCTGCATTGCGCCCGCGCACATTGTTTCTTGCTGTTGCCACTGCGTTGGCGGGTAGTGCTATTGCATATAGCGCAGGCAGGTTTAGTTATGCAGTGTTTGTGCTTACCATTGCCATTGCCACCATACTGCAACTCTTGTCGAATATGGCAAACGATCTGGGCGACTATCAGCATGGTACAGATATTACAGGCGAACGCGTAGGGCCTAAGCGAACGGTGCAAAGCGGGGCTATTACTCCCCGTCAGATGAAGAAAGCTATCATAACAGCTATCGTTTTGGCAGCTATTGTCGGGCTGTGGCTTATATACATCGCTTTGCAGTTTATGGACTGGAGGTATATATCGCTTTTCGTAGTGTTGGGGCTGGCTTGTATTGTTGCAGCCATAAAATATACTGCCGGAAAAAATCCATATGGATACAAAGGGTTGGGTGATATATTTTCGTTTACTTTCTTTGGGCTGGTTTCTGTGGTCGGTACGTATTTTCTGCATACACATACTCTCGACTTTACGCCCTGGCTGCCGGCTATCGGATTGGGCTTGCTTACTGTTGCTGTGCTTAATCTGAATAATATGCGCGACTATGAAAATGATCGTAAATCGGGGAAGGTAACGGTGCCTGTACGCATAGGGATGAGAAATGCAAAACGTTACCATGCCGGACTGACGTTCGGAGCTTTAGCGTGTTTTGTAGCCTATTCTTTTTTGTATTCGTCATGCTGGTATCAGTATCTTTATCTGGTATGCTTCTTCATTTTTATAAAAATATTGTCTGACGTATTAAGCATAAAAGAAAACAGGCTGTTAGACCCCTATCTTAAATATACATCGATGGGTACGTTTATTCTGGCTGTTTGTTTTTCTGTTTGCATCAATTTATAACCATGAAAAAGATAGGCTTGATTTCCGATACGCATAATTGGTGGGACGAGAGGTATGAAAAATATTTTGCCGACTGCGACGAGATATGGCATGCCGGCGATATCGGCTCTCTTGAATTGGCTCTCAGGTTCGAAGCTTTTAAGCCATTCCGTGCGGTGTATGGTAATATCGACGACCATAAGGTGAGAACAGCCTATCCCGAATTTCTTCGTTTCGCGGAAGAAAATGTAGATGTATTGATGACGCATATCGGAGGTTATCCCGGAAAGTATGACCCAAGGGTTCGTAATATATTATATGCCAATCCGCCAAAGCTATTTATCACAGGGCATTCCCATATACTGAAAGTAATGTACGACAAGAAGCTTAACTGTCTGCATATCAATCCGGGTGCGGCAGGGAAATATGGATTCCACACGGTGCGCACGCTTGTACGTTTTGTAATCGACAAAGGAAATATATCCGATCTGGATGTGATAGAACTCAACGACTGAATTTGTTGGCAGATCGTTTATTCCCTGTAATAGATATGTTTTACCCTGCTCGATATTGAGGTTAATATCTCGTAGGGGATAGTATTTATCTGTTTTGCCAGGTCTTTTACCGATAAGTCTTCGCCGAATATAGTCACAGAGTCGCCTTCTTTTACTTCGATTCCCGTTACATCTATCATTGTCAAATCCATACAAATATTACCCACTATGGGTACAAGATGCCCGTTGACAAGTACGCTTCCGATTCCGTTGCCAAACTGGCGGCTAAGCCCGTCGGCATATCCGATGCGGATGGTGGCTATGGTTGCATTGTGATCGAAAGAGCCTTTGCGTCCGTATCCTACAGTTTCTCCGGGTTTTATATGTTTTATTTGCAAGATGGTTGTTTTTAATGTGCATACATTCCTCAAACCTTCCAATCCGCTGGCGCTGACACCGTAAAGGCTGATGCCCAGTCGTACCATATCCATCTGTTCGTCGGGAAAACGTTCTATTCCGGCAGAATTGAGTATATGTTTCATGATAGGGTAGTGGCATCCGTGCTCAATCTGCGCTGCTGTCTTTTTGAAAGTGTCGATCTGCTGGTGTGTGAAGTCGTCAAAATTCCAACTCTCACTGGCAGCCAGATGCGAAAATACGGATTGGATACGGACTCCCGATTGACTTTTGATTCGTTTCAGTAATTCGGGAATATCCTCTTCTGTGAAGCCGAGGCGGTGCATGCCGGTATCTATCTTTATGTGTATAGGATAGTTGTTTATGCCTTGCAATTTGGCTTCTTTGATAAAGGCATCCAGTATTCTGAAATTGTAGACTTCGGGTTCGAGGGAATAGTTAGCCAGTTCTTCGAAACCTCCGACCTCTGAATTTAAAACTATGATAGGAATCTTTATGCCTTGTTTCCTTAGCAGAACTCCTTCTTCGGCCAAGGCTACAGCAAGATAGTCGCACTTGTGGTATTGAAGTGTTTTTGCCACTTCCGAAGCCCCCGTGCCATAACCATCGGCTTTTACCATACAGATGAGTTTGGTATTCGGCTTCAGTTTCGAACGATAGAAGTTGTAATTGTGGACAATGGCATCCAGATTGACGTCAAGTACGGTTTCGTGTGTCTTATATTCAAGGAGCTTGTTTATTGTCTCGAATGAAAAGCTGCGTGCCCCTTTCAGTAAGATGAACATATCTGTGAAATCCATCCATATATCCGACTTGATAAAATCTTCGGTAGTCTCAAAGAAATAGTTCTTGGTTTTAGCGAATAAATCCTTGTGTGCTGATATTTCTTTGCCTATTCCTATCAGCATATCTATATTCTTGTTGAGTATAAGATTGGAGGCAAGGTAATAAAGCTCTTTGGGGGCTAGTCCCGACTGAGGTATGTCGGATAGAATTAATACTTTTTTCTGGTCTTTTACTGTTGCCCGTTGTACTAGGAAGTCGAGCGCAATATTCAGTGAATTGATGTCAGAGTTATACGAATCGTTAATCAGCGTTGTATTGTTTTTTCCCTGCCGTATATCTAGGCGCATGGCTACCGGTTCGAGGTTTGCCAGCCGTTCGTTGAGTTCCTTTATAGGCATATGCAGGTATATTGCCGTAGCCAATACGTGTATCGCGTTTTCTATAGAGGCGTCATCGGTGAAAGGTATATTAAACGCAGAAACCATGCCTAAGATAGAGTAGTGTATCGTACTGGATGTATCTTGCCTTTCTATTTTTATTATATGCAGAGGGCTTTTGGGCGACCCCTTGCGCGACCATGTAAGTCTTTTGTGCGAGAGGCAGGCAATTTCCATGCATTCATCTATCAGTTCGTTTTCTTCTTCGCAAACAATAACCTCGCAGTTGATGAAGAGTTCCAGTTTTTCAAGGCATTTTTGTTTCATCGACTCGAATCCTTCCTGATGAGCCTGCCCTATATTAGTAAGTACGCCGATCGTAGGGCGGATTATAGCTTCAAGTTTCGACATTTCTTCGGGTTGTGAAATGCCGGCCTCGAATATACCCAATTCAGTCTGGTTGTTGATATGCCATACTGATAGTGGAACGCCAATTTGAGAATTATAGCTGCGGGGCGAGTGCGTTATGTTGAATTTTTGGTATAGAATCTGGTAAAGCCATTCTTTGACTATTGTCTTCCCATTGCTGCCGGTAATACCTATGATAGGAATACTGAACTCGTTACGATGGTGGGTGGCTATTCGTTGCAGTGCAGTTAAGGGCTTGGATACTATAAGGAAGTTTACATCGTTGAGTTCGTTCCATTCGGTATATGTTTTAGAAACGACAAAGTTGCGTACTCCCAGTTCGTATAATTCTTTTACATATTTATGCCCGTCATTATTTTTTGTTTCTATTGCAAAAAAAAGAGTTTCGGCGGGGAAGAATACCTGCCTGCTGTCTGTCAATAAAATACTTATATCGCAATTGATAAAGTTTGCTGGTCTTGCATCTATTATTTTTGCTATTTTTGCTATCGAATATTTCATTTTTTGTTATAGTCTGGACTCTAAGTCCTTTATGTCATTTCCTAAACAAATATAGGAATATTTATTCTTGAATGCTTTTAACTTTAACAAAGTTTGCCTTAAAAAAGACTTATGTTCTTCACTTTCTTTATTGATGGGGCGGTGTTTTATTGCCTGATTTATTTTTTGCCATTCATCCATTATCTGCCGGTCTTTCGGAGGGAAATATGTATTCTTAAATATATCCCAAATGTACTTTATGGCAGTAGTGTTAGGATGGATCATGTCTTCGTTGTAGAAGCGGTAATCGCGTAGGTCGTCCAGCATTATTTCATATGAAGGAAAGTAATGGGTGTCATTCACTGAAGAGATTAACTTGTCGATGGCGATTAATAAAGTCGCTTTGCTGAGTTGATTGTCGTGCGCTCCGTCTCTTAAGTGCCGGATAGGGCTGACGGTGAAAAGTATTTGTAATGAAGGATTGATCGCTTTTAGTTTTTCTGTTAGCTTAATCCATCTATCAATAATGTTTTCTGTAGATAGCATTGAGCGGTTAAACTCAGAAGCCGGAAGTTTATGGCAGTTTCCTACTATCATATTATTTTTCGCCCACTGATATATGTAGGCAGTACCAAAAGTAATGAAAAGCGTGTCAGTTTTTTTGAGGAAATCGGCGGCTAAGTTTATTTCCTTGTTTATATTTTCCAGGCAAGACGTTTTATCTGTATGCGAGAAGTTGCTATGATGGTGAAAACTGTGATAAAGTCCTTTGTGTTCGAAAAGATCTTCCTCTGTAAACTTTTTATTATCTATCAGTATATCTAGCCCCTGTGCTATGGATAGGGGGTTGTATAATACTCCAAATGGGTTTAAATAAGCAGAAATTCGATGATCGACTAATATCTGCCCTATATTTTCGATAAAGCAGGATCCCATCATGAGTATATGATTGTTGTATGATAGCGATAATTCGGTTTTTGGGATATTTATTTTTGTTCTGAATTCCATTTTCTAAAAAGTTTATCTTTATGTTGCAAATGTAAGAAATTCAGCGTATTTCCTATTGTCATTGGGTGTGAAAGAATATCTTATGCTAAGATGATAGATAAATTTAATGAATATTTTTTCTTATTTGTTTTGGATTATAAAAAAATATTATACCTTTGCACCGCAATCACGGAAAAACGGGATGTAGCGCAGTCCGGTTAGCGCACCTGCTTTGGGAGCAGGGGGTCCCAGGTTCGAATCCTGGTATCCCGACGATTAAAAATCAGAGAGTTAGGCAAAAAGTCTAACTCTCTTTATTTTCATATGTACACACAATTTGCACACAACTATTGGGGATCACGGCTCACCCCGAAAAGTTGTGGAGTTATGCATAAATATTTTTGAGTCTAAATAAGAAGTACGGGATATGGTTTACTCCTCTAAGGACAGCCCTAAAAG
>NZ_QVMQ01000031.1 GCF_010501105.1 Dysgonomonas sp. 511 | reverse complement strand
TGGGGGATCATTGCCTAATGCCTGTTCAAATTTTCTGCGGGCATGCGCCCAGCACCCCAATAAGAGAACATCCTGTTTCTTTTCATATATATCATAGGCCCCATAACCATCACTCTGTACTGTACCTTTAAAGTCTTTGAGTAAATCGACAACAACATGCCCGGCCCGGGAACCTTTGTCGTAATGAAAAAATAATTGCCCGTTTTCAGGAGAGCGTACTACCCAATGATAGCCCTTACGGGCAGGGCTGTTAAGTTCTAATTAAATTACATAGGAGTTCTTTGACATTATTATTTGCAAAATATTCAGAAGCATACTTTATTGATTTGTTTTTTGCTTTAAGGATGTTGAAACAGAAGTTTCTGAAAATGGATAAGTTAGCAGCAGCTATTTTGTTTTTGGTAGCTGTTTTATCTTCTTTTTGGATAACATCTTTGGTGTAATGTAACTTATTTTCAATATACCAATGTCCTCTTATTCCTTGTAATAACAATTTGGCATTTGTGGTTTCAAGATCAGATATATATAAACTGATTGTTTGATGTATTTTATCTTTTCGGACAAATTCACGCACAACAACAATGATTGAATTAACCATATTCCATTGATAAGGCAATAAGTATTTTTGATTGAAAACTTTAATCAGACGTGTTTCTTTACGACCCCGGTTCGTCTCTTTGACAAGGAGTTCATCTACAGCAACAAAAGTCCGGACAGTATCCTTAACAGCCTTTAAAAGAGTGGGTTGATTTGCTTTTACCTTGACAAGAAAATGGTTCTGGGAATCAATTATTGTTTGTAGCGTTTTTTTTACAGTGCAATGCGTCCAAAGTAAAGATCACATCTTTCAAATCCAAGGATTCAATAAGTTGCTCAACTACTGTTATTTCAGATGTTTGTTTGCTGTCAAATTTCTCTGCATAAATGATCTGTTCCCGTTTTTGAGAGAATAAACTGACTAAGCAAACAAAATTCTGATAACTATTGTGACTATCGCTTACTGTAGACTTAATGGCCTTGCCATCTATGCAAATCCATTCGTTTTCTTCTATAGGTACATATTGTTTTGCCCATTTATGAAAACAAGTCTGCAAGGACGAAAAGTCAAGGCTTAAAACTAATTGGCGAATAGTTACATGAGAGGGCATATGCTTGCTCCTTATCTTCAACAAGCGGGTTAAATCCGATTGATGATAAAGGCAAAAGCGAGCAATTTCCCGATAGTGGTAACAACCTCGCAGCATGGCCATAATAATGAGTAGTAATAATTTGTCCAACTCAAATCGCTGACCTTGTTTACGCCGCGGATCTTTTACCTGAGACAAACAATCCAGTAAAGTCATTCCTGCTTTTTTTTGCAAATATAATAATTTCAAAGAACGCTTTCTAATTATTTTAATCAGAACTTAACAGCCCTGCCCCTCGGGGAGGTCAGGAGGGGCTTTACCCCATAGAAGATGCCCGAATAACCGAACAACAGGAAAGGCTTCGACAAGAACAACGGCAGGAAGAACGCAAGCGTTCCTTTGAACCGCGCCCTTATTCGGGGGAATTGTTTGAGTTTCATAAAAAAGGCTCATTGGTTGAAGATAACGGACAGATAGGCTTCTTAAAAGAACGTTACCGGGACGATGCCGAGTTTCAGGCATTAGATATATCCTTTGACCAAAGAAGTAAGATTAGTCGGTATATTGAGATTCGTGATATTTACCATACTCTTTACAACCATGAGGCGGAGCATCTGACAGAACATGCTTCTCTTCGCAGTAACCTGAATCTCTGTTATGATTCCTTTGTACGCCGATACGGGCATCTGAATGATAAGAAAAACCTCGATGTTATCAAGATGGATGCCGGAGGAAGGGAAATACTCTCTTTGGAAAGATGTGCCCCCCTTAGTCCCCCCGAAGTGGGGAAACAGAGCCTCCCCTTTGGGGAGAAACAACGTTCGGCAGAGCGAAGCGGAGCCAATGGAGGGGCTTTCATTAAAGCCGATATCTTCTCTATGCCTGTGGCTTTTAATCCTAATGAGATTACCGTTGCAGATACTTCCGATGAAGCATTGATTGCTTCTTTAAATAAGTACGGGGAAGTCCGTCTGGATTATATGCAGTCGCTGATGGATGGTAAACTACAAGAAGAGATCATTTCTGACTTGCAGGGACGTATCTATTTCAATCCTCTGATTCAGAATTACGAAGTTCAGGACCGTTTTATTGCAGGCAATGTTGTAGAGAAAGCAGAAGCTATTGAACGCTACCTGCAAAAACATCCCGATGACATTCCTTCACAAGCATCGCTAAAAGCATTGCAGGAAGCGATACCACAACCAATACGATTTGAAGAACTGGACTTCAACTTCGGGGAACGGTGGATCGATACGGGAGTCTATGAAGATTATATGAGTAAACTCTTTGAAACGGATATCAATATATCCTATTATGCTTCCCGCGACGACTTTACTGTTAAAGCGGACAGGAGCAATATGATTATTAATGAAAAGTTTGCCGTACAGGGAGAAAGTAAGCTCTATACAGGAATACACCTACTCAAGCACGCTTTGCTCAATACAACTCCCAATATTACCAAAACGATTAAGGTAACAGACCCCGATACCGGAGAAGATAAGGATGTAAAAGTCCCCGATGGACAAGCCATACAAATGGCAAACACCAAGATAGATGAAATCCGAAACGGTTTCACTAACTGGCTGGATGAACAGTCGCCCGAGTTTAAGAATAAACTGGCGGATATTTATAACCGTAAGTTCAACTGCTTTGTCCGTCCACAATACGATGGCTCCCACCAGAACTTTCCCGGACTGGACCTGAAAGGCTTAGGTATTCCCGATTTATACCAATCCCAAAAGGATTGTGTATGGATGCTCAAACAGAATGGCGGAGGAATCTGCGATCATGAGGTGGGGGCTGGCAAAACCCTGATTATGTGTACTGCCGCTTATGAGATGAAACGATTGGGACAAGCGAATAAACCTATGATTATAGGATTGAAAGCAAATGTACATGAGATAGCTTCTACCTTCCGTACTGCATATCCCAATGCAAAGATACTCTATCCGGGCAAGGAAGACTTTACTCCTGCAAAACGGGTAAAGATTTTCAATGAGATAAAGAATAATAGTTGGGATGCTGTTATCCTTACCCATGACCAGTTCGGAAAAATACCCCAATCGCCGGAAATGCAACAGGAGATATTTCAGGCGGAATTGGATTCGGTAGAAGAGAATTTAAATGTACTCCGTAATCAAGGGAAAGATATATCCAAAATGATGCTTCGGGGATTGGAGAAACGAAAAGCTAATCTCGAAGTAAAGCTTAGTAATTTAGCTGAACAGATTAAGGACCGTACTGATGATGTAGTGGATTTTAAGATGATGGGTATAGACCATTTGTTTGTAGACGAGAGTCATCAGTTCAAAAACTTGACTTTTACCACACGCCATGATAGAGTGGCTGGTTTAGGCAATGCCGAAGGGAGCCAACGGGCTATGAATATGCTCTTTGCTATCCGCACCATACAGGAAAGAAGGGATAAGGATTTGGGAGCTACATTTCTATCAGGAACAACCATTAGTAACTCATTGACGGAATTATACCTTTTATTCAAATACCTGCGACCAAAGGAACTGGAAAAACAGAATATCAATTCCTTTGATGCCTGGGCAGCTATTTTTGCCAAGAAAACAACGGACTATGAGTTCTCCGTTACCAACCAGATTGTACAGAAAGAGAGATTCAGGTATTTTATCAAAGTGCCGGAACTGGCCTCTTTCTATTCGGAGATAACCGATTACCGTACAGCAAAGGATATAGGTATAGACAGACCCGAAAAGAATGAAGTATTGTATAATATTCCACCTACACCACAGCAGGAAATCTTTATCGAAAAGCTAATGCGTTTTGCAGAAACGGGAGATGCTACCATATTAGGTAGAGAACCATTATCACAAAGCGAAGAAAAAGCAAAGATGCTGATAGCAACAGATTATGCACGGAAGATGTCTCTCGATATGCGCATGATTGATATGTCTTACGGAGACCATATAGATAATAAAGCATCCCATTGTGCAGCTAAAATAGCTGAATACTACAATAAATACGCAAAAGAAAAAGGAACCCAGTTTGTTTTCTCTGATTTGGGAACCTATAAACCCAATGAATGGAATCCCTATAGTGAGATCAAGCGTAAGTTAGTGGAGGACCATAAAATTCCTGCTCATGAGATACGCTTTATACAGGAAGCAAAGACTGATAATGCGAGGAAGACGATGATAGAAGCTATGAATGCCGGACGTATCCGGATATTGTTCGGCTCAACATCTATGTTGGGCACAGGAGTTAATGCACAAAGGAGAGCTGTCGCTATTCATCATTTAGATACGCCGTGGAGACCAAGCGACCTGAATCAACGGGATGGGCGAGCTATCCGCAAAGGTAATGAAATAGCGAAGTTATATGCTGACAATAAAGTAGATGTATTGATTTATGCCGTAGAAAAATCATTGGACAGTTATAAGTTCAACCTGCTTCAAAACAAGCAGTTATTTATCAACCAGCTAAAGACAAATAATATGGCTACCCGCACCATTGACGAAGGAAGTCTGGATGAAGGTTCGGGTATGAACTTTTCGGAATATGTGGCTATACTATCGGGTAATACCGATTTGTTGGAAAAAGCCAAACTGGAAAAGAAGATAGCTTCTCTGGAAAGTGAAAGACAGGCATTTAATCGCAGTAAGTCTTCGGCTATTTATAAGTTTGAGGATATTACCCGTACAGTGGACAGCAACAGTGAAATGGTTGCCAGAATGTCTAAAGACCTGCAACAGTTCAATGAGAAGGTACAGGTAGATAAAGAAGGTAATAAACTCAATCCGATAAAATTAGATAATCTCAACACCAATGATCCGAAAGCAATCGGAGACAAACTCAATCAACTTGCGAATAATGCCCGAACCAATGGCGAATACTTTAAAATCGGAGAATTGTATGACTTTAAAATACTTGTCAAAACGGAGGATAGTCAAAAGGAAGGTTCAATATTTAAGGATAACCGATTCTTTATCGAGGGAGAAGGGAATATCAAGTATTCTTACAACAACGGACATATTGCTACTGATCCGATATTGGCTTCGACCAACTTCCTGAAAGCTTTGGATCGAATACCTGCTTTGATTGAGAAATATCAATCAGACAACCAAAAGCTGGAAAAGGATTTGCCTGTGTTGAAAGAGGTAATGACAGCTACTTTTAAGAAGGAACCGGAGTTGAAGGACTTGAAATCGCAGTTGGATTCGCTGAGTAGGCAGATAAATTTGTCACTGGAGAATAAGGATAAAGTTGAAACTTCTCAAATAATAGAAATTGAAAGTACATCTGCATTTAATAAGTTTCAAATAAAAAATAAGAAGATAAAACTAAACCCATGAAAAATAAGAATGAAATCTATAATTATCCATTTTTCCTCATATTTTTAGGAGATAAGTTATATTTTTTCATGAATTCCCGATAAAAATGAGAACTATTAGAAAATCCTGATTTAAAAATAATTTCAGCGACAGTCAATTTAGTTGTTTTTAATAATAATGCCGCATGTTCGAGCCGAATATCTTTAATAAATTCACTTGGAGTTTTATCTATTACATATTTAAGCCGACGATACAGGCTAGCCCTGCTTGTTCCCATGTAATCGGCAATAGTATCTAGACTTAGTGCTTCATCTCCCATGTTCTTTTCTACAAATTGCATTATCTTCTTTAGCCATATTTCATCATCTTTATGACGAGAAATCCCATTTCTTATGGTTATGGAAGATTTACTGGATGAATAATATTTTTTCATCTGCAAGTTACGGTTAAGAATATTGTCTACAGCACTTTGTATATGTCTTGGATGAAACGGTTTAGTGATGTATAAATCAGCTCCATGCTCAAAAGCTTCTACTTTATCCTCGACAGAGGTTTTGGCTGTAATACTGATTATTGGAATATGAGCCGTTAATTCATCAGCTTTGAGTCGGTCGATAAAACCCATGCCATCTAATAACGGCATAAGCATATCTGTGAGTATGAGATCTGGGATATTTCGTGATATTATCTGTAATGCATCTTCTCCATTTTCGGCTTCAAGGATGTTGTATTGAGAAGATAATATGTCTTTCAACAATCCCCTAATATCCTTCTCGTCTTCCACTATCAAGATTGATATATCCTTTCTCTGAGTAACATTCGAGTTTTCAGATATTGGCTTTTCAATCTCAGAATGTTGTTCATTTGCCTTTGCCTCACCTATTTGCATAGGATAAAGTTCTATAATAAATTGTGCATATTCATTTTGGATACTTTCAACCGAAATTTTGCCTCCCAAAAATTCCACTAACTGTTTTGTCATGTTTAGCCCTATTCCCGAACTGACACTGTTCTTCATTTTGGGCGTGTCGAACATTTTGTATCGGTCAAATATCTCATTCATCTGTCTTTTACTTAATCCCTTGCCAGAATTTTTCACCTTGAGAATAAATCTACCCTCGCTGTCGAGACATGCATCAATATTTATATAACCACCAACAGGCGTATATTTGAAAGCATTGGATACAAGATTAAATATGACCTTTTCTAATGCACTATTGTCTGTAGCAAAGGGGGAGGTAATCTGCACATTCACTCTCAAGTGGATTCTATTTTCTTCAACCATTTCCTGAAAGATATCGGCTATATACCCAACTAATGCGTTAATATCAACAAATTCAGCTTTAAGTTTTGGGTGTCCCGATTCAGCTTTGCGAAATTCGATCAACTCGCTGATTAACTTTTGCATCCTTTCTGCATTGTTTTTTATGACATAGATATAGCGCTTAGTATAACTATCAAGATCAACATTATCTAGAAGATGTTGCACCGGACCAAAAATGAGCGTAAGCGGAGTAAAAAACTCATGCGCCACATTGGTGAAAAAATCCAGCTTGGCTTCGTGTGTTTTTTGCTTATGCTCCTTTTCTATCTGCTCTATCATCAGTTGCCTATTGAGTCGTATTCTGTTTTTTACAATTGATATGGTGATTTTTGTAATCAGAACAAGAAGCAAAAAATATCCTATAAAAGCCCATACGCTTAACCACCACGGATAACCAACGGAGAGGTTTAAAGAATAAGTCTTACCGCTCCATATACGATCTCCGTTTGTACATTCTACTTCTAATGTATATTTTCCAGAAGGCAATTTTGTTATAATAATATTAGGATTATTTCCATTGTATATCCACTCGTTTCTGTCATGTAGATTATGGATACGGTAGCGGTATTCGCAATTTTCATTGTTGATAAACTCGTGTGCAACAAATGTAAATGACACATAAGGCTCATTATATGAAAGGCTCAACGAGTTGTCCTTTATCCGATCTTCAATTTTTTGGTCGTCATTATATATCCGGAGTCTACTTAAGCTGATTTCAGGATTGTAATTCCTAAAATTGATGTTTTCAGGATTGAAATATGTAAGGCCATTCACTCCTCCGAAAAACACAGTGCCATTATCATAATAATAAGCTCCATCAGCAAATTCATTATTATGAAGTCCATCACGTATAGAATAACTACTAATATTCCCTGTTGCAGGGTTTAGTAATGCAATTCCTTGAGTAGTGCTTACCCAGATATTGTTCTCTTGATCCTCAACTATTCCATGTATCGTATTATTGACCAGCCCTTCACTTAGTCCATATCTTTTCAAAGAAAGAATACTGTCCATTAATAAGTGGTCAAGTCCATAACTTGTACCTATCCAAATGCCATTATTGGTATTTCTGAAAAGAGTTATTATATCATAGCTTGATAATACTAAAGAAGCATCTATATCTTCCAGATTCATAAATTTTTCTTTAACAATATCGAACCTGTATAATCCTCCTCTTCTCGTTCCTATCCATAATCCCATTTGCGATTTTTCGCCAACAATAGAATATATTATATTATTCGTTACAGCTAGATTGGTTCTGTCAGGTATATATTGTTTCACGCTGGTTGCTGTGTAATTACCTTTCTCGTTTTTGATAGATATGCGAATTAATCCATAGCCGGCAGTACCTAACCATAATACTTTATCATCATCCGTAAAGAACATTGCATACACAGCTTTGAACTCAATGTTTCCTGATGGCATCGCTAATGTCTGGATTTGCCCGTTTCTTCTGATAATATTTATACCATATTCTTCTGTTCCCACAAAGATATCCCCATCTTTGTTTTTGATCATCGAATACACAAGATTAGAAATAAGACCATTGGAGATGGATAAATATTCTATAATTTTGTTTGTGTGAACATTCAGTTTTAATATACCCTCACCTTTTGTCCCTATGAGCATCTCCCCAGTTTCATCTTTATTGAAAGAGCGAACAGGGAAATCCGTTTTCACCCGATTGAAAGGGGAATGATCTTCATAGAGTTGTATAATCCCCTTTCCATCGGTACCTACCCACAAGATATTCTGGGAGCCGGTATATACAGTAAAGATTGAAACCCTTTCGGGTAATTCCTCTAGTTTTCGGGTACTTTTTGAATAAAAATCATAATACAAACATGTTCCTTCATAAAAAGCAATAATTAGTTCTTCCTTAAATTGAGTTATTTGCGATACTTTTTTATTCTGAGGAATAGGCACTATATGTTTTTCGTTATTGCTTTCAGAAATTATTTCCAGATAATTTGTGTAATCTGCTACCAGTATATCATCTGTATAAAAAATCTGTTTGATTGGTTTGGGAGAAGAATAAACTTGTTGCAATATAAACTTTTCTTCTTTATCATCAAGCCGATAATTATAGAGAACGCCATCATTATATAATACATAAACATTATCCTCAGAATCTACAATGAAGTTATTTACGTTCTTTATTTCCGCTCCTTCGATTTTTATAAATTTATCTTCTTTTTTATCAAAAATACAAAAACCTATAGATTGAACATAACATATAACATTGCCTGAAGATGTCGCAGATAATAACAAGAAATTGTTTCCCTTATGAGTATCGGTATTCGGTTCTACAAAATACCTGTGAAAATTTCCACTTACCCGGTCCCATCTGTTAAGCCCTTGATCTGTCGCTATCCAAATAGAAGTACTGTCTGGTTCAATTATATTCCTTATTATGTTGTTACTTATCGAAAATTCATTTTCTGAGGCATAACGATATATTGCAAAATCCCGTCCATTATAAGAATTTAAGCCATCCCATGTGCCCACCCATAATATATTATGAGAATCTTCTAAGAAACAATTTATTGAATTATTGGAAAGTCCCTCCATATTCGTAATGTTCTTCACTATGTTTTTAGCGAAAACCCCTGAACCGAATACAAGGAAAGAAATTGTAAGAAGAAGTTTAGAAAATAGCTGATTCATGAGCTTGTAATATATTACAAATATATGGAAAAAGAACAACTCTGTAATCCCGACAGGGTATTAAACATATCTATGAATAGCCTGTATATTATTTTGAGACGATAGTATACATTTTACAGAATTGAGAAATTTACTTTTGTCTTGACTCCTAATAAATAAACAAATAACCATTCTAAACCATGAATACTCTATCCACAAATTTGCGTGTTTTATCTTTTTCTATTATCAGCCTGTTATTATTTTCCTGTGTACAAAGTCAAGGTAAGCATAATAAAGAAGATGAAGTGGAAATAAAAGCTATGACATATAATACTTATAGCAACCGGAACTCAAGTATAGAAAAAATAGCTGAAATCATTAAAGATGTTAACCCCGATTTAGTATCACTTCAGGAAGTCGAAAGATTTACTGATATAAACCCTTCAGATGTACCAGCTAAGCTAGCGGAGTTGACAGGCATGAAGTATCACTATTTTGTGCATGCTCTCAACATCGAAAGCGGAGGCGACTATGGAAATGCTATCTTATCTAGATATCCTATTCTCGATTCGGCAACATACAAACTATATGGAGTAGAAGAAACCGACTATGTTCGCTCTTTCGGATATATAAAGGTGGAAAAAGAAGGCAAGAAGCTCTATTTTGCAGCTACACACCTCGACCACAAAGGCAACGATGCATCCCGGTTGAAAATGGTACGTGAAATATTGGATATTGTAAAAAAACTTGATGCTCCTATAATATTAGGAGGCGATATGAATGCACATCCCACCCATAAACCTATGACTACTCTTTTGGGATGGTTTGATTTGAATTGTGCTTACCAATTGAAACCTACAGTTCCTGCGCCAGGTCCGGCCGAAGCCACTATTGATTATTTGCTATGTGGTCCCTATAAAGTCTTTAAAATAAAAGAATACGAAGTTTATTACAAAGCTGAAGGTGCATCGGATCATTTTCCTGTAATCGCTACTTTCGATATGAAATAAGAAATTATTAATGTAAAACAAAAATACTATGGATATTGCAAAAAGATTTTCACAGAATCCTCTACTCAAACCATCTGATTTAAAGCCTGCTATAACAGGAATGGAAATAGCCTGTCTGTTAAATCCGGGAGTATTCTGCTACAACAACAAGATTTGGCTATTACTACGTGTTGCCGAACGGCCAGTACAAAAAGAAGGAGTTATTAGCTTCCCAATCTATAATGCAAAGGGAGAGATAGAAGTATTGTCCTTCGACAAGGATGATTCGCGACTCGATGCCACTGACCCACGCGTGATAGGCTACAACGGGCAAGATTATCTTACCACCATGTCTTATCTTCGTTTAGTCTCTAGTATAGATGGTATTACCTTCAAAGACGAATCCGAGTTTCCACCTATATTTGGAAATGGAGAGCTGGAATCGTTCGGCATAGAAGATTGTCGTGTAGCTACTATGGATGATGGTTTCTGGCTTACCTTTACCGAAGTATCGCCGGTTGCCGTAGGAGTTGGGTTGATACATACATCCGACTGGGAAAATTTTGACCGTCATGGGATGATATTTCCCCCACATAATAAAGATTGCGCCATTTTCGAAGAAAAGATAAATGGAAAGTATTATGCGTTGCATCGTCCTAGTAGTCCTGCTTTGGGTGGAAATTACATCTGGTTGGCTGAGTCGCCCGATAGATTCCATTGGGGGAATCATAAATGTATAGCCACTTCACGAAAAGATATGTGGGATTGCGCACGCGTGGGAGCAGGAGCAGCTCCTATAAAAACCGAACAGGGGTGGCTCGAAATTTATCACGGAGCCGATCACAACCATCGCTATTGTTTAGGAGCATTACTTCTCGATTTGTACGATCCTTCAAAAGTACTGGCTCGTAGTAAAGAGCCTATTATGGAGCCTATAGCCGGATATGAACAAACGGGTTTCTTCGGTAATGTCGTGTTTACCAACGGGCATCTGGTAGACGGAGACAAGATAACTATGTATTATGGGGCAAGTGATGAGGTGATATGCGCTGCTCAACTATCCATAACGGAAATTTTATCTACACTGAAGTAACATCCATTATCTGATTACACAAGATGAACCGACTAAAGAGAGAATACCTGTTCTTTAAAGAGCAGGATCTGAATATGCGTACCTTACTGAAGACTAATCTACTTTATGCATTGGTCTTGCCTGTGGTAGAGATATTTGTAGGTGCCTATGTTATGCGCAACACGAGCGACCCTATGATGGTGGCAATCTACCAACTATTTATGTATATAGGGGTACTATCCACATCATTATTAAACGGGTTTCTTTTGAAACATTTTAGCGTGAAAACTCTTTATGCAGTAGGCATATTAGTTAGCGGTGTTTCTATGTTTGCAATGATGCTAGTAAAATCGCTGGGAGTGTTCGAACTTGGCATTACAGGTTTTGCCCTAGGTGCGGCTTCTGGTTTCTTTTGGACAAACCGCTATTTGCTGACCTTAAATAATACAAAAGATGAAAATCGGAATTATTTCTTTGGGCTAGAATCCTTCTTCTTTTCTATTACTTCTATCACTGTACCGCTTGTTATTGGCGTATTTCTTAGTCTACTTGACGGAAGCACAATTCTTGGGCATACCATAAATATTAATCAAGCATATTTATTTATGACACTTGGTGTTAATGTCGTAACAGTGTGTGCAGTAATTGTACTATGGAAAGGAAAGTTTGAAAACCCTGTACAAAAAGACTTTATATATTTCCGCTTCTGCCTCTTATGGCGCAAGATGCTTCTGCTGTCTTCTCTGAAAGGTATGGTGCAAGGCTTTCTGGTAACTGCGCCAGCAATTCTTGTACTTAAATTAGTAGGAGATGAGGGAGCATTGGGGCTCATACAAAGCATCAGTGGCGCAATGACTGCTATACTGGTCTATATTCTCGGTCGTATAGCTAAACCGAAAGACCGGTTGAAAATTTTTGTGTCAGGGCTCGCTTTATTCTTCATTGGTACGTTATTCAACGGAATACTTTTCTCTGCTACAGGGGTTATTATGTTTGTTTTATGCAAAACAATATTCCAACCTTTGTTCGACCTTGCCTATAATCCTATAATGATGCAGGCAGTAGATGCTACAAAGAAAATAGAAAAACGTAATGAATATGCTTACATATTCAGTCACGAGTGGGGATTATTTCTTGGCAGGGCATCCGGATTGATTCTTTTCATTTGCCTTGCCTATTATGTATCTCAGGATTTCGCCCTCAAGTATGCTTTAATAATTGTAGCAGGAATACAATTGCTGGCATATCCTCTTGCAAAAAATATAATTACCAACAGTAGTAAGGTATTGAAAAGCGATTGAGACTTCTTAGTATACTAAATTGAGAATATACTATACTTTTTTAAGTATTCATAAGAATATATTTGTTCAGAAAATAATAACTTTTAATCAGTAATACATAAAAATGAATAAACTAAAACTTTATCTTTTTCTCTCAGCCACACTTGCTATTTTAGGTAGTTGTGACAATTCGAATAAGAATAAAAATAAAAATAATTCTTATTCACCCGAATCGGGTTTGCCTTCATGGGCGCTGGGACCTTTTATTAGGGCAGAGAATAACCCTGTTATTTCGCCCCAGAAGAGTAGTGAATTTTTCTGTCCTATGCAGCAAATGAAAATAAAATGGGAAGAAAGTGATGCTTTTAATCCTGCCGCAACAGTTAAAGATGGTAAGATAGTTGTCTTATATCGCGCCGAAGACAATACTTCAACAGGTATTGGGTCGCGCACATCCCGGATTGGATATGCCGAATCTGTTAATGGCATACATATGGCTAAAAGAAACAGCCCGGTACTTTATCCCGATGATGACAATTTTAAGGCGATGGAATGGAAGGGCGGATGCGAAGATCCTCGTGTAGTAATGGACGAAGATGGCTTATATGTGATGTTATACACAGGTTGGAATCGGGAAAATGGAGTTGGAGCAAAAAAGAATCCACGCCTGTGTGTAGCTACTTCTATCGATCTTATAAACTGGACTAAACACGGATTAGCCTTCGGCAAGGCTTATAACGGTCGCTTCAAAGATCTGGATTGCAAATCGGCATCGATAGTAACCAGCTTGAAAGATAACAAAATTGTCACTCAAAAGATAGACGGAAAATATTTTATGTATTGGGGCGAAAGGGCTGTGTGCGCCGCAATATCCGATGATTTGATAAACTGGAAACCTGTGTTGGATGACAATAATAACCTGTTGGAAATAGCCAAACCCCGGCACGGATATTTTGATAGCAGGTTAACCGAATGCGGCCCCCCTGCATTAATGACAGAAGACGGAATCGTACTTATTTATAATGGTAAAAACGGTTATAAAGAAGAACGCGATCCTAATTATCCTGCAGGAACATATGCAGCAGGACAATTCCTTTTCGATAAGAATGACCCTTTCAAAGTATTAGATCGTCTTGACAAACCTTTCTTCTGGCCTGATGCAGACTTTGAAAAAAGTGGACAATACCCAGATGGAACAGTATTTACTGAAGGCCTTGCATACCTTAATGGAAGATACTATCTCTATTATGGATGTGCTGATTCCTTTGTAGCATTAGCAACCTTTGATGAAAAGAAAAATAACTAATAATTAGATTGTAAACTTTAAAACTTGCTTGAACATGAAAAACAGACTTAAGCAAAAGTTAATTACGGTTTTTAAAACAAGATGGATATTACAATCCATAGTGATAACCGGATTAATATTTTACCCCTTGTTCTCAGATATTACATCTTTGAAAGCACAAACTACAGTTTCTCAACAGTTGATAAAAGTAAAAGGAACTGTTGTTGATAAAGATCAGGCACCGCTCATTGGCGTTACTGTTGCTCTTCAAAATAATACCTCTATCGGGACAATGACAGATATCGACGGTACTTTTACCCTTGATGTTCCGGCAAATAGCAAACTCACATTCACCTATGTGGGTCATACCTCTACAACAATAGATGTGAATGGAAGAAACGATATCCATGTTGTGATGCAAGAAAATGTGGAACTTTTGGAGGAAATTGTAGTTGTCGGATATGGTGTGCAAAAAAAAGCATCGATAACTGGTGCGGTAGCAGCGATACAAGGCAAAGAACTGGTAAGTGTGAAAACTCCAAATGTATCGAACATGCTTGCTGGAAAGCTACCAGGCTTACGAGCAGTACAACGTAGTGGTGCACCCGGTGACGACAATGCTTCGGTTGATATCCGCGGCTACGGAAATATGTTGGTAATAGTAGATGGGGTAGAGCGTGACTATACTCAGGTCAATCCCAATGATATAGAATCTGTATCTATATTGAAAGATGGAGCTGCTGCCGTTTATGGATTTAAGGGTGCGAATGGTGTACTGCTGGTAACCACTAAACAAGGATCTAATTCGAAGACAAAAATAGATTATGGATTCTATTACGGTTGGCAACAAAACACACGTTATCCTGATTTACTAAATCCATATGAATATGCAGCTCTCTATAACGAAGCAATTTATAATGTAAATCCTTGGAGAGGACAACCTGCATACAGTAATGAAGAACTAGCAAGATATAAAGCTGGGGCTGGAACTAACTGGTGGGCTGGAACAGTTCGCAATTCAGCTCCTCAATCTAGCCACAACCTGAGTGTTTCGGGAGGCACAGATAAAGTAACATATTTCCTTTCGGCAGGAATTATGGATCAGGAGGGTATATTAAAATCAAAAGATTGGAATTATAAACGATATAATGTACGTTCCAATATAAAAGTAGAAGTAGCGAAAGGTTTTGATGTAGAGCTTAAAATTAGCGGAAGATATGACAAACGCAAGCGCCCTTTTGAGGCTGATAAATTGTTTGCCTCAGCTCAACAGGCTATCCCTACATACTCTCAATATGCAAATGATAATCCTGAATACTGGCAGGCAACAGGTAACTCTCCCAATGTTATTCAAACATCCTATATAGATCATGCTGGATATGAAAACCGTATGCGCAGGGAACTGAACAGTTCGCTTGCATTTACATGGAAACTTCCATGGGTAGAAGGTCTTATAGCAAAAGCTATGATCGCCTATGACTATACAAATAAAGAATGGAAAAGTTGGGGGAAAGAAGCATACAACTATATTTATGAACCTAATACCGAATCTTATACGCCGATTGCTATCCGTAACAATTCAAACCTGGAATCTAAACAGGAGAATTATTATAAACCTACATACCAATACTCACTCAATTATAATAAAAAATTTGCGGGCAAACATGATATTGGCGCACTGGTTTTGTGGGAAATGTATAATGACCGTAAAACAGACGTGATGGCTAAACGTTTCTTTGAAATAGGACTTATAGATGATATAAACTACGGAGATACTGAAAATATGGCAAATGGAGGAGATAGTGGAGAAACAGCCCATGCCGGGCTTGTCGGACGTCTTAATTATGCATTTGACAACCGTTACCTTGTAGAGTTCAATTTCCGTTACGATGGCACATATAAGTATAGGGAAAGCGACCGTTGGGGATTCTTTCCCGGAGTATTAGCTGGATGGCGTTTATCAGAGGAACCTTTTTTCAAGAACTTGAATACATCATTTGATAATATAAAAATAAGAGGTTCTTATGCCGAACTGGGAGATGAAGGTGATTACGAAGCTTTCCAATATCTCGATGGTTACAAATATCAGGGTGGTTATGTAATGGGAACAGGAGGCTTGACTACAGGCATGATAAGCAAGGGGATGGCCAATCCATGGTTGACGTGGTATAAATCTAAAATATTTAACATTGGTTTTGAAACATCGTATAAGCAAGGTTTATTATCAGCTGAGTTTGACTGGTTTCATCGCAATCGCACAGGACTGCCTGCTCGCCGGACAGAATCATTGCCCTCTACTTTCGGTGAATCTATGCCAGAAGAAAATCTCAACTCTGATATTAACACCGGTTTCGAATTGAAAGTAGGACATCGCAACAATATTAATGATTTTCATTATGATATAAGTGCAAATTTTTCTGTTACACGTATCAAAAACAATTATGTAGAGCGTTCAGCTTCCACTAATATGTATGATGACTGGCGAAACAATACCAATAACAGATATAAAGGTATTCGTTGGGGACGTAAAGTTGTAGGACAATTTCAATCTTTCGAAGAAATACTGAATTCACCGATACAAGACGGAAATGGCAATAAATCCCTTCTTCCTGGTGATCTCAAATTCGATGATTTCAATGGAGATGGTATTATAGACAAAAACGATGAACAGCCTATAGGTCACGGCTCTACTCCACGCATGTATTATGGCCTGAATATGAGTGCTTCATACAAAGGATTCGATCTGAATGTATTTTTCCAGGGAGCGGCTGGACACGACATCTATGTATCTGGAGATATTCTCGACACTTTTGTTCAACAAGGACTTGGAAATGGATTAGCAATAATGACAGATCGCTGGCATCGTGAAGATCCGACTAACCCGTATAGCAACTGGATAGCCGGTACTATGCCTGCTGCACGTGTAGCCGGATTTGAAGACAACCGGAGTAGCAACTCCTGGTCATTACATAAAGCTGATTATTTAAGACTGAAAACATTGGAAATAGGATACACATTACCTAAAAGCTTATTATCGAAATACAATATAGAGCAACTTCGATTCTATGTGAGCGGGAACAATTTACTTACTTTCACCAGTAGGGATGGATTAATGAAATATGTAGATCCCGAAAGCGATAAAAGCAATATGCGTTACTATCCTCAACAAAAGTCTTACAATATAGGAGTCAACTTAACTTTCTAAATTGAGCAACCATGAAATTAAGAAAATATAAAATAGCAATACTTGCAGGTATTATCTCATTTAGCCTCATAGGGTGTGATGATTATCTGAATAGGGAAAACACCAGTGGAATAATAACCCCTGATTTGGTTTGGACAAATCCTAAGGCAATAGAAGCAGTTCTTGTCAATATGTATGATGAGGGGATTAAGCATGAAGATCATGATTATTGGGATTATAATAGTAAATCAAATTTACGCAACCCTACTACAATGTCTGACGAAGCACAGGGTTCGTACCAAAAGAATCCGTTATTCAGCAATGCCGATGCCGTATATACATATAATGATTGGCTATTGAATGATCCACTTTCTACACGATATAAGTATATTCGCAACACAAACGATTTTATAAGAAAGGTAGCAGAGTCGGATGTTTTGAATGATACACAAAAAGAACAACTAGATGCCGAAGCTCGTTGGATACGTGCCTATCAGTATTTTGGGTTAGTAAAACGTTATGGGGGAGTACCTTTATTGACAGAACCCCAACAATATAATCCAGATGATCCTGCTTCTATGCAGGCTGCGCGTGCGTCTGAAGCTGATATTTATGATTTTATCATTAACGAATGTAATGCAATCAAGGATATACTCCCCGAAACGCGCCCCGATGCATCTAAGTATCGTATTACCCGTGGGGCGGCTCTGGCACTTTGCTCGCGTGCAGGATTGTATGCTGGAACCATTGCCAAATATTCCAACACACTGTCATTGTCTGGAACAGCAGTGGCACGCGGATATGTATGTATACCTGAATCTGAATCTGAACGATTCTTTAAGGCTTCACATGATGCGTCATATGAACTCTTGTATAATATGACAAATGTTTATTCTTTGAAAAGAACCGCTGATAATACAGATGAAGCAAAAGCAGAAAACTTCTATCAGATATTTTCGGCTACAACCAATGGTAACAATGGCGAATATATTTTACAGAAACAGTATAATGTAGCAGGTAAAAGAGGGCATATGTGGGACAAAATGAATATGCCGTTCTCGTATCGTCAAGGCGGATGGGGATGCGGTATGGCTCCTGTACTGGAATTAATAGAAGATTTTGAATATACAGACGGTACACCAGGTAAACTAAAGGTCGCGAATGGCGCGACATTGATACCTTATGACAAACTTATTGATTTGTTTAAAGGGAAGGACCCCCGCTTATTTGCCTCGGTTTACGTTCCTGGATCACCACTGAAGGGCAGCAATGTAGAATGGCGCAGAGGAGTAATAGACCAAAACGGAACAAAACATACAGCTTCGAAGCAACCGAGTGATGAGGTTTCTGTGAACATTCCAGGATATACAGGTATACTATCTGGAAAAGATGGTGGTGCTGATGCTGGAGACGCATCTAAGACCGGATTTTATCAACGTAAATTTATAGATGAAACATTAGATGATCTGGCGAATATTGATGATAAGAAATCATCAACTCCTTGGGTAATGTTCCGTTTAGGTGAAATATATCTGAATTATGCAGAAGCTTGTATGGAAATGAGCTCGCCTAAGGTATCTGAAGCGTTATGGGCGATTAACGAAATAAGAGACAGGGCAGGTATCAGAAAAATTACATCAGCAGAACTCACGATCGAAAAAGTAAGGCACGAACGCAAAGTGGAGCTGGCTTTTGAAAAACATCGTTACTGGGATATGAAACGTTGGAGGATTGCCCATCTCTCTGTCGATGAGGGTGGACTGACAGGCTTCCGTGGTAAAGCTCTTTATCCATGGCTAGATGTACGGACAGGTAAATATGTATTCGAAATAGGAACGAAGCCTCCGAAGCAAACCAGATTATTCCTCGAAAGGAATTATTATAATCGCTTTGGTACGGAAGATGTTACCCCTAACCCTCTATTAGTTCAAAATCCGGGATATGCTTACTAAACCATATAATAAATTGAATAAAATGAAAAAGATATACAGTATATGTTTATTGATAGCGACCATACTTATAATGGTAGCATGTGAAAATGACATAGACAATTATGATGCCCCCAATGGTGGAATATATGGCACTGTAATAGATGAGCAGACTGGAGAGCCTGTTCCCTTTCCAGTACAGGGTGAAAGCGGTGTGATGATTTCGCTTACCGAAATAGAAACAGGGGCGACAGCGCCTATAACTTTCAGAGCGAACCAAGACGGTACATATAAAAATTCCAAAGTGTTCAACGGATTCTATCGTATTACTTTCGGCAATAGCCCATTGATTGGTATCGCCGAAGATTATGTGGAAATTAAAGGGCAAACACAGTTTAATATTCATGCTCTCCCTTTTTCGCGTATCTCTATAAATGCATCGGTGTCAGCAGACAATAAAGTGACCGTAAATTACGAGGTGGAAACAACCGATCCTACATTCAGCTTGAAAAACGTACAAGTGATGTGGAATTTTGCTCCGGGCGTAGATGTCAACAATGCCAACCACGCCACTGTTGCGGCAAAAGGAAGTGCGGCTACTGGTTCGCATGTATTTGAATTGCTGAACGACCGAGAATTTGTAGAAAACCACTATAAAATAGTGGCTAACAAAAACAAGATATATATTCGTGTGGCTGCAACTACCGAAGTAGTATCTATGTCTAATACCAATTATAGCAAAGTGATTGAACTTACAGTAAATTAATTGTTTAATATATTAAGATTATGAAATTTAACAATATATTTTATTATTTATTGATATTCGCTGCTTTATTTTTTATTGCATGCGATTCTGATGATGATAATACAGGGGCTTTGCCGGATGATAGCGGAGTGAAGTTAAAACTGATGACCTATAATATCAAAAGTGGTGATATGAAAGGCATAGATGCCATAGGAGAAGTTATCAAAGCTGTAGATCCAGATATTGTGGGGATACAAGAAGTTACATATACCGTAAAAGGAGTAAATGTGGAAGAACGCTTGAAAGAAATTACAGGAATGCCTTATTCTTTCTTTGCCGAAGCATTACAAAACAATGGTGTTCCTTATGGTAATCTTATCTTGTCGAAAACTCCGTTTACACATACCGAAAGTCATAAGCTAGAATATATCATAGAGGCTTATATCCGTTCTATCGGGATAGTGAAAACAGAGAAAGAGGGTAGAGAGTTTTACTTTGCCACTACCCATATTGATCATTCTCAGGCTATCAACAGGATATATCATGTGGAGCAGATATTAGAGCATACATCGACACTCGATGGACCGACTATTCTTTGTGGTGATTTCAATGGTGATGAGGTAAGCGAGCCAGTAACTATGTTGAAAGAACAATTTACGATGGGGTGTCTGTACGATTATTGCCCTCCAACGATGACTGTTCCACAGCCAGATGGTGCTATTGACTTTATATTTTATTCACACGGCGATTTTGTTTCCAAACAATATAACTCTTATTATAAGGCATATACTGAATCAGATCACTTCCCTGTGTATGCAACATTTATGTTTAAATAATTAAAAAATAAGCAGAATGAAAATAATACATAATATAATAACTCAATTACTCTTTCTGTTTGTGTTTATCACTATTATCGGATTTACGGCATGTGATGATGATGACTCGAAAGAAGTTGTTACACCTTCTGGAAACGGAGTACCAGAGGTGAATATTTTTTCTCCTATGAAAGGAGGATATGAAACTGAAATCTCTTTTTATGGTAGCAGTTTGCCTACCGACTTGTCTAAGATACGGGTAACAGTAAATGGAGCAGATGCTGTGGTAAAAAGTTCTAACGGGCGGATAGTAACAGCACTTGTGCAGAAAGATACTGGCTCAGGAGCTGTTAAAGTATACATTGATTATGGATCTGAGGTGAAAGAATTCAGTTTTCAGCAAGAATTTGAATATGGATTTCAAACGTTGGTTTCTACATATCTGGGAGATGGAAAGAAAGAAGACCTTGATGGCCCAATAGAAACCGCTCGGCTTAAAGGCCCGTATCGCCTTGCATGGGGCAATGACAATGAGTTATTTATAATGGAAGAAGGGGCTTCTCCAAGCACTGCAACCAATTTTTCAGCAGTGAGGAGGCTATCTGAGGGACAACTTGCAACGCTCTTCACCGGTCAGCAAACAACAGTAGCAGAAAAGATGCGTAATATAGTTTTTTCTAACAACAATAATACACTGTATGTGACGAACGATAAAGATGCGAATGGAACAATGGGACTAGGAATACTTTCACGTTCAGACAATTTTTCTAATATGACAGCTCTTTATACCAATAATTCCGTAACAACTCCTACAGTTGCAGTTCACCCGATTACAGGTGATGTCTTTGTAGGAAGGTACAACACCGCCGCCATTATGAAATATAATAGTGGTTCTTTAGATCACAAAATGGATATATTAAGTGCAAATGGTACACTGACAGACATGATATTCAGCAAAGATGGGAAGAAACTATATATATCTATTGCTTACAGAGGACATAGTATTCTGGTAGCGGACTACGATAAAGATACTGATACATTTTCTAATTTGAAAACGTTGGCAGGACCTGCAAAAGTTATAACAGAGGGCAGTGCAGTGAACACAACAGGTTATGTGGATGCTAAAGGTTCTCAGGCACGGTTTAATAACCCGCAACAAATAGACTTAGACGATGAAGGAAATATTTTTGTAGCTGACGCTAATAATCATTGCATACGCAAAGTCGCACCCGATGGAGTAGTGACTACCTATGCCGGAATAGGTAAAAGTTTCGGCTTTGTAGACGGAGAAGCTTCTACTGCTAAATTTAATAAACCGTTCGGATGCAAATTTGGTCCTGATGGTGCATTGTATATTGCCGACAATTATAATCATCGGATTCGTCGAATAGCTGTTCAATAGTTAGGTTATAGGTTAAAATAAAGAGGGTTCGGTTGTAATTTTAGACTAAGCGCATTAGTTATCTTTTGCGCTTAGTTTTAGATTAATATGTAATAAAATGATAAAGAAAGTTTTTATCCTCCTCTTCTATATGTGTTTTATTTTAGGGGGACTTTTTTCTCAAACATATAACGGCGATCCGTATAGAAAAAAGGTTCGACCTACTAAAAATATTATACTAATGATTCCAGATGGTACCTCTATCGGAGTTGTGTCAGCAGCCCGTTGGTATCAGATATACAATAAATTGGGTAATGATAACCTGAATATAGACCCATACCTATGCGGAACTGTTAAAACCTTTTCATCCAATGCTCCCATTGTGGATTCTGCTCCAGCAACATCAGCATTTACAACTGGAATGCCTCAACAATCAGGGAACGTAGCTATTTATCCACCTGCTGACCTTGAAAACGACTTGATAGATGTGGATACAACAATGGCATATCAACCTTTGGCTACAATATTGGAAGCTATGAGGATAGAACAAAAGAAAGCTGCGGGTTTGGTTGTTACTGTCGAGTTTCCGCATGCTACACCAGCTGATTGTTCTGCTCATCATTACAATCGTGGACGATATGATTTATTGGCTCCTCAAATTGTATATCAAAATTTAGATGTTGTTTTTGGAGGTGGGGTTAGTTTAATTACCGAGGATATGAAGCAGCATTTTATAAATAAGGAAGTTAATTATTATGCAAATAATATAAATGCATTTCGTAATCATACAAAAGGAAGAATATGGTCACTATGGTGTGATAAGGATATGCCTTACGCTATAGATCGTGACACAAGCCTTATTCCATCTTTGGAGGAAATGACACAAAAAGCCATTGATCTGCTTTCGCAGAATGAAAATGGATTCTTCTTGATGGTGGAAGGTAGTAAAATTGATTGGCTTGCCCATGCAAATGATGCGATTGGTTGTATAACCGAATTTCTCGAATTTGATAAAGCCATAGGTGTTGCTATGAACTTTGCTCTTAGAGATGGGAATACGACAGTTATTGTTTTACCCGATCATGGAAACAGCGGATTTTCAATAGGACGCAGAGATCTTAAGAGTTATGACAAAGCTAGTATTGATAAGCTGTTTGCTAATGTTTCTAAATATAAAAGGACAGGTGAAGGACTTGAAAGGATGTTGCTGAAAGAAAAACCTGAGAATTTTAAGAGTGTAATTAAATCATACACAGATATCAATATCACTGATGAAGAATTTGAGGGCCTTATCAAATCTAAAAATTTCAAACCTGAGAATTATATGAAAGTGAGTGACGGTAAAAATATGATTGCTAAATTGGTTGAAATAATGAATAAGCGTACCTATTTCGGATTCACTACGGGAGGACATACTGGAGAAGAAGTATTTCTTGCTGCCTATCATCCTCTAGGAGACCTTCCTATCGGTATGAATACCAATATGGAAATTAATCATTATTTGTGTGATGCCGCAGGCCTGCAAAAAAGACTACCTGAAATAACGAAAGAAATATTTGCCAAACATACAGATGTTTTTGCCGGATTGAATTACACTGTGAATAAGATACGTCCTGACTTCCCTGTTCTTATCATAAAAAAAGATAATAATATATTAGAGATACCAGCTTTCAAGTCAACTGCTATTTTGAATAAAAAAACTATCAACCTTGGTTCAGTGGTTATCTATATAGATAAGACAGATACATTTTATTTGCCTGCCAATATTATAAAACTTTTTAAATAATTATTATGAGAAAGCTAATATTTCTATTTGCTTTATTCCAACTCGGATTTATGCTAAATGCTCAACAGCTGAAAGTGTCAACCTACAACATTCGTAATGCAAATTTTAATGACTCTATAAATGGTAACGGATGGCATCAGAGATGTCCTGTTATTTGCGATATTATCCAATATAATGATTTTGATATCGTAGGACTCCAGGAGGTTTTAGATAGGCAAAGAATGGATCTTATATACTCTTTACCTCAATACAATCATATTGGGGTAGGACGAGATGATGGAAAAACAAAGGGAGAGTATGCCTCTATTCTTTACAAGAAGGATAAATTTGAAGAACTGCAATCCGGTCATTTTTGGCTTTCGGAAAATACCGGATATCCAAATACCGGATGGGATGCCAAATATCCACGCATTTGCACATGGACTCAATTGAAAGAGAAGGATAACGGGAAAATCATTTGGTTCTATAACCTCCACCTAGACCATATAGGCATAAAAGCTCGTAGAGAAAGTTGTAAACTTGTCCTGCAAAAAATAAAAAAGGAAGTAGCAGTAGATGAAGCATGTATTCTTACCGGAGACTTTAATGTAGACCAGAATAATGAGATATATAATATTATTGAAAATTCTGGTGTATTGAGAGATTCTTATAATATATGTGAAAAACGGTATGCAACCAACGGTACATTCAATGGATTTAATCCTGATCATTGGTCGGTAAACCGAATAGACCATATTTTTATATCGAATAATCTAAACGTATTGAATTACAAAGTTCTAACAGATATCTATTGGATAAAAGGTGAGAAGAATAAAATTCGATTACCATCCGATCATTTTCCTGTTAGCGTTAGTTTGATGTTCTAGATTTAAAATGCTTGTTTCCTATTGATGATGAAATGTAAAGCGATAGTATTATAAAAAAAACAACTGTATAATGATGAAGAAAACTCCAATTAATTAATTTACAATATCTTATTTTGCATGACAGAATTCCTTTTGAAGAGTTAATTTTAAAATTCATAAATAACATTCATTTTATTAACTAAATTTATTTTTTATGAAACAATTAATGGATTCAAGTATAATTGCAAAAACCACTTGTACAACGTTTCAAAACCAAAAGTACATAAAAACGCCAAGTTTAAATATGACAAAATGATATAAAAATACTCATTTATAAAACAAAATGAGAGGCAAGCCTTTGCTTACCTCCCAAATCAAGATGGTACAATAATTATGATATAATTGAGTTTACCGCCTCTTTATTCTGCTTTGCCGCCCTTAATAATTCAATATCTTCGCTATTTATTATTTGTTCGGGATTTGGTAACATTGATGCTATCAGATTGCTAATATAATAGCGCTCATCTTTAGTCAAAATATCGCCATCATCATAGCCTATATAGGAAAGTAATGCCTTTATTGTGTCAATATAGGTATCACCACATCCCTCAATAGATACCGAGAATGTATTGTCTTTATTAAACTTTACCATGATAGCCCCCTTTCCTTATTATATTTTTTTGACTCATTTGTAATATCTATAATGTCATTTCCCGCCAAAACGCCCAAGATTGGGCGTAATAAAAAAGCTGCAAATTGGAACAATGACTTTTTCCATTTGCCACTTTCATTAGTAATATACATATGGCTTTTCATTAATGATTGACCGTGCATAATCATTATATTGCTTATTCCTTTATTAACAGTCTCGCGGCCAAATCCATCATTATCATATAGGACAACCATTTTTCGCGTTCTAAAGCCTTTAGGCGCAAAATAATCTTCCTCAAGGGAATAAACTACTATTGCGCGATTACATCCTTCTGTAAGTCCTTGAATATCCATTTCGGCGGCTTGTACTTTTTCTTTTATATCAATAGTTGTCATAGCGCGCCCCCTTTCCCTGTTAATTTATTAGCAATGCGAGTTATCAACTCCTTATCATCGATAAGGGCAATGTCTGCCATCAAGTCGAAAATCTTATCACTAAGGAATTTACGAAAGTTTACCATTTCGGTAGATGCTTTCAGTTCCTGCCAATTCCCGGCCTTAGACCAGACCGATAATGTTTTTTCTGTAATCTTCAGGATACCTGCGGCTTCTTTTTGTGGTCTACCCTGTATGACTACAAGGTCATAGGCTTTTTTCTTCAATACACCATAGTCAGTGTAAACATCATTTTTTTCTTCCATATACTTGTTATATTTGGCGTTATAAGGCACAAGAAAAACGGCTGGCCTCTCCCCGTGTCGCCAAACATAACAAGTATAAACGAGCAAAACTCGAAAATAAATGTACGGGAAAAAGCACAACCGTTCTATATTCTTTAAAGTACGGGCATAAAAAAAGCCTTACTTTACAGGTAGGCAAACGATTACACGTTTTGCTACATTTTTACTTATTATATTTGGCTAACACAAAGGTTAGGTATTTTTTTCACTTATGCAAGCAAAAGCCCGCATTTTTTCTAAACCTTATACTCATTTTTTGTACAATTACTTATTATTCACTACCTTTACCCCTGATTCAAAGCCCGTAAGGACTGCGAATCTCCCCGGTTCTATGCCCCTCGCGGGGTTGCGAACCTTCCAAAAGGGCAGTGACAATATTTGCCCTTTTGCCGCTAAAATAAGCCCTGCATAACGCAGGATAATGATAAAGACAGGCTTTCGGGTCGATCTTTGACAAAGCAAAAGGCAGGACTTCTCACCCTGCCTTTGCTGATTTTATAACACCTTACGTCCAAGACTTACAACTTGCCTAAACCCCTCTTTAGAAAAACTCTTTACCACCTTATCAATGTAATAGTTACCCTTTTTGTCAAACAGCCGGCTATTGAGGTCTATCACCATACCGGGAACCACACGCGGAATACCAAACAATGTAATATCACCCTCCATTCTTTCAGCCCGGCTAAGTACATGACAAAAATATCATAGGGTTCATATTTTCTTTAAAATCCAGTTTATCTAACCACTGAAAAATATAATCAAGTCCATATTTGAAATAA
>NZ_QVMQ01000030.1 GCF_010501105.1 Dysgonomonas sp. 511 | reverse complement strand
ATGAAAATTGAAATCCGTTCGCACGAAAAACCCCTATAACTAACTATATTTCAAATGTTTCAAAGAACGATTGCGAATTTTTAGTGGACACTAATGAAAGTAAATAACAATTTAATCGATATAAACTCTAATATCTCTCCGGTTGCTGGCACTTTTATGCTAACAGCAAATATTGTTTCTGCTATCTCTATGACCTTCTCCGGACTTAAAAGGGATCCCTTTTTTTTAAACCCTTTCCAACTCTTTGTATACCATGTATGCAGCGAATGTAATGCATATGTGAGCTTCTATTCGCTTTTTATTGCGATGGAATATAGGTCGTATCTTTAAGTCATGTTTGGCTACTCTAAATGCTTTTCGATACGCCACTGGTGGTTGTAGTTAGCCAGTATTTCTTCTTTGGGCAATTTTGAGTTTGTTTCATACCCTTTTAATCCATCCCATTTACTGTCTTGATTGAATTTATCTCGATCAATACTTACTTGTATTTGTCCGTCTAACTTCAGATATTTGTTGTATCCCCGGTTGTTAATACTGGATTTGGTGAGTTTGCCGGATTGTATTCTCTTTTCCAACTTAGCCAAACCACGCTCCCTGTTTGCTTTGTCCTTTTTTGCCCGGTTAGTGGAATAGCCAATAATCAACCGGTTCCTTTCCGGCTTGTTTATCAGCTTAAGCTCTCCATCTGCCATCGATAAGGATAATATGGCTTGCCTGATGGCGGACGATTCATTCTTTATTCTGGCACCAAGGATATATTCATAGCCTGATTGCACCAGTAATTCTTTGTTGGTCTGAGAGATTAGTCCCGAATTCGCAACTACAACCAGTTTATCTAACTTATATTGTTCTTTAAAGTGGTTCAAAACAGGAAGCATGGTATGTCCTTCAAACTTCTTCCCATCAAATATCTCATAAGCTAATGGATAACCACCCAAACTAACTAATAAACCAAGAATGATTTGTGGATTCTGAAGACAGCCTTCCTTAGAAAATCCCGTCTTTCTTAAATCATCTTCATCATCCATCTCAAAATAAATCGTGGTGACATCGTAGAATACAATGGATATATCACCCAACAAAACTTTAAGAGTATGCGCGTAACTGATTTGTTGCACCTGCTGCTTTTGTGTTTTGTGAAGCTTGTCTAAATAACGGTATATCTGATGTACGTCAATAAACAGGTGATAGTAGCGGCGTAGATAATCCGTTGTTTTTAACTTACTGACAGGATAACACAATCGGGACAATATTAATTGGCGAAATAATAAATCCGGGATCTGATTAAAGCCAATGGTGTCAAATAAACGACCTAATACCAACTCAATACCAGCCAGTTGCAATCCGTCAATATTACTCAATACAGACTCGGCTTGCAGACATCCAAGAGTAAAATCTGGCTCTTGCATACCGAATTGAGTTTGTATCCAGCTACGGGCTTCTTCTTTTAATCGAATAAGAACTTGAGGATCTGAACTACAACCTATCGTCTTGAGCAATTTATTACTACGTCCAACTTTTTAGAGAACCTGGAGGCTAATACTGCCACTTTTGTTTTGCTTCTCTCGGATAAACATTGCTCAAATGTAGCAAAAAAAGAAGACGGGTCACCCAAAAATGGCGCAGAAATTAAGATATAATACAAATAATCAATGATTTAACAAATTAAAGAATGGAAAGTGTTCAAAACAGGGGAACAAAATATAATTCCACAGCCGATGAGACTAAAAAAGCTAAAAGGTTACCCTTTCAGCTTTTTCTCTATTTCGGCGATTTCATCTCTGAAAACTTTGTCTACTTCCATTTGCTCCTTTACTATCCTACAGGCATGTAATACTGTAGCATGGTTTTTCTTCCCTATCAATGCTCCTATCTGAGCAAGGGACATTTCGGTATAACTCTTCGACAGATACATAGTAATTTGCCTAGCCTGCACTATCTGGCGTTTACGCGAAGCTGTATGAATGAGTTCGGGTTTTACGTCATAAAACTCACAAACGGCAGATTCTATCACTTCAACCGTGATTTTCTTCGCTTCCATCTTCTTTATAGCCTGCCCTATCACTCTTTTTGCCAATGGCAAATCTATATCTTTATTATAGACCAGCGAATGTGCCATAATGGAAACAATGATACCTTCCAGATCGCGGGCATTATCGGTTACGTTTTCGGCTATATAGTCTACTACGTCTTCGGGTATTGAAAGCCCGTCGTGCAATATCTTGTTTCGCAGTATTTGCAGGCGAAGCCCTTTGTCCGGATGCTCTATTTTCGAAGTCAATCCCCATCTGAACCTAGTTAGCAAACGCTCTTCTACTCCCTGCAATTCCGAAGGAGACTTGTCTGACGTCAGTATCAGCTGTTTATTATTCTGGTGCAAATGGTTGAATATATGGAAAAGCGTATTTTGCGTCTTTTCTATTCCTGCCAGTTCGTGTATGTCGTCGATGATAAGGACATCTATACCCTGATAGAAATTGATGAAGTCATTCGTCGTATTATATCGTCCGGCATCAGCATATTGAACCTTGAACAAGTGAGCCGATACATACAATACCCGTTTTTCAGGATAAAGCTCTTTTATACGGGTTCCGATAGCATGGCACAAGTGAGTTTTGCCAACACCCGATGTCCCGTGCACAAAAAACGGATTGAATGCTGTCTTTCCCGGATTGAGGGTAATAGCATCGCCGGCAGTACGCGCCAGTTTATTGCTCTCACCTTCGAAGAAGTTATCGAATGTATATTTCAGGTTTAATTGCGAATCGAAATCATCAGCTACAACTTTCTGGAACGGACTTGGTATTTTGGACGGAACTTTCGATGCAATCTTTTCTGCCTTAGGCATCGACTTGGCATCTCCTCTGTAATCCACTACTGTATTGGTAGTGTTTTCCATCAATATACGGTATTGCAATATCGTATCTTTACCTATCTCCCTATGAAGTGTGGTCTTTAACAAGTCTACAAACTTATCTTCCAGATATTCGTAAAAGAATTGGCTCGGCACTTGTATGGTGAAAACCTTGTCTTCGTACGATAAAGGTACTATTGGCAGGAACCACGTCTTAAAAGCAGCTTCAGGTATATTATCCTGTATTACTCTCAGACAGCTTGCCCATAAATCTTTAGTAGAAGAAGGTTCCATTCTTTATTGCTTATTTTATTAAAAAATATGATTATTAATCCTGTGATTTCGTAGTGTAAATTTCAGAATTAAATTCAGTAAAAAAAAATGCTGTTTTATTTGGTTCTCTAAGAATAAAAATATCTGTTTTAATTTCAATCACTTATGAGGAATTACCAACACCACTGGCATATACCACTCATAACAATCTGCAAAACAAACACATAAACCGATTTCAGAGCCAAAACTCTCATTTGTCTTTTTCTTGAGCTTTGCCTGCGAAGCCTATTTAACTCACCCCTTTATGACAATCTTCAAAAAAACTTTTATTTATAATGATTCCAGATAAGAACAATTTAGAATACTTTTACGTTTATGTAACGGGAAGGATTCTTCCGGATGTCTTCGAGTAGCGTAGAAGCATTATTCAATACGCTATTGAGGCTATCGTGCAAACTGGTATCATTGATGAGCAAGCCCAACGAGCCTTCTTTCGAGTTTATTTGATTGGATAGTGTATTCAGGTTTTTCATCGTGGAGTCGATAGAATTGAAAGTCGCACTAATATCCATCTGGGTCAATTGTTTCGATACTCCGCTAAGGTCTGACGACATCTGGTTCAAATTGCCTGTTATTTGAGGCACGTCTTTGTTCAGGGCTGCCATCATAGCATTAAGCTGCCGGGTAGACCTTGCAATATCCCCTGTTATCTGGTTTACGTTAATCATTGTTTCCGTCAATGCTGGATTATTCACCAGGTTTTGTACCCCTGTCAATATCGAGTCTAGTTTGGGTATCAGGTTCTCTACCTGAGGAAGCATTTTATCTGCTGCATCCATCATCCCTTTTTTCTTTATCCCTATTATTGTATCCGAACTTGTATAATACTCCTGTGTATAAGGATTCAGTTCGAACAAGATGGTAGCCGAACCAAGTATGGATACATCGAGCGACACTTTCGTTCCTTTAGGTATTTTTACTCCTTTATCCATGTTCAACAATACGATGACTTTGTTTGTCTTCTCGTCGAGATGCATAGACGAAACCAAGCCTACCTGAAATCCATTGAGTGTTACCGGTGCCGACTGAGACAAACCCGACACATCGTCGAACAACACAGTATATGTATTTGATGCTTTGAATATATTAACCCCTTTCAGGAAGCTGATTCCATAATACAGCAGAAAAATTGCGATTATGAATGCAACTCCTATTTTTACCTCTTTCGAAATTCCCATAATATTTTAGTTGTGTGTTATTATTATCGTTATTATAATTCTATTTTATCCGCAACCCGTCTTTAAAAGTGACTACAAAAGCGTCTTTAAATTTAGTTTTCACCATCTTTTTTGTTTTTTCTATCTCTTCCGGATTTGTTGCCGATCCATAAGTATATTTTACCATACCGCCCTCCTTGTAATACGATACCGGCGACAGTCCTTTAAACTGACGTGAATTATCTGGCAGTACTTTCGACGAGGTCAGGAATTGCACCCGATATTCAATCCGGGCTGATGTCGCATCTGTTCTGGCAACACCAATGCTTGCCGAAGATGGAGAGGTTTCGGATACTTTTGCCGAAGATGGAGTATATGAGAAACCACTATCCTTGCGGTCATATTCTTCTTTATATTTCTTCAACCCGGAATATATAGCCGAAGCCAATAATTGCTGCCCCTGTTTGGAATTAAGGAATTTCGCCTCCTGTGGATTATTTATGTAACCCAATTCGACCAAAACACCGGGCATACTAGTCCTGCGCAACACGAGTAGTCCGGCTTGCTTCACCCCCCTGTCGTTACGTTTGGCTACTTTCTTAAAGTCGGATTGAAGAAGCTCTGCCAGCCTCAGGCTTTGCTTCATATGGATATTGGTCATTAAGCCGAACAGGATGTACGACTCTGTAGACTCGGGGTCAAATCCCTCGTAAGTTGTAGTATGATCGTCTTCGAGCAAGATTACCGAGTTTTCTTTCTTGGCCACCTCAAGGCTTTCGTCACTATCGTCCCCTCCCAGTATATAGGTCTCTGCGCCCGAAGCGGTAATACTTGTTTTCTTCGTAGCATTGGCATGTATGGAGATAAAAAGACTGGCTTTAGCCTTATTTGCTATCTGGGCCCGCTTGCTGAGTGCTACAAAGACATCTTTTTTTCGTGTATATATTACTTTTACATCTTTCAGGTTTTTCTCTATCATTTCGCCCAAAGCGAGAGCTACTGCAAGGTTGATATTTTTTTCTTCATACCGTCCCCGGGCAGCACCTCCGTCTTTCCCTCCATGCCCTGCATCTATCACAATAGTAAATGGCTGTTCGCCGGCTATGGCTAAACCACAGGCCAACCACAGGCTGAATAAAAGAAAGAGAAACTTTTTCATTGAGCTTATGATGATCGTTTATTAAGCGTTATATACTACTTCGTTTTTCAATTCCTTACCGGCAAAGAAATCCTGGATATTATCCATAGTAGTATGCGCGATATTCGACATTGCTTCCTGCGTAAAGAATGCCTGATGCGATGTAACGATTACATTATTGAACGACAGAAGGCGAGCAAGCACATCGTCGGTCATTACACTGTCCGAGTGGTCTTCGTAGAAATAGTTGCCTTCTTCTTCGTAAACGTCCAATCCGGCATATCCTACTTTTTTACAAACCAGCCCATCTATCAGGTGCTTGGTATGTATCAGTTTTCCACGGCCGGTATTTATTATCATCACGCCCTCTTTCATTTTCGCAATAGATTCGTCGCGGATAATGTATTCGGTTTCTTTGGTTAGCGGGCAGTGCAGGGTGATAATATCCGAATTTGCATACAGTTCGTCTAAAGCCACATATTTTACACCTGTAGCCTCAGCCCATTTATTGTCCGGATATAAGTCGTAAGCAAGCACATTCATGCCCAAGCCTTTGAAAAGGCCTACGGCGACCTTGCCTATTTTCCCTGTACCTATTACCCCTACGGTTTTCCCATACATATCGAATCCCTGAAAACCGATAAGGGAAAAATTACCATCGCGTGTGCGTAGGAATGCCCGGTGTATTTTCCGGTTAAGGCTAAGCATAAGTGCCAGAGTATGTTCGGCAATGGCATGGGGCGAATAGTCGGGAACGCGTACCACCTTTATCCCCTTCTTGGCTGCTGCCGCAATATCTACATTATTGAACCCTGCACAACGGAGGGCTATCAACTTTACGCCATAAGCATGAAGCTTGTCTACCACTTCGGCATCTACCTTTGCATTCACAAAGATGCAAACAGCATCGGCTCCGCTGGCAAGCAATACATTGTTTTTGTCGAGATGTTCCTTATAATATGTCAGTTCGCAATTATATTCTTCGTTCACCTTATCGAAGGTAGCCATATCGTACGGCTTTGCGTCGAAGACCGCTATTTTATATCCCATAATCTTATTAAACAATCTTTAAACCTATAATAACCTGTTTGCAAAAGTAATCAAAATAACCTTTATTCTCAATAAAAATCCTCAACTACTTACCGCTTAAGCAGACTTTATGTCTCCAAATCGGCGTTCCATAATCACATAGTCGATACCGTTTTTCGAAAAACTTTCTCTGGTCTTTTTATATCCGAATTTTTCATAAAAACCACAGGCATCTACACGCGCATTGCACCACAGCCGGTCGAACTGCATATCCGTTGCATATTCGATAAGCCATTTCATCAAAGCCGAGGCATATCCCCGCCCCTGCATATCGCCCAGGGTAGCCAGCTTGCGGAATTGCACCTCGCGCCCATGCAGGAATATAGACATAACGGAAACAGGTTCTCCATTTTCGAACACTCCGATATGCAGTCCCCGGTCATCATCGTCCAGCTTCACAAAATCTATATCCTTATCCGGATACATCACCCGTTGGCGCAGTGCCAGCACATCGTCGTACAAAACTTCCGATATTATCATTTTACGTTCAAAACTTATAAGTTAACATCAAACGCCCCTCATATGTTTGCGAGAAAACGTCTTCAAAATATTTATAATTGGTATCGCGGGTGTAATTGTATACAACTCCTGTAAGGAACAGGTGATCTTTAAGTTTCAGATCGCTCCTCAAGCTAACAGCATGAAGTATAGCCTGCGAACGGTCGCCCTGATAGTCAAATTCATGCACATTTATATTCTCCCAGTCGATATCCCGGGGATAGCCTTTCCATGTGTACATACGGTAAACTTCGTAATTGCCCGATATGCTCACTCTGTTTTTAAACGAAAGGTTGAATCCGGCCTTACTGCTGAATCCGCTTGCAAGGTTGTAGTTACGCATATCCACTACATAATGGTCGCTAAGAGAGCCTCCCAAAAAAACGAGGTTGGCATGGATAAAGGCATCGAAGTTGAAACTTTTCGTACGGTTGCTCTGGTATATCAGTCCGACCCCTGCCGATGCGGGAGTACAGAATTTATACGGTATCCTTTTCGACACATCCGATATGGTATCCGAATCGTAATAGTCGAAATGCTGGTAGAAGCCTAAGCTAAGGAAATCTTTTTCGGTATCTATCAGGTCGGTAACAAACAGCCGCCCTACAATATTCAACTGGCTCAGCAACGGCTGCGAACCTTGCACGTTGAGGTTACTCTTGAAAGTAAAGAAATCGTATGGCTTCTCGCTATTAGCGGCAAACCTGTCTCCATACTCGATATTTATATCTACTGCCGCCCCCAGACCTTTATCCAGAATTTCGCCTTTAAACTCCAATGCACGCACTCCGGCAGACACTTCGACACTGACGTCGGGTATCCCAAACTGCTTACCTCTTGTCGCCCTTGTTTTCCACGCATCTCCGTTTAATATACGGGTAAGCCCACGCATGGGCGAAATAACAAATCCGGCAAGTTCGCGGCCGAAGCGGTTCGCCCCCGTCTGCCTGTCGTCGAGAACCAGATCAGACGTCCTATAGAAGACTTCCCCCAGTGCCAATCCGCCTATCGGAGTTGCTATGATATCATTTACCGATGGATATTCATTTTCCATAAACAATTCCCACATGGCACTCCCCCCAAGAGTGAAGAGTCCCGACTCCCAGAAATTGTACCCTCTCGATCGCGCCGAATTGAAATACAGGTTGCCATGATAAGGATGCAGGAACATATTATTACCCATGTCGTCGTTGTCCCACACCCATTTGTGTTTCAGGTTTTTCTTTATGGTATGTATATTGATGTAAGCATAATGCTGGTCGGCTACATACCTGTTGAATGCCCACAATCCCATATTGAGGGAGAATATCTGTGTCGCCGCAGCCAAACCTTTCTTCGGCGAATAATATGCAATATCCAGCGAATCGGCAGGCTTGGGAGGCACCACCTGGTACCGTATGGCAAATTGAGCAAAAACGGAGGATGACAAACCTGCTAAAAATAATATAAGTATGAGAAGTATTTTTTTCAACATCTTTTACTTTGTTTGTTATCTGTAATGGCGGAAATATTGTCAACAAAATACAATATCTATTTGTAATCAATAGCCGCTGTTCATAAAAAATGAGAGCGCAAAGATAATCTTATTAACATTGCTTTATACAATATTTGCAAATTTTCGGGCAGATCTCCCCGCAGGTTTAAGAAAAGTTTATAAAAAAACAAATTGAATTAACATCCTTTGCTACAAAATTCAAACAGCACCATAGAAGCCGCATAAAAACTTTCGCTAAAATTCAAACAGGCTCTTAACTATTTTGTACATTTGTGCCTCGATAGTTTCCTTATTGAAAGCATGCAAGCAGGAAGCCTATCCTTAAATTTGAATCGTAATAAGAAACATATAAAACAACAATAATGATAAAAAAGGAACAGTCTCTGATCAAACAGTTATTGCCCCATGCAATTGCACTCGTTGTATTCATTGCCATCACCCTCATCTATTTCAGCCCGGTATTAGACGGAAAAGTAATCCGCCAACACGATGTAGTGCAATATAAGGGAGCAGCGCAAGAGTTGCAGGAATATTATAAAAACGAAGGCGAATCTTCTGCATGGACAGGCTCTATGTTTTCGGGAATGCCGGCCTACCAGATAGGCATTCCGGGAGGATCACCCAATTTCCTCAACTATTTAGAAATTCCTTTAAGAATATTTGGCGGTGACTCCGGCGGCCCTGTTTTTGTCGGTATGCTGATGGCATATATATTGTTCTGCATCATGGGATTTTCGCCCGTTGTATCCATTCTGGGCGCTATAGGCTATTCCTTGTCATCCTACAATATAATTATACTCGATGCCGGCCACATCACTAAAGCATGGACATTAGCTTATTTGCCTCTGATAGTAGGCGGAATAATGACATTGTTCAAGAATAAAATCCTGCTGGCAGGTTTCCTTGTCGCTCTAGGGCTTGCATTGCAGATAAAAAACAATCACCTTCAGATCACATATTACACAGGACTTTTTTGCGCTATCTTATTTATAAAATATGCTATAGATAAACTCAGGGAAAAAGATATAAAGACCTTATTAAAAGCTTCGGCAGCAATGGTTACAGCCCTAGTATTGGCTGCTGCGTGCAATACGGGAAATATATATGCCAATCTGGAAATGGCGCGTGAAAGCACCCGTGGAAAATCGGAACTGTCCACCCCTTCGGCCAGCGAAAAGCAATCGTCGGGACTGGATAAGGATTATGCCTTTGCCTGGAGTTACGGCAAAGCCGAAACCCTCACCCTGATGATACCCAATGTGTATGGAGGTGCATCAGGAGGAACACTCGACAGAGAGTCACATTTATATAAAGAATTAGTTAAGTACGGCGCGCAAGTCGATCCTAAGGGTGTACAAACATATACCTACTGGGGCGACCAACCTGTAACCTCCGGCCCTGTATATTTCGGAGCTGTGATATGTTTCCTCTTCATTCTGGGTATGATTGTTATCCGCAGCAATATAAAATGGTGGTTGCTGGGCGCTACTATATTATTCATATTCCTTTCGTGGGGGAAAAACATGGACTGGTTCAACAGCCTGTTCTTCTACCATTTCCCTCTATATAATAAATTCAGGACAGTATCTATGGCATTAGTCATTCCTGCATTATCTATGCTTATGATTGCCCTACTGGGTCTCAAAGAATTTTTATCGAAAGAAATGGATGCAAAGAAACTAAAAAAAGCGTTGTATATATCATTGGGCATCGCAGGTGGCATTTGCCTCTTCTTCTGGATTGCCCCGGGCTTTTTCTTCAACTTTGTAGCCGATGCCGACCAGGCATGGAAAGCAGATACGCCGGATTGGTATTACAAGGCACTGGTAGCCGACCGCAAAGACCTGCTCTCGTCAGATGCTTTCCGCTCTCTTATCTTCATCTTGTTAGCGGGAGGAGTACTCCTATTCTCATTAAAATCGAAAATAGAAGCCGGAAAAATGGCTTTATATGCTTCTGCCATCATCGTAGTATTGGTACTTGCCGACCTTTGGAGTGTAGACAAACGATACCTGAACGATTCGCGTTTTGTAAGCAAATCGACTTACAAGGCCGAAACATTCAGCCCTTCTACTGCCGATAAGATTATACTAGAGGATAAGCATCCATCGTACAGGGTGCTGAACCTGAACAATCCGTTCAACGAAAGCAACACTTCATATTTTCATAAGTCTGTGGGAGGTTACCATGCTGCTAAACTCAAACGCTACCAGGAACTTATCGAACACAAGCTCGATAAAGATATTATGACTGTGATTGGTTCGTTCCGTTCGCAAAACATAGACACTATTATGGCCTCATTTGCCACTACAGATGGACTGAACATGCTGAATGCTAAATACATTGTATATAGCCCCGAGCAGGCTCCACTTGTCAATCCTTATGCTTTTGGCAACGCGTGGTGTGTATCGGATATTAAGATGGTAAACAATGCCGATGAAGAAATAGCCGCTATAAACGACAGGAATATCGACTTGAAAAAAACAGCAGTAATAGACAACCGCTTTGCTGACGACATCGAGGGGCGGACTATACAACCCGATTCTACCGCTGCAATAGAAATGACTTCTTACAAACCGAATGTTGTAGCTTATAAGTCGAAAACAGCAAAAGAACAAATCGCCGTTTTCTCCGAAATATACTTCTCGGATGGATGGCAGGCGTATATAGATGGTAAAGAAGCCCCACATTTCCGTGCCGACTGGACACTGCGGGCGATGGTTGTGCCTGCCGGAGAACATGAAATCGTATTCAAGTTCGAGCCTAAAGCCTACCAACTCAGCCGTAATGTGGCGACAGCATCATCAGGATTGATGATACTGATGCTGATAGGTATGATAATATGGAGTTTCAGAAAAAAAGAAACTGAATAAATGAAGCTATCTGTTATTTTCTGTACATACAACAGGGAGAAATATATTTACAATGCATTAAAAAGCATTGCCGGACAGGATTTCCCATACGATGAATACGAAATAGTATTGATCAACAACAACAGTACAGACAATACAGAAGAGCTTTGCCATAAATTCCAGAACGATTTTCCTCAGGTTGAATTTCATTATTTCGTAGAAACCAACCAGGGGCTTTCGTATGCACGCAACAGGGGAGTGAAGGAAAGCCGGGGCGATATCCTCGTCTTTGTAGACGATGATGCGACCGTTTACTGGCATTATTTACCGTCAATAAAATCCTTCTTCCTCGCCCATCCCAATGTAAGCGCTTGCGGAGGCCCTATCAAGCCTGTTTATGAAGTAGAAAAACCCAAATGGCTCTCGCACTATACCGAGCAGCTTTTAGGCGGAGCTTTGTACGAAGGAGAAGTAATGAAATCCTTCAAAAACGGCAAATATCCCGGAGGGGGAAACTCAGCTTTCCGCAAGCAGGTTTTTGATAAATACGGGCTTTTCAACGTGGAGCTGGGCAGGAAAGGCACAGGACTGATAGGGGCAGAAGAAAAAGACCTCTACGACAGGCTTACCCGCGGAAATGAAACTTTTTATTATCTGCCACAAATGGGTATTTATCACTATATACCCGAAAAGAAACTAACGATTGCCCATTTCAAGGAACTAACTTATTCCATCGGAAAAAGCGAACGCATACGCACAAAAGCCGTTTCGCAAAAAGCATTCCGGCAACGGATATTCTCTGAACTAAAAAAATGGATCGGCTCTTTTGTCTTGTTTATAGGATATTGTTTTCTTCTTTCACCCGCCAAAGGTTGGAAACTACTGCAATTCAGGTGGTATGTAACCAAAGGATTACTCGGCAAATAAAAAACGGATACACTGCATCTCGAAAAAAATCTATCAGTAACTTTTTGTTGATTAACACACATATGCGAGAGATAAAACAGTCGGTTACAGGCTCTTTTGTACCGACAACTTACGCAGCTGCGGCAACAAATTATCCTATTTCTTTTTGATTATTGCAATAATAAAAGTATTTTTGCACCACCAAAAAGAAAGGGTACATTATTATATCCTTTCTTTTCTGTATGTTTCGGATGAAATAAATTAGGAAAATAACTAAAAATAAGAACGTTAAGATGAATGTATCTCTGACAAACGTAGACAGCGTAAATGCTATCATACAAATAAACGTAGCTAAAGAAGACTATCAGGAAAAACTGAGCAATGCACTAAAAACTTTCCGCAAAAAAGCCAATGTTCCGGGATTCCGTCCGGGAACCGTACCTGTAGGAATGGTAAAGAAAATGTATGGCAAATCCATTATGGCTGAGGAAATCAATAAGATTGTCGGAGAAGGCTTATATAAATACATACAAGAAAATAAACTTAACGTACTTGGCGAACCGCTTCCGAACGAAGAAAAGCAACAGCCTATAGATTTTGCAACCGAAGGCGACTACGACTTCTTCTTCGATATCGCACTTGCACCTGAAATCAAATTGTCGTTGACTAAAAAAGACAAAATAAAATACTACAAGATAGACGTAAACGAAGAGCTTGTTACCAAACAAATAGAGCAATATAAAGCCAACTACGGCAAATACGATAAGATAGAAGAAGGAGCTAAAGAAACCGACCTTATCAGAGGCGTTATCCGCGAACTGGAAGACGGCAAAGTAAAAGAAGACGGTATCAATGTAGAAGCAGGTATCGTAATGCCTTCGTACATGAAAGATGCCGAAGAGCAAGCTAAATTCGTAGGCTCGAAAGCTGGCGACAATATTACCTTCAATCCGGGCAAAGCCTATGAAGGAAACGAAACTGAAATAGCATCACTACTTCACATACAAAAAGACCAGGTGGAAACTATCCCGGCTGAATTCAGCTTCGAGATAACAGAGATCACCCGCTACAAAGAAGCAGACCTCGACCAGGAATTATTTGACAAAGTATTTGGTGAAGGAAATGTAAAAAGTGTAGAAGAATTTACAGAAAAAGTAAAAGAAATAATTGCTGACCAATTCGCCCCCGACAGCGACTACAAATTCCTGCTCGATGCAAAAGAACTGCTTGAGAAAAAAGCAGGAGACCTGCAATTCCCTGATGCCTTCCTTAAAAGATGGTTGCTTACCACAGGAGAGGAAAGAACAGCAGAATCACTTGAAAAAGACTACCCTAAAATTATTGCCGACCTCAAATTCCATCTGATAAAAGAACAAATAGCCAAAGACTTCGACCTCAAGATAGAAAACGAGGATATGAAAACAATAGCTATGCAGGCAGCACGCGCACAATTTGCACAATATGGCATGATGAACCTACCTGACGAAATGGTAGAAAACTATGCCAACGATATGTTGAAAAACCAAGACAATGCCCGCAACCTGCTCGACCGCGCAATGGAAAATAAAATCATCGACGCACTTAAAGGCAAACTAGGGCTTGACGAAAAAGTAATTTCATTGGACGAATTCCGCAAGTTCTTCGAAAAAGAAGAAGAAAAGGCAGGAGAAGAAAAAGAAGCATAAACTATAAAAGACGAGAAAAGGGCAGACAAAAGAGAAATCATTGTTTGCCCTTTATCTTTTTACAACGAAACATTTCCGTTATTCAGTTTTTTATTTATAACTTTGTTTGAAGATATGAGGCTCGTACGAAAGCCTCTTTTTTTGTAAACCCTAATGGCACGATAATTGTTTGTTAAGTTAAGAAAACTACATTTATCAACTTAAAAAGGAATTTATATGAACAATGATTTTAGGAAATACGCAACCAAGCACCTGGGACTTAACGGGCTGGCTTTAGACAAATATATAGATATCACCAGCAGCTACATATCGCCTACAATTATCGAAGAACGCCAACTGAATGTTGCACAGATGGACGTTTTCTCGCGCCTGATGATGGACAGGATCATATTCCTAGGCACTCAGGTAGACGATTACACAGCAAACGTTATTCAGGCACAGCTGCTTTATCTCGATTCTGCCGATTCGGGCAAAGATATTTCCATCTATATCAACTCACCAGGTGGTTCAGTTTATGCAGGATATGGCATCTACGACACCATGCAGTTTATAAACAGCGACGTATCTACCATCTGTACCGGTATTGCAGCCTCTATGGCTGCCGTATTGCTCGTAGCCGGCGAAAAAGGAAAACGCTTCGCCCTTAAGCACTCACGCGTAATGATCCACCAACCATTGGGCGGCGCACAAGGACAAGCATCCGACATAGAAATCACAGCACGCGAGATCGGTAAAATCAAAAAAGAACTCTACACTATCATTTCCGACCATTCGGGGCAGCCAATAGACAAGGTTGAAAAAGATTCCGACCGCGACTACTGGATGACTTCGGGAGAGGCCAAAGAATATGGCATGATAGACGACGTTTTGATCAGGACTAAATAAAATACACAAAGAAACAAACGGGTAAACGGGGGATAACCTTGCTTACCCGCACTGTTTATCTGACACGTACTAAATTAACAATGGGTAAAAAAAACAACGACACTACTCACTGCAGTTTTTGCGGACGCAGCAGCCAAGAGGTAAACATGCTTATTACAGGCGTTTCGGCAGAAATCTGCGACAGCTGCGCCGAACAAGCTTATCTGATTGTAAAAGAAAATTTTGAAGCAAAAAAACAATCGGAACTGGGCATAGAAAAATCGACCCTGCCCTCGCCTCAAAAAATAAAAGAATATCTCGACGGATACATCATCGGACAAGATAATGCAAAACGCTATCTTGCCGTAGCCGTGTACAACCATTACAAAAGAATACTGCAAGGCAAAGACGATGATATAGAGATAGAAAAATCGAACATCATCATGGTAGGGCCTACCGGAACAGGTAAAACCCTGCTGGCACGCACGATTGCAAAACTACTCCACGTACCATTTGCCATTGTAGACGCCACCGTACTCACCGAAGCCGGATATGTAGGAGAAGATATAGAAAGTATACTTACCCGCCTGCTCCAAGCATCGGACTACGATGTAGCATCGGCCGAAAGAGGAATCGTATTTATTGACGAAATAGATAAAATAGCCCGCAAGAGCGACAATCCTTCCATCACCCGCGATGTAAGCGGCGAAGGTGTACAACAAGGCTTGCTCAAACTACTCGAAGGGTCGATAGTAAACGTACCACCACAAGGAGGACGCAAGCACCCCGATCAAAAGATGATAGCAGTAGACACACGCAACATACTATTCATTTGCGGAGGTGCATTCGACGGCATCGAGCGTAAAATAGCACAACGCCTCAATACAATGGTAGTTGGTTATGCTTCGACCAAAAACAATGCAATAGTAGACCGCGAAAACCTGTTGCAATATGTAGCGCCGCAAGATTTGAAAGCTTTTGGGCTGATACCCGAAATAATAGGCCGTTTGCCGATACTTACCTACCTCGACTCACTGGACAGAAGTGCTTTGCGCAGGATACTTACCGAGCCTAAAAACTCGATTATCAAGCAATATGTAAAGCTCTTCCAGATGGATGAAGTTGAACTTACTTTCGACGAAGACGTCTTTGAATACATTGTAGACAAAGCTATAGAATACAAACTAGGAGCCAGAGGACTGCGTTCCATTGTAGAAACCATAATGATGGACGCTATGTTCAACATACCTTCTACAAAAAAGAAAAAATTACACATAACTAAAGACTATGCAACCGATCAACTGGAAAAATCACAGGTGATAAAACTAAAAAATTCACACTAAAAGCACTTTTTTATAAAAAAATAGTCTATTTTAAGTTGCAGTTTTAAACTTAGCATTCTATCTTCGTAATAACAATAGCCTATTTTTACAGAATATGTCCGAAAGAGACGACTTACTAACACTTGCGCTTAAAAAACATTTTGGGTTCAACAAATTCAAGGGAAACCAGGGAGCAATAATCCAAAACTTGCTGGACGGAAGAGACACTTTTGTGTTGATGCCTACAGGAGGAGGAAAATCTTTGTGCTACCAGTTGCCAGCCCTATTGATGAAAGGCACAGCAGTGATAATATCACCGCTTATAGCCCTGATGAAAAATCAGGTGGATGCAATGCGCAACTTCAGCGAAGAAGACGGAGTAGCTCATTTCATCAATTCGTCGCTAAGCAAAGCGGCTATAGAACAGGTAAAAACTGATATTGTATCCGGCAAAACCAAACTACTGTATGTAGCACCGGAGTCACTTACCAAGGAAGAGAACATCGACTTCCTGCGGCAAATTGAGATATCATTTTATGCCATAGACGAAGCACACTGTATCTCGGAATGGGGACACGATTTCCGCCCCGAATACAGGAGGATACGGACTATCGTATCCGAAATAGGGAAACATCCCATTATCGCCCTTACGGCAACGGCAACACCAAAGGTTCAGCTAGATATACAAAAGAACCTGGGCATGATAGACGCCGATGTATTCAAAGCATCTTTCAACCGGGAAAACCTTTATTACGAAGTAAGGACCAAAACAGATAATATAGACAGAGATATTATCAAATACATAAAATCTCAGGGAAACAAATCAGGCATCATATACTGCCTGAGCAGGAAAAAAGTAGAAGAATTTGCAGAAATACTGCAAACAAATAATATAAACGCATTGCCATACCACGCAGGATTGGATGCAAATACACGCTCGGCCAATCAGGACGCTTTCCTGATGGAACAAGTAGACGTGATAGTAGCGACAATCGCCTTCGGTATGGGAATCGACAAACCTGATGTAAGGTACGTCATACATTACGACATGCCAAAAAGCCTCGAAGGCTACTATCAGGAAACCGGACGGGCAGGCCGCGATGGTGGCGAAGGCAAATGTATTGCATTCTATTCCTTCAAGGATTTGCAAAAGCTGGAGAAATTTATGCAGGGAAAACCGGTTGCCGAACAAGAAATCGGAAAGCAACTGCTTCTGGAAACAGCCGCCTATGCCGAAACAGCCCTTTGCCGGAAAAAGGTATTGCTTCACTATTTTGGTGAAGACTTTAAAGTAAGAAATTGTGGAAACTGTGACAATTGTGTAAACCCTAAAAAACAAGTGGAAGCCAAAGAATTATTGTTGACAGCCATAGAAGCTGTCGTTGCACTGAAAGAAAAATTTAAAGCAGACTATGTAATCAATGTATTGAGAGGAAAAGAAACTTCGGAAATCGAGACTTACGAACACCAAGACCTCGAAGTCTTCGGATCGGGAGACGATACAGACGAAGATACATGGAATGCGGTTATCCGCCAAGCCATTATTGCCGGATACTTTGACAAAGACATAGAGAATTATGGATTGTTGAAAATCACCAAGAAAGGTAAGGATTTCCTCAAAAAGCCCGTTTCGTTTAAAATCACAACCGACGACGACGATATGGGCGATGATGAGAACATTGACGACGTTGTAGTGAAAAGCAGCGGCGGAGGATCGGCCGTAGACCCTGTGTTATTTTCGATAATGAAGGACTTACGCAAGAAAATGGCGAAGAAACACAATGTCCCTCCATACGTTATCTTCCAAGACCCTTCGCTAGAGGCAATGGCGACCATCTACCCTATTACAATGGATGAGTTGCAAAACATTCCGGGAGTAGGCGCAGGCAAAGCCAAAAGATACGGAGTCGAATTTCTTGAGATAATAAAGAAGCACGTTGAAGAAAACGAGATAGAAAGACCTGAAGACCTTCGCGTACGTACCGTAGCCAACAAATCGAAACTAAAAGTGGCCATTGTACAAGCCATAGACCGCAAAGTAGCCCTCGACGACCTTGCCGAATCGAAAGGCATCGAATTCAGGGAACTACTCACCGAAGTGGAAGCCATTGTTTTCTCGGGTACGAAAATCAACATAGACTACTTCCTGCACGAAGTAATAGACGAAGACCACCTCGATGATATCTTCATGTATTTTCAGGAAGCAGAATCCGACGACCTGGAAGAAGCTATCAACGAACTCGGAGAATATTCCGAAGACGAAATACGCCTGGTAAGGATAAAATTTATCTCCGATATGGCGAACTAAAACAAGATGAAAAGAAAAGCAGTTTTTCCGGGGACATTCGATCCCTTTACAATAGGACATTACTCTATGGTAAAACGATCTCTCGACTTATTCGACGAGATCGTTATTGCCATTGGACAAAACGATGCAAAAAAGACTTATTTTTCGCTCGACAACCGTCTGGAAATGATCCGTTCGCTATATAAGAGCGATAGCCGGGTATATGTAGAAGCCTACAATAACCTGACAGTAGATTATGCTAAAAACATAAATGCAAACTTTATAGTAAGAGGAATACGTTCGGTCAACGACTTCGAATACGAAAAAACAATAGCCGACATGAACAGGAACATTTCGGGGATAGAAACCGTTATAATGTTCACCGAACCGGAATATACACATATCAGTTCTACCATTGTGCGCGAACTGCTACGCTTTGGGCACGATGTTTCGCAATTCATCCCCGAAGGATTGGTACTCAGGGAAGGAAACGACAATAAATAATATATTACAAAATATGAAGAAAACGATACTGGCTGTCTTGCTTTTCACCTCTGCAAGCTTCACCCTTTCCGCACAGGTCAAAATGAGTGAAGGATCGAGAAAACTAGCGACAGCAATGGCCATCATCGAAAATATGTATATAGATGATGTAAACGACCATAAACTCGCCGAAGACGCTATAAAATCTATATTGGGAGAATTAGATCCCCACTCTACATATATCAGCGCCGACGAGGTGAAAGATATGAACGAACCCCTCGAAGGCAATTTCGACGGAATAGGCATATCGTTCAATATGATGACAGACACCTTGTTTGTAATAGAGGCAATACCCGGCGGCCCTTCGGAAAAAATAGGGCTACGTGCCGGCGACAAAATAATGTATGTAAACGATACCCTGATTGCCGGGGTAAAACGTTCGACAAAAGATGTGATGTCGCGCCTCAAAGGACCGAAAGGGACAAAGGTGACCGTGAAAGTACTACGAAAAGGAGAACCGGATCTATTGAGCTTCACTATCACCCGCGATAAGATACCGGTTTACAGCATAGATGCCAGTTATATGATAGACAACATCACGGGCTATATACGCATCATGCGTTTTGGTGCAACTACCACCAATGAATTTAAACAAGCCTTGACTAAGCTGAAAGGACAGGGAATGAAAAACCTTATCCTCGACCTCGAAAGCAATGGCGGAGGCTATATGGCTCCTGCAATAGACCTTTCGGATGCCTTCCTTGGCAAAGGGAAACTGATTGTATATACAGAAGGTAGCAAACAGCCAAGAAGAGACGAATACTCTTCGGGCAAAGGCGGATTTGAAGAAGGACGTTTGGTAATCCTTATCAACGAAGGATCGGCTTCGGCCAGTGAAATACTATCGGGTGCCGTACAAGACTGGGACAGAGGCGTTATTGTCGGTCGCCGCAGCTTCGGCAAAGGGCTGGTGCAAAGACAGATCCCTCTACCGGATAATTCGATGATGCGCCTTACCGTAGCCAGGTATTATACACCGACCGGCCGTTCGATACAGAAACCATATACCAACGGAGATATTTCGTCTTACAACATGGATGTGATAGAAAGATATAACAAAGGCGAGATGATGCATGCCGACAGTATTCACTTCCCCGATTCGCTGAAATACCAGACGCTTGTAAATCATCGCACAGTATATGGAGGCGGAGGCATCATGCCCGACTATTTTGTACCGCTTGATACCATGAAATATACATCGTATTTCAGCAAAATAGCAAACAGGGGCATAATCTACAAAGTGGCATATGGAGAGGTAGACAACAACAGAAAAGAGATACTGTCCAAGTACCCTACCAAAGAAAACTTTTATGAGAATTTCAAGGTTACAAAACAGATATTAGATAAGCTATTAGCCGCTGCAGAAGAGGAAAAAATAGAGTTTGATGAGGAGCAGTTCGACAGATCGAAACCTTCGATCGAAAATCAGGTGAAAGCCCTGATAGGCCGCGACTTATATGATGCAGAAACCCTGATAAAGATACTGAATGATGAAAGCGATACTTTCAAAAAAGGGTATGAAATAATTAGCAACGAAAAATTGTATTACGACTTGCTAGCCAAATGACAGCCTATGAAGACAAAGGCCGGAAGACTCTCAAAATTATCTTCCGGCCTTTCTTTTATAGTAAACTTGCTGCATCTTCATCTAAGAACCAGTACAGATACCCCTTCTTGGGGTTTACACGAGCTGCCGGATACCTATCCACAAAGGCCTGCCTGTTCTTTATTATATCCCTTACCTTCTCTGCCTTATTCTTCCCCGTGGCAAGAAACACAGCGTACTGCGCATTGTTCACCACACGTCCCGTAATGGTTACACGCTGCATGCCCGATTCGGGATGCTCGCCAATAAGGCAGATATCTTTGCTGTCCCATAACCCTATTTGGTGAGGAAAAATGGATACGGTATGCCCATCGTCGCCAAGACCAAGCATGACCACCTCGAAACTTGGCACATCGTTACGCTGCATAAGCTTATTGCTCAACACTTTGCTATACCAATGAGCCTCTTCCTCAGGTTCGTTTTCCCCATGTATCCTATAGATGTTATTATTGGGGATTTCGTGCACCTTATCGAATAGATGGTCTTTTGTCATCCCGAAGTTGTTCATCTCATTTTCGGGTGTAACACACCGCTCATCACCCCAAAAGAAGGACAAGCGTTTCCAGTCTATTTCGTCTTTACAATGTTCGGCCCAATAGTCGAAAATCACCTTAGGTGTATTACCGCCCGATAGAGCCAGATTGACATGCGGATATACCGACATCAATTTTGTTAAGAATCCTGTAAAACCTTTACTAAGTTCTACCGGATTCTGATAAATACAAATTTCTTCTTTTATCATAATTCACAATATATTCCGTCGTCAGACAAGTTTTTGCAAGGATATCTCCAATGCCTGTCTTTCCCTTCTATCAGGTCGTCGGCCACATTCGGCCCCCACGACCCGGCAGGATAACCATGCAAAGGAGCATCTGGATTATCTTTCCAGAAATCGAGCAATGGCTGTACAAACTTCCATGTAGCTTCCAATGCATCGCCCCGTACATAGAGGGTCGAATCCCCGGTCATACAATCCAATAGCAGCCTTTCGTAAGCTTCGGGCAAGTAATATGCATCTTTAAGCTGGGAATAGTGGAAATCCATATTGACCGTATTTGTCTGGAAACCACTCCCCGGCACTTTCATGTTAGTTTTCAACAAGATACCTTCATCGGGCTGTACGCGTATAATCAATTGGTTGTCGTCGCTCAGGTTTACACTTTCAGGAAACAAGCGTTGTGGCGCCGGCTTGAAATGTATTACAATTTCCGACACACGGGTTGGCAAACGTTTACCGGTCCGTACATAGAACGGGACACCTCCCCAACGCCAGTTGTCGATAAAGAGTTTCATAGCCAGATAAGTTTCGGTTCTTGATTCGGGCGCTACGCCTTTCTCTTCGCGGTATCCCTTTGCATACTTACCTTTTATGTTGGCAGCCGTATATTGCCCCCTTATCACATTTTTGAACACATCTTCGCCGGATAGAGGACGCAAAGCCTGGAATACTTTCAGCTTCTCGTTCCGGATAGAAACCGAGTCTATAGACATTGGCGGTTCCATAGCTACGAGGCCTACAATTTGCAGCAGGTGGTTTTGCACCATATCGCGCAAAGCACCCGAATTGTCATAGTACCCTCCTCTATTCTCTACCCCGATACTTTCGGCGGCCGTTATTTCTATATGATCTATATAGTTCCTGTTCCACAGAGGTTCGTATATACCATTGGCAAAGCGTGTGACAAGCAAGTTCTGTACAGTTTCCTTGCCCATATAGTGGTCTATACGGTAAATCTGGTCTTCTTCATAATTTTCCAACAATGAACTGTTCAGCTCTATTGCCGATTTCAAATCGGTTCCAAACGGCTTCTCTATAATAATGCGCCTGAAACTATTGCCTTGCCTGTTCAATCCCTGACTTGCCAGATATTTGGGAATAAGAGGGTACAATGATGGCGGGGTAGACAAATAGAATATGTAATTACCGCCGGTATCAGCTTCCTTATCCAGCTTGTCGAGACGCTCTTTTACCTTTGCATAGTCTCCTTCTTTTTCGGTATTGATGGAGAGGTAATGAAGCTTTTGGCAAAATTCGTTTAATTCGCCGTCCAAAGCATCTTTCGCTGTTGCAAACTGCCTGATGCCTTCCTTCATCTTTTCGCGGAAAGAATCATCGGTAAATGATGTTCTGGCTACACCTAAAACCGCGAAATTGGCAGGAAGCGACTTTTGTTTATACAAATCGAAAACCGCCGGAATTAATTTCCTGTATGTCAAGTCGCCCGAAGCTCCGAAAATAATCAGAGCCAAGTCTTTAATATCTTTTGATTTCATGCCTTGCTATAGTTACGGGTACGAGCCGCAAGTTACGAACAAGCTCCATTATGCTTGTAATCCGTAACTTGTAATCTGCGACTAAGAGTCTGTTTAAATTTTATACGAACACTTTATCCTTTCTTGATCTCATGTCCGCCAAACTGGTTGCGCATAGCTGCCAACAATTTCATTGCATAAGATGATTCCTGTCTCGATTCGAAACGGGTGAACAACGATGCTGTAATAACGTGTGCTGGTACATCGAAATCTATTGCTGTCTGTACCGTCCAGCGGCCTTCACCGCTATCTGCTACATAGTCTTTGATACCATCAAGGTCTTCATTTCCTTCGAGGGCATTGCCGATTAGTTCGAGCAACCACGAACGGACAACCGAACCTTGCATCCATACACGCGAAACTTTTTCGAGATCGACACCATAAGGCGAGTTTTTCATTATTTCGAAACCTTCGGCATAGGCCTGCATCATACCATATTCTATACCATTGTGCACCATCTTCACCATGTGTCCCGATCCGCTTTCGCCGCAACGCATATATCCGTTTTCTGGAGCCAGGCTTTTGAAGATAGGCTCGGCATAGTCGCAAGCTTCCTTATCTCCGCCATACATCAGGCAGTATCCGTTTTGAAGCCCCCATACTCCTCCGCTTGTACCGCAGTCGAGGTAGTGCAAGCCTTTTTCTTTTACTTTGTTGCCACGCTCTACTGTTTCGCGCCAATAGCTGTTTCCTCCGTCTACTATTATATCATTCGGATTGAGCAGGCTCAACAATTCGTTTATATTTTCGTCTACAGGTTTTCCGGCCGGAACCATCAACCAGACTAATTTCCGTCCTTCCAGTTTACCGACAAGGTCTTTCAGGCTCGATGCCGGAATTGCACCTTTCGATGCTGCTTCGTCCACTTCTTTTTGTGTAAGGTTATATACTACCACCTCGTGTCCGTGATTCAAAAGGCGTTCGACCATCTTGCCGCCCATTTTTCCCAATCCTACAAATCCTATTTTCATATTTAGATGTGTTTATATTTAACAGTTAAACAAACAAGTAGCGGAAAAGATTTCACTCTTTATCTATTATTTGATAAAACAAAGATACCTATTCCTATCGGCATTAAGTTAAAATTAATAGAACACACTGCTTCATTACTTATTGGCAGTTGTATTACAAAGGGTTATACCTTTGATATAATCCATAGATTTAATTTATAAACAACAACACATCATCACTACTATTAATAACAAAAGCAGAAGACTGAACCAGCCTCCTGCTTTATAAATTCTGGTTTATTCTATTTCTTATAAGTCTGATTGATCCAGATCCAAGCGGCAAATCTCTTTACCATCCTTATCGTTATATACATATACACAAGTTACCCCCGCCTCAAGCATTTGCTTCATTTCAGGGTTAGCCTTAGCATTTTCCACCAAAACTGTTTTCACATTATCGGTAAAATCTGCTCCCAATTGTTTGGCTGTAGCCTCAAGCATATATACATATTCCAATTTTTTCTCAGGCAAGGCTTTGCAGTCTACCAATGTAGTGACTTGGTCTACCTTCATCGGCAAGTGAGATTTTATTCCCGACACGACTTTTTGCAACATGCTGTCAATATCTTCTGTCGACATAGAGGCCATAGGCTCCTTATTCTTCTCGTCTATCGGTTGGTTATAGTCGTCCGGACCTATTTTTATTTCACCTATAAGTTTACCGGCATCGTCGTTGTAAGCATAAACGAAGATAACACCCAACTCTCTGGCTTGCTTCAACTCATCGTTTGTTTGTATGGTGTATACCAATGAAGGCTTGGTCATCTTGGCAAATTCATCCGATTTGAAATCGGCAGCATTGACAAAAGACATGGTAGCGAAAGTCTTCATTGTCATTTTTTCTGTTATCTTACAACTATCTACGCGTACTGCTTGGTTGAGTTGTATAGGGCATTGCGAGTTTACCAGATTTACCTGAGCTTCGAGCAACTTGGTTACAGCAGCTTCTTTGGCATCTTTACATTGGGCAAATGAAAATATTATTGCAAATGCAGCAATAACAGAAAAGATTGTCTTGTTTAGTTTTTTCATCAGTTAAAAAATTAAAAATAATATGTAAATATACTATATATATTTCGAAGTACGAAAAACGTATATGCAAATCATCTTGCGAAAAAGTAACTATCTGGCTAAACAGATGAAAGAAGAAGGTAATACATGGGTAAAATTATGGCATAATCTTGTAACTGCCAACTTGTAATTTGTAACTATTTTGAATACCTTTGCCAGTCCGAAAAAGAGATAACTTAAATATATAAAAACAAAGATGAAAAGAGTTGTATTAATTCGTCACGGAGAAAGCGTTTGGAACAAAGAAAACCGCTTTACAGGTTGGACAAATGTAGATTTGTCGGAAAAAGGAGTTGAAGAGGCTGTAAAAGCCGGGCAACTGCTAAAAGCAGAAGGATATAAATTTACCCTTGCTTATACATCTTACCTGAAAAGAGCGGTAAAAACACTGAATAACATCCTCGATCAGATGGATCTGGACTGGATTCCTGTAGAGAAGACATGGCGCTTGAACGAAAAGCACTATGGTATGCTGCAAGGACTGAACAAAGCCGAGACTGCTGAAAAATATGGCGACGAACAAGTGCTGGTATGGCGTCGCAGCTACGATGTACCACCGGCTCCACTAGAGTCTACCGACCCTCGTTCGGCATCGCAAGACCCTCGTTATGCTTGTGTTCCGAAATCGTATATACCTGAAACTGAAGCATTGAAAGAAACTGTAGAGCGTATTCTTCCTTACTGGCAAGAAACAATCTATCCTTCGTTGATGTGCCACGACGATATTATCGTTGCTGCCCACGGAAACAGCCTTCGCGGTATTATCAAGTACCTGAAAGGGATTTCGGATGAAGATATCGTAAGCTTGAACCTGCCGACTGCCGTTCCTTACGTATTTGAATTCGATGATAATTTGAACCTTGTAAAAGATTACTTCCTTGGCGATCCTGAAGAAATAAAAAAACTGATGGAAGCTGTAGCTAATCAGGGAAAGAAAAAATAAAAAGCTATTTATTCGAGAACAAGAGGCTGTCCCAAAAGTAGGACAGCCTCTTAATTATAATGGGTTACATTCCCATCTGAGCTTTTAAGAAACTGTTGGCCTCGTCCTCATCGAGAAAGTACCACAATCCTTTGAACTCGAAAGGAAGCTTGTCGAATGGTAGTTGGAAGTGTATTTTTTCGCATTCTATAGCGAAATTCTCGTAGTCGGTTGTGGTATGATTATACTTTTCGGCATCATACACCTTGACTACTTTGATGGATAATCTGCGTGGGTCTACTCTATAGAGATAGTCCCCCACTTTGAAAGTATTCTCCTTTTTCATTTCTCATGTCTCCTGTTATTTTATTTAAAAAGGTTAATACTGTGCCTATGCACGGATAAAGATAACAAAATGTAATGATTAAATGTTTTAAGGCATAATATATTTAACTCAATTAAATAAGTAGAAATATTGTTTTAACACAAAATAAGTATTCAGTCCATACTATCGTCATGATATGTGTCGGTCTTTTTTACAATTAGGATATAGAAATTGCAATTGCACACTTTTTTGCAACCTGTGCAATTATCAAGCATTTTTTCTACATTTAATTTCTTCATATTGTAATTTAATAGTACCTTTGCCGCGAACTAAATAATAACTTTTTATTCATATTAAATCATGGATATTTCACACATCGAACATTTAGGTATTGCTGTAAAGAGCATCGAAGAACAACTTCCTTATTACGAAGGAGTTCTAGGTCTGAAATGCTATAACATCGAGGTTGTAGAAGACCAAAAAGTAAAGACTGCATTCTTCAAGGTAGGACAAACCAAAATAGAGCTTCTCGAGCCTACAAGTCCCGACAGTACAATCGCTAAGTTTATCGAGAAAAAAGGAGAAGGAATCCATCACATTGCCTTCAGTGTTGCCGACGGAGTAGCTAACGCCCTTGCCGAAATGGAATCGAAAGGCGTACAGTTGATTGACAAGGCTCCACGCGGAGGGGCAGAAGGATTGAGCATCGCATTCCTGCATCCGAAATCTACAGGAAGTGTCCTTACCGAACTTTGCGAAAATCCAAATAAATAAAACAGACAGATGACTTTCCCTCAAGCAATAGCCGGAAAGTCATTTTTGTGTAGAAAATCATAATTTACCAGAATATAAAATAATAAAACATGGGCCAACTTGAAAAAGTAAAAGAGTTGATGGAGCTTCGTGCCAAAGCCCGCCTTGGAGGAGGCGAGAAAAGAATAGAAGCCCAACATGCAAAAGGCAAATACACAGCTCGCGAACGTATAGCATTGTTGCTCGACGAAGGTAGTTTCGAAGAGTTTGATATGTTTGTAGAGCACCGCAGTACCAACTTCGGAATGGATAAGCAAAAATTCCTTGGAGACGGTGTAGTTACTGGTTGCGGTACTATCGAAGGAAGACTTGTTTATATCTTTGCGCAAGACTTCACTGTTATCGGAGGATCATTGTCAGAAACGATGGCGTTGAAGATTTGCAAAGTAATGGACATGGCTATGAAAGTAGGCGCTCCGGTAATCGGAATCAACGACTCGGGTGGTGCGCGTATCCAAGAAGGAGTAAACGCATTGGCAGGATATGCCGAAATTTTCCAACGCAATATCCTTGCATCAGGTGTTATCCCTCAAATTTCGGGAATCTTCGGGCCATGCGCCGGGGGTGCAGTTTATTCTCCTGCCCTTACCGACTTTACCCTGATGACAGAAGGCACTTCCTATATGTTCCTTACAGGGCCTAAAGTAGTAAAAACAGTAACAGGTGAAGACGTAACCCAAGAAGAACTTGGAGGAGCAAGTGTTCACACCACAAAATCGGGTGTTGCCCACTTCTCGGTTTCCAACGAAGACGATGGTATCTCTTTGATACGTCAACTATATAGCTTCCTTCCTCAAAACAATATGGAAGAAGCTCCACGCAGGGAATGCACAGACCCTATTGCCAGAATGGACGATTTGCTGAACGACATTATCCCCGACAACCCGAACAAACCTTACGATATGTTCGATGTTATCGGAGCAGTGATCGACAATGGCGAATTTCTTGAAGTACACGGCAACTATGCAAAAAACATCATCATCGGTTTTGCCCGCATGAACGGACAGTCGGTAGGTGTTGTAGCCAACCAGCCTAAGTACCTTGCAGGGGTGCTTGACATCAACGCTTCGCGCAAAGCAGCACGTTTCGTTCGTTTCTGCGACGCTTTCAATATTCCGTTGGTAACGTTGGTCGACGTTCCGGGATTCCTTCCGGGAACAGGACAAGAATACGGCGGTGTAATTACCCACGGCGCAAAACTTCTTTACGCTTACGGAGAAGCTACAGTGCCTAAGGTAACTGTAACGCTTCGCAAATCTTACGGAGGTTCGCACATTGTGATGAGCTGTAAACAACTTCGCGGAGACATCAACTACGCATGGCCTACAGCCGAAATTGCAGTGATGGGCGCCGACGGAGCTGCCGAAGTTCTTTATGCAAAAGAAATCAAGGAATCAGCAAACCCTGCCGAAGCTCTTGCTGCCAAGAAAGAAGAGTACAACAAATTGTTCTGCAATCCGTTCAATGCAGCACGTTATGGTTACATCGACGATGTTATCGAACCGCGTAACACCCGCTTCCGCGTAATCCGTGCCTTAGAACAATTGAGGACTAAGAAACAGGTTAACCCGTCTAAAAAGCACGATAACCTGCCATTATAATCTCTTAAAGAATAAAACGATTATGAGTAATAATGATATATCGGCAGATGTACTAGCAGCTATCACCATGGCTTTGTTCGAAATACAAGACGAAGTGCATGATGTAGAGAGCAATGTGCTTACAATAAAAAGGTCGCATCAGGAATATTTACCGTGGACCGGGGTAGGCAATGGTATGTTAGTTATGCCAAATAAAAAGTAAAAACCGGAAAATGTTATGAAAAAGTTCAAATACAAAATAAACGGTAAAGAATACGAAGTAGCCGTTAACAAAATGGAAGATACTTTGGCCGAAGTAGAAGTAAATGGCACTACTTACCAGGTAGAACTGGAAAAGAAAGAAGAAGAACCTACTACTCCTAAAATCCAACGTCCGGTAGCTTCATCATCTCCGGCAGCCAGCAAACCGGCCGGTGCAGGAGCGGGAGCAGTTAAATCTCCGCTTCCGGGTATAATTATCAGCATACCTGTCAGCGTAGGCGACACCGTAACCAAAGGCCAGACTGTAGTTATGCTCGAGGCTATGAAAATGGAAAACGCCATTCAGGCGCCAATCGACGGAAAGGTAACAGAAATCTCTGTAGCTCAAGGCGATTCGGTACTCGAAGGGGTTGTCCTTTTGACTATTGCATAAGCAAAAGATACTGAAACATCGAATAAGAGAGAGGTTGAATTCTAAGTCTCTTCCCAATTTGCAGTGTTAAATATTTGCCCAAGTTTATATTTTTATGGACTTGGGTATTTTTATCATTTTCGCTCGTCGGGACGGGTGCTCCCCACGACATTTACTACAGTCCTATTTCAGAAAACAGTTTCCCTGTAGGCAGGCATTCTGCAAAGGAAGTGCCAACAGGAACAGTAAACAAGATTCTCAGGTAGGCGGGGTTGAAATAGACCCCGCTAAAAAGAATACTTCAACTAAAAAAAGTAGATCAGATGAAAGTAGATGTAATTATCGAAAGAGGCAAAGACGGTTTTTATTCGGCTTATATGGATTATGAGGGTTTTGATTTCGGGTTGAACGGTCAGGGCGATACGGTAGACGAAGCAATAGCCGTCTTTATGGATGCTCATAAAGATATGGGCGAGTTATATAATGATGAGGGTAAAAAATATCCTGATCTGGAATTTAACTATAGGTACGATATTTCTTCTTTCCTAGATTATTATTCAGGCATATTGTCTAAATCGGGACTCGAAAAGGTAACGGGAGTCAACCAAAAACAGCTGTGGCATTATGCCAAAGGGGTGAGAAAACCCCAAAAAGAAACGGTGCTAAAGATTCAGGAAAAATTACATAAATTTGGAGAGGAATTAAGCCGGATTAATTTTATTGATTAACTACAATTTTTCGGATACTTTTTAATCTGGTTGCCCCGGTAGTGTGCCGGGGCTTTTTATTTTTATCAGATTTTCGACTTAATAGGCTTTATGTATTTGGGGACGGTTATTTTTTTGATTTTATTGCTTTCTCGCATTTAATTAGTTCCTTTATCACCTTTTCTTGTACATCGTCCACAATACTCCAGTCCTCCTCTATATAAGTATCTGTAACTTTAAATTCAGGCAAGGAATGATTCAAAGCGCTAGCGACATGATCTCTTGATAGTTTACATTTATTCCTAGCTGTGCTTCCAAAAGTATGCCTTGCTGCATAGTATTCTAAATCTTTAATGTTAATATCTGAGCCTATAATTTTTAAGCCTTTATTTATGGCAGCATTAAAAGTTCCTTTGTCTGCATACATTTGATAGAATCGGAACACCTTTTTTTTGATACATCTTTACACTAGTGTCCCAAAACGAAAGAATATTTCTATCATATCAACCATTTTCTTTCTGTATTTTTCTGTAATTGGGGAATGGCACTCATCTAACATGATATAAAAGTCTGAGTATAGTTCATCTTCCATAAGAATAGATTCGGCAGCTTTTACTATTTTAGAAAGGCTATCAGGGGTTACCATTATCTTTTTATTGGGGATATCGTCAATTAGAAAATCAACAATTTCTTCAATTAGCATTTCTCCATACACACACAAAAGGTCTGGATATTCTAAGTCCCCTTCTTTATTGATCTCATCTCTTTTATCCTCAATAATTCCAACTGTAGGAACAACTAGAATAGTGTTTCTTCCTGTTTTTAGTTCTAATGTCGTTCCTCCAACACCGCAACGTCCTTTATTTATAAATGAGTTTACAGGCAATATGTCGAAGGCTTTATCTATATAATCAGTTAATTTCAATTTTGGAATACCCATATACTTTATTTTTTGGAATTTAAAATGGAATAAAAAAGGAGTGGATTATTACCCACTCCCTGAAGTTAAAACTAGTTAGACAATGGTAGAATCAATATAATTTCTAAGTTCTTCGTTATTTTGGGTATCATAGATAATCATTCCATAATCATATTTACTGTAAGATGTATTTAAGACATGACGTATTTTAGTTTGACCTTTGGCTATCTCTCCTTTATATAGTGCTAAGGATAGATTGGATATTGAATTGTTAAAATCGGCTAAATCATCTGCTTTTCTAAGTACATGACAAAAATATCATAGGGTTCATATTTTCTTTAAAATCCAGTTTATCTAACCACTGAAAAATATAATCAAGTCCATATTTGAAAT
>NZ_QVMQ01000002.1:209172-210172 GCF_010501105.1 Dysgonomonas sp. 511 | reverse complement strand
TCCATAAACGTTACAAAGATAGAATTTTAAACATTTATAGAAGCTAAAGCCTTGTACTAAAGTACATAGTTTTAACTAGCGAACTTGAAAAATAAACAAGAGGTTGAATTCTAAGTCTCTTCCCAATTTACAGTGTTAAATATTTGCCCAAGTTTATATTTTTATGGACTTGGGTATTTTTATCATTTTCGCTCGTCGGGACGGGTGCTCCCGCCCCTTGCCGCTGGGCGTTCCCCGAGCGATGAGTTTATTATGCTACAAGCGATACATACGGTGTTTGTCTACGTATGACAGCAAAGCATCTTGCTATAATTTTTGCTCTTATTGCATTAACTACCGATGCTTTATGTTTTCCTTGCTCTACTTTTCTTTTATAATATGCTTTCATCTGCGGATCATGGCACATCGCTGTAATAGCTGCCCTTGTCAGATAAACTTTAACTTGTTTATTAGCTAGTGAGCAAGTACGTGTTTTACCTCGTATTGATATACTCCGGCGCAGATAAAGTAATTCATCTCCAAGTTTTGTTAATTTGGTTTGCAATATCCCAATGTTGGATTCTAATTTGCCTTTATCGGATTCTAAACTGGTAATATCGGATTGTAGTTTATCTACATTAGATTGCAACTGACTGTTATCAGATCGCAGGAATGTATTTTTAAGCTCCAACTCCCGGTTTCGGAGGAGGGCTTCTTGTAATTTCCGTTCCAATTCCTGCATCTTTTCCATATGTTAAAGATACGCAAAACGGAGGATATACACAAGCTTTAAAGCCTTTATTTATGCGGTTTTATGTGGAATGTTATATCTCTTTTTACGAATAATCCGGTTTAAAGAAACACCTTCTACCATAAGCACTAAATCACACCATGATAAGTGATAGTGCCCTGTTGATTGATCCAGTTTAGGGATGCTTATCCGTCCATACTCCAAACGCTTATGATATAAAACAAGGCCTCCTCTTTCCCAATGTAAAAGCTTTATACGGGTACGGGATCT
>NZ_QVMQ01000002.1:208781-209102 GCF_010501105.1 Dysgonomonas sp. 511 | reverse complement strand
GATTAAGTCTACCAGTGGGGCTGTATTCTTGGAATATACACGAAGTGTAACTCCATTGGGATATGTAATCTCTATAGTAAAACTTTCTTCAGGCTCTACTAAATTTGCCTCCTCTGGTGGGGTTACTGTTATCGGGTGAAATATTGGCGGCTCAAAGTCTTCCTCTGCCAGCATATTATGCTCTTCCATGTAACGCTTACGCCATGAATAGAACTGATTATCACTCCAACCTACTTGCCTATAAAAATCACATGGCATTAATCCACTTTTAAAATATTGCTCTATTATCGGATAGGCCTGACCTTTAGATAGCCTGGTTCC
>NZ_QVMQ01000002.1:0-208763 GCF_010501105.1 Dysgonomonas sp. 511 | reverse complement strand
TTGCAGAAACTGATGGCTCCTTAATTTATCGTTAACTCTCTCCGCAAAGGTAAAAACTATATAAATATTGTAAAAGATGAGGCAGACCGAAGGATTACACCAAAAGCATGATATTTCAGGATTGATAGGTTTTTCTGCACAACGTACCACTATAAAGACTGCCGGTATATTGGGTGTCGATTTCCCTTCGGATATGATACAGACCCTCAATCAATCTAGTACGATAATGATATATGATGAAAATCAAAACAGGGCTACAGGTACTTGGCGCAAAGCTTCGTCTATGGCTTCTGTATTCAGCCGTTTCTCTTATTCGTACGAAGACCGCTATTTGTTATCGGCTAGCTTGCGTACCGATGGTAGTTCGAAATTCGGGAAGAATAATCAGTGGGCGTGGTTTCCGTCTGTTTCTTTAGGATGGCGTGTCTCAGAAGAATCTTTTGTGAAAGATAACGCGAAGTGGATGAGTCAGTTGAAGCTACGTGCTAGTTATGGGGTAACAGGAACTGATAATATAGATTCTTATGCGAATGTCAATCTATTGCAATCTGCAAATTATATTTTAGGCGAAGGCAATGGCTCTGTAGTTACCGGAATCGCAAATAATTCGTCTGTATTAGGAAATTCAGATTTGAGATGGGAACAGACCAACGAATACAATTATGGATTAGACCTGTCTGTACTCAACAACCGGATAGGGCTGACTGTAGATTACTATTATTCGAAGACAAAAAGTTTATTGTTCAAAAGACCGATCAATTCCGTTTCGGGATATCAGGAAAAGTGGACAAACTTAGGACAGGTAAGAAATAAAGGGATTGAAATAGAGTTGACTACTTATAATATCCAAAATAAGAACTTCAAATGGAATACTTCGTTCAATATTTCTGCAAACAAAAACAAAGTGCTCGACCTGGGTGGTCCTTCCGATCTGAAATTTTATGGAGAAAGAAATGAAATGTATGTAACACAAGTCGGTGCTCCGTCTATACAATTCTGGGGATACAAAACCGTTGGGGTGTGGACAAGTGCCGAAGAGGTGAAAGCCAATCCTCATGCCGAAACCGATGCTGCAGGAGGATTGAGAGTTCAGAATACAAACGGGGATAATGTGATAGACGAAAATGATATGGTGGTTTTGGGCGATCCGTTTCCTGACTATACATGGGGGATAACAAATACATTAAGATACAAGGACTTCGATTTTTCTTTCTTGTTCCAGGGGGTACAAGGTGTTGATGTGTGGAATGGAGACGAATACTATAACGAAACCCGTAAATGGAATCGTAATTATGTGACCAATAGGTGGATAAATGCAGAGAATCCAGGCGATGGGAAAACTCCTTATCAAAACAATGGAATAGACCATATGTTTACCGATTACGCCATTCAGGATGCTTCATACATTGCACTCAAAGATATAACGCTTGGTTATACTTTGCCTAAAAAGGTTGCAAAAAAAATAGGCTTATCAGGTCTTAGAGTTTATACATCTATACAAAATCTGAAATATTGGTGGAGTTCTGATTATAAGGGAATCAACCCTGAATCGCGTTATACATCCTCGCCTTATAATGTTCCTTTAGTAGCAGGATATCAGCGGGGAGCATTTCCTATACAAAGAACATTCAGCTTCGGTATTGATTTTAATTTCTAATATAAAAAGTCATGAAAAAAATAATTAAATATATTGCTATCTCCATTTTGATTTTTTCTGTGCAATCTTGTATTGACGAAGATCCGCAAGATCAGATATGGACAGGAGGCTTTTTCAATAATACAGCAGAAGTAAACCAGGCTGTATTGGCTTGTTACAATGGTTTGCAGTCGACCATAAGCGAAGAATGGGCCGTAACGGAAGTTCGTTCCGATAACTCGCGTCACTATGGCATGAACTCTACAACAGCTGATAGCCGCGAATTGTATGGCTTAGATCATTTCAGGCTGTTATCTACACATGTACGGAATAAAGATTATTGGGATGTGGTTTATCATAATATTGCCAACTGTAATACAGTTCTTCAATATCTGGATGTTGTTGCCGACGAAGACCTGAGAAACCAGTTCGAAGCCGAAGCTTTGTTTATCCGCAGCTATCATTATTTCAATCTTGTTCGTTTGTATGGACCATTGTTCCTTGTAACAGAAAGAATAGATATGGACGCGGCCAATAGAGCCGAAAGAAGCTCTGTCAACGATGTCTATACCTTGCTTACCGACGATTTGGAACGGATAGTAAACGACAAGATGCTGCCCACAAAATATAGCTCTGCCGACAAAGGGCGTGTAGATATATGGACGGCAAAAACACTACTAGCAAAGATATATCTTACATTGAACCGCTTGAGCGAAGCCCGTACTCTATTGTTGGATGTAGAAGCAAATAGTGGTTATAGCTTGTTGGAAAATAGCTACGAAGACGTTTTCAGCATTAATAACGAGATGAACAAGGAAATGATGTTTGTGATCCGTTTCAAAGCTGGCGGATATGGGCTGGGCTCTCCGTTTGCAAATTATTTTGCCCCTCAGAATAGCCAGAATGCAGTTGTCAATTCGGGCGGAAACGGCCATAACTGCCCTACTAATGATATAATGAATGCATACGAACCGGAAGATAAACGAAAAGATGTTACAGTACAATGGACATATCTGAATACAGTGGGAGTGAAAGTATATATGTCTTTCGTAAAGAAATACTTATCGCAGGTACAAACAGTAAAAGATGCAGAAAACGACTGGCCGGTCATTCGTTATGCCGATGTTATTTTAATGCTAGCCGAAATAGAAAATGAATTGAGTGGGCCATCAGCTGGGCTTCCGTACCTTAATCAAATAAGAACACGCGCAGGTCTTGATCCACTGGAAAGCACAGATGTATCAAATAAAAACCAATTCCGTTTGGCAGTAGAAAAGGAAAGAAGATTGGAGTTTGCTTTCGAGAATCATCGTTTTTTCGATCTCGTACGTACTGGAAGGCTTATTGAAGTTATGAAAAACCATTACGATACCGAACAATATGCGGATACAGGAAGCGGCGAACTGCGGCCATTTTACGAAGATTCGAAAAACGAATCATATCTTGCACCTGAGTACCGCACATTGCAAAGCTGGCAATTGCTTCTGCCAATTCCGTATTCGGTAATGTCGGTAGCCCCTAATGCTACACAAAACCCAGGTTATTAAATAAATGTAAACAAAGAATATCATGAAAAATATATATATAGTATTTAAAGTCTTAATACTTGCTTTAGGTTTGGCTTTTGTAAGCTGCGACGAAGACCTTGTTTACGATAAAGAAACTGTAAACGACCCGATCGTTACAGATTTCTCTCCCAAGTCGGGGCGAGTGGGAACAGAGATTACAATTATCGGTGAGTATCTGAATAAGATAGATTCGGCATGGATCGGTGGAGAGTTGGCCGAAGTAAAATATCGTATCAGTTCGAACGAGGTGGTAGTAAAAGTAGTGGCGGCCAATAAAACCGGAAAGATTTTATTATCAGGAAGTAACGGGAAGATAGAAACCCCTGAAAACTTTACTTTGTTGTATGCTGTACCTTCTTTATCAGCTTACCCTACAAGCGGTAAGGTTGATAGCGAAATATTTGTCGAAGGTAGCGATATGGATGTAGTTTCAGCTGTATATTTTGGTACTGCAAAGGCTGAAATCGTATCTCAGACAGAGAGTGATATAACAGTAATCGTTCCGTTTTTTCAAGATGCAAAAGTTGATATCATTCTGGAGTATAACACTATTGCAGGCGTAAAACAAACGGGTACAACAGGCACTCCGTTCGAATTGGAATGGATTGTTCCGGTATTGACCACTTATCCGGTAAAAGCCAAAGTAAACGATGAGATAACAATAGAGGGCGAAAACATCGACGCTATACTCGATGTGTATTTTGGTACAGTAAAAGCAGAGATAATATCTCGAGCAGAAACTAGCATTGTCGTTAAAGTTCCATATTTCGACGAAGATAAAGTCGATATCATTGTAGATTACTACACCGCTGCAGGTATAAAACAAACTGGTACTACAGGCACACCTTTCGAACTGGATAGGCTAAGCCCGGTAGTAACTAATGCACCGGCTTCGGGTACTTTATTATCAGCTATAACCCTGACTGGTACAGAACTTACCTTGATAGATGAAGTATGGTTTGGTAGCTATAAAGCGACAATAAAACAGCAAACCGGCAATGAATTGACTGTACTTGTGCCGGAAGACTTTGATACAACGGGCGATGTAGAATTGAAAGCCATCTATAATGGAACCAAAGAGCTGGTTATTAATCCAAGCTTTAGAGTAAAGGCTTTATATTACTGGGAAAATATTACCATATATGCACAAAGCGAAAACACTCCAAACAACTTCTTCAATGCCAAAACTGGAGAAATATACACACCTTGTGCTTATGAAAGCGTGAAAGATAATATATATTTCTTCATTACATGGAGTACAGATAATGCTACTTTCCAATTGAATAATCCGGCTAACAGTTCATCCCAAACAAAGAACTTTAAATGTAATGGCAGTGCGCTTCCTACAGAAACAATGCCGAATGTAGTTAAATTCAGAATATTGAGCTCTAGTGGTAAGCAATTGGAATATAAAAACAAGGTATTGAATAAAGAATTGAGCGAACTCAATCAGCAAATGATTACAAACGATGGAATATTGGCAGCCGGTACTAGCGCTCCTCGTTATAAACAGTCAAAAGATGGCAAAAATATCTATAACATAGGAGATGTGCTTATGTTCCAGTTGTTTGATGGTACAACACCGGAAAAAGTCGGATTCATCGAAATAGTATCAGCCACTGATATTACCTCAGTTACTACAGAATCTTCTCTAACCTTCAACTGCTATTTCCAAAAATAACCATATCATAGTAAGCTATAAAGCACACTCTGCCGGAGTGTGCTTTATCCTCTAAAATAGATAACCATGAGAAAAACAATATTAATAAGTATCCTGCTTATTTTTCAGTTCTCTATATTACTAGCCACTACCTACAAGGTGGGTAATATAGAGGAATACAATACGGCAGTAAAGAAACTTCAGCCGGGCGATTCGGTTGTACTGTCGTCGGGCGTCTGGAAAGATGCGCAACTTGTGTTTTTTGGCGAAGGAACAGAAGCTCAGCCCATAACCCTTACTGTAGAACAGCACGGAAAAACAACACTCGAAGGACAATCCACTTTGCAAATGTACGGGAACCATCTCGTTGTCGATGGTTTGGTCTTTATCAATGGATACGCTCCCGGAAAGGAAGTAATAGAGTTCCGAAAGGGCACTTCCCGCACAGCCAACCATTCCGTTCTTCGCAATTGTGTGATCGACAGGTACAACAAACCTCTCAGGTCGGAACAAGATGCTTGGGTAAACTTGTGGGGACATCGCAATGCGGTAGAAAACTGCTACTTTGGAGGAAAGACCAATCAGGGCGTAACTCTTATCGTTTGGCCAAATGGCGAGGGGCACAACCAAAACTATCACAGGATATACCGCAATTATTTTGCCAAACGGCCTAATCTCGGGTCAAACGGAGGAGAAACCATCCGTATCGGGACAAGCCATGTTTGCGAACAAAACTCAAATACAATAGTAGAAGGCAATTACTTTGAGCATTGCAACGGTGAGGTAGAAATCGTTTCTGTAAAATCATGCGAAAACAGAATTATAGACAATACCTTCTTCGAATGTGAAGGCAGTGTCGTACTCCGTCACGGCAACCGGAACGAAGTCTCTGGAAACTACTTTATCGGCAATATGAAGCCATATACAGGTGGCGTAAGGGTTATCAACGAAGGCCATAAGATATTCAATAACTATTTTTATGCCTTGAGAGGAAAGGATTTCCGTGGGCCGTTAGTTGTTATGAACGGTGTGCCAAATTCGCCGGCTCATCGCTATGTACAGGTCAAAGATGTGGAAATTTCATTCAATACATGGGTCGATTGCGAACTTCCGTGGCAACTCGGAGTAGGCAGTGATGCCGAAAGGACACTCGCACCCGAAGACGTGAAAATATGCAACAACCTTGTCTATTGTCCGCAAGAACCCCTGTTGATAAAGGCATTTGATAAACTTGATGGTATCCGGTTTTCCGACAATCTATTGTATAGCGACAAGGGAAATGAAGTAGGCGAAGGGTTCGTACAAGCAGAAGCTCGTCTGGGCAGAGGGCCGGGAGGAATGCCTTTAGCCTTTACGAAGGCAACTGCGAAGACAGATATACCGTATGTAGCCACAGATATAACAGGGCGCACCCGCAGCCACGATAAATGGATAGGAGCAATGGAAATGAATAGCAGCCAGGCTGCAAAGACACAGGCTTCCAAAGCAAATTGTGGGCCGAAGTGGTACGTGCCGGCTCCGGAAAAGGCAGTAGAGGGCAAAGTAGTGAAAGTGGGTCTTGAGAAAGATGCTTTGGCAAAGGCTATACGCAAATCGAGCCCCGGCGATATCCTCGAATTGCAGGAAGGCGAGTATGTGAACTCCAAGAAAATGGTGATTCCTCATACATTGACTATTCGTGCCGCCAGCGGAGTAGCCCAAAGGCCAGTAGTAAAAGTAGATGCGGAAACAGGGACAGTAATTGTTGTCTTCGAAATAGGTAGTGGGCTTAGGTTCGATCTCGATGGCATTGCCATTGATGGTGGAGTAAAACAAAAGATACCTGCGAAATATGCCTTTACCACCCGGAAAGAAAGTTCCGACTCGTATAGCATCCATATCAACAACTGCGAGATATACGACTTCAAGGATGTAAACGGAGGCTGTATATTCAAGACTTATAAAAACTCTTTTGCCGATTCGTTGAAGGTGACTAATTCTATCTTGCGCGACAGCTACAGAGGCTTTGCCCTGAACGATGAGAAAGATGCAAAAGGGCTTTACAGTGCCGAATATATAATCTTCGAGAACACTGTTTTCAAGAATATAGAGCAATGGGCGTTAGAATTCCTTCGCGGAGGCAATGATGAATCTACATTGGGTGGCAACCTAAGCATCAACCATTGTGTGTTCGATAATGTAAACAATAAGGAGAATCAGGCAATGATACGCCAGACAGGCTTGGTTACCATAACTATTCAAAACAGTATCTTTTGCAATACGCTAGCTAAGATGCCGGTAAAACTTGTTGGTGCATATAACACAATCAGCCATTGTAATATATACGATGCAGGTAAAGTATCTGTATCCGGCGGTGCAAAAATCGGCGGAGGTATGCTGTATTCTAACCCTAAATTCCAGAAGAATACACTGTATAAACTAGGTTCCGATTCCCCGCTGATAGGCAAAGCGAATGATGGAAGTAATATTGGTTTAAATAATTAAGGCTATGAAGAAAATAAAGATTGCTATATTCGTCTTACTGCTCTCGCTGCCATTTGGCATTTTTGCCCAGCAGGTTGCCAGCACAGAACGATTGGAGTATGCTAAGAAGAATATAAAAACTATAACGAACGGAGACAGGGCATTAAAAGCATTGGTACGCAATGCCGACAAACATCTTGAAACAGATATTACGCCTGTAACCGAAAAAAGCATTGTTGCACCTACCGGCGACAAGCACGACTACGTGAGCATGGGGCCATATTGGTGGCCCGATCCATCGAAACCCGACGGATTGCCATACATAAGGAAAGACGGGCAGCGCAATCCTGAGTTGCAAAAGTTGGACAGGAACAAGATAGATGTACTGACAAAAAGCATCAGAGCCCTTTCTTATGCCTATTTTTTTACAGGAGAAGAGAAATACGCAAAGAAGGCGGTTGACAACCTTAAAGTCTGGTTTCTCAATCCGGAAACTAAAATGAACCCGAACCTCAATTATGGGCAAATGATACCCGGACGTAATGGAGGAAAAGGACGTGCCGAAGGGATTATAGACACCTATAGCTTTGTAGAGGTTGTAGATTGCATAAGGATACTCTCGAAGTCGAAAGCGATGAAACCATCCGACTATGACAGTTTCAAGCAATGGTTTTCCGACTTTTTAGATTGGTTGCTTACGAGCGAAATCGGCAAGGACGAATATTCTGCGAAAAACAATCATGGGCTGGCATACGATGTACAAGTGACGGCTTATGCTATCTTCTCGGAGCGTAATGATGTAGCCGATAAGTTTATAAAGGAATTTGCAGCCAACCGTTTGTTTAAGCAGATAGAGCCCGATGGTAGCCAACCGCTCGAATTAGCACGTACTATTGCACTGCACTATTCCATCTTCAATATAGAACATGCTATGGATATGTGCGATCTGGGGAAAGTCAGAGGTGTGAATATTTTTGATAAGAACACCGATGACGGTCGCTCAATAAGCAAGGCTATAGACTATATCAGGGTATATCTCGGTAAGGCAAAAGAAGAATTTCCATACAAGCAAATAAAAGAATGGGATGAGAACCAGAATAAATTGTGCTGGATGCTTCGCCGTTCCACGTTCTTCCATTCCAATCCGGAGTTTGATAAGCTATTCGATCAATATTGCAAAACGAAGGAATCGGATACCAAATGGCTGTTTTATGCAAAATAATAATCTGTAGACTGGATATGAAAAGGGTTACTTCCATATTGTTGCTGACTACCATCCTCTTGTTTGGCTGTAGCGACTCCGATGTTGCACATGCCGATGACAATCCGGGGACAAAGACCGAAGATTACATCTACAATCCGTCTCAGGCAAATGAACTGAAAGCTATACTGAACGGGAAACTGGTGGCAGGCGATATCGTATATTTAGCCGATGGCACTTATAAGGATTTGCAACTAACCTTCACGGGTAAAGGCACAGCATCCAAACCTATTGTATTGAAGGCTAAGAATCCCGGGAAAGTTATATTAACGGGGGCTCTCAATATTAAGATTGGGGGCGAATATCTTGTAGTCGATGGTTTGGTGCTGAAAGACGGACAGGCAGCCAGCGGAAGCGATATTATCGAGTTCCGCTCTTCAAGCTCGAACTTTGCCTCCAATTGCCGGCTTACAAACACAGTGATAGACAACTGCAACCATCCTGACGAAAGTTATAGGACAAGTACCAGCAAGTCGGAAAGGTGGGTGATGCTATACGGGAAGAATAACAGGGTAGACCATTGTTATTTCACCAACAAGGTTAATGGGGGAGTGCTTCTTATGGTGAATATAAGTGCTGAGGGCAGTCGGGTCAATAATCATATTATCGACTATAACTTCTTTAGCAACAGGCCGCTTTTCTCTCCCGGAAACAATGCCGAGATTATCCGCTTGGGCGATTCCTCTACATCGCAGGAGTCGTGCAATACGGTGGTAGAGAACAACTTCTTCAATGCTTGCGACGGCGAGGTAGAGATTATCTCTATAAAGAGTTGCAACAATATAATCCGCAAGAATGTATTCTACGAAAGCCAGGGTAGTGTTGTTTGCCGTCATGGCAACGATAATGTGATAGAAAGCAATGCTTTCATCGGCAACAACATAAAGAATACCGGCGGCGTGCGTATTATCAATCAGGGGCATAAGGTGTATAACAATTACTTTCAAGACCTGCAAGGTACAAGTAGCTATTCGGCTCTGTGCATTATGACGGCTGTATTCGAAAAGCCTACCAGTGCGACAGACAAAGGGCGTGAACCATTGAATGCTTACCACAGGGTAAAGGATGTGGATATATGCTATAATACCTTTGTCAACTGCAAGAATATCGACCTGGGCAAAGTGTCGAGCTATACGTACCCGTCCGACAATCCCTATTTTCCGGGAACAAAGGTTACAGGCACCTTAAAGCCGGAGTGTACTGTTGCTTATAATGTCTTCTATAACCCGTCTTCTAATTCCATCCTGAACAGGATAGGTTCTAATGATGAGTTTATTACCTATGCAGGCAACCTGGTGAAGTTTAAACAGGCTCTTACTCTTGATGGATTTGAAGTCAAAGAACTCGATTTCCAGAAGAATACATCTGGTGCGGGGAAAGGGTTTTATGCCTTGAAGAATACCAGTAATAGTATTTTAAGCGCAACCCAAAATACGATAAGCTTCTCCTATGTTGTCAACGATATCACAGGCTCTACAAGAAGTGGAACAAAAGACTCCGGAGCATATCAATATGCCAACAAAGGCTTATCGTTTACTATAGCACCTCCTTCGAAATGTGGGGTGAGTTGGTATTCAGCACTGACTTCCGAACGTACAATTATAGATAGTAAGACGGTTTTTTAAGATTAGATAGTGTGTTATGATGAGAGGTAACCCGAAAGCCATTGCTTGGTGTTTCGGGTTATTTCTATATGTAACCTACTTTAATTTCCACTCTGCACCGTCCTTACCGTCTTTTATTTCAAATCCGGCCTTTGCCAGTTCGTTGCGGATTTGGTCTGATGTAGCCCAATCTTTATTTTCTTTTGCTTTCTGGCGGATATCGAGTAACAGGTCGATGGCTTTGCCGAAGGCTTCGTAACCGCTGTCGCTGCCGCCTTTTCTCTCATTTTTGATACCTAAAATGCCAAAGAAGAAGGTGTCGAAGATGTCTTTCAACTCATCTTTATCTTCCTGTGTAAGCGTGATATTACCTGCACAAGCCGAATTGATAGCCGAACCAGCTTCGCACAGATGGGCAATAACAATGGCGGAGTTCAGGTCGTCATTCAATGCATCGTAGCATTTTTGCCTTAGTTCCTTTACCTCTATGCACGACACTTCAGATACAGGTATCTTTTCTATCCTGTCGTACGATTCGAATAAACGAGCCAATCCTTTTTCCGATGCTTGCAATGCTTCGTTGCTGAAGTCTACCGTGCTGCGGTAATGGGCTTGCAGTATAAAGAAGCGGATAGTCATAGGCGAATAGACCTGTGCCAGCATTTTGTGGCTGCCTGTGAAAAATTCGTCAAGGGTAATGAAGTTTCCCAGCGATTTTCCCATCTTCTGCCCGCCTACAGTAATCATATTGTTGTGCATCCAGTATTTTACTACCTTATGCTTTTCCATTGCCGTATTCTGGGCAATCTCGCATTCGTGGTGAGGAAACATAAGGTCGAGTCCTCCACCATGTATGTCAAATTCGTTGCCGAGGTACTTGATGCTCATTGTCGAACATTCGATATGCCATCCCGGAAACCCGTCGCTCCACGGCGAAGGCCATCGCATAATATGTTCCGGTGTAGCCTTTTTCCATAGGGCAAAATCCACTTTGCTGCGCTTCTCATCCTGCCCGTCGAGTTCGCGGGTGGTGTTCAGCATCTCTTCTATATTGCGGTGCGAAAGGATTCCGTAGTCGTAATCCTTATTATATTTCTCTACATCGAAATATACAGAGCCATTGCTTTCGTAAGCATACCCGCTTTCCAGTATTGTTTTTATAGCTTCTATCTGTTCGATAATATGTCCGGAGGCATGTGGCTCGATAGATGGTGGCAATACATTGAGCGCATCCATCGCTTTGTGGTAGCGGTTCATGTAGTATTGTACCACTTCCATAGGCTCCAACTGTTCGAGACGGGCTTTCTTTGCAATTTTGTCTTCTCCCTCGTCGGCATCGTTTTCCAGATGGCCCACATCGGTGATGTTTCTTACATAGCGTACTTTATATCCGAGGTGTGTAAGGTATCTGTACAGTAAGTCGAAGGTGATGGCTGGGCGCGCATGTCCCAGATGGCCGTCGCCATATACCGTAGGCCCGCAAACATACATGCCGACATGGGGCGCATGAAGCGGTTCGAATACTTCTTTTTGTCGTGTGAGTGTATTATAAATTGCTAGTTTCTGTTCCATAACAAGGACATATTTTTTTTGAGAACTACAAAAATACAAAAATTATATATCAAATCGTTCAGGAATCTCGTCCATTATATTAAACAACTGCTCCTCTGTGTCTGCCCGTAACATAGCCACACGGGTTTTCTTAAAATCGGGTATTCCTTTAAACAGAGAGCTTGCTGCCAGATGTCGGCGGCTGTGTATAATCCCGCCTCTTTCGCCCGAATGGGCTATGTTTTTCCGTACCATTTCTTTCAGTATATCCAGGTACCAGCGGAAATCTTTTTTTTGTACTCTTTCGCCCGTGTTCAGAAAGTGCTTTACTTCTTCGAAAATCCAGGGGCTACCGATGCTGCCGCGACCTATCATTATGGCATCTACACCCGTTTCGTCGAACCGTTTTTTACATATCTCAGGCGAAGTCACATCCCCATTGCCGATAATCGGTATATGCATGCGCGGATTGTTTTTTACCTCGCCTATCAGAGTCCAATCGGCTTCGCCGGTGTACATCTGGGCGCGTGTCCGTCCGTGTATGGTAAGTGCTTTTATTCCTGTATCTTGTAAACGTTCGGCCAGATCGACTATTATCCTTGAGTCGTTATCCCACCCCAAACGGGTTTTCACTGTAACCGGTATATTCACGGCCTTGACGATGGCAGTGGTAATATCCACCATCAGGTCGGGGGTTTTCAGCATGCCCGAGCCTGCCCCTTTTCCGGCAACCTTTTTTACGGGGCATCCGAAATTAATATCCAGTATATCGGGTTGAGCTTCTTCGCATATCTTTGCCGCTTCTACCATCGCGTCTACATCCCTGCCATATATTTGTATGGCGACAGGGCGTTCTTCATCGCTTATCGTGAGTTTTGCCTTTGTCTTATTGACATGGCGGATAAGGGCGTCGCTCGATACAAATTCGGTATATACCATATCTGCCCCGAATTGCTTGCAAAGCAACCGGAACCCCATATCTGTGACATCCTCCATCGGGGCGAGGAATGTGGGGTATGCCGGAAAATTTATATTGCCTATTTTCATTTCAATTAATATTCTTTGCTTGTTGAAAAAAGTAACAAAGGTAACACCTTTTAGCTATTTTCTTAATGTTACTTTTTCCATTCTCTTAAGATTGGCATATCGGCACATCATCCTATTGGCACATTAAAATTATATAGATAAACTTTCTTGCTATTTATCCGTATAAATAACATCTTGATAAATCGGTTTATCTGACAGGTAGTTCAAAATGCCTGCTGTCTTTCTTGTCCAGTCCGGTTATTTCTATGTCTATCTTGTCCTTACCTACTTTACACATCACGTATGTCTTATTCCCGTTGACTACGATCGGGAAATTGGCCTCGCTGTTCGGTTCATGGTACGAAAAACGATGTGTATGCCCCGAAAACATAACATCTATATTTGCCCTGTTGAGAATCGGCATAAATGTTTGTTGCAGATGGTGATTGCCGTGCCAGTCGCCTACGGGTGGCGGAATATGTAGAAAAACGATACGTGTTTTTGCACTCTTAAATTCTTCGGTTTCTACACATTTTGCCAGCCATCTGGCTTCCTCTTCCCTATATCTGTCGTAGTCGGCAAGGCCATAGTATTCGATGTCGCTGTCGGGCTTGTCTTCTCCACAGTCTAATACAAGAAAACAGGTTGACCCGACGCTGAACATCTGGTAAAATTCCCCGTTCCGTGTAGGGAAATAACGGATCAGTTCGTCGGCAAAAACACCTCTGGTTTCATGGTTTCCCCTGGTATATACAATTGGGGTTTCGGAGGCATATAGTTCTACCGATGCGTCTATATACTCATCAAACAACTGCTCTTCACTTTCTGCAAAAGTAGACATGTCGCCATTCATGGCAACAAAATCCAAGGCCTTAAAATCTATATCCTTACAAAGCTCTTTCATAAAATCGGATTTGCCGTGTATATCATTCAATACTAAGAATGATGCATTGGCTGTTTCTTTAGCAAAAGTGGTAAATTCCAGAGGTTTCTTTGAATAAACATTCGTAGAAGCAACACTCCCGTAAATGGCTCTGTTGCCGGCCTTTCTCTCCGTTACTTCTTTCGAAAATATACGGTAACGGTATTTGGTTCCGTCTTCCAGGCCGGAAATCCTTATCCGGTGCAATGTTTGGTTCGCCCGTTTGCGGCCTGCTGCTGTATCAAAGTATTTTGGGTGTTCTTTCTGGTAAAAACTCTCCGTGCCTTCGGGCGCAATTTCGACCCATGATAGAGCCGGCTTATCGGTTGTCCATACTATTGTAACACCGTCTGTATCCATGTCGCACAGGTAAGGGCCGTGAGTGATCTTGATTTGTGAAAAAATGGTGGATGCAAATAATAATAAAGTGATTAAGCCGGAAATTTTTTTCATCGTCATTGAGGTTAATTGATTAGAAAGTTTTACTTCCTATCAGTGCATAATCTTAAAAATCAGTTCTTTCAGTAATTCTCCATCAGGAACAGACGCATTGTCTACCCCTTTTCCCTTGGCATCGTATATACGCAACAGGCTGATAATCTCCATGCATTTAAATGCATTGTAGTTGCGGATTGCAATTGTGTAATCCTTTGCCATATATGGGTTGCGCAAGCCGAGTTCGGCAGCCAACCCCTGTTCTGTTTTGTTCTTTGCCCAATAGCAAATCATCAGGTTGCTGAAGAAATTGAACAGTACCACCAATGTCACTATCATCGGGTTGTTCTTCGGATTCTTTTCGAAGTAGTCGGCTATCTGGTTGGCCTTGAATATATTCTTTTCAACTATGGCTTTCAATAGCTCATAGTTGTTGAAGTCTTTGCTGATACCGATATTCTCTTCTATTATCTCAGCCGTTATCTGTCGGTGCGATGGCGGCAAGGCTATCAGTAGCTTGCTTGCCTCATTCGATACTTTGCTCAGGTCGTTGCCCAGATAGTCGGCAAGCATCTGCGACGATTTCTGGTCTATCGAGAGCCCTTTGCCTTGTACGTATTGGGCTATAAACCCTGCCATCTTATAGTCAGGTATCTTTTTCGACTCGAATACTACCCCGCGCTTGTCTATCTCAGCATAGAGTTTCTTCCGCTTATCCAGCGTGTTGTTCTTGTAGTTGAGGATCAATATAGTCGAGTTGAGCGGATTTTTGGCATATACCTCCAGTTCTTCTATTTTGCTCAGGTTTTGCGCCTCTTTTACTATCACTACCTGATGGTCTGCCATCATGGGGAAGCTGCGGGCAAGGGCTACCACCGAAGGCACATCCGTTTCGTTGCCATACAGTACGGTTTGGTTGAAGTCGCGCTCTTCTTCCGGCAATATGGTGTTGGAGAGCAGGTCTGTCAGTTCGTTTATAAAATAAGGCTCGTCGCCCATAAACAGGTATATAGGCCTGAACTTGCGCGCTTGTATCTCCGATTTTATTTGTTCAAATGTCATATTCATTCAAAGCGCAGGTGTTTTACGGTTTGTCCGTTGTTGATAAGCGTGGTCAAAGCCTCTATACCTATCATAACGTGTTCGTTTACAAAATTTTTGGTAACCAGGTTGTCGCTTTTTTCTGTTTTCACTCCATCCGATATCATTGGTTGGTCGGATACCAGAAGCAGTGCCCCGGTAGGGATCTGGTTGGCAAAACCGCAGGTAAAGAGAGTTGCAGTTTCCATGTCTACGGCCATTGTCCTTATTTTGAGAAGGTATTCTTTGAAATAGTCGTCGTGCTCCCATACACGGCGGTTTGTGGTATATACTGTTCCTGTCCAGTAATCGCGGTTGTGGTTGCGGATGGTGGACGAAACCGACCGCAGCAGGCTAAATGCCGGTAGCGACGGCACTTCGGGCGGAAAGTAGTCGTTCGATGTACCTTCGCCACGTATAGCGGCTATGGGCAATATGTAGTCGCCCACGTTGTTGTGCTTTTTTATCCCTCCGCATTTGCCCAGGAATAGAACGGCTTCGGGCTCTATCGCGCTCAGCAAGTCCATTATAGTAGCTGCATTGGCACTTCCCATCCCGAAGTTTATGATTGTAATACCGTTGGCAGAAGCATTCGGCATATTGCCGTCCAGACCCAGTATCGGCACGTTGAAGTGGTTGGCAAACACTTCTACATACTTGGCAAAGTTGGTGAGTAATATATGCTTGTTGAATTGCTCCAGCGGCCTTTTTGTATAGCGCGGAAGCCAATTTTCTACTATTTCTTGTTTGGTTTTCATATTAGCTTTACTTTTGTTTCAGAGTTTGTTTAAATTTAAAACAAGCGGTACGGCCTATTGTTGCCAGGCCATTAACAAAGTTAGTAAATGTTGGACTTAAACCTGCCCCCTTTCGATATAAAAGTGAAAAAAACAGGCAAACTCTATTCTGTTTTCGATCCTTTGCGGCGTAAGTATGTTGCACTTACTCCCGAAGAATGGGTGCGCCAGCATTTTGTCAATTATCTGACTGCTACTAAAGATTATCCGTCTTCATTAATGGCCAATGAGATACAAATCAATCTCAACAACCAGAAAAGGCGCTGCGATACGGTTATTTACGACAAAGGCCTCAATCCTGTCGTAATTGTCGAGTACAAATCGCCCGATGTGCATATTACGCAAGAAGTGTTCGACCAGATTGTGAGGTACAACATCGTATTGAAGGTCAAATACCTTATCGTTTCCAACGGGTTGAGCCATTATTGCTGCCGCATGAACTACGAAACCCAATCGTTTGACTACCTGCCCGAAATACCGTCCTACCTTTCGCTGTAAAGATAATTGAAATGGAACTTGATGGATAGCTTCATTTGCCCTTCGATGAGCAGATGGTAATATCAAGCGGGTTCTTACATTAAAAATGTTTAAGAGCCGCTTCCCTTTTGTAAATAATGTTGCCGTAATGTGCAATTTTGATACTATCTTTGTAGTTCTATTTGGCAGTAGCAATTAAGGTGTGCTTGTTATCCGTCTCCGGACAATTGATCCGGTGCTGCCATAAAAGTGAGTTGATGGTATATATCATTATAAAAGGTTTATTTATTGGTTTTCTATCTTCAGCCCCTATGGGTCCTGTGGGTATGTTGTGCATACAGCGTACACTAAACGACGGGCGCAACCACGGGCTGATGACAGGACTGGGTGCGGTGGCAGGCGATATGCTGATAGCCCTTCTGGCTGTAGTTGCTGCTCTTGGGCTGGGATTCAATAATGAAATGATACAACGCCACGAAGGCCCACTCAAGGTTATCGGCAGTATCGTGCTGATCGCTTTCGGTTATATCGTCTTCAATAAAAACCCATCGAGAAACCTTGCCAAGCTGAAAGAAAAGGCGTCTTCTTACTGGAGGGTCTTTGTATCTTCGCTGATCCTCACCATTTCCAATATTGCCACTCTCTTCCTGTACATTGCCCTCTTTGCCCGCTTCAATGTGATAGATCCTACAAAGCATTTCGGTTACGACCTTCTTACCATTATTTTCATTGGGGTAGGGGCTATGCTTTGGTGGTTGCTGGTTACTTATTTTGTCAATAAGCTACGCTCGCGTTTCAATCCTCGCGGCCTGCGTATATTCAACCAGATAATAGGGCTTCTTCTTATCGGGCTCGGTGTTGCCGGTATCATTACCGGAACCCTGATGGGCATAGAGATATTCTAGCCTTTTCTCATTATTTCAGTTCTATCGTAATGCCGTAATGGCGGCTCATCAGTTCACCCGAAAACGGGTCTTCGCCATGTATGTATGTTCCTCCGTCGAACCGCTCAAATTCGCATGACGTTTTCCCTGTATCTTTAGCCTCCTTTATCAATGCCTCCCTTTCGTCGATGATGTTTCGGTAGATACTTATTTCCTTATATGCCACATAAATGGTGGAGAAGAAGCAAAGCAGCCCGACCATTATTATTGCACTCCGTATATTCTTTACCAGCCTGCTTTTTGCTCCTGTGTTGTATATCAGTATGCCGGCACCGATGATAATATAAGAAACTGCCCCGAACAATGCCCTGCGCGGAAAGCTTGGCGATAGCATCATTACATATACGGCTGTAAGGAAGGCTATGGCGTATATTGCCGACAAGGAATAGCCCTCTTCTTTTACGTCTTTTTCGCCATAGTGGCGGAAGAATATATAGCCGGCAGCCGCTACCAATACACATGGCCCGCAATAACGGAAAATCATCAGTGTGCAGTTGAATATGCGGAATGCTATTGTCATGAGATTGAGAGAGCTTTCTCCTGCACGCTCAAAATTTCCCGGTGCGAGTATCATTATCAGGTAGCCGATAAAGAAGGCTGCAAGCCCGGAGAATGCCCATAATGGTAGCTTCCATTCTTTATATTTGTAATAAAACAGGAACAAAACACCTACAACCAGTGCTGCTGCTGCGGTATTCTCATTTGTCCATCCGGCGACAATTCCACCAATGAATAGGGTAGGGGACAGTATGATGGACATAACTGTCGTAGTTTTCCCTCCATTATAGAGGCGATAAGGTAGTAAGAATAGCAATACCAATAATGTACCCCACAGGTAATTGGCAGACCCCGTGATCCAAAGCACCGTATCGCTCAACACGGGTTGCAGAAACCATACGGCCAGGTTGACAAGGATAAACAGGTTGAGGCTGTTCTTACCACGCCCTTTTACATGCAGGTAGATAAGCCATATGTAAGCCATATAGACTGCCGCATTCAGCAGGTCGGCAACATAGGAAGGTAACAAAAGTAACACTTGTGCAATGAAATGGACAACACTGCGCCCTCCCCACATATAATAGTGGTTTATCTGCGAGGTTACGATATCGGATAGGGATGATATCCGCCCCTCCTCACCATAGATATACAGATAGGCAAAATCGTCGGATATCAGGGGGGTAAGTATATTCAGGAACAACAGAGCCAAAAAGAAAAAAGTAACAACGGATACCCAAAGAATCGTTTTGCTCGTTTTGCTACTGTTCGCCGAATAGATAACCTCTTCTATCCTATGCCCACTGTTTCCGGCAAGGAGTTGCATTTTTTTTATGATGTTTATTATTCTATTCATATGTTATCTGGCTATTCATTCGAGAAAAAGTAACAAAGGTAACAGGATTTACGTTGTTTTTCACTGTTACATTTTTTATCCATATATTCCTTTATCAAACACTGTCATCAATAGTGAAGGATCTCTTTTATCAAGAGGGCTGAGGCTTCGTTGCCTCAGCATGACAGCAACTACAAAAAGTAACAAAGGTAACGCTTCTTAGCCGTTTTTTTATTGTTACTTTTTCCATCCCCAGGGCAAACGCATGAAAAAAAATGATACTCCAGTTTTGACTACTGTAGGGGCGAATTATCATTCGCCCGCAGATTTTTTTCTATTTCGGGCGAATGATAATTGACTCCGTCGATTTTCAATTCGCCCTACAAAGCTCAGAGTTGAGTTTGGATAAATTTCATGCGTTTGCCTTTTTTCCATCCCAGGGGGGATTTAGGGGGCTGTCTTTCTATAGATAAACTCCTTTACTATAAATACAAAATTACGATAAAAAACAAAAGCAGCAAGGTATTGCCTTACTGCTTTCGGGATGAAGTGTATTTGGATTGTTTAGAATTCTGCGTTGTTTGGCGTACGCGGGAAAGGAATCACATCGCGGATATTGGTCATACCTGTGATAAATAATATCAGGCGTTCGAATCCTAACCCAAACCCGGCGTGAGGAGCTGTGCCGAAACGGCGTGTTTCCATATACCACCAGATAGGATCGGTATTCATATTCAGTTCCTTTGTACGTTGAACCAATTTGTCGTAATCGGCTTCACGTTCCGAACCTCCTATTATTTCGCCGATCTTAGGGAATAGCACATCCATACCGCGCACGGTTTTTCCATCCTCATTCTGTTTCATATAGAACGACTTGATCTCCTTCGGATAATCGGTGAGTATGACAGGGCGTTTGAAGTGGTTCTCTACCAGATAGCGTTCGTGTTCCGATTGCAGGTCTGCACCCCAGTAAACCGGATATTCGAATTTCTGCCCGCTTTTTTCCAGTATTTCCACACCTTCGGTATAGGTGAGGCGTACAAAATCGTTTGCGACAACAGCGTTCAACCTGTCGAGAAGTTCTTTATCGAAATGCTCGCAGAGGAATTCAATATCATCCTTGCAATACTCTAACGCATAGCGGATCAGGTATTTGAGGAAGTCTTCCGCCAGATCCATATTGTCGTGGATATCATAGAAAGCCATTTCGGGTTCTATCATCCAAAATTCGGCTAAGTGGCGTGGGGTGTTTGAGTTTTCGGCACGGAAAGTAGGGCCGAATGTGTAAATAGCTCCCAAGGCCATTGCTCCCAATTCGCCTTCCAGCTGTCCCGATACGGTCAGGTTGGTAGCACCACCAAAGAAGTCCTTGCTGTAATCCACTTCCCCGGTTTCGGTACGCGGCACATTGTTCAGGTCGAGCGTGGTTGCCTGAAACATAGAACCTGCACCTTCGGCGTCGGATGCGGTGATGATAGGCGTGTGGAAATAGTAAAAGCCATTGTCGTTGAAATACTTATGTATGGCATATGCCATATGGTGACGTATACGGAATACGGCTCCGAATGTATTTGTGCGTGGACGCAGGTAGGCTATTTCCCTCAAAAACTCAAGGGAGTGTCCTTTCTTTTGCAATGGGTATGTTTCGGGGTCGGCAGTGCCGTACACTTCTATGCTATCGGCTTGTATTTCTGCGTTTTGTCCTTTGCCTTGCGATTCTACCAGTGTGCCAACGACATGGATACAAGCTCCCGTGGTAATCGGCTTGAAAAAATCGATGCCGAATTTCTCTACATCTGCCACTATCTGAAGATTATGCACTGTAGAACCATCGTTGATATGTATGAAATTTACATATTTATTGCCACGGATAGTGCGTACCCATCCTTTAACATCTACTGTAGACCCGAATTTCGGAGCCTTGAAAACATCTGCAATTTTAGTTCTACGAATTTTCTCCATTTTGGTAATCTTCTTCTTATTATTGTTTAACGAATTAAAGAAAGCAAAGATAATATAATCCTGTTAAATACAGGGCAAACGCATGAATATATCTGAACCCAATTCTGAACTTTGTGGGGGCGAATTGAAAATCGACGGAGTCAATTCGCCCCTACAGTAATATTCTTTTCCATGCCTTTAGAAATAAAAAAGAGCAAACGTTCAGCTTGCTCTTTTCCTGTTTATTCGAATGCTCCCATACGAAGCATATTTACTTCTTTTTCTGTCAGATAACGCCATTTGCCTCTCGGTATGTTCTTCTTGGTAAGTCCGGCAAAGTAAACGCGGTCGAGCTTCATTACCTGATAGCCCAACTTTTCGAATATGCGGCGCACGATGCGGTTGCGTCCCGAGTGAATCTCTATGCCTACTACGTTGAGCATATCTTCCGATTGGTAAGCTATGGAATCGGCATGTATTTCGCCGTCGTCAAGTTCTATACCGTCGGCTATAGATTGCATATCTTCGATGGTTACATCGCGGTCGAGGGTCACCTGGTATATTTTTTTCTTCTTAAATTTAGGGTGCATCAGTTTCGATGCTAGGTCGCCATCGTTGGTGAGCAGCAACACTCCTGTTGTGTTCCTGTCGAGGCGTCCTACGGGGTAGATGCGTTCAGGACAGGCATTTTTTACAAGATCCATTACCGTAAGGCGGTTTTGCGGATCGTCGGAAGTTGTTACGCAATTTTTTGGCTTGTTCAGCAATACATACAGTTTGCTTTCGAGTTGTACCGGCTTATCCTGGAATGTAACCAGGTCGCCACGGGTAACTTTTGCCCCCAATTGGTCTACTACTACACCATTTACTTTTACTACTCCCGATGTGATGTAAGCATCGGCTTCGCGGCGTGAACAAACTCCTGCATTGGCCAGATATTTGTTCAGGCGTAAAGGTGTGCTTGGATCTATATTTTCTTTATATTTTACGGGTTTTACCAACCTTTTAGGTCCATCCATTGGCCGGCCGGTACCCATTGGGCGTTGCGGCCTTCTGTCGCCACCGCCGCCATAGTTGCTTCTGCCGTAATTGCTTCCTCCGCCTCTGTTGCTAGAGTAGCCACCACCTCTATTGTCGGAATATCCCCCGCCTCTGTTGTCGGAGTATCCCCCGCTTCTGTTGTTAGAGTATCCTCCACCTCTGTTGTTGGAGTATCCACCGCCTCTGTTATTCGAATATCCACCTTCTCTGTTGTTGGAGTATCCTCCCCGGTCGTTTGAATAACCACCTCTGTTGCCGGAGTAACCTCCACCCCTGTTGTCGGAGTTGTAAGGCCTTCTGTCTCCATCGTTCCTGTCTCCACCTTCGGGTCTGTATGGCCTTCTTTCTCTTGGTTGGTCTCCATCGGGTGCATTATAGGCCTGTTTCCGCAAGTCTCCTACGCGAGTACGTTTTTTTCTTAATGGTTCTCCTCCATTGTTGTTGTCTGATGATGAATAGCCATCCCGGCTTTCCTGATCATTACCTTTGTCTGTAATCATTTTTTTGCTCTTTTAAAAGTAAAAAATATAGTGTTTATAATTTTTGCAACCTCTCGGTTGCCACTTGGTTAAACCCCTGTATAAGTATGGGGTGTTATTTTTCGTAATTCTTCTTTCACGGATTCGTTTACGTCCAACCCGTCGATAAAACGGGAGATGGAATCTGCCGTAATAGCTTCGTTGGTGCGCGTAAGTGCTTTCAGGGCTTCGTATGGCTTGGGATATCCTTCGCGTCGCAAGATGGTCTGGATACCTTCGGCTACTACTGCCCAGCAATTTTCTAAATCCTCGTGTATTTCCTCCTTGTTTATCAGTAATTTATTCAATCCTTTCAGTGTGCTTTGTATGGCTATAACAATATGCCCTACAGGAACACCTATATTCCTGAGTACGGTAGAGTCGGTAAGGTCGCGTTGCAGGCGCGAAACCGGAAGCTTCGATGCCAGATGTTCCAGTATGGCATTGGCTATGCCCAGGTTGCCTTCTGCATTTTCGAAGTCTATCGGGTTCACTTTGTGAGGCATTGCCGACGAACCTATTTCTCCTTCTTTTATTTTTTGCTTGAAATACTCCATCGAGATATATTGCCAGAAATCGCGATTGAGGTCTATCATTATCGTGTCGATACGTTTGAGTGCATCGAATGTGGCGGCTATGGTGTCGTAGTTGGATATCTGGGTAGTCCATTGTTCCCTTACCAGTCCCAGTTTTTCATATACAAACTTGTCGCCGAATGCTTTCCAGTCTATTTGCGGATAGGCTATTTTGTGCGCATTGTAGTTTCCTGTTGCCCCGCCAAATTTAGCGGAGGATGGAATATTCTTCACTACTTCGAGCTGCTTTTCGAGGCGGTATGCAAACACCATGATTTCTTTTCCTAACCGTGTAGGCGATGCCGGTTGCCCGTGTGTCTTTGCAAGCATGGGAATGTCTTTCCATTCTTCTGCCTGTGCTTTCAGCTTCGCAACGAGTTCCTCCATCATAGGGAGGTAGACTTCTTTCAGCGCATCCTTTAGCGAAAGCGGGATGGATGTATTGTTTATATCTTGCGATGTAAGGCCGAAGTGTATAAATTCTTTATATGCATCGAGCCCCAGTTCTTCAAATTTCTCTTTTATGAAATATTCTACTGCTTTTACGTCGTGGTTGGTCACCTTCTCGGTTTCTTTTATGCGCATGGCGTCTTCTTCCGAAAAATTGGAGACAATATCCCGAAGTTTTGAAAAAACAGTTTTGTCTATACTTTCCAGTTGTGGCAACGGCAATTCGCATAGGGCAATGAAATACTCTATTTCTACCAGTACCCGGTATTTTATAAGTGCATATTCCGAAAAGTAATTAGCCAGCTGTTCTGTTTTACTACGATAACGTCCATCTATCGGCGAGATGGAAGTTAAGGGTGTTAGTACCATTGTGAAACGATTTGTTTTTGTGTTTTTATTGAATAATTATTTCCTTTCGATATCTCTATTTACTCGTCTGTAACCTGTCTTGCAAAGATATAACAAATATTATTGTAACTCTGTTCTTTGCCGGGTCAAAAAAGTGTTTTTTAGTATATTTTCATCTTTTTCTTTTTCAGAAATGAGAATCCTTATATTCCGAGCATATCTTTGGCATTTTGTATGGCGGCTTCGGTCACCTGCGCCCCGCTTAGCATACGCGCTATTTCTTCGAGCCGCTGCGTATTGCTGAGTTGTACCAGGTGCGTGGTGGTCGATGTATCGTCGTCCGACTTATATACTTTGTAATGGGCTTTGCCTTTAGCGGCAATTTGCGGAAGGTGTGTGATGGCAATGACTTGCATCTTTTGCCCGAAATCGTTCATTACTTGCCCCATCTTGTCGGCTATTTCGCCCGAAACTCCTGTATCTATCTCGTCGAATATGATTGTCGGCAGGGCTGTGGCTCCTGCTATCATCGACTTGAGGCAAAGCATCAGCCGCGAAACTTCACCGCCCGAAGCAATGTTTGCTACAGGCTGCAACGGGGCGTTTTTGTTTGCCGAAAACAGGAACAGGATATTGTCTGCGCCATAAGGGTTCATTTCTACTTCCTGTGTAACCTTGCATTCGAAGCGCACATTGGGCATCCCTAGGTAGGCAACTTTGTTTTGCAATTCTTTTTCGAATCCGGAAGATATGCCTGTGCGCTTTTTGCTAAGGCTTTTTGCCAGATCCAACGCTTTTTTGTTTTTCTCTTTTACTTCTTTTTCCAGCTTTTCTACTTGTTCGTCCGACGAGTCTATGTTTTCGAGTTGCAAAGATATTTCCTTGAATAGTCTAATCAATTCGTTTACGGATGATACACGGTGTTTCTTCTGCAACGAATAGATGAGGTCGAGGCGCGATTCTATAAAAGCCAGCCTTTCGGGATTAAATTCCACATCGTTTGCTAGCCGTTCTACTTCGGCAGACATGTCTTTGAGGTCTATATAGGCATTTTCCAGCCGTTGAGCAAAACCATCGGCTTTGTTATAAACTTTCGATAAGGCAGCCGATGTGTTGAGGCTCTCTTTCAGTTCGGTTACGATGCCCTTGTCGTCGTCCGACAAAAGCGAATGGATTTTATATAGCGATGATTTTATATCTTCGGCATGGTTGAGTGTTTCCAGTTCGGCTTCCAGTTCTTCCTGCTCTCCTTCGTTTAGTTTGGCTTCTTGTAATGCCTGATGCTGAAAGCGCAGGTAATCTTCTTCTTCCTTGCTTTTCTTTATCGACTCGCGAAGTTCCGAAAGTGCTTTTTCTGCCGTTTTATATTCTCTAAATGCTTTCTGGTATTGGGTCAGCAGGTCTTTGTTGCCAGCCAATGCGTCTACTACCTGCATCTGGAAACGGGTGTCGTTCAGCATGAGGTTTTGGTGTTGCGAATGTATGTCTATCAGTTGCCCGCCCAGTTCTTTGAGGTCGGTGAGCGAAACGGGCGAGTCGTTGATAAATGCCCGCGACTTGCCTGTGGATAGTATTTCGCGCCTGAGTATGTAGCTGCTGGGGTCGTATTCTATGCCCTTTTCTTCGCAAAAGGCTTGCAGGTCGTATGCCGACACGTCGAAAGCGCCTTCGATTACACATTTGCTTTCGCCTTGCTTTATAGCCTTGATGTCGGCACGCTGTCCGAGTATGAGCGAGAGCGCACCTAATATGATGGATTTTCCGGCTCCGGTTTCGCCTGTTATTACAGAAAAACCTTGTGTGAAATCTATTTCAAGGCTGTCGATGAGCGCATAGTTTTTTATGTAGAGCGATTTTAGCATATTTGTGTTTACTTCCTCTATTTTACGGGTGTACAGTATTGTTTAGAGCCTGTTTAAATTTTAACGAAAATATTTCTTATAGGTTCTTCAGTATAGCTCTTAGCAACTTTTTTATGCTCTTTTTAGCGTATTTTTTTACATTTTACTCTCGGTTTAGCCCGCTAAACCAGCAAGAAAAACGCCTAAAATCCATCTAAAAATAGCTATAAAAAAGATTTGCTATAAAATTTAAACAGGCTCTTACATCATAGCAAATGTACGAAATTTCTCGATTGAGAGGGCATTATTTTTACTGATTTTTTATTTGCCAGAGTGGCTAATAGTTACTCAGTGCAAACGCATGAAATTTATCCGAACTCAATTCTGGACTTTGTAGGGGCGAATTATCATTCGCCCGAAATAGAAAGAATCTGCGGGCGAATGATAATTGACTCCGTTGATTTTCAATTCGCCCTACGGTAGTCAAAACTGAAATGTCGTTTTTTCATGCGTTTGCCCTGAACAGTTACTCAGGCGATTCTGTTATTTTGTAAATTTTACATTCAATACTACAAGTTCCGAAACCGTGCCTATGCGATATTGCGGCCCGGCAAGCCCCAGTCCTGATGATACATAGGCGTGGGTGTTCTCTTTTTGCTTATATCCATAGGGTATTTCGTACATAAACCGCAGTTTGTTGTCTTCGGTGAAAAGCCCTGTGTTATATATTTTCGAACCCAAAGCCATTATCGTGTTTACAGGGAAAAATTGCCCGTAGTGTGTATGTCCGTAAAGGGCTATGTCGGCTCCGGCTTCTGCCTCTTCGTATAGGCGGTGGGGCTCGTGGTTTAGCACAATTACGGGAAGCGATTTATCTACCCCTTCCATAATTTCAGGAAGCGGTTTGCGGTTGGGTGCTTTGTCGTCTTCGCGCCCTACTATGTAGAATGAGTTGGCGACCAGTACCATAGAGTCGCGCAAAACGGTCAGTCCTGCATTCTGGCTGAGCCATAATATTTTTTCATCTTCTGCCTCATTATGCAGCTCGATGTATTCGTGGTTTCCTGTAGAGGCAAATACACCATAGGGGGCTTTCAATCGGAGAAACTCGGTTTCCATCCGCTGCTTGTAGAGCGATTGGGCATCGTAGTCGATAATGTCGCCGACAAGCAATATCAGGTCGGGCTTCTGCTCCATTATCTTATCCACATACATCGAAATGACATCTTTATTTATCAGGTAACCTGCATGTATATCGGTGGCGACAACTATTTTCAGTTCTTTTACTTCGGGCGAATGCTTGTCTATATCCAGATTCACCTCGGTGACCACAGGATGTCGGAAGCGGTAGTTGCCGTGTGCCATGATTCCGCAAACCAGAAGGAGCGATATGCAGAAGTAGGTCAGCCGCATTCTCTTTGCTTTCGGGTCGAGGCGTTGTGGCAGGAATTTCTTCTTTTTGTCGATATATTTAACGAGGTCGTAAAACAGCAATAGTACCGTCATGTAAATGGCAAATACCATCCACGAAGTTCCTACCCAAGCAAAATCGTGCAGCGCTTCTACCGAAAGCCGGTGGGTATCGGCAGTGAAAAAGCCGACGAAATAGATGAGCAGCTCGACGATGAAAAAAGCAGCATAGGGTATTTTTATATATTTCTTGTCGGGCAAGCCCTGCCATCCGCGCCAGAATATATAGGCGCTGAGAAATATCTGGACGATTATTGCATTAAAGAATACTCTCATTTACTTTTTGTTAATATCAATCACTACATATTCGGATTGTGTGCCTATGCGGAATTTACCGCCCCATATGCCGATACCCGAACTTACATATATATTGGCATTTCCTTTTTTGATAAACCCGTGGTCTTTTTCATACAGTTGTTTTGTGATGAGCGATATCGGCCAAACCTGTCCCTGATGGGTATGCCCCGATATCTGGAGGTCTACGCCATAGGCCTCGGCTTCTTCGAGATGATAGGGTTGGTGGTCGAGCAGTATGATAGGCTTCGATTTGTCGAGCGCATCGGTAATTTCCTTCAATGGCTTACGGTTCTCGTTCATGCGGTCGTCGCGCCCTACAACGTAGAACAGGCCGTCTACCAGAGCTGCCGAGTCGCGCAGCAACTTTATTCCAGCCTTATCCATAAACTGGAGGCTTTCTTTTATTCCGCTTATATATTCGTGATTGCCCGGGCAGGCGTAAATGCCCATCGGTGCTTTTATCTTATGGAAGCTTTCGGCATAGTTGCCTTCGTTCAGTGGGCGCAGGCTGTTGTCTATAAGGTCTCCGGCAATGAGTACAATGTCGGGTTCTTCCTTGTTGATGAGATCTACCCATTTTTCAAATTCTTTTTTGCCTATGCCATACCCCAGATGGACGTCGCTGATGGCAACGATACGCAATGACCTTACATTTGTGGAGTCGCCGATGGTCTTATAGATATTTACGGGTAGTTCCACCCTTACTTTCCATTGGTATTTGAGGTAGCCGCAAGTCATAAGCAGGGCTATAAATCCTACCATAAACCCGAAGCCTACCCAGTTTTCTTTTGTGTAGCGGGTTATGGCGTCGCTTGGCATGAAGTGCAGCAGCTTGTTGGCAAGGCCGAAAAGGTCTTTGGCTGCCATCACTATAAAGAAGTAGATGAGGATAAAGAGCCATGCTGTTCCTATCTTATAGAGTGCCGATGTGAGCCATATAGGCATGACATCGCCCAGGAAAAAGGATATGAAAAAAGAGGTTATGGCTACTATTGCGAACGAAATAAGTGCTACGCGCCCTATAGTGGTAGGCGGCATGGATATCCATACATGGTGAAATACGTAGTAGTTGGCGAGTAAGTATATGATAAAGATAATGATAAATCCCATTGCTTTCATCAGGGTTTGTTTATAGTATATTCTGTTTCGGCAAGTTGCAAAGATAAATATTCCTGCCGGTTTTTTTAATATTGCGGACAGGATAAAAGGAGAGCAACCCTATAAGATTGCTCTCTATATTATTCTGTGAGTGTTTTAATTACGGCGTCCGCTTAATGCTATCATTATGTAGTATATAAGCGTCACCAGCGAACTGACTGCCGCTACTACATATGTGTATGCTGCCCATTTGAGGGCGTCTTTGGCCATGTCGTGGTTACTGGTATTGGTGATGCCTGCACTGTTGAGCCATGCTAGTGCGCGTTGGCTGGCATTGATCTCTACCGGAAGGGTGACGAAACTAAAAATAGTGGTAAGGGCAAATAGTCCTATGCCGATCCATATAAGGGCTGGGAAATAATTGATAAGGAAAATACCTGCCAGCAGAACCCACATTACCCAATTGGAGGCGAAGCTGACTACAGGCACCAGTGCCGAACGCATCTTCAAAGGCCCGTATTCGTGGGCATGCTGTACGGCATGACCGCATTCGTGGGCGGCAACGGCGGCAGCGGCAACACTGTTGCTCGAAAATACATTGTCGCTGAGGTTTACGGTCTTGTTAGCTGGGTTGTAGTGGTCGGTAAGCATGCCGGGCGTAGAGATTACCTTTACGTCGTATATACCATTGTCGTGAAGCATTTTTTCGGCCACGTCGCGTCCTGTCATTCCATTGGAGAGCGGTATCCGGGAGTATTTATTGAATCGGCTTTTCAGCATTTGCGAAACAATACCTCCTACTACTGCAATCAAAATCATTAATATCCATCCTGCCATCATATAAATATTTGTTTTAAAGTGTTTTTACTTTTTTTTATAAACTAAAACACAAAAAATGTGCCAATTGTTTCCAACCGGCACATTCGCAAATTTTTATTTAAGATTTATTATTCTTATTTTCTTATTATTGTCTGTTCCCTATCAGGCCCGATAGAAACTATGCTGATCGGCACTTCCAATTCTTTCTCGAGGAACGATACGTAGGCGTTGAACTCAGCGGGAAACTCGCTTTCGCTGCGCATTTTTGTCATATCGGTCTGCCAGCCTTTCATTTCCACATATACAGGCTTTATGTTATTGTCGTCTATTTCGAATGGGAACTCTGTGGTCTTTTCGCCGTTTATTTCATAGGCTGTGCAGGCCTTGATGGTGTCGAATGTGTCGAGCACATCACTTTTCATCATTATTAGGCGTGTTACACCGTCTACCATTATAGCATAGCGTAGGGCTACGAGGTCTATCCATCCGCAACGGCGCGGACGTCCTGTTACCGATCCGAACTCGAACCCGTATTTGCGAAGGTTATCGCCTGTCTCGTCGAATAGTTCGGTAGGGAAAGGGCCGCTTCCTACACGGGTGCAATATGCCTTGAAGATACCATATACTTCGCCTACTTGTTGCGGTGCTATGCCCAAGCCTGTACACGCTCCGGCAGAGATGGTGTTCGACGATGTTACGAATGGGTACGAACCGAAATCTATATCGAGCATCGTTCCCTGTGCGCCTTCGGCAAGTATCTTTTTGTCTTGCTTTATCGCATTGTTGATATAATGTTCGCTATCTATGAATGTGAATGTCTTGAGCTTATCTATTCCTGCAAACCATTCTTTTTCTATTTCGGCTAGCTTGCCGGTGTCGTAGCCGTGCTGCTCCAGTATTTTCAGGTGTTTGTTTTTTGCCTGGGTATATTTTTCGTCAAAGTTGTATAGTATATCGCCTATACGCAGGCCGTTGCGGCTAATCTTGTCGGTATATGTAGGGCCGATGCCTTTGCCGGTGGTGCCTATCTTCGAGTCGCCTTTTGCCGCTTCGTAGCAGGCATCGAGCAGGCGGTGGGTAGGCAGTATGAGGTGGGCTTTCTTCGATATAAGGAGTCGTTTCCTCAGGTCGTGCCCCGAAGCTTCGAGCGACTCAATCTCTCCTTTGAAAAGGGCAGGGTCGAGTACTACGCCGTTCCCGATTATATTGATTTTGTTTCCCTGGAATATTCCGGAAGGTACAGAACGTAATATATATTTCTTTCCTTCAAATTCGAGGGTATGTCCGGCGTTTGGCCCTCCTTGAAAACGCGCAATGATTTCGTATTCGGGAGTCAGTACATCTACTATTTTTCCTTTACCTTCGTCGCCCCATTGCAGACCTAGCAATACATCTAGTTTCATTTCTTTTTTGTACGGGTGTTTTTGTTATCAGTTATTTTGTTGCTCTTTTTTTCTTCTGCTTTTTTTGCCCGCAGGCATTTGCTGCATGTGCCGTATATGTACATGCTGTAATAGCTTATTTTGAAGCGTTGCAGCTTTTTTTGCTGTGCCGGTGTAAACAGGTTGCCGTTTTTGTGTTCTTTTACCTCTCCGCAATTGAGGCATATCATATGGTCGTGGTTTTCATTACCATATGCTCTTTCGTATTGCGACACATTGGCTCCAAACTGGTGCTTGACTACCAATCCGCAATCGAGAAGCAACTCGATAGTGTTGTATAGAGTGGCACGGCTGACCCTGAATGTTGATTCTTTCATGACATTGTAAAGCGAGTCCATGTCGAAATGCCCTTTTGTAGAATAGATATGGTCGAGTATGGCATATCTTTCGGGGGTCTTACGATGTTTATGCAGATTGAGGTAATCTGTAAATTCGTTTTTGACTTGTTCTTTAAGCTTCGAATTGTCCATGTATTTAAAATCAGTGGCAAACAAAAATACATCTTTTTTGATGAATATATGCCTTACGGTTAGGAAAAAGTCTTAATATGTTCAAAAAACAAAAAGAGAACTCTCCCGAGCTCTCTTTTTTGAAAGGAAATCAAAAAGAATATTAATAAATATTCAGGTTAGTATCTTCTGCTTGAGGTGTAATCTCATTTGCGAGAGGTGCATCCTCATTGTCGAATTTGTATTCTATTATCTTGCTCTTTACTTCGCCATCGAAGTCTTTCCACGATATTTTTAGTGTGGCCTTGTCTTTTCCGGCAACTATATATGGTTTCAGGTCGAATGAGGCGTACGCATTTGCTGCATGGTTTTCCTTGTCGCCGTTTACGTTGTGCCTGAATGCCAATTCGGGTATTTCGTCATTTGCTCCGAAATCTTCTTTTGCCGTTACAAGGTTTACCATGTGCGATTCATATCCCCCGGCATTGAACCCGAAATAGATATTGAGGAAACCGCCGCCTTCCCATATCGCATGGACTTTTATAGGGTCGTACCCGATGCTGTCCTGCTTTATTTCGTCATCTTCGGCAATGTAAATTACCGGTTTGGTCAAAACGTCATAGAACCCGTTCAGTCTGATGTAATGGTCGTATCCGTCTATTTTGTCAGATAGTATTGTATAGTTAATTATCGCTCTTCCGTATTTGGGTTTCAGGTTTAATCCCGCAGGGGCTGCTACCCAAAGTTTTTTGCCGTTGTCGAGCGTGAAATCGTATGTGTTGTCGCCTACTTTGTTGACTGTCACGATAGATTCCCAATATTTACCTAACGAATATCCGTCATCATCGGAGCAGGAGGCTAACCCTGCTGCCAAGCTTAATGATAAGACCAATGCTGAAAATAGTCTCCAATACTTTCTCATAATCTTTTAGTTTTAAAATAAGCTTAACGATAAACTTCAACTTACACTAGTTACATTACAATAGATTCCAATTTATATGCCACGCTGCATATTGCACTCTAAATAAAAGTTAAATAAAGTATGTAGTCTATTTAATGTATTTATAATCACCTTTTTAGTTTGAAAAAATTTTTCATCAAAGAAGCGCACTCTTCTTCTAATACTCCTTTTGTTATAGTTGTTTTAGGATGAAGTATAACCGGATTATAGATAGAGTAGCCTCTTTTCTCATCCTTTGCACCATATACAATAGCCGGTATTTGCGACCAAAGCAGTCCGCCTGCACACATGGGGCAGGGCTCTACCGTTACATAAAGGGTGCAACCGGTAAGGTATTTTCCTCCCAATACATTTGCTGCAGCAGTGATAGCCTGCATTTCGGCATGTGCTGTCACGTCGTTCAGTGTTTCTGTGAGGTTGTGTGCCCGTGCTATTATGCGTCCTTTGCATACGATGACTGCCCCTATAGGCACTTCGTCTTTTTCGAAAGCCATGCGTGCTTCGTTCAAAGCCTGGCGCATATAATATTCATCGTTGAGCAAGGCTGTGGTCATCGGCGCATTTCGTTTTCTTCGAAGAGGGTAGGGTAGTCTTGATCCAGGGTTTTCAATACATGGGTTATGATTGTTTCCCTGCACCAACGCGAACGGTTTTCTATCTTATATTTCTTTATATAAGAGCATATTACAGCATATTCTTCCTCGTTGAGCGAGAATATCATCTGCTTTGTCCGTTTGCTATGTTGTCCTTTCTTCTTCTGCATTATTGCTGCAAATGTAATTACTTTATCTGTATAATTAAAGGCTTTTGGGGTCTAATGCTCCTGTTTGCCGTCAAAATTGATCCGCAATTGTACTGCTTCGCCCCAATTGGTTTCGGGCTCATTGTTTTTCAGCCCCAGACCTATAAGCCTCACTTTGGGGCTTAAGTCTATACCTTGCAAAAGTTCGAAGCCTGTTTTATAGAAGGTTTCGTAGTCGTCGACAGTATGCTGGAGTGTTTTGCTGCGGGTGATTGTTTTGAAATCGGCATATTTTATTTTCAATGTTATTGTCCGCCCTTTGAAATTCTTCTTCTTTACATCTTCGAAAGCGTCTTTGGCCACACTGTCGAGTATCACAGCCAGTTCGTCAATATTGTCTATATCCTTTTCGAATGTGGTTTCGGAACTGATGGATTTCCTTATTCGTAGCCATTCTACCTGCCGGTCGTCTATTGCTCGCGCGTTCATATAGAATATATGCCCCATCTTTCCGAAGTTGGCGACCAGTTCGTTTTCCGATTTTTGTTTCAAGTCCCATCCATTCCTGATGCCTAATTGCTGCATCCGCTTGACGGTGACTTTGCCCACTCCGGGGAATTGCTCTATGGCGAGCGATTCTACAAATAGTTCGGCTCTGTTAGGTTTAACAACAAAAAGCCCGTTGGGTTTATTCTGGTCGGACGCGATCTTTGCCAGAAATTTGTTGAAAGATACTCCTGCCGAGGCGGTTAACTGGGTGCTGTCGAGTATCTTTTGCTTTATTTCTTTTGCTATTTGTGTGGCTGAAGCTATCCCTTTGTGGTTTTCGGTGACATCGAGATAGGCCTCGTCCAGCGATAAGGGTTCTACTATGTCGGTATATTCGTGGAAAATAGCCATTATCTGCCTCGATACTGCCCTGTACACGTCGAAACGCGAAGAAACAAATATCAGGTGCGGACACTTCTTCAATGCTGTTTTCGATGCCATAGCCGACCTTACTCCATATCTGCGCGCTTCGTAGCTGGCAGCCGCTACCACTCCGCGCGGGCCGGCATATCCTACAGCAACGGGCTTTCCCCGGTATTGGGGATTGTCGCGCTGTTCGATAGATGCATAGAAGGCATCCATGTCTATGTGGATAATTTTTCGCATAGGTCGGCCAAAGATACTTTTGTCAAAAATAATTGAAAGAAACGAATCTGCTTTTAATCTAATTGTTAACATTTATAGAAAAGGCAGATATGCCCGATATATAACAATGATAATTGACCACGGAATACATCTCGTTTTTTTAACTCTTGCCATAGCTTTTCTTTCTCTTTTCTTTCGTTAATAGGCTAAACAAAATCTGCCGATTATTTCGAGATTCCATAAATATTTACTTGCTTTGTATCCGTTTTTATTATTTGGGTAAGATGAAACTGGTAAAAACAATAAAAGAACTGGAAGAACAATTGTCGGAACTGCGCCTGCAAGGCAAGAGCATCGGCTTTGTTCCTACTATGGGTGCTTTGCACCGGGGACATTTGTCTCTGGCAGAGAAGTGCATTGCCGAAAACGATATATGCGTTGTCAGCATTTTTGTCAATCCCACCCAGTTCAACAATAAGGAGGATCTGGAGAAATATCCAAGGACTCTTGAGCGCGACAGTGAATATCTGGCGCAGGCTGGTGTTGATATTATCTTCGCCCCTTCGGTAACAGAGATATATCCGGAACCCGATACCCGTCAGTTCGATTTCGGACAACTGGATAAGGTGATGGAAGGAAAACATCGTCCCGGGCATTTCAACGGGGTGGCACAAGTAGTCAGCCGCCTTTTTGATATAGTGAAGCCGGATAAGGCATATTTCGGAGAGAAGGATTTCCAGCAATTAGCCATCGTCCGTGCCATGGTCAAGCAATTGGATATGCCGGTACAGATAGTGCCGATGCCTATTATTCGCGAGGCTAGCGGATTGGCGATGAGCAGCCGCAACGAACGGCTTACAGGGGAGCAACGGGCTGTTGCCGCCAATATATATAAAACGTTGCTGGAGAGCCGCGAGGCAATGTATCTTAACCAGACGATAGAAGATACGATAAAAGAGGTGACTGATACAATCAATTCGTTCGACGGACTGGAAGTCGAATATTTTGAAATAGTAGATGGGGAAACTTTGCAAACCCTGCCGGAATGGGATGATTCCGATTATGTAGTGGGATGTATAGCGGTATTTTGTGGCGATGTACGCCTTATTGATAATATTGTGTACCATACAAGGTAGATAGATAAAGGAAAGAAAAGATGATAATAGAAGTTGTAAAATCGAAGTTACACCGCGTTACAGTAACCGAGGCCAACTTGAATTACATAGGTAGTATCACTATAGACGAGGATTTGATGGATGCTGTAAACCTGATAGAAGGTGAGAAAGTCCAGATAGTGAACAACAACAATGGCGAACGTATCGAAACTTATGTAATAAAAGGCGAACGAGGTTCGGGTGCTATCTGCCTCAACGGGGCGGCGGCACGCAAGGTTCAGCCGGGCGATATTGTCATCATCATGTCGTATGCCCAGATGGACTTCGAAGAGGCTAAGACCTTTAAGCCGTGGGTTGTTTTCCCCGATACAAAGACCAATAAACTGATCAAGTAAATTTCACAAGCTTCTGCTTATTAAATTAATGGCTATCAGTACTGGTAGCTAGGGTAAATATTATGTATTCATATAAAGATATATGGAAAGTGAGTTATCCCATTATGCTAGGGTTGCTCGCTCAGAATGTAGTACAACTTACCGATACCTTCTTCTTGGGAAGGGTAGGCGGTATCGAACAAAGTGCTTCCGGGTTGGCCGGGATATATTATGTAGCCATTTTTACCATCTGCTTCGGCTTCAGTATCGGAGGACAGATTATGATAAGCCGCCGCAATGGCGAAGGCAACTACAACCGTATCGGAGGTATTGTGATACAAGGGGCAATGTTCTTGCAGCTGTTTGCCCTTATGCTGTTTTTCCTCTCGTCGTTTATGGTGGAGAATGTGCTGGGGCAGTTTATGAAGTCGCCGGAAGTATTTGCTGCAACCGAGAAATACCTGTCGTGGCGTATCTACGGATTCTTCTTTGCCGTTATCAATGTCATGTTCCGTGCATTCTATGTGGGTGTTGCCCGCACAAAGGTGCTGACATATAATGCAATAGTGATGGCTATTACCAATATTATAGGCGACTACCTGTTGATATTCGGCAATTTCGGCTTCCCAGAATGGGGAGTAGAAGGGGCGGCGATAGCATCTGTATTGTCGGAAATAGCATCTGTCTTGTTCTTCGTTGTTTATACATGGATTACGGTAGACTTCAAGAAATACGGGTTTGTGAAGATGAAGTTCAGGTTCTCTGTGATAAAGAGCATATTGAATATCTCGTCGTTCACAATGGTGCAATACCTGATATCCATGTCTACATGGTTTATCTTCTTTATGGCGATAGAGCAGCATTCGGAAGATGCCCTGAAGATTACCAACCTTGTACGCAGCTTCTATATGATTTTCTTCATCCCTATGAATGCCTTGGCTACTACGGCCAATACCCTGGTGGGGAATACTATAGGAGCCGGAAATGCAAAAGGCGTGCTGCCTTTGGTCAAGCGGATCGCGCTGTTCAATCTGGCAATTATCCTGTGCCTGATAGGTATTACGGTTATTGCTCCCGAATATTGGATCAGCTTCATTGCGCCGAAGGACCAGTTGTCGCTTATCGGCGAAACTGTGATGCCGCTTTTCGTCCTGTTGCTATCGTTGCCTTTCTCGGCATTGGGTACTGTAACGTTCAATGCCATATCGGGGACAGGGAATACGAAGGTTGCCCTTTTCCTTGAAGTGATAACGATGGCTATCTATGTGTTTGCCATGTTTTGGATCGTTATCTACAAGCAAATGTCGGTAGCATGGTGCTGGGCTGTAGAATCGTTCTACTGGGGGCCATTGCTCATATTCTCGGTAATATACCTCACACGTGGCAGGTGGCAGAACAAACGGATATAGTACAAAAGAGGAGCAACCGAGGGGCTGTTCCTCTTTTCCAATATGTGTTGTCGTATTATCTTACTTTGCCGATACCGCGTGTTTTGTGCCTTTGTAGCCTTTGAGTATGGCGCGTGTAGAACCACGTTTTAGTTTAGAATCCAGCCTTACCGGGATGCGGTTGTTGTCGTTGGTGATGTAAACCTTCATAGCCTCCGTCCTGTCGTCGAAAGCATTTTTGTTCACATTTGCCGACAGGCTGAGTACAAGCTTGATACAACTGTATGCCTTGCCGTCGTTGGCGGTTATGCTTTCTATACCTTGATGCTCTATTATCATGTACGATTTTTTCTTGCCTGATACGAAGTCCACTCGTTTTTCGTCACCTTTCTTCATCGAAGAATAGTCGAGGGTGCGTGCATAGAAAACAACACTTACCATATCGTAGACGCATGAGCTTGCATTTATGGTTTCGTCAAATTTCACCTCGCCATTTTTCACCCGCTTGGTTTTCACGGTTACATTTCCTCCCGAACCGTAAGTATAAGTCATCTTTTCATCCGTAAAGTCGCCTTTTTCGTGTGCCAACTTTTGGAAAGCCAGAGGCGTGAGGTCTTTGGTAGTATAGGTAGATAGCGTATCGTCCAGGCTATATATTTTGTCTGCCAGTCCTGATGAATTGGCTATAAGGGACATTTTATAAGCATCTTTGCCATTGTATTTGGTCGATGTCGTTCTCAGCGAAGATGTCCCGGCTTTGGTATTTGTAATTCCCCATCTGAAGTACAAATCGTATGTCAATACTTCGCCCGCCTGAAAGTAATTGTTGGTTACTTTACACTGTGCGTTTCCTTCTATGCCATACAGAGCAAGGAGCAAGGTAGCTAGTATTATTGTTTTCTTTATCATAAATTCTCCTTCTTTTAGGTTATAAACGGCTTTATCTCTATGGATAAAGGATATTAATATTGCCGCGTTCCTGTTTGCCGGCTATTATTATACTGGTTGTTGTTATATTGGTTATTGTTTTGGTTCTGGTTGTTATAGTTATTGTTATTATAGGTACTGTTGTCATTGCTATCGTCATAGCCCTTACCGCCTCTCATCTGCCGGTTCTTTTCTTCCATTTCTTCCATTTTCTTCCGTCTTGCTTCCTTGTCCTGTGGCTTTTGCTTGGTTATGTCCAAAGGTTTTTGAGAGGCAAGGGTCGTGGTATCTATCACCCACGGTTCTTGTTCGTCGTATTCGAAGAACGCTTTTATTTCATATATCTTTTGCGAATAGCACACCATTTCGGGTTGTATCTTCTTCTCAAAATCTCCTGTATCCCATATTCCATTGTTGTTTGCGTCCAGTATTATCCGTGCATAATAAGTGCCGGGATTGAGGTCGCGGAATAAGGCTACGTTATCTTTGACTCGCGATTTGCGGACAGGTTTATCCGACTTGTCTAAAAGTTCTATAAAAGATGATAAGGAATCTATCCCGCTTACCCTTATGGCTAGCTGCCCATACTGGTCTTCGGCTTTTACTTTAAATTTCTGGTCTATCGTATTGTTCCACAACCCATATATGCTATGTATGGCGGCAGAGTCTATAGCCAGGCGGTATTCGTTGGCATATAGCCAGCGGTTGCGAATGGTATATTTCCGGGGATTTACCGAATCGGGTTCTAGCCTGAAAGGGATATCCTGAAATACGGAATCTTTCAGATGTTGCAACTTTATCTTCTCCGATAAAGAATCGGTCACGATAGGTGCTTCAAATTCGAGGGTGATAGCCTTGTATGTATCCCACGTAGACGATATATTCTGGGCTATATTCAGGAAGGTTATTTGTTCTTCTTCTACTTCCTCTCCTTTTTTCTTCTTCTTTTCTTCCTTCTCCGGCTTTTTGCGGCTGCGGTCTACAAACCGTAACGTGTCGGTATAGGGTACAGATTGGTTGAGGGAGTCGGTACGCAGGTATGTTATGCTGAATGCCAGCGTATCTGTCGCTATCAACTCCTTATCTTTGAGCCAATAGGTAATAGTATCGTTTTTTCGCGATTTTTCGAGGATAGCCCAATCTGCGCTTTCAAAGTTCAATGGCTCCAGCTTCGGCATTTCGGTTGGTGCGCCGAAGAATATGGTCAGTTTATTCGGCGTGCGTTCATGTTTCTGTAAGTACTGACGCTGAAAGTCCGATTTGAACGACCTCAATACAATATTATCCGGTAGGAAGCGGGTATATTGAATTGCTTTTATTGTGTCTATTGCAAGTTTAGTGGTATCGGTATATACCGTATCATATCTTACCGCGCTCTCGGCACTGGGTTCTATAATGGCTTCCATAAAGGCGATGGCTTCGGCAGGGTTGTCGTACATATAATCCCTGTTGGCATCATCCAGTCCGTAGAGTTTGTATTTTCCCGGAGCTACTCCGCGGATGGTAAATTCGCCGCCATCGTTGGTGCGCGATATGCGTTCGAATTTGGTTTTTGTGAAAGCTGAATCCTCCATGTTGGAGTGTAAACCTACATACATGCCCTTTACAGGTTCCAGGTTGTCGGCGGTCAGTATCTTTCCCGATATGGAAAGCGAGTCTACCACATCGCCTGTAGAAAAAGAGTAGGAAAAGTTTTCCAACGGGTTTTTTTCATTGCTGTCGGTTACGGCATTTGTGAAGTCTATGGTGTAGGTCGTATTGGGCTGTAGCGTATCCCTTAGTTCTACGGTCAGCTTCCTGTTGACTACCGTGATGCTGGGGAAAGACTTTTGCGGAGGGGTGATGATTACATTCTCCGACGGGCGTTCTATTTCGATGTTTTCATCAAATTCGATGACGATTTTCTTTGTCGTAATATTTGTCGAATTAAAGTCGGGGGAGGCTTTCACCACTTTCGGAGGGTCGAGGTCGTAAGTTCCACCCGAAGGGCTTGCCATATTGGCACAAGCTGTTACAATCGTAGCAATGCACACCAAGATAAATGATGATAGGATATGTTTTTTCAAATACTGTCGCATCCGGTTAATATGTTTTTAACGCAAAAATACAATGTTTTACAAATAAAAGAGGCCTGAAGTCTATAAAATAGCTTAATTATATGAATCGGTGGGCGAAAAGCTAACCGGGCTGCACCTTGTTACCTTTTGCCTCTCCCAGCTTCTTTCCTCTACGGAAATCCGCATTGTTTTAACCTATTTTTGCAATATATAGTTAAAAAGTAACACAAGTAACAGGTTTTAGCCATTTTCTTATTGTTACTTTTCCCTCCAATTGGCATATTTCTTAATCGGCACATCAAATCTTATAGATAAACTTTTCTATTCTTGATTGATGTTAATTACAAGACTTTAATAAAACGATAAGGCTCTCGTTTCCCATATTAAACAACAAGTCGATGATACTGAGGTTGGGCGTAAATCCGAATTTTTGGGCAAATACCTGATAGTATGGCTGAGGTGCGAAACCCTTATCCAGTTCTCGCCAGTCTTTCTTCGGGTGTATTATTTCCCGGTAGTCTGCTGTGCCGTCTTTTAACTGTGCCTCGTAGTGCGAAGTATATTCTATGGCAGGTGTATCGGTGTTCAATAAAGATAGTATAAGTTCGTTCAGCTTTTCGTTAAAGTCCAGCAGGAAATCATACTTCTGATGGTAAAACGGGTAAAAATCGTCCTGATAGTATTCGAAGAATGGTGTAGAGTTGTATGCCGATACGATTGCATTCCAGTGCATATGTTGCCAGTTGCCATGTTCGGCTATGCGTACATCTTTCATCTTGGTTTTCTCTGTCGATGAGTAGACTACGGGTATCGAGAGCGATATAGGCCCGTTGGCCGAAAGTATTGTGCAGCGGTTGCGGTACGTCTGTTTTATATAGCTTTCATGCTGTTCCATATAAATATGGTTTGCAGCCAATATCTTTGTATAATATTGTATGGGTGCGAGGTATAAGGAATTAATATATATGTCCATCCGTAGATAAATTAAAGGCAACGGGCAAAGCAGTTTCAGCTACCTTGCCCGTGTATGTTTTTAGGGGTGACGGTCTTATTTTTTATTCCCCGATGTAAACAGCCTGTCCCAGCGTATCTTACCACTGAACCAGCCTTTGTCTTTGTCGAGCGACAGCCAGATAAACAGCGGCTTACCTACGATATGGTCTTCGGGAACCATTCCCCACATACGCGAGTCGGCCGAATTGTCGCGGTTGTCACCCATCATAAAGAAGTAGTCGAACTTGAAAGTATATGAGTCGGCTTGCTGCCCGTTGATATATACTTTGCCGTCGCGGTAATCGAAGTCGTTGTGTTCGTAATTCTTGATGCAGCGCGCATAAGCAGCAACTTTATAATCTACATCGCTGTCGAACTTGATGGTTGCTCCCCTGTGAGGTATCCATAAAGCAGGAAAATCGCCCGGCTGTACCTCCATGTCGTAAGTGATGGGGTAAACATCGGGCAAGGCATATACCTTACGTCCATACAGCTTGTTTATTTCCCTGTAGTATTCGTTCATAGATATTACTTTTACTACGTATGGCTGGCTCTTTATTTTGTTTGCCATCTCCCGGGTCATATTTATACCCCGGTACAGGTATTCCACATTTGTATCCTTCTTGGGGAACACTTGCTGGTAGAGCATAAATTCGTTCTTTAGGTTCGGATTCATGGCGAGGGTGATGCTGTCGGTATTGAAATCGACCGCACCTATTTTTACTATATCTTCGTCGCTCATGCCTATCTCCTTATACATATTCTGAGGGATGCCACTGCCGCTGGTCTGCACGAAGTAGTACAACTGCATATCCTTGGGGCTTTCTGTCGCTTTCCCGTTGATATGTACCACATCATTTATTACCGAAAGCGTATCTCCCGGAAGTCCGATGCAACGTTTTACATAGTTTTCGCGGCGGTCTACAGGGCGGTAAACGATGTCGCCATAGATGTTTTTATTGTTCTTTATCGCTTCCCTGCCTTCGCTGATCAATATGTTGTTTGCTTTGCGTACAAGTAGCTGGCTGTTTTGGTTTACGGCATTTCCGGCCTCTTTGCAAAGAAGATAATAATCCTTCTCCTGAATATTGAGTGCTACGGTGTCGCCCGAAGGATAGTTGAATACGACAATATCGTTGCGTTCTATCTGCCCGGTTCCGGCAAAACGCTTGTATTCCAGTTGAGGCTTATCGAGATAAGACTTGAATCCGAAAAACGGGAATGTATGTTGCATCAACGGCAGCGAAAAAGGTGTCATCGGAGAACGCGCGCCATAGCTAACCTTGCTCACGCACAGGAAATCGCCAACCAGCAGCGATTTTTCGAGCGAAGATGACGGTATCTGGTAGTTTTGGAAGAAGAAAGTATTGATAATCCAAACACCTACCAATGCGAAGACGATGGCATCGACCCAGTCGAGGGCTTTGCGTACGGCAGGGTTTTTAGCATTGCGCCATGCTCCCCACGGTATGAACTTTGTGATGTATATGTCGATAAAAACGGGGATGAGTATCAATACCCCCCAATAGCCTGTCCAAAGGACAAAGAGGATGCAGCAGATACAAGCAATGATTGCGTATATCCATTGGCGGATACCCGGTTTTTTCTTTTCAGGTTTTGTGCTGTTTTGGTTCGATGAGTTTGTTTCCATATCTCGATTTAAAAATTAAGCATATCATTCATTCCGAGAAAGCCTTTCTTTCCTTTTGTAAATTCGGCGGCTACCACTGCGCCCAACGCAAAGCCTTTACGGCTTTTGGCATCGTGTTTTATACTGATTGTATCGGCTTCCGATTCGTATATTATTTCGTGTATTCCGGGCACTTCGCCTTCGCGTATGCTGCGTATGGCTATGTCGGAGTCGCTTTCCTCTGTTTCCAGATGCCACCCGTCTTTGCGGTCTACATTCTCAATAATGCCTTCGGCCAGGGTGATGGCAGTTCCGCTCGGAGCATCCAGCTTGTGTATATGGTGTATTTCCTCCATTTTTACATCGTAGTCGGAATAATTGTTCATTATTTTTGCCAGATACTTGTTCAGTACGAAAAATATGTTGACACCCAGGCTGTAATTAGAAGCATAGAAGAATGTTTGCCCGCCTTTTGTGCAGGCTTCCTTCACCTCGTCCATATGGTCGAGCCAGCCTGTAGTTCCGGCAACGACAGGTACGCCGGCGGCAAAGCATTTGCGGTAATTGTCGAGCGCGCTTGCAGGTGTAGAAAATTCGATGGCTACGTCAGCACTTCCGAATGCTTCGGATTCAAAGTCTTCCCTGTTGTTTACGTCTATAATAGATACGACGGTATGCCCCCGCTGGACAGCGATTTTTTCTATTTCGTGTCCCATTTTGCCATACCCGATAAGAGCTATTTTCATATGGTAATATTAGTTGGTGAAAAACAAAGTATGCAAATATACATAAAAAGTTTTTTAACAGGGGTGTTAGCTACCCTTCTGTCGAAAATATAAGTTTTTTTAATTGCTCTATTTCTTGTTATACCATCGGATATTGCAAGTATGATTTGTAAAAAAGACACATAAGAATCCACTAAAATATCCAAAATGAAAACTGCATTTAGCAAAACCGCATATAGCCCGATTTTTTTATAACATATTGACAATTTTAGTTTTTGTTTTGTTCTTTTATTCCAATATAAAAACTTAATTTTGTAGACAGCCTGAGGGCGTTACATTGCTTTATGAAATAATGTATTACAGGGCGTGCATAATCGTGGTTTATGCTGCTCTTTTCAGTATAAAAAGACCTAAAAACAATTATGGGAAGAGAAATTAAATTTAGCCTTCTTTATCGCGACATGTGGCAATCATCAGGAAAATACCAGCCACGTGTAGACCAACTGACACAAATCGCTCCGGTGATTATCGACATGGGATGTTTTGCCCGTGTAGAAACCAACGGCGGGGCTTTCGAGCAAGTAAACCTGCTTTACGGTGAGAACCCGAACAAAGCTGTGCGCGAATGGACAGCCCCTTTTAATAAGGTGGGAATACAAACACACATGCTCGAACGCGGACTCAATGCCCTTCGTATGTATCCGGTGCCAAAAGATGTGCGCCAGTTGATGTTTAAGGTTAAAAAAGCTCAGGGAACGAATATATCCCGTTCTTTCGACGGTTTGAATGATGCACGCAACCTCGAGCTATCTGTTAAATATGCAAAGGAAGCAGGTATGATTTCGCAAACAGCCCTTTGTATTACGCATTCGCCGATTCACACAGTAGAATATTATGTAAACTTTGCCGATAAGCTGGTTGACTTCGGTGCCGATGAAATCTGCCTGAAGGATATGGCGGGTATCGGACGCCCTGCGTTTTTGGGCAAACTGGTAAAAGCATTGAAAGACAGGCATCCGAATATCCCAATCGAATATCACGGGCATAGCGGACCGGGCTTCTCGGTAGCTTCGATGCTCGAAGTAGCACGCGCCGGAGCCGATTATATAGATACAGCGATAGAGCCGCTTGCATGGGGTATGGTTCATCCCGATATCATTACTATACAGGCCATGCTGAAAGATGCCGGCTTCTCTGTGCCTGATATCAATATGAACGCATATATGGAGGCTCGTGCCCTTACTCAATCGTTTATCGACGACTTCCTGGGTTACTGGATCGACCCTTCGAACAAGATAATGAACTCTTTGCTCGTAGGTTGTGGGCTTCCGGGCGGTATGATGGGGTCTATGATGGCCGACCTGCGCAATATGCACCCGGCAATCAATATGGCTCTCCGCAACAATGGAAAAGCAGAAGTTTCGCTCAACGATCTCGTGGTACAGTTGTTCGAAGAAGTAGAGTATATCTGGCCTAAACTTGGTTATCCGCCATTGGTGACACCATTTAGCCAATATGTGAAGAATATCGCATTGATGAATATCTTCTCTATGGCTCAGGGGCAACCTCGCTTCTCTAACATAGACAAAGATAGCTGGAACATGATACTTGGTAAGACAGGTACGCTTCCGGGCAAGCTGGATGACGAAATACTCGAACTTGCCAAATCGAAAGGACTTGAGTTCTACACCGGAAACCCTCAGGACGAATATCCAGACGCCCTCGACCAATACCGTAAGGAAATGGATGAAAACGGATGGGATTATGGTCAAGACGATGAGGAGTTGTTCGAACTGGCAATGCACGACCGCCAATACCGCGATTACAAATCGGGTCTGGCTAAGCAACGCTTCAACGAAGACCTTGAGAAGATGAAAGAAAAAGCCGGAGCACCTATCGTTGTCACACGTCAGGTAGTAGAAGTTCCTGCATTCGATGCTCAGGCCATTCAGGAGAAATATCCCGAAGCCAAACCTTTGCAGGCTACTGTTAGCGGACAGGTGGTATGGCAGATAGACGTAGACGATGTTTCTACCGCACCTGTTGTAGGAACAGAAGTGAAAGAAGGAGATGTGGTTTGCTTCATCCAAACATATTACGGCATAGAGGAAGTGAAAGCACTCGCGTCGGGTAAGATTGTTCAGATAGAGACTAAGCAAGGTGCTAAGGTTCAGAAGAATCAAGTGCTTGCTTACATCAACTAAGGATAGGATAAACCGATAATAAAGGAAGGGTTGCAGGTTTTGCAGCCCTTTCTTTATGGGGTATTGGTAAAAATAAAAAGCAGCTGTTCGTGTCGAGCAACCGCTTTCTATTCTTGGTGGTTACTTAGTAACTCGAGCTTTATATAGCAGATAAAGCTTTCAGTATTATGCTGTCGTAACCATATATATCGTCGGCATAATATAGTTCTTTGTCGCCTGTGTACATAAATGCCGTATAATAGTCTATGAATAGCGATATCTTATCGTCGGCACTAATATTGATGATGTCGGGCAGTTTTTTCAGGCGTCCTTCCCGCGCCATCTTTTTACCCTCTTTTGTTTCCGGCTCTCTCTTTACACTGAATAAGAGTTGGTCTCTGAAATGTTTGGACGAGGCAGGAGCTATACAAAAAACGCCAAGGTCGAAAGGCTTTTGCACCCGTACACATCCGTGGCTTACAGCCCTTACCTTGCGGTTGAATGCCGACTTGCTGGGTGTATCGTGCAGATAAACCGAATGGTTGTTGTTGAACATGAATTTGATAAGACCCAGCGAATTTCCATATCCCGGATCCTGGCGGATGATGTATGAGAATTTAGTAGGGTTTATGCTTTTCCAGTCTACAGAGTCGAGGTGTACTTCTTTTCCTCCTTTGAATATGCGCATATTGCGTTTTTTCATATAATTCTGGTCACGCTTCTGGAGTACGGCAACCTCGTTTTGTGCGATACTCTTGGGTATATTCCATGTAGGGTTGAGGTTTATATAGTTTATGTCGCTGCCCAGCAACGGTGTTTTATTCTCAGGCTTGCCTACACATACCCTCATGGTAAGGGGCAGGCTGTCGGCACGTGTGGCTTCGAGCATAAATGATGCTACATTCACTTCTATATGCTTGTTGTGTTTTGCTTTGGCCCTTTTCCAGCGGTAACGCTCCATATTGGCCGCCAGTTTGTTTTTGTAGTATTTGAAAGGGCGGTTGAGGGCATCTATTGTCGGTTTGCCCACTTCCTTGTCTTCGAGGTAAGAGTTCTTTTTTCTGAAAGCGTTGATGGCTGCCAGAAGCTCTTCATTCAATTCCCTGTGCAGAGAGTCGGCAGTAGCAGAGTCGGCCTTGTATTCGCCGGTAGCCATGAGTCTTTCGGCTATTTCGGTTATGTGCTTGTTGCTGTCGCCAAGCTTGTAGGTGGCATCGCCCGATGTTATTTTACCCAGGTGTACACTATCTTCTTCCAGTCTCTTTATCTCCCGGTATGCATCTTGCAATTTGGCGTAGATTGCGGCCGATGGCTGGTATTTGCTCAAAACTTCTACGGGGTTTTGGCTTATTTCCTGATAAAGAGTATTGTAGAAAATGGAGTCGGGCTTCGATACTACGATGTCGTAGTCTTTGCCAAAGAGTATCTTGGGATCTGTAAAACCATAACTCATTCCCGCTGCATATTTCAGTATCGACCTTGCCGATAATTTTTCCAGTGCCAGCAGTTGTGTATATAAGGAGTCTGTGTTGTTTTTGTAGGCTCCCGAATCCAGAGCTGTCGCTATAGCTTTGATTTCTGAGGCGGAAAACTGGTCGGCCTTTAACCCGTGCTCGTCGGCAGCTTCCAGTATTTTTATAAATTCGTATAGTGCATCTGTATTTAATGTGTCTTTTGTCCAGATGGCTGTATATTCATTGACCTCATATAATGGAGACAAGATGGAGTCGTTTGTCAGGTGCTCCTTTATATAATTGTGGAAAAACTGAGAATCGAATTCCGGGTAATTGTGAGCAAATCGGGATTCGGCTACTGCTATTGCATTCTTGTCTTTGCAAGATGTGACTAAAAGGAGAAGGAGAGCAACAGGCAATATTATAGCCTTAGATAAGTGCTTCATAAAAGATTGTAAAGTGAGCTAATAAGTTAGTTTTTTAGAGTTTTTGCAAAAATAATAAAAATCTTTGAGACTAAGGTGTATAGCATGGTAAAGAACGGGGTGTACCTTGTTTTTACGAATTTTATACAAAATTCCCTTAAATTGTCATATTGATGCGCAAATGTGGTTTTTGGGTGATTTTGAAGTGTTTTTGTGTTAAAGTGTAAAGGTGTGGTGTCTTCTTTTGATTGGGTATGTGCTGTTTTGTTGACTTTTTAATGGTGCGCTATTTTTGTCATAATGTTGTTTGTTATCTTTTATTTATATCTTTTTGAATCGCCTTTTGTTCGATTATTGCTTTTTGTTTTGTGTAAAGGGTTCAAGTATTTTTTATTTATAAATATTGAAAAAACTTTCCGTTTTATATTTTTTTAATTAATTTTGCCACTTGTTAAAGTGAAAAAGTGTAAATTTACTTTCTTCGATAACTAATTTGTGTTTGTTGTAAGAATATAATATCTCCATTCGAATTTCATTATGCTGAAATCGGTACAAAAAATATTTGTTGATTCGTCCATTTTTCTTTCCGGAAATTTGGAGGCTGACTCTATTTTACTAGAGAGAGAGAGAGAGAGAGAGAGAGAGAGAGAGAGAGAGAGAGAGAGAGAGACGTAAAAATAAAACAAACCGGAGTATATGCAAGACATGTAGCATATTTTTACTCCTATTATTATAGCAAAAGCCAATACCAGGGTGATTTAAGAATCGCCTTGGTATTGGCTTTTGCTATTCCGGAAAATAAAACACTAAAGTAATGAAAACTAAGGTTGTACAATGCTGTTCGAATGGCAATAAGAGTAACTAATGAAAATGCAAAAAATAAAACTAACAACAACTCGCAAAACGAAGTTAGATATTCATGTATTATCTAAATTAAAATCAAGGATGCTTATGAGAAAATTAGGGGTTTTGATCCTGTGTTTGTTTATCGGGACATTCTCGATGCTAGCTCAGACACAAAATGTGAAAGGATTAGTACAGGATGAAAATGGGGAGCCTATTATCGGCGCTTCTGTTTCGGTAAAAGGGACAACTACCGGTACATTGACAGATGTCGATGGGCGGTTCAGTATTAATGTACCGGCAAATGTAAAAGTACTGTCTTTTTCATTTATTGGTTACGAGGTTCTCGATGCTGCCATTTCTCCTCAAATGACAGTGAAAATGAAGCCTTCGGCACAACAACTCGACGAAGTTGTGGTAACCGGGATGGTGCGTACCGATAAACGCTTGTTTACCGGAGCTACAGACCAGTTGAAGGGCGAAAATGTAAAAATTGACGGTATGGCCGAAATCAGCCGCGGGCTCGAAGGTCGTTCGGCAGGGGTTTCGGTACAAAACGTTTCGGGTACTTTTGGTACAGCACCTAAAATCCGCGTGCGTGGAGCTACATCCATATATGGAGACTCTAAGCCGCTATGGGTTGTCGACGGGGTAATTATGGAAGATATTGCCGAAGTTAGTGCCGACGACTTATCGTCGGGAGACGCTATTACTTTGGTTAGTTCGGCTATTGCCGGCCTCAATCCCGACGACATAGAAAACTTTCAGATATTGAAAGACGGTTCGGCAACTTCTATTTATGGTGCGCGTGCTATGGCGGGTGTGATCGTGGTGACCACAAAGAGAGGACGTGCCGGAACCAGTAGTATAAATTATACAGGTGAATACACAATGAGGTTGAAGCCTAGCTACAGGAACTTCAACATAATGAACTCTCAGGAGCAGATGGGTGTCTACAAAGAAATGGAACAAAAAGGCTGGTTGACTTATGCCAAGCTAAACCGTGCTGCAAGTAGTGGGGTGTATGGATATATGTACGACCTGTTCAACTACGACCCTGTAACGGGTACATACCCTATGGAAAATACACCAGAGATGATGAACCAATACCTCAGAAGTGCAGAAATGAGGAATACGGATTGGTTCGACGAACTATTCCAAACCAATATAATGCACAATCACTCAGTAGGTGTTACTGCGGGAACAGAGAAAACTCAGTTTTATGGTTCGTTAAGTGCCATGTTCGATCCGGGATGGTCGAAGCAAAGTAAGGTAAGCAGATATACGACCAACCTGAACGTAACTCACCGCGTACTTCCCAACTTGTCGATAAACCTGGGTGCTAACGCATCGTACCGTAAGCAAAAAGCTCCGGGAACATTGAGCCAGGAATTAGACGTGGTTTCGGGAGAAGTAAGGCGCGATTTCGATATCAACCCTTATAGTTATGCGCTGAATACATCGAGAGCTTTGGACAAAAATACATATTACAAGCGTAATTATGCGCCGTTCAATATTCTTCACGAATTGGATAACAACTACATGGATTTGAATATTGTAGACCTGAGAATTAACGGGGAAATGAGATGGAAGGTAATTCCTGATTTCGAAATCAGTATGCTGGGTGCCATCAAATACCAGTCGTTGTCGCAAGAACATAATATATTAGACGAGTCGAACCAAGCACTTGCCTACAGGGCTATGCCCGATGCCGAAGTGCGCGACAATAACCCTTTCCTATATACCGATCCTGATAAACTTTTTTCTCTGCCGGTTTCCATATTGCCTGAAGGCGGTATTTATCAAAGAACGGATATGAAGATGTTGGGTTATGATTTCCGTTTGGCAGGAGATTATATGAAGACATTCAATCACGACCATATTGTGAAAATATATGGTGGTATGGAGCTCAACTCGGTAGAGCGCAAAAAAACATGGTTCAATGGTTGGGGATTGCAATATAGCATGGGAGAAATACCATTCTATACATACCAGTTCTTTAAGAAAGGGATAGAAGACGGTAGCGACTACTTCTCTATGGCCATTACGCGCGGACGTATAGCATCATTCTTCGCCAATCCTACCTATTCGTATCAAGGTAAATACACTGTCAGCGGTACAGTTCGCTACGAAGGAACAAACAAACTGGGTAAGTCGAGAAAATCGCGCTGGTTGCCAACATGGAATATATCGGGTGCGTGGAATGCTCACGAAGAAAAATTCTTTAAAGATTTGAAGCCTACCTTGTCGCATCTTACACTGAAAGCCTCGTATAGCCTTACAGGAGACAGCGGGCCGGCCTCGGTGACAAACTCGCGTATTGTACTAAAAAGTTTCAATACTTACAGGCCTTTTGCTGCCGACAAGGAATCGGGATTGGAAATATCCGATCTGGAAAACAGTGAACTTACTTATGAGAAAAAACATGAGCTTAATATCGGTGCAAGCGTAGGATTCCTCAACAACAGGATAAACCTCGATGTAGACTGGTTTAAGCGTAACAACTATGACCTGATAGGGCCTACAAGCACAATGGGTATCGGAGGCCAGATTACTAAATATGCCAATGTGGCCGACATGAAGTCGCATGGTATAGAGGTATCCATATCTACAAAGAATATAACAACAAGGGATTTTTCGTGGACAACAGACCTTGTATTCTCTAACATAAAGACAGAGGTTACAAAACTCGACTCCAGGTCGCGCGTTTTCGACTACGTAACAAACACTGGTTTCACACGCGAAGGTTATCCATCTAGGGCTTTATTCTCTATTCCATTCAAAGGATTGAACGAAGACGGTATTCCTACATTCTTAGACCAAAGTGGAAATGTTACGGTCGATGGAATTTATTTCCAGGAAAGGAATAATGTAGACTTCCTTATCTATGAAGGCCCTACCGATCCTACTACTTCGGGAGGACTAGGAAACCTTTTCCGTTACAAAAACTTCAAATTGAATGTGTTTATGACTTATGCCTTTGGAAATGTCGTTCGTCTCGACCCTGTTTTCAGCTCGTCATATACAGACCTGACATCGATGCCTAAAGAATTTAAAAACAGATGGACGCTTCCGGGAGAGGAAAAACAAACAGATGTGCCGGTAATACTTAATAGCCGTCAGGTGTACAATAACAGCAAGCTGTCATACGCCTACAATGCTTACAACTATTCGGATGTGCGTATTGCAAAAGGAGACTTTATCAGACTGAAAGAAGTTTCGTTGACTTACGATTTCCCTAAACAATGGATTGCCCCTCATATCAACAATCTTTCGCTCAAGCTGCAAGCTACAAACTTGTTCTTGCTCTATGCAGATAAAAAACTAAATGGACAAGACCCTGAGTTCTTCCGTTCGGGAGGGGTGTCGGCTCCTGTTCCAAAACAATTTACACTAACGCTAAGATTGGGTCTATAATCATAAAAAAATTCCAAAAAGTATGAAGAAGATATATAAATACATTTTACCCTTTATCTTTCTGTTGGGTGCCAGCTCTTGCGACAGCTATCTGGATACTATGCCCGATAACAGAACAGAACTGGATACTCCCGACAAAATAAAAGCATTGCTTGTCTCTGCATATTCCACCACCCTTCCTGGTACTATGATTGCAGAACAGGCTTCGGACAATGTGGACGATAATGGTACTCGCTGGAACTCTTATTGGACCAGAGATCAGGAAGAATATTATTCGTGGCAAGATGTAACCGAAACATCGAACGACAGCCCTTATTTTATATGGAACTCGCATTATCGTGCGATTGCCTCTGCAAATACAGCCTTGCAGGCAATAGAAGAAATGGGAGGAAGTGCGTCGCTGAACCCACAAAAAGGAGAGGCCTTGATATGCCGTGCTTACAACCACTTCGTATTAGCCACCCTTTTCTGTAAGGCCTATGGCAGTACCAGCAATACCGATATGGGTATCCCATATATGGAAAAACCCGAAACAGAGGTGAAGCCTATATATGAAAGAGGTACTGTTGCCGAGGTGTATGCAAAGATAGAGAAAGATCTTTTAGCCGCATTGCCGCTGATAGACGACAACCTGTACACCGTGCCTAAATACCACTTCAACAAAAAGGCTGCTTACGCTTTTGCCGCCCGTTTCTATCTCTATAGCCTGGCTGCGGGAGACAATACCGAAAAGTTGAACAACATAATAAAATATACATCGGAGATACTAACCTCCAATCCTGCAAGCATGCTGAGAGACTGGAAGTCTTTGTATTCGACCACCGACGATGTGGCTATTACAAACAGTTATGTAAGTTCTTCGACAAAAGCTACATTGATGAATATCAGAGGAGTATCGACATGGGGACGTACTTCCGGACCTGGTTATTTAACAGGATGTAAATATTGCCACAATTCGTTTATCTCGGAAAATGAGACTATCAATTCCAGCGGTTTTTGGACAAGAGGTGCATTTCATATGAGATCGTGGGGATATACAGGTTATCCAAAGCAATTTGCATTGAAGCTTACTGAATATTTCGAATTGCTCGACCCTGTTGGGGGTACTGGCCGTGCCCACGTGGTGTTACCGGTTTTCACCGCAGACGAAGCCTTGCTGGTCAGAGCAGAAGCATATGCATTGAAGGGTGAGTTTAGTCTGGCTGTAGCCGACTTGCACTTGTTTATGTCGCACTTCTCGGTGGGTAGTGCAGGGCTGATGACTTTGGATAAGATAAATGCTCATTATGGAGATAATAACATGCAGTATTATAAGCCCGAAGCGCCAACTCATAAGAAAAAACTGAATCAGGAGTTCGCTGTTGCCGGTGGCAGCATGGAGAACCTTATACATTGCATCTTGCAGTTGAGGCGTATCCTTACCATACACGAAGGACTTCGTTGGCACGATATAAAACGTTACCGTATCGAAATCGCCCGCCGCACGTTGCTCGATGGGCAATATTACGAAACCACAGATATATTGACTAAAGATGACGATCGTAGAGCATTCCAACTACCTCAGGATGTAATAGATGCCGGATTGACTCCAAATCCGAGGTCGAAAAAATAAATTTCAATAATTTATTAAATAAAAGAATATGAAAAAAACACTAAAATATTCAATCTTGTTTGTCCTCATCGGGCTATTTAGTGCATGTAGCGACGATAAATTTGAAGACAGCATATTTGATACCACGCCTCCTGTTAGGACAGCCTTTGATAAATGGTTGACGGAAAACTATGTTAAGCCATATAATATAGAAGTGAAGTATAGGCTCGAAGATATCGAGACCGATATGAAATACTCTCTGGTGCCTGCCAGCCTGGACAAATCGAAAATAATGGTTCAGATAATCAAGTATGCTTGGCTGGAAGCCTACAACGAAGCTGCAAACGTAGAGTTTACAAAAGCTATTGCACCAAAGGTAATACATCTTATCGGCTCGCCGGGTTACAACAACAATGGTTCGTACCTGCAAGGAACAGCCGAAGGCGGGGTGATGATTACATTATATGATATAAATGGTTTGACAATACCTATCGACCCTGCACAGGTGAAGTATAGCTACTTTCACGTAATGCACCATGAATTTGCCCACATCCTGCATCAGAAGATAAACTATGATCCTCTTTTCAAGACAATATCCGATGGCGACTATGTTGCCGACGAATGGGTGCAGTCTCCATATAAGGATTTAGCTTATGCTCTGCAAAGAGGTTTTATATCTCCATATGCACAAACATATCCCGACGAAGACTTTGTAGAAACATTCTCTCGCTACCTGATATATACAGATGCCGAATGGGATTATCTGATGTCTGCGGCAGGTGCACAGGGTGCGGCTATAATCGGCGAAAAACTGGATGTCGTTCGCAAATATCTCGATAGTTCGTGGGATATAAAACTTGATGTTTTGAAGACAGCCGTTCAGACGAGATCTGACGAATTACCAACTTTAGTGTTCGAACAATTTTAAAATTGACTGAAAGATGAAAAAATTATATTATTTATTATTACTGTCTGTCTTGTTTAGCACATCCTGCCTGAAAGACGATGACGATATTTTTGATGAGTCGTCTGCAGCCAGGTTGACAAAGGCATTGCAAGAATATCAAAACATATTGGAAAGTGCTCCTAATGGATGGCTGATGACATATTATACAGACGAAGCTTCTAGTTATGCCGGAGGTTACAATTACTACCTCTCTTTCAAGAATGGGACTGTAAAGGCTGCTTTCGAGCAGAAAGTGGAGTATGATGGTGCAACCTATAATCCTGGCGATACCTATACTTCCGACTACGAGTTGCATGCCACCCAAGGGCCAGTATTGAGTTTCAATACATTTAGCCCGTTATTGCATTATTTTGCGACTCCAAGTTCTAGCCTCCCATCGGGTTTTTATGGCGATTACGAATTTATAGTCTTAAATGTAAGTAGTGACTTTATTGAGATGAAATCGGTGAAGAAGGGTACTAAAGCAACGCTGAAAAGACTGGATAGTTCTTTCAATTGTGAATCTTATTTTTCTGAAATAAGCGCAATGGAAGAAAATACAAGATATCCTAAATACGAAACGTTTCTCGATGGCGAACTTATTGCATCAGCAAAGGGTGGTTACGGTCGCTATTTTACATTTACTATAGGTACTACCGTCTACAAAGCTCCGTTTGTAGTAACTACAGAAGGTATAAAGTTTTATAGCCCTGTAACCATAAATGGACAGACGATACAAAACTTGCGATGGGATGCTCTGTCCGAATCGCTGATTTGTACAGACGCAGGAACCGACTTTGTAATCAAGTGTACGCTGGTTCCGTTAAATGTGCTTTTTTATTCATCAACCGATACCTGGAAATTCGACACCGTAAATATGGGAGCAGGTATGAAGAACCGTTATGACGGACTTGTAGCTGCTAGCGCCAATGAAGGGGAAATTATTTCGTACATCAATTTTGTGAAGTCTTCCGCTCTTAATACAACACATGCACTCGAACTGAAAACCGGTAATTATGTGTGTAAATATGGTTATAACTATGTACTTACTCCTGATACCGATGACGAAATCACACTGAGCGTGTTTAATTTCGATGGAAATGGGCAGTGGTATTATCAAAATTACGCAGGATATCAGAACTTTGTTCATGTATTTGGTGCACAGGCATATAAAATAACTGCCGATGATATCAAAGCTCCATCTGTACTTACATTTACAGGGGTGGTGAATCCTGGCTATTGGTTCCAACTAAAAAGATAAATCAAAAACATATTCACTCTTTTTCATACAAACACTAATAAATATTGAGTGAAACAAGGGGGTGCAGTGACGCGATGTCACAGCACTTCTGCTTTTTATTACTATTGATATCAGGATATATTTCATCATTCGTTTCGAAAATCCTATCTTTGATATCGGATTAACAGCTTTAGCATTATGAAAATAAAGGAAATATTACACGCCATAGAGCAAGTAGCCCCCATGCCATTGCAGGAGAGTTTCGACAATAGCGGCGTACAAGTAGGCGATGTCAATCAGGAAGCCAAAGGAGCCATTGTTTGTATCGACGTTACCGAAGCTGTGATGGACGAGGCTATAGCTATGGGCTGCAACCTTGTTATTTCCCATCATCCACTGGCATTCCGTAGCTTCAAGTCGCTTACAGGAAAGAACTATGTAGAACGATGCCTGATGAAAGCCTGCAAATACGACATAGTGGTATATGCCGCCCATACCAACCTCGACAATGCTGCGGAAGGAATAAACCGATACCTTGCCGATATGCTTGGCTTGCAGCATATTCGTATACTTGAGCCCCAAAAGGGGAAGTTGCTCAAGCTGGTTACATTCGTGCCGCACTCTCATGCCGAGCTGGTGCGCAACACATTGTTTAATATAGGTGCAGGCAGCATAGGCAACTACGATTGGTGCAGCTATAATGTACAAGGCGAAGGCACTTTTCGCGCAGGAGAAGATACGACCCCGTTTGTTGGCGAACAGGGAGTATTACACACCGAAGCCGAAACACGTATAGAGGTCGTATTGCCTGTATATAAGCAATCCGAAGCGCTGCGGGCACTAATATCGGTACACCCATACGAAGAACCAGCATACGATTTTTATGCACTCGAAAACGTTTGGGAAAAAGCCGGTAGCGGAGTTGTAGGTACATTGCCCGAAGAAATGGAAGAAGAAGATTTCCTGTATTTCCTCAAAGATACTTTTCATCTGAATACCATACAGCATTCTGCATTCAGGGGCAAGCCTGTGCGCGATGTTGCGCTGTGCAGCGGTAGCGGTGCATTCCTTACACCCAAAGCTATATCGTATAGTGCAGATGTCTTTATCACGGGTGAGGCAAAATATAACGACTTTTACGATGTGGAAAACAAATTGCTGCTGGCAGTAGTGGGACATTATGAGTCTGAGGTATTTACAAAAAACATTTTTTATGATATTATCACGAAAAAATATCCTACCTTTGCAGTCTATATGTCGGGATTTGATGTAAATCCCGTAAACTATTTGTAATTGGACAGTGATCTACTCCTGTTTATTGCAAATGATGTAGTAAGAAGAAAGTATAAACCTTTCCGATTACTGCATTTTTTTATAGCTAAAAAGCAAAATTGAATATATAATTTAACAATAACTATGGCTAAAAAACAAGAAAAAGAGATTACCGTAGAAGAAAAGCTGAAAACGCTTTATCATCTGCAACAAAAATTATCGGAAATAGATAATATAAAAATCCTTCGCGGCGAACTTCCCCTCGAAGTGGCAGACCTCGAAGACGAGATTATCGGGCTCGAAACACGTGTAAAGAAATACGAAACAGAGTTGAAGGAAGCCGAAACAGCCGTTTCGCACCAAAAACAAAAGGCTAAAGACAGCACATTGAAGATTGAAAAATACAAAGAGCAATTGGATAATGTGCGCAACAACAGGGAGTTTGACCACCTGAGTAAAGAAATCGAATTCGAAACACTTGAGATAGAACTGTCGGAAAAACGTGTAAAAGAATTTTCTTACGAATCGAAGAACCTGTCGGAGCAGATAGAGAAGAGCAAGTCGTTTCTCTCAGAACGTTCTGCCGACCTTGCCCAAAAGAAGGAAGAACTGGATGGCATCGTTTCCGAAACAAAACAGCAGGAAGAACAACTTCGCGAAGACGTGAAGAAGATAGAAACAGAAGTAGAGCCGCGCCTTCTCACAGCATTTAAGCGCATCCGCAAAAGTGCGCGCAACGGTTTGGCGCTTGTTTGTATCGAGCGTGGTGCCTGTGGTGGATGCTTCAATAAAATACCGCCGCAAAAGCAAATGGATATAAAAATAGGGAAGAAAATTATCGTGTGCGAATATTGCGGACGTATAATGATAGACCCTGAGCTTATCGCAGCAGAATAAATAGTTGCGAGTTGCAGCCCAAGGGGCAACCGGCTTCCTGAAAAAAATGCAAATAATCGGAAAAGTTAAATAAATAACTTTTTCGATTATTTTTTTTGTTTTTGCAAAACAAAATGTGTAAACCATTGTTTAATATCTAAAAGGTTGTATTTTTCAAAATGGAAAACTTTTTCCTATTTTCAATTTTTTAATTCACTGATTATTATGTGGTTGAAAAAATAAATGGAAAACTTTTTGTGTTGTTGAAAAGTTGATATTGTAAAATTTGTCTTGCTTTTACTTATTGCTTAATATTGTATCCGAATTAGAAGAGCAAGGTTGGAGGCAGTATAAAACATACAAAATAAAACAATGGAACGGAAGATTTACACATTCGATGAGGCTTATAATGCCTCCCTTGATTATTTTAACGGTGACGAGCTAGCGGCTAAAGTGTGGGTAAACAAGTATGCATTGAAAGATGCTGCCGGAAATATTTACGAGCGCTCGCCTGAGGACATGCATTGGCGGCTGGCCAATGAAATCAGCCGCGTAGAAGCTAAATATAAAAATGGATTGACAAGCCAACAATTATACGACTTGTTCGACCACTTCAACTATATCGTTCCGCAAGGAAGCCCGATGACCGGCATCGGCAACGATTTTCAGATAGCTTCGCTTTCCAACTGCTTTGTTATAGGCCTCGATGGCCCTTCCGATTCCTATGGAGCCATTATCCGTGTCGATGAAGAGCAAGTGCAGCTTATGAAACGCCGCGGAGGGGTAGGGCACGACCTTTCGCATATCCGCCCCAAAGGTTCTCCGGTAAAGAACTCGGCTTTGACATCTACAGGGCTTGTTCCGTTCATGGAACGCTATTCTAATTCTACGCGCGAAGTTGCGCAGGATGGTCGCCGCGGAGCATTGATGCTTAGTGTAAGTGTCAAACACCCTGATTCGGAATCGTTTATAGATGCGAAGATGACGGAGGGCAAAGTGACCGGAGCGAATGTTTCTGTCCGTGTCGACGACGGCTTTATGCAGGCCGTGGTGAATAATACACCGTACAGGCAGCAATATCCGATAGATTCGGCCAACCCTACGACAGTAAAAGAGATAGATGCGTCTGAATTGTGGAAAAAGATTGTACACAATGCCTGGCGTTCGGCCGAACCGGGCGTATTGTTCTGGGATACAATAATAAAAGAGTCTGTGCCCGACTGTTATGCCGACTTGGGTTTCAAAACCATTTCGACCAACCCTTGTGGCGAAATACCGTTGTGTCCTTACGATAGCTGCCGCCTGCTCGCTATCAACCTGTATTCGTATGTGGTAAATCCATTTAAAGAAGATGCATATTTCGATTTCGACCTGTTTACAAAGCATGTCGGGCTGGCACAACGCATAATGGATGATATTATCGACCTCGAATCCGAAAAGATAGACAAGATACTCGTTAAGATAGACGAAGACCCCGAAACCAACGAAGTGAGATGGCCGGAAAGACACCTTTGGGAAAAAATCCGCACCAAAACGCTTCAAGGGCGGCGCACAGGAGTCGGTATCACTGCCGAAGGCGATATGATAGCCGCTATGGGCTTGCGCTACGGAACGGAAGAGGCTACCGATTTTGCCGAAAGTGTACACAAGGCTTTGGCTTTGGCTGCCTACCGCTCGTCGGTAGAGATGGCTAAAGAACGCGGAGCATTCGAAATATTCGATTACGAAAGGGAGAAAAATAATCCGTTTATCAACCGTCTGGGCGAAGCCGATCCGCAACTGCTGAAAGATATGAAGAAATACGGACGCCGCAATATAGCCTGCCTTACGGTTGCCCCTACAGGTACTACCAGCTTGATGACCCAATCTACATCGGGCATCGAACCGGTATTCCTGCCGGTGTACAAACGCCGCCGCAAGGTGAATCCTAACGATAAAGAGGTGCGTATCGACTTTGTAGACGAGAATGGCGATTCGTGGGAAGAATATGTAGTCTTCCACCACAAGTTTGTTACATGGATGGAAAGCAATGGATATCCTACAGCCAAGAAATATACCAATGAAGAAATAGATGCAATGGTTGCCCAATCGCCTTACTACAAAGCCACATCGAACGATGTAGACTGGCTGCAAAAGGTGAAAATGCAGGGACGCATACAGCAATGGGTCGACCACTCTATCAGTGTGACTATCAATTTGCCGTCGGATGTATCCGAAGACTTGGTGAACAAATTATATATCGAAGCATGGAAAAGCGGATGCAAAGGCTGTACTGTCTACCGCGACGGTTCGCGTGCCGGAGTGCTTATCGCCAACGATGAAAAGAAGAAGGAAGAGGAAAACTGCGAACACTGCTACGAACGCCCTGTCATAGTACCCGAACGTCCGCGTGAGCTTGAGGCGGAGGTTATCAAATTCCAGAATAACAAGGAAAAATGGATTGCCTTTATCGGTTTGCTCGATGGACGTCCTTACGAAATATTTACAGGTATTGCCGACGACGACGAAGGGCTGATGTTGCCTAAGAATGTCAATCGAGGTAAGATAATCAAGACAAAAAACGAAGACGGCGAACGTTCGTACGATTTCCAGTTCAAGAACAAGAGGGGCTATAAAACCACAGTGGAGGGACTGAACGACAAGTTCAACCCTGAGTTCTGGAACTACGCCAAACTCATTTCCGGCGTACTTCGCTACGGTATGCCTATCGACCAGGTAGTGAAGCTGGTGCAGGGATTGGAACTGAATAGCGAAACCATCAATACATGGAAAAATGGTGTAGAACGCGCCCTCAAAAAATACCTGCCTAACGAAACAGAAGCCAAAGGACAGAAATGCCCGGTGTGCGGACTCGAATCGCTTGTCTATCAAGAGGGTTGTATGAAATGTACCAATTGTGGCGCATCTAAGTGCGGATAAGATATCGGCTATTTAAATAGGAAATTGAGCCTCTTTGTTATCGTTTAGCAAAGAGGCTGTTTGTTTCAATATGTCTCTGGCAGACTCCAATTGGTAGTTAAATTAATGTGAGTTTAATGTGATAGTATTTAGATATCAATTAGTTATGTACTTTCCCTTGTGAGCTTTGTGTAAAACATTGTGTTCCTTGTGGTTGAATCTTGTTTTTTTACCACAAAGGGCACAAAGAAAAAGCACAAAGGGCACGGAGTTTTACTTCATATATTTTGGTAAACAATTGATTGCATACTGTTCAGGGCTGAAAGCCCGTCATATTTCAGCCCGGGGTACCACCCCGGGTATATATCGAATCATCTGAACCAGAGTGCTGAAAGCACGACACCTGTTCAGTCGTCCAACCATAAATATCTTTCATCATATTCGATCCGGTATTTTTTGAAAAACATCAACAATTCATCCCTAAAACTCATCTTCTTATGATGTTCCTGTTGATTAAGAATATACCGCGATGTCTTCTCATGTACAGACGGGCTTACCGAAAAACCGGCATATCCTTTTTGCCACGCAAACTCCCTGTAATAATCATCCAATGTCTTAAGCCAGCCCGATGAACTTGCTTTTATTTGTTGTACCAAAGTTGCTAATGCTATATTTTTAGACATGACACATAAAATGTGGATATGGTTGTCAGTGCCATTTATTTGAATCGGTATCGAATCATGTTTTTTTAGTATGCCAGCTATATATGAATAAAGTTGGTCAGAATCTTTCGTGCGAATGAGTGTTGTATTTCCTTTGGTGTGAAAAACGATGTGAATATATAGTTTAGATAAAGATTGAGACATATCGACTTATAGTTATATCCAACAGGGCGATTTTTGTTTCGTGCTTTCAGCACTCCGGTTCAGATGATTCGATATATACCCGGGGTGGTACCCCGGGCTGAAATGTAGCGGGCTTTCAGCCCTATGATAAAGCATCGTCCTTTAGTGTTTGCAAACACCAAAGGATAAAGCTAAATATTACAGCCTTCTTTCTTACTCCTTCTCTCCCAGTATCTTTGCCAGCATTGTGCTGCGTTCCTTTTCCAATGCCAAAAGGCGTTCGTATAGCTCTTGTTTCTCTTGAGTTAGCTTTAATATTTCTTCAATAGGATTGTTTGTAATATTACTTTCATTGTTGTTATAAGCTCCGAGATTGCCTACACTTCCTTCCTCAAAAGTATTATTCTCTATAATTACGGTCACGGGGTCTTCCTGCATTTCCTTTAAAACTTTTGTAGAGACATCTAATGCCTTCGCTATCTGTTCCAGAGTTTCGTCGTCTATCTCCCTGCGCTGCTCCAGCCGCGACACCGATGCTTGTCCTACGCCAAGTTTTTCTGCCATCACTTCTTGTTTCATGCCCAGTGCTTTGCGTATTCGCTTCATGGCATGTCCGTGATGGGTGTTGTTTTCTATCGCTTCGTTGTTTTCCATTGTTTAATGCTATTTTGTTGTCTTACGGGATAATTATATCTACAGTTTAACAAATGTAATAAAAATCTTGTTGACGGAATAATTATTCGGGCTTATTGGATATTTATCCTGCGTTGGCTCGTTGCCGAATAGCAATGAAAAGATTTTCTTTGCAATGTTGAACAAGGAGGAGAAGCTCTCGCTGTCATGCATTCTATAGTCAGGGCAGACGAAAATAAACCAAACAAATGCCAAACTTAACAGCCCGGAGGCGCGAGCATCCCTCAAACGCAAAAGAAGAATTTTATAGAAGGATTAATCTTCCCCGTACTATTACTCCGTAAATAAGCTATAGAGAAGGGGGCGAATGGGCTACCGTGAGGGCAGCCCATTTTGTATTTACGCTACTGTACCGGAAGTGTAGTCACGCTATAACCTGCAACCATGCAAAATCAGCTTTGCCGAGGGTCTATGCCCCATTTCATCTTTGTGCGCAGCGTATCGTAGAACGTGTTTTCGCCGCGTTTCAATACCTTGAGGTAATGCCCTGCCTTCGAAATAGTAAGCCTTGTGCCCGTGCGAAATACATTCGAACGCCCGTCGAGCGAAATCAGGAAGCTGTTGTTGCGGCTCTCCACATCGAGGGTGATGACCGATTCGTCGGGCACTACCAGCGGACGGGTGCTCAATGTGTGCGGTGCAACTGCTGCAATCACAAAATTGGCGGCTGTGGGCGTTATCACAGGCCCACCTACGCTCAGCGCATATGCCGTAGACCCCGTAGGGGTAGCTATTATAAGCCCGTCGGCCTCGTACGATGTCAGGTATTCATTGTTTATATTGGCATGCACGGTAATCATCGAAGCCGAATCTTGTTTCAGTATGGCTATTTCGTTCAGCGCATTGTTGTAGCCCGTAAAATCCTTATGTTCGGTAGATAGGTGCAACTGGCTGCGAAGTTCTATCCGGTAATTGCCCGTATATATGTCGGCAAAAGTATCTTCCAGGTCGGCTTCGCCCACATCGGCAAGGAAACCCAGCCGTCCGGCATTGATGCCCAATACGGGGATGTCTTTCTTGCCTACATGCGATGCCGTGCGCAGGAATGTGCCGTCGCCGCCGATGCTGACGGCAAGGTCGGCTTCGAAATCGTCGCTGGTTATCAGTCCTGCCTTTTTGAACTGCATACCGAAAGTCTCTTTCAGGTAGATGCAGAATTTTTCCTGCAAATAGATTTCGGCGCCGTAACGCTCCAATATCTCGAAAAGCTTGTTTACTTGCGACTTTGATTGCCTCCTGCTGCCGAATATTGCTATTTTCATGCTTTCTTTTTCTAGTCAAATATATAAAGTACCGGTAAAACAAATATCTGCCGGAGCTGTTAATAAAATGGAACTAATGTAATCTATTTCACCAATTCGTATTACATTTGTACCTTAGTATCGTTTTGCAAAGTTGCTAAAAAAGTTTGTGTTGACAGTTTTTTTTTACAACAATATCAAGAAGGTACGTTATTAACTGTTTTTCATGACAAAACTAAGTGTAAATATCAATAAGGTAGCCACTATCCGCAATGCCCGGGGAGGCAATGTGCCCAATGTGGTGCAGGTGGCATTGGATTGCGAACGCTTTGGCGCAGACGGCATAACAGTGCATCCGCGTCCCGACGAACGGCATATCCGTTTCAAAGACGTGCACGACCTGAAAGCGAAGATAAAGACCGAGTTTAATATAGAAGGCTATCCCAACCAAAAGTTTGTCGACCTGGTAAAGACCATCCGCCCGACACAGGTTACACTTGTTCCCGACAAGCCCGATGCTATTACTTCCAATGCGGGATGGGATACAATAGAATACCAGCAGCTCTTGTCAGACTTGGTTGACGATTTCCGCGAAGTGGGAGTGCGCACATCCATATTTACAGGTACCGACCTCAAAATAGTGGAATATGCAGCTAAAACAGGAGCCGACCGCATCGAACTTTATACCGAGCCCTATGCTGCCAATTATCCGAAGGATAAAAACACAGCGGTAGCCCCTTTTGTAGAGGCAGCCTTGTTGGCCCAAAAAATAGGATTGGGTATAAATGCCGGGCACGACCTGAGCCTCGAAAATCTCAATTTCCTTTACCGGAACATCCCCTGGCTCGACGAAGTGTCTATCGGGCACGCCCTGATTAGCGATGCCCTCTACCTGGGGCTGGAAAAGACTATAGTGGCTTATAAGGATTGCCTGAAAGATATTTAAGAAAAACAATAATCAGATGGAAGGACAAAAAAATAAGTTGATAAGTATGCTGGGGACCATTGGTTTCCACGCCGCCATCATCTTGTTTCTTTTATTTGCATACCTTACCCCTTCTGCCGAGATACGCAAGGCGGAAGACTGGGGAGGCGTACCCGTAATGTTCGGCAATGTGGCCGATGCCTTTGGCGACAACGAGCCCAACGGACGCGGCGATGGCAATTCCGGCGCAAGCCAGTCGGCTTCGCCCAATGTGGCAGTAGACCCGCTTCCGATGATGGAAAATACTTCGGAGAAACCGAAACCCAATATCGCCAATGCCGGCAAAACCCCTGTAACCCAGGATATGGAAGAAACAGTGGCTATAAAAGAGGCCAAAAAGAAAGCCGAAGAAAAACGCCAGCAGGAAGCAGCCGAACAACGTCGCAAAGCCGAAACGGAGCGTGTAGCCCGTCTCGAAGCCGAGCGCAAAGGGCAGATAAACCAGCAAATGAAAGATCTTTTCGGCAACGGATCGGGCAATGGCAGCCGTGGCGAAACACAAGGGACAGGCACACAAGGCGTATCTACGGGCAATGCCAGTAGTGGTAAGAAAAGCGGCGTAGGCGGCTGGGGCTCGTTCGACCTCGGCGGACGTAGCCTGGGTAGTGGAGGGCTGGCCAAGCCTGCCTATTCGGTAAACGATTACGGTACTGTGGTGGTCGATGTATTGGTCAACCCGAAGGGTGATGTTATAGATGCTTCCATCGGCAGGGGTACAAATACGCCAAATTCGAACCTGAGAAATGAGGCATTAAAAGCCGCCAGGCGGACAAAGTTTAATGAAGTGTCAGCTTTGACTAACCAAAGAGGAACAATTACATATAAGTTTAATCTAAATTAAATTGTGTATGAAGACCATTTACGTTTTCCTGACAACAGGATTTGAAGAAATAGAAGCACTTGGTACGATCGACATATTGCGCCGTGCCGGATTGGATGTAAAATCGGTTTCGCTTACCGGCAACCAGCAAGTGACCAGTAGCCACAGTGTAACAGTAGTTGCCGACATAATGTTCGACAATGTAGATTTTTCTACTGCCGAAATGCTGGTTCTCCCCGGCGGAACGCCTAAGTATAACGAACACGAGGCGATGAAAAAAGAAGTGCTTGCCTTTGCCAACAAAGGCGAAAAGGTAGCCGCTATCTGTGCTTCGCCCATGGTGCTTGGCGGGTTGGGCTTGCTGAAAGGGAAGAATGCAACAGCCTATCCCGGTTTCGAGCAATATCTGGAAGGAGCAACCTTGCAAACAGACAAGGCCGTAGTGATAGACGGCAATATAACCACCGGACGCGGGCCGGGACTCACCATCGACTTTGCCCTGAGCCTTGTAGAACAGCTTTTGGGTAAGGAAAAACGCGACGAGATAGCCGCCGGATTGCTGGTAAAATAAGAAGGAAGAAACAGGAATGATGGGAAGCTCCCCGTCATTCTTCTTTATATATATATTGTAAATACAAAACTTAAAAAATGGAATTTCTTAACGAAGCATGGTTGTTTATCCATGAATTATTGTTTAACACGCAAGATGCCCTTAACCACTTGGTAAACCAGTATGATACATGGGTTTATGCTATTCTCTTCCTTGTCATTTTCTGCGAAACAGGCTTGGTTGTAACCCCGTTTCTTCCGGGCGATTCGTTGTTGTTCCTTGCCGGAACCATAACGGCCAATCAGGGTAACTCCCTTCATATCTATTGGTTGATATTGATACTCATTGTAGCTGCCGTATTGGGCGATGCAATGAATTATACTATCGGGCGTTTCTTTGGCGAAAAGCTGTTCGGCAATCCGCATTCGAAGATATTCAAACAGGAATATTTGCAAAAGACGCATCAGTTTTACGAAAAGCATGGGGGCAAGACCATTATTATAGCCCGTTTTGTGCCTATTGTGCGTACATTCGCCCCGTTTGTAGCAGGAATGGGTAAGATGACATACAAGCACTTCTTCTCGTTCAATGTGATAGGCGGTGTGGCATGGATAGCAATATTCTGTCTTCTTGGCTATTTTGTAGGAGGATTGGAAATTGTGCAAAACAATCTGAAACTGGTTGTAGTAGCTATTATTATCCTGTCGATAATGCCGGGTGTGTACGAAGTATTGAAAGCTAAGATACAAGGAAAGAAAGAGGCTAAAACGGAATAATATCCCTCGATTATAAGATATAGGCAGCCATCTGACATAGTTATGCAGGTGGCTGTTTGTTTTGAGAAGTCAGTTTGATAGAATAAAGTGGCTGAAATCTCGTCGTTTTTCACTACGTTTGTTATACTTAAAAAGGAAAGCAAAACTAAGATATGAGCAGAAGAGAATTTACGATGATAGCCAAAACGATGGCAGGACTGGAAGATGTATTAGCCGAAGAGTTGATTGGGTTGGGAGCCAATAATCTGGAGATCGGGAAACGTATGGTTTCGTTCGAAGGTAACCTTGCCCTGCTTTATAAAGCTAATTTATATTGCCGCACTGCGCTGCGCATACTGCGTCCCGTCTACGAGTTCAGGGCAAAAACCACGGACGAGATATATAAGAAAGTGAAAGGGATGAACTGGTTCGAGCACCTGACCGAAGACAGTACATTTGCCATAGATGCTATCACCTTTTCCGACTATTTTACCCATTCCAAGTTTGTAGCATACAGGGTAAAAGATGCTATTGTAGACTACTTCATGCAAAAGACAAGCAAACGTCCATCGGTAGATACCAAAGACCCCGACCTGCTTATAAACTTCCACATAGCACACGACAAATGCACCCTATCGTTCGACAGTTCGGGCGAGTCGCTACACAAAAGAGGATACAGGGTTGCACAGACCGAAGCACCTCTCAACGAAGTATTAGCTGCGGGGATGATATTGAAAACAGGCTGGCGCGGCGAATCTGACTTCGTAGACCCCATGTGCGGTTCGGGCACGTTGCTTATCGAAGCTGCCATGATAGCGATGAATGTTCCTCCGGGGATATACAGGAAGAGTTTTGCCTTCGAAAAGTGGAAGAACTTCGATGCCGACCTTTTCGACGATATCTATAACGACGACAGCGCCGAGCGCGAATTTAAGCATAGGATCTACGGCTCGGATATTTCTCGCGAAGCCATAGAGATAGCCTCGAAGAATGTGAAAGGTGCAAGCTTCGAAAAACATATCCAGCTTGCTGTAAAGCCATTTGAGGAATACACGCAAGCACCCTCCGACAAAGGAATCCTTGTGACAAATCCTCCGTATGGAGAGCGTATCAAACCGGAAAACCTTTCGGAGCTATACGAGCATATTGGCGAACGGCTCAAGCATGTATTTATGGGATATACAGCATGGATACTCAGCTACAAGAAAGAGTGCTTTGACAAGATAGGACTAAAGCCATCGAAGAAAGTACAACTGGTAAACGGCTCCCTTCCCTGCGAATTCCGCAGATACGATATATTCGCAGGAAAGAGAAAAGACATGAAGTAGGCTGATATAGCCTACTCGTTTATCTTGACCTTGATACCGCTTATCCAATACTTATGCTCATCCATGTAATACAAGTAAGCCGATGAAGCCATAGCCGTATATGTACCCGGTATTTCGGCTTTGAGATCGAGGTTTATCACCTTTTCTTCGCCAGGGCCCAGTTCGCGGTAATAGACTACAAGGTTGTCGTTGATAATCTCATAGAAATCGAAGACTTCTTTCTCTTGCAACTCCTTCAACTGCCAAGGTTGCAGGCTCATGCCGCCGGGGATGCCAATAACAGCGATGCTCATAGGCTTGCCCGTAGACTCATCGGTATTCTTCAACCTGACTGATAGCCTTACAGTCTCATTCACCTTGATATCTGTAGCTTCTATCCGGGTAGTGAGTTGCAATGGACACAATGGCGATGTTGCAGGGAGAGCCGAATACCATGAAATATTGACTGCATAAGGTGCAAGCATATCGCGTTCTTTGAAATCCACCCAAATAGTATTCTTGCCTTGTTTCAATTTGTCGGCAAAGGCAATCGCAGGTTTAATATTTCTGCTTATATAGTCCTTTATAACAATACCTTCCGGCTCATTGTCGTTTACCTTCAAGCTAAAGCTGCCCTTTACAGATCCAGCACCAATGTACATGGCATATTTGCTTAGAGCCTGTAAACAAACACTTGTAGCCTGTGTATTGCCAAAATAGCCGCCACGCTTACCTTTAGCTATATAATCCAGGCACTTTTCTATCAATGCGATATCGAAGGATGTGTTGTCTTTGTACAGAGCTAGTAACCAATAGGCTATAGCCTCCCTGATGCCGGCATCGCCATAGCTATAAACGATGGTCGCCTGTATTTTCAGTTTCGATAGGTCATCCTCCTTGCTTATTATCTCTTTGAAGTCTGCCACCAGCTTTTTATATGAGATAATATCTTTCGACTGATAAGCTGCGTTTGCGAGTAAAGCCATGCGGTATATGTCTTTGCTATCCATAGCCTCTTGCAATGCCGACTGATATTCCAGCCCGATAAGCTCCCCGCTACCAATCTCATTGAGAGCGTAAACGATGTAAGCGTTATTTACATTCCGGGGCGCAGCCGAAAAGCCATATTTACCCCTGTTTTGAGAGAATCCTCCTTTACCATCTTTCCGGCTCAACAAGAAATTCATCGCCCTGTCGACCATCTGTTGATTGACCTTACCGTAAACCTTTTGCAGTTCGTGGAAATGGACAAGCCCGTAGGCAGTGAGCATCTCGTGAGCAGGCGAACCTCCGTACCATTCGAAGCCCCCGGTTTTCTTCACTTCATAATTGGCAAGCTTACTATAGCCATTCTCAAGATACATCATAGCTTTGTTGAGTACGGCTTCGTCCGTTTTCCCTGTGGCTTTAAGCAACTGCAAAGCAAACACATTGGGGAAGGCACTCGATAGTACCTGCTCGAAGCATCCATAAGGCTGTCTGAATATGCTTTCTGCGCCATCAAATAATTGGTTGGTAATCTCAACCTCGGCCACTGCTTCAGCGTAAAGAGTACCTTTTACATAATCGGGCAAGTCAAATTCAACCTTGTCGCTAAATGCCCTGCCGGAAAAACCATATTGATAAGGAAAATTGACTTCCCGTACTGTCAGCATCCTGCCTATCTCATCTTTGTAGCCATCTGCGTTTGCAACTATCCGAATGTTAATGCCTTGTACCGGCTTCTCAACCGACATACCGGCAAACACAGTTTGAGTACTATTGGCAGGCACTTCTATGTTATTATCATAGTTGTGCACGACAACATCCTCCGGCTTATCGGAAGTAACGCTAAGATTGACCTTCATAGGTTTGTCGGTTAGGTTCTTAAGCATTACAGGTATCTTTATAATATCGCCACATCCGGCAAACGGAGGGATTTTGGCATCGATGGAGAATGGCTTTTGCGTAACGATACGCTTGGTTGCTGTAGCCAACAATCCGTGGGATGGGGATATGCCTTCGGCAGTAATCCTGAATGTTGAGGAGTTTTTGTTATTCACAAACTCGATGCTGGCCTTACCTTCAGCATCGGTATGTATGTCCCCGTTCCAGTAGACAGTTGTATTTTCCTGCGATGGGTTGTCTTTATCCTGAGTAAAAACAGGAGCTTTATAGAACTGTCGCCGAAAGACATATGCCGTACTATAATTAGCTTTAGCCGGACTGTATTTCTGCTTGAACTGCTTTCTCTTAGTGGAAATAAGTATAACCCCATTCGAAGCGCGGCTGCCGTAAATGGCACTCCCGTTTACTGACTTCACAACATTTATATTGTCTATATCGCCCGGATTGACCAAGCTTAAAGCATATGCAGCCGATCCTTCGACCGGAATGCCGTTTATAATAACCAATGGTTCGGCTGAGATGAGAGAAGAAGTACCTCTTATATGTATCTGAGAAGACGTAGGCTGGTCGACCGTCTTCTGGCCTATAGATATGCCTGCGACATTACCAGACAAAGCCGTCATCAGGTCATCGGCTACTGAACCTATATTATACCTATCGACATACATTACAGATGTTGTTATCAACTGCCTATTTTGCCTCCCGTATCCTACTACCATTACCTCTTCCAAATTACTTTCGCTGACAGCAAAAGATTCTGTTTTGGTATATGGAAACTCTCTGCCTGCTACCGGCTTCGATTCGCTTACATCCGGAGACTTTTCCGAAAGGTCGAGTACTCCGCCTTCTTCGGTATCGGCTATTTCCTCGTCCGGCCTCTCTATCATTGGAACACCACCTATCAGATAGATTTGGTCAGGCAATTTTGCAGATACACAAATACCTTCCGAGATATCTACATTGTGGAATACAAAATGCCCTTCTTTGGTTGTATTCAGTTTTGCTATCCGCTTTTTACCTCCGAGTTCGATAAGATACACCGAGCCGGATGTCGGTTGCCCGTTTTTATTGAGCATATAACCGTAGATACTACTGAACCTTTCGGCCATGTTATTTATCTCTATCTTGGATGGGGATAGCAAATCGGCCCATTTAAAACGTCTCCACCCATGCGTCAGCAAGAGATAGTCGATAGCCTCGTTTGCCTTAGGCTCGTTGGGGTCGAAGTAGAAAGACGGCTCTTGTATCTCCCCTTTCAGTTCGGACGACAGCAGCATATAGGTCAACAGATTGTCTTGCTTATCATCGGCCATAGTAAGTATTTGCTCATCGACTACCGACAATCCTATATTAGCCGAAAGAGGGTTACCCATATCATCTGTCGTTTTTATCGACAAGCTTACTTTCTCTTTTGGTTCGTAGTGTTCCTTATCCGTTTGCAGTTCTATATTCATCTTCTTGCCTGCATTCAGGAACACAAGGCGTTCGGCAACTTCAATTTTACCATTCAAAAGGGTGAAGACTGCTATACCCATCGGGAAACCGGATGTATTTACTTCTATGCTATTAATGCCCTTTTTGAGGCTCAACCGGTTGGTATAGTGTATCACGCCTTGGGTATGAGCTATAAAGTAAGCATCGTTATTATCCTTAGGGCTATATATCTTCCATGTTGTAATGCCTTTCCTTTTCTCTGACAGTGACAACGTGTAACCATTATCCTTTGCCTGTGGAAGTCTATTCAAATCTTCGTTGCCAGCTGGAGCAGATATGCGGACTGAGTATGTCCTATCCTTCTCCGGCGTAAACGAAAAAGCACCCATGCCCAGATGGAAACTATTGAATGAGGTTATCACCTGTCCTTTGTCGTCCACCAAGTCCCCGCTCACGTCGGCACCTTTACCAAATTCGTTGAGTGCTTCGAATGCCACCTTGTTCTCTACTCCGCTTACCAGGTCGCCCCCTTCGGGGAAAAAGCGGATGCTGACTTTGTTTATCACGATGGGGATCGACCTCGGGATGGATTCTTCCACACCTTTGTCTTTGACCACAATCTGTAATATCCCATCGGCCGTATTCAGGTCTTTAGGGAGAGGGAAACGTATAACAGATTCGCCGCCGCTGGTTTCCCCATTTATTGTTTTATAGTCCTTGCCTGCAATCCGCACGGTTGCTTTTATCTGGCTACCGGTTGTCTTTACATTATTCAGGTCTGTCACTTTCAGGTTGGCAACAACCTCATCGCCTGCGCCATAGGCTCTTTTCTCGAAATCGAGTTTAAGCAACAGGCGCGGAGTTATGACCTTCTGTACTGTAATGTCTTTACTAAAGAAATAATCCTGTCCCCAGTTTTTCAGCCACGTAGTGTACCCCACAATCTTGTAAATACCGCCGGCCATCTTATCCGAGAGGGTAAACACCCCATTGAATGTGCCCAACATTACATTTTGTTCGTGGCGTTCTACTACATTACCCCACGGGTCTTGCAGCTCTACATATATGATATCGCTCGCCTGCGAAGGCTTATTATCTGTACCATTACTAAGGAACCCTTTATACCAGATACTTTCCAAAGGCTTGTAGTATGTCTTGTCTGTCTGGAGGTAAACTTTCTCCGATGGATAATCTGCATTATAATCTCTCAATGCATTTTTCAGCGTTTGTATTATATCGCCATTTGCAGCTCCTACAAGCACCAAAGCCAGAAGGCAGATACCGATGTATATTTTCTTCTTCATAATATTAAAATCCTAAGGTTACAGAAAGTGAATAACTACGCATAGAAGGTGTATTGAATAAGTCTAAACCATTTGCCAGAGAATAACCAAACATATAAGAATTAGGGTCTACTCCTTTATAAGAGGTTATAAGGAAAAGGTTCTTTGCACTCACGCCCACATCTAAACGGTTGAGGATACGGCTTCGCCTTACATTAAAAGAATACAATAGTGTAATATCGGAGAAACGCAGGTAGCTGGCTTTCTCTATATACTCTTCGCCAACTCCTGCCATGCCATACCGCACCCATCTGTTATCCCAGATAGGTTCGTCAGGATTGTAAAAATCGACAGGGACAGTATTGGCCGCACCACTTTCGTTGACACCATCGAATATATAACCTTTGATATTACGGTTGTCGCCAGAGTTTTTAGATACACCCAGACAATCCATAAAAGCCTTTGTCCCATTCCACCTGTCGCCTCCATGTTGGTACTCGAACAACATGCGAAGTGTAAAACCCTTATACGACACAGATGGGTTCAAGGTCATAACAAAGTCGGGAGTAGGGTCGCCGATTTTGGTCAATTTATAATTTACCAGAGGAAAACCATCAGCCCCGACAACCACTTGCCCGGCATCGTTACGCTGATACGATGTTCCGTAAATAGCACCTAACGGTTCGCCCTCGGCGAAAACGGTGGCGATGTCGGAAAAGCCTGCAAGCCTGACGAATGGCTGGTCGTGGTATAATGCCGTAGCTTTATTTTTAGTCTGGCTGAATGTATATTTAATCCCCATATTCCAATTACGGGAGTCGAAACGGGTCTTATAGCTCAAATCGAGAAAATAGCCATAGCTGCGCAGCCGCCCAATGTTTTGCATTACAGGGTTCCAGTCTTGAACAACCGGAGAAACCAGGTTGTACGTATGATAATTGAATCCGCTTATTTCGGCAGAAACATTCCCTCCATTGCTTACATACCTTAAACCCAGTTCCGATTTCAGGTAGGTTTCGGGTTTCAATGATTCGTTATATATTGGCAGTTGGTATTCATAGTAGTGGCGAAAAGACGCAGCATTCAATGTTGTAGACAATACAGACGGGCTACGGTTTATCAGCGAGACTTCGCCTATGCTCCGTTTGATATTGCCATAAAGAGACAGGTTGTTGTAATTCCAATCGAATAAGTCCTCGAACACCCTTTCAAGTTTAACATTGGCTCCAAATTCGGGAAACAGATTAGCATAATCTTTACTGCTTGCAGTATTTGAAAAGTAGTGTGTATTAGCAGCTTCAAAAGAAGCATTATCCCACCTGAACTTTACTCCATACTTTATGTCGTGCGAGTTGCGTATCAGCTTCTCGTTTTGTGCCCCCGGATACATTCCCTGATCCAATGGATTCCTTTTCGACAACAACTTGTCGGAAGTATGCTTAAATGAATATCTGGCAAGAATATCTATCTTTGGATCATACCTTTTTATTGTCCATAGGAGATCCGAATTAGCGGCAATATTTGTTATCTGGTCTTTTCGGTCAAAAGTACGGTACAATTCGGCCTGAGACAGCATTCCATTAGTATAATTATTCCATGTCTTTTCGAGATTAACCGTATTCAGCCATTCTACAGACTTATAGTTATATTGAGCCTTGAGAAAAGAAAGCAGGTATTCGCTCTTCTTCCTGTCGGGCAATTCATTGACCAAAGCATAAGGATTTTCAACAAACGAAGGGTTGTATGAATGGTAAGAGCCATCTGGCTTTATCCACACATTTCCTTTGCCAGAAGATTGGCCATTCAAATTATCGAAAGTAGGTGGAGTTGTATATATTGCGTACATCAGCGTCGCCATATTAGCAGCATGCTGGGCGTGTTTTCCATATACATTATTATAGCGTACCCCGACTTCACTCTTTACTCTGCCAAACGTAATATCGCCCATCGCCAACGACAGGTTATAGTTGTCGTTGTAAGCCTCCGGAATAGGCGAATTGTTGCGTCTTTGCCCAACCTCAACAGAAGTGAATCCTCTTTTAAATCCGGGGAACTTTATATTGAGCGCGTTGCTGAAAGAAAGCCCTGTATCGAAGAAATCTTTAGGAGAATATATCACAGGTGTTTCACCATTGCTTTGGAGGGAAGATAGAGAAAGCCCCCAACTAAAGATCTCGTCAGATTTGTTCCATAGCCCGCCCTGTCCTTGGGCATAATCCGTTTGCCATTGAGGCAACCGCCCGACTGTAGATACATCCAGCGATGTTGTATAAAGAATATCATAGCCTGAGGTATAGAATCTGCCCTTCGCTTCCTTTATAGAATATCCTTTGCCCGAAGGCTTTATTTCTTCTATTCTCGACAAGGATGCGGAATGATAACTACTTGGCATGTCATCTTTCATATAAAAGACTCCCTCTCCATCTTTTTCATTCCTTAGCTTATATGATAAGACGGTTGGCTCCTTAACAATGGAATTGGTCTCTCCCCCGCTCCGTCTGATATCAAAGTGGGCATCGTAAAAGATGATGCTCCAGACTTCGCTTTTGTCCACTTCTACCTCTGCGGTATTGTAGCCGATAAAAGACACAACGACGGTCTGCTTTCCCGATGGAAGGCTTAATGTGAAGTTTCCGTCTACATCGCTGATGGTTCCGTTGGTCGAGTTCTTATCCCTGACGTTTATTCCCGGCAGAGGGAAACCGTCATCATACAATATGTTTCCCGATATAATTATCCGGTCTGTCTGGGAATAGCCTGACTGGGATAATATTAGAGCGAGCATGATAAGGCAGAATGTTTTTCTCATAGTTATTATTTTGTCCGGTTTATACATAGCTAGTGGCATACTAACATCTATATAGACATACGCTAAAGGCATATTCCCTAAACGCCAGGCAAAAAAAGTGCAAAAAAAGAACCTGCACCCTTTGCGAGCGCAGGTTCTCGTCTTATAATCAAGATATTAATATCCTCTGATAGCCTTGATTCCAGGAAGTACTTTTCCTTCGATGAACTCAAGCAATGCACCACCACCAGTAGACACATAAGATACTTGGTCGGCAAGGTTGAACTTGTTGACAGCGGCAACAGAATCGCCACCACCTACTAGCGAGAACGCTCCGGCTTTGGTAGCAGCAGCAACAGCCTCAGCAGTTACTTTTGTTCCCTGAGCGAAGTTGTCGAACTCAAATACACCTACTGGGCCATTCCATAGGATTGTTTTAGATGCCATAAGTACATCTGCAATCTCTTTTTCACCCTTAGGACCTATATCCAATCCCATCCATCCGTCAGGAATCTGGTCTGCATCAACGTATTGTGTATTGGCATCGTTAGCAAATTTGTCGGCTATCTTAGCATCGCTTGCAATAACAAGTGCTACACCGTTTGCCTTAGCTTTTGCTACCAGTTCGTTAGCAAGGTCTAGCTTATCGTCTTCTACAAGGGAGTTACCGATTTTGCCACCGGCAGCCTTTACAAAAGTGAATGCCATACCTCCGCCGATAATAAGGTTGTCTACCTTATCCAACAGGTTTTCGATGATATCTATTTTCGAAGATACTTTTGCACCGCCGATAATAGCAGTAAACGGACGGGCGGTATCTTTCAATACTTTTTCTACAGCGTCTATTTCTTTTTGCATCAGGTAACCGAACATCTTATGTTCTGCATCGAAATAGTCGGCAATCAAAGCAGTAGAGGCATGTGCGCGGTGGGCAGTACCAAATGCATCGTTTACATATACATCAGCATAAGAAGCAAGTGTTTTTGTAAATTCTTTCTGGCTTTCTTTTACAGCTTTCTTGGCAGCAGCTTTTTCTTCTTCGCTGGCATCGTCGGCCAAACCGCGAGGCTTGCCTTCTTCTTCGGCATAGAAGCGAAGGTTTTCGAGCAACAGGGCTTCTCCCGGTTGCAAAGCAGCAGCTTTCACTCCGGCTTCTTCTCCTACGCAGTCGTTTGCGAATTGCACATCTACGCCAAGTAGCTTAGAAACATGTGCAAGGATATGTTTTAATGAATATTTTTCTTCAACTCCTTTCGGACGTCCGAGGTGAGAAGCGATAATGGGGCTGCCACCGTCGGCTATAATTTTTTTCAAAGTCGGCATTGCTGCACGGATACGCGTATCGTCTGTAATGTTGAAACTGGCATCGAGCGGTACGTTGAAGTCAACCCTTACGAATACCTTCTTTCCCGAAAAGTTGAATTTGTCAATTGTAATCATAATCCTTTTTTTGAATTTAATATATTTAAATACGTTTGATTTCCAAGATATTGTTTACTTTTTCCCTTATAAGTAAAGACGCTGCAAAGATATAAATTTATAAGTAAGATTTTTTACTAAAAACTGTAAAATATAAGGATTAGGAAAGAAGAAATATCTTATACAAGCTGTTTGTTATCCCGACTTCGCAAAATATATTATATTTGCAATTATTAGTATTACCCTCAACCGTCTATCCTTTTTACTATAGATAAAATGGCTTTGAAAAGATTACAATTATTTACCACTATTTGCATACTTTTTTTCTACAGTTGCAACTTCATAGGCAATAATCCTCAGGCGAAAGAAATGGTTCTTAACCAGAAAAAGACAATAGAAACCGAGCTTACCACCCTAAAAGATGAAGGAGCAATATCCGACGCGGAATACAAATTGGTACTCGCCCGCTTGCTTGCCGACTGCGACACCTACCTTTCGTCCGACAAGCTAAGCTGCGAACAGATTAGTACGATGGCAGACAATCTGGTGAAAGAGTTTAAAGACATAAGGTGCAGCGAAGGCCTGTTCTCTATCATAAACTCTACCTATCATACTATCACGGCATCCAATCAGGTACAAAACTTATTCAACATAGGCGAATACTGCAACCCTACACCAACAATATATGCATGGTTTGAGGCGAGTCAACCAATGGAAGACAAATTCCTCTCGGTGCGCCGAAGCGTAAAAAGCATGGTCGACCTTGCTGCCGACAATAAGAATGTAAGGCTGCGACAGATGGATTCTATTGCCGACTATGTAAACACGGTTATCAATGGCATAGAAAGTAATGTGAGCGACAGCCTGCTTATAAAGAAATCGCTAGCTGCTAGCATGGAACTGTACAATGCCAAAGGACTCGACAATATCGTAATAGAAAGCCTCTGCGACATCTTTCGGCAACTTAGCCGGATAGGAAAGATAGACATGGACAGCGAGATACTTGCTTTCTGCAACAATAACCTACACGAACCCGAACCCCTTACATACGAACAACTGGTAGCGATGGTAGGCAAACGCCTCGACTGGATGCTGGAAGAAAGGCTGATAGGCAAAAGCGACCACAACCTGATGAAGGCAACCATGTTGGACGACATCAATACTTTCCTAAAGGGTTCGCAAACGAAAGAACAACTGACCGAAAGAGCCAAGCAAAGCCTTGATAGGCTAAAGAAGATAGAGCTGGAAACAGAAGACCGCGAGTTTGTTGCCGAAACATATTACGATATAGCGCAACGCTGCGATGTGGATATTGCCCAAATGCTCAACAAGTGGCTCTATGGTTTTTAGCCTTTAACGCTCAGTATGGAATGCTACGGGAATAACATAGCGCATCTTCACGTTCACTCCATTCTGCTTAGCAGGTGTCCAATCGGGCATAAGGGAGATTACACGCAAGGCTTCTTTATCGGCTCCGGGTGTTATACTTCTTATAACTTCGGGAGCTACAAGTTTACCTTCCTCTGTAACGATAAAACGTACAACAACCCTGCCTTGAAAACAACCCCCATCATCCGGCCATCTCAGGTTTTGATGTATAAAGCTTTTCATGGAATCTACTCCTCCGGGAAAAGAAGCATATACATCAGGCGCAACAAACACCTTTTCTCTATCTACCATCTTGTAGGGTAGTTTGAATATAATGGGTAAAGTAAACCATACATCTACCTTTGCATCACCACGCATACTTCCCGGATTCCATTTGGGCATAGCCCTTACTATCTGCAAAGCCAAACTATCGCATTCGGGATGAATCCCCCTTATTAATGCGATTTTATCCAGATTGCCTGTTTTCTTTACCAGAAACCGGACGGTTACACGGCCTTCTATACCATCGTTCAATGCAGACTGAGGGTAAATCAGCCTTTCGTTAATAAACTCAGACATGGCTGTTTGTCCTCCCGGAAAACTGGGAGCAACCTCGTGATCGATGAAAACAAACGGTTCTTCTTGCGAAAACAAAGGAATGCTTAATGGCAAAAGTGCAAAAAACAGGAATAGTTTTTTCATAGTTATAACCTTTATTCATATAGAGGATTAATTACCAGATAATCCATAATGCAAAAGAAACATTTACCGGGTTTTTATTATTTTTTCTTTTTTTATCAAGACAATACTACTAAAGCAATCATCCACTGTATAGATAAAGCTATTTCAAAAAAATAGAAAATGTCCCAAAAATAATCATTTGCTTCATTTATTAGCCATCGGTCACATACTTTTGTCTGCTCCCTTCTGTCTAAAAATGAGTGGCTTCGCATCTAATCATTTTTTTGAACACTTCTCTACAAAAACACAAAGAAGGTGTCCTTTTTTACTTTCAGGACACCTTCTACATATATTATTTGCAACTAGCAGCTACTTCTTCTTTTTAGAAGAAAAAATCGACTTTACTTTTTTTATTGCATATCCCCACAACATCGGTTGCACAATATCCCAAACTACTGGGGCAAAAGAAGACAACCCACTGAAAATACCGGGTGCTATATTGGACATAATACCAGACGATGAAACACGTTTCTCTTGTCCCGACGATGATGCCCGCCCGCCACGTTTACCGAATATACCGCCAAGCAAGCCGTTAAATATGAGCGAACCTGCATTATCTGTCAAATAGTCCCAATGTTCGGCCAAACGGTCTTCCGACTCCTCGCATTGCCTTTTCACAATCTCTTTCTCAAGACGCAATTCGTCTAAAGGTGATGTCTGATTATTCTTCATTGGCTTCTACTTTTCTGATAAAAATGATTGTATGGTTCAGTATCGAACGCTTTATTGTCCGGCGAAGCAGATAAACAACGAATAATGCAACAAGAGACAACAACGCCATGATACCGAAACCGGCTGCAAGGCTGCCTAGTAATTCTCCAAGGAAGAAAGCCATGCCAAGGAATATGAAAAACAGGATGATGGCTACAATAAGAAATACAATCAACCCGTACCCGATCTTCGAAGCCGAAATACTAAGCTTCTCGTAACTGGTAAGCTGAAACAGGCGCAGCCTGCTGTTGACATACCCTTTCAACTCCTGCTTGAGTTCTTCAAACAAGGAACGGAAATTATCGTCTCTTTCTTCGTGATTATTCAGCATCTTCTTCTAAATCAATAATCTCTTTTTTCTTGTGAGCAGCAGCTTTTACATTTGTTTTCACCTTGTCCACAAGGCAGTTTATATCATTCAACCATTCTTCTTTCTTGTCCGATGCTGCAATATATCCAACTGCAGCGCCCAACGCAGCGCCAATGGCCAGAAACAATAGATTAGAACCTGTCTTACCCATAATTTATTTTCTCGTTTAGTTATTTATTCAATATCCTACCCTTCAAAAAAAAAGGAACACCTAAGATAGTCACTTTTTGAAAATATAGGATAAACCTTAAGTAAAAAATAACTTTCTGCAACGGGGAGAAAAACAAATCATTCGATTTCTTCTATATCTTTATAACAAGTATCTATCGGTTTTGTTAACTACCTGTTGCAAAAAATCATGTCAAATATCTCTCAAACCGGCTCCCCGAACAATGTAGCCGAGGTATTGCCTGTTATTTTAACTTTTACAAAATCGCCAATACGATAATTCTGCTTATCGAATATCACCACCTTGTTTTGTGAGGTGCGTCCAAACAGTTGCTCTTTCGAACGTTTAGAGAACCCTTCTACCAATACCTCAAAAACCTTGCCAACATCGCGTTTGTTGCTTTCCATCGAGCATTCGTTCTGGAACTCGATAATATCCTGCAAACGCTTCACTTTCACGTCATCCGGTATGTCATCCTCCAATTTCTTGGCAGCGTATGTACCCGGACGTTCCGAATACTTGAACATGAAAGCCGAATCGAAGCACACCTCCTTCATCAGCGACAGGGTTTCCTCCTGGTCTTCTTCCGTTTCGGAATGATAGCCGCACATGATGTCGGTAGACAATCCGCAACCGGGAATTATACGTTTGATGGCAGCAATGCGGTCGAGATACCACTCGCGGTCGTACTTGCGGTTCATCAACTTCAGCATACGCGAACTGCCCGACTGTACAGGCAGGTGGATAAACTTGCAAAGGTTGTCGTACCGGGCTATCATCTCCAGAGTTTCGTCTGTCATATCTTTAGGGTGCGAGGTGGTGAAACGCACGCGCATATTTGGTGCTTCCTGAGCCACTATTTCCAGCAGGCGCGGAAAGTCGGTAACAGAACCGTCTTCGTTCTCGAAACGGTACGAGTTCACATTCTGTCCCAGCAGGGTTACTTCCTTAAAGCCCTTGTCGCGCAGGTCGGCCACTTCGTTCAGTATGCTCTGAGGCTCGCGGCTCCGCTCCCGTCCGCGTGTATAAGGCACAATGCAGTAGGTGCAGAACTTGTCGCAGCCGCGCATTATGGATACAAAGCCTGAGATATGGTTACCGCCTATTTTCAAGGGGATGACATCTTTGTATGTCTCTGTTTTCGAAAGCTCTACATTAATGGCCTTCTCTCCTTTTTCGGCAGCTCCCACCAGGTTGGGCAGGTCGAGGTAGGCATCGGGGCCTACTACTACATCGGCATGGTGCTTGTCGAGCAATTCTTCTTTGACCCTCTCGGCCATACATCCCAGTACGCCGATAATCATACCGGGCTTTTTCTTCTTACGGATAGCACTGAAATACTCCAACCGCTGTATCACACGCTGTTCGGCATTGTCGCGTATCGAGCATGTATTTACAAATACGGCGTCGGCATCTTCCAGTTTGTCTGTCATTGTGTAACCATCCATCTGCATCACCGATGCAACCACCTCGCTGTCTGCCACATTCATCTGGCAGCCGTAGGTTTCGATGAACAGTTTCTTGTCCTTCGGTTCAGTCGTGGATTTAAAGTCCAGTCCTTGTTCGTTACTCATAGAAATCTGTTTTTATGTAATCAAAATATTAAACGGCTAATCACTAACCATATCAGCGGGCAAAAATACAAAGAATTTACGAGTTAGCTGCTTATGCAATGAGTTTTAAGCTTTCTTCAAAAATTATGTGATGAGCAAAAAGTAACAAAAGCCCCACGTTTTTTATATTTTTCATTGCGTTACTTTTATTGTCCCCGTTCGCTCCGGCTGCATACCCGGCGATACGGGAGCATTCTTGTTACAGCCTTTTCCGGCAGGCAAATTTCTTTCTGCTATTTCATTCCGCCTTTCCCAAAGCTCTTCCAGGTCTTGCTTTGTTTCGCGGTCGATAACATTTACGACAAAAGGGTTCTCTCTCGGCTTTTCTTCCGCCACTTCATTCTTTTCGGCACGCTCTATCACCATTTTTATAGCACGGTTGTCGGGCGCAACTTCCTTTTTCTTTACTATCTTCTTCTTTAAGATCATTTCCGTGGGATTGCTCTTGCTCGGCTCATATATCAGTTTTTCTTCCACAAGGGTATATCCTTCCAGTTTCTTTTTCAGCGACATACGGGCTGTCAGCAACAGCATTTCGTCGCGGTTGCGCATTGCTTCGTCTATAGCTTCGCCAAATTCGGGTTTGGTAGTTCTCCACTGATAGAGGGTTTTGCGGTTGATGCCCACCGCTTTGCATATTTCCGACAGGGTGTACATATCTTCTTCTATCAATTGTACTATACGTTCGGTTATTGCTTCTGAATACTTTGCCATAACATTTCCTTTTTTTATGATTTATACTTTTATTGTATAGATAAAATTGTTGGGAAATGATTGGCGTTAAAAGATTTTTTTTGAAAGAAGAGAAGCATCTTTCTCCCTCTTTTCTCTTTACAGCTTCGGTCTTTATACCTACAGCCGTATCTTTTTCGACTTCCCTTTCGACTCGTTATGAAACCCATCTACTGCCGTTACCACATATTTGTATTCGTTGCGTGCACCTTCGTATGGCAATATGTATTTCGTTTGGCGCGTAGTAGCAACTATATAGCGTGCATCGTCAATATCTTCTTTCACCCCTTTCGGAAAGCGGTAGACTACATAGTATTGTGCTGTCTCAGGATCATATTTTTCAGATTTGCTTTCCCATGTAAGCATATGGGTGGTAGGCGTATATTCTTCGCGAAGGTTTTTTACCTTTTTGGGGCCTTTTTTGTGCATATGTGTATATGCAGGGATAAGGGCAGGGTATTTATGGTAATTGCCTTTCAGCTGTGTTGCTATATTTTTATAGTTATCCAAAAGCTCATAAGCCGGCCAGAAGCAATTGCCATGAATAAGATTAGGATTGCGCGACAACTGCATTTTCTCGTTAAGCTGGCTGCCTGTTTTTCCGTCCATTGTGCGTTTCACATCCTGACCGATGTATAAGTGGCCGTCGAAATTATTTTCCGACCACCATTTTACCAGAGTCTTGTAATCGGCACTGCTGTGTCCTATTTCCCAATATACCTGCGGCATATTATAATCTATCCATCCGTTTTTCACCCACAGTTTTATATCGGCATACAGGTCGTCATAGTTTTGCAGGCCATTGGTATTGCTGCCCGATCCGTCGGGAGTGTTTTTCTTGTTGCGGTATATACCAAACGGGCTGATGCCTAACCTTACCCAAGGTTTTGTAATTTCGAGCGTGTGCTTAATCTCGCGTATAAGCTGGTTGACATTGTTGCGCCGCCAGTCGTTTTTCTGATTAGCCGAAAATCCCTGCCTACGCGCATATGTGTTGAAGCTGTTGTTGTCGGGAAAAGCCTCTCCGGCAATAGGATAAGGATAGAAATAATCGTCCATATGTATGGCATCTACATCGTAGCGGAGTACTATGTCCCTCACTATCTTGCATATATAAGACGCGTTGTCGGGTATTCCCGGATCGAAGTATATCTTGCCTCCATAGGTCACAAAACGTTCGGGATGCTTGTAATAGATATGGTTCGAAGCCAGCCTCTCACCTTCCTTGCTCGATACCCTGTAGGGGTTGAGCCAGGCGTGAAGCTCCATGTTGCGTTTGTGGCATTCGCTTACCAGAAACGCCAGCGGATCGAAGTTGCCTTCGGGTGCTACTCCCTGCACACCTGTCAGCAGTGCACTCCACGGTTCGTACTTCGATTTGTAGAAGGCATCGGCAAAGGGGCGTGCCTGAAATATAACAGCATTGATGCCCATTGCCTGCAACTGGTCTAACGATTTGGTAAAATAGGCTTTCATCTGCGCCACCGTCATCGATTGGTATCTCGACTGCCACGCAGTACTCAGCCATGCCCCCCTGAATTCTCTTTTGGGGTATCTGGTATCTTTATATGCCGAACCTTGTCGCGAAGAACCGCAGGCGGATAGCAATACTATAATGGAAATAAACAGAACCGAACGGAGTGTATTTTTTATATTCATATCTGTAACATAATTTAATAAAGGTAGTGCAAAAATAGTAATAATTGGCTAAAAGCTTTTTCTTAAATGATTTACTTTTGTTTTTATTCTTGTAATGTATGATAAAATAGTTACAAGTTACTGCGCCCTGTGGGCAGTTACGGGTTACAAGTAGTTGCAATAGCTCTTGTCTCGTTTATTTAGATTTATCTATGCTTTGCTCCGCTGACCATTGGTTGCCAATCCGAAAGAGCGATAAATTAGAAAAAATAAAAATATTTGTAACTTGTTACTGCCCACAGGGCGTAGTAACTTGTAACTTAAAAAAAGTAACACATGAAATATTTAATAACATATATTTTCCTTATTTGTTCTTATTTGCCATCGGTCGCTCAATCGCTAAAGATAGGGGTAATAAGCGATATCCACTACCTGTCGGAAAAACTGATGGATGGCGGTAAAGCGCAACAAGATTATGTGAATGCCACAGGGCGCAACATCGCGGCTGTTCCCTCTGTTATAGATAAAGTTCTGGAAGAATATTACAATAGCGATATTAGTATTTTGCTGATATGTGGCGATATGACAAAAGATGGCGAACGGCAAAGCCATTTAGACTTGGTGGGCAAGCTCAAGCCTTTGCAGGATAAAGGTGTGAAAATCTTTGTTGTTCCCGGCAACCATGATATCAATATGCCCAATCCTGTAGGATTTCGAGGAGATAAAACATTCCCGGTATCCAATATATCACCGTCCGATTTCACTACTATTTATGCCGGATGTGGTTACAATCAGGCGATAAAGAAAGATACGGCTTCGCTGAGCTATGTGGCAGAACTTGATAAAGCCACATGGCTACTAGCTATAGATGCCGCCAGATATAAAGAATATAAGAAGACAAGTATATCGGGCGGAAAGGCATCGAAGGAAACCGAAATGTGGATGAACCAAGTATTGCAAGAGGCAAAGCAAAAAGGGATAAAAGTCGTCGGCATGATGCACTGGGGTGTGACGGAGCATATCCCCTATCAGGCCGTTTTCTTTGGCGATTATCTGGTGCCGGACTATCAGCGGTTGGCTTACCTATTTGCCGGCAATGGCATGAATGTCATATTTACGGGGCATTTCCACTCCAACGATATCTCACTATTTGCATCGCCCGAAGGGAACACGCTCTACGATGTGGCAACGGGCACCTTGTCGGCTTATCCTTTTTCCTATCGTTTTGTAGAACTATCGCAAAGCGGCATGAAGGTGCGAACAAGGAATATTGACTCATTGCCGCAATATCCGAATATCGCAGAAAGAAGCAAAGTACAGATGCAGGCTATTGCCAAAAGGATAGCTTTGCAAAGGCTGAAAGATATGAACCACGGCCTGCCGCCGTCGCTGGAAACGATGATTACCGAGATGTTAAGTAAGATATTTGTCTTACATTTGTATGGCGATGAGAAGCCCGACGATGAACTGATGGCATATCTCAAGCAGTTGTCCGGTTTTCTGGGTGATGATCCGATGGATATGGATAATGTCGAACTCGACTTTTATCCTGCCGATAATAATATAGACCTTACATTTTGAGCATGCTACAACTATCATTATATCCCGAACTAATAGAGGCGGGTTGCGACGAGGCCGGACGCGGATGCCTTGCCGGACCTGTCTTTGCGGCGGCGGTTATTCTGCCCGAAGACTTCGAATGCGAAGCGTTGAACGATTCGAAACAACTATCGGAGAAAGAGCGTTACAACCTGCGCCCTCTGATAGAGGAGAAGGCTTTGGCATGGGCTGTGGGGATAGTAGACCATAAAGAGATCGACAAGATTAATATACTGAATGCCTCTATTCTGGCTATGCAGCGAGCTGTAGCTTCATTGAAGACACGTCCTCAGCACTTATTGATAGATGGCAACCGCTTTCGCCGTTATGAGGATATCGGCCATACTTGCGTGGTAAAGGGCGATGGTAAGTTTATGCCTATTGCAGCGGCGTCTATATTGGCCAAGACATACAGAGACGATTTTATGTTAGCCTTGGATAAGGAATATCCGCTATACGACTGGGCTAACAATAAGGGCTACCCTACAAAAAAACACCGTCAGGCTATCAAAGACCACGGTGTAACTCCTTATCACCGCATGTCTTTCAACCTGACAGAGAAACAGTTGAAGCTGGATTTTTAATATCCGAACTTTTCTTCGAAGCTTTTCGATAATTCGTCGAGGAAGAAAAGGGTGCTTTTGCGCGTATTTGTTTTTATTTCAGTATGTTCGCTGTTCATATTAATGGCTTCATCTGTAATGAAGTCTTCTCCTTTTATTATTTTAGGCAGCGACTTGTCTTTCGACGAATTTTCGTACATATAAGAAATGTCAGTAACTTCAAATACGCATTTGTCGTAGAATATAAAACCGTTTATACGGTAACGCATTGTCATCTTTTCGCGTATTCCCTTTTCGTTGTGTGGCAATAACAGCTCTATTCTCGATTTTGCGATAAATTCGCTGTTCTTTCCTTCATAGCGTATGCTCGAGTTGAAAGGGTCTTTTCCATAACGGTCTACTGCCCAGCTTTTCAGAGTTTTGTAATTGGCCGACATCGACACATCCTTTTTAGCAGGTATTTCTTTCAGGAACAAAATCTTACCATTGACTACAGGCACTTCCGTAAATTTTTCACCCTGGCGTACTACCTGCGAAAAACAAACTGTAGGGATGAAAAGGAGCAGACTGTATAAAAGTATAGCTTTCTTCATAGTTTGAGTTTTATGAAAAAATGATATTCCGGTTTTGGCTATTGTAGGGGCGAATTATCATTCGCCCGAAATAGAAAAAATCTGCGGGCGAATGATAATTCGCCCCTACAATAGCTAAGAATTGAGTTCGAATAAATTTCATGCGTTTGCCTTGAATATCGAACCTTGTTATTGGTTACGATTGCGTAGCCAGCAGGTAATTCTTTAGTGTATTAGAGTACATCTCCAGCATTTTCTCCCACGCAAAATCGTAATCTACATAGTCGAGGTCTATCTTCTTTATTTGCTTGTCGATATATGCCTTGAAGTCGTTCATCTGTTCGTTTGTGTATTTGTCGGCAAAGCGGCTTTCCTTGTTCAGCAGGTCGTGTGCTATGTAGTTGCAAGGGAATATCTCGTAATTGGAATGTATCTCCTTGTCTATTATCTGTGCAGCCAGTTGCGGTTGCAGGCGTTTGTCGGGCTCGGTAATTTTCTCCAGTTCGGGATTGATGCAGTTGCACAGTCTGAATACTACATTGCCTTTGTGTCCCAGTATGCCGATTTCCATATTCAGTAGGTCGTCGCGTTGCGATTTCTTAAAGTCGGGATCATCGCGTTTTTGCTGAAACTCCTTAGCCTTCAGATAATCGGTAGGATCGTATTCGTACGATATGGAAAGCGGTATAAGGTTCAGTTCCTTCAGGCTTTCCAAAAATGGTTTATCGTCAGGGTAGAGCGCAAGCATCTTCAGCAGGCTGTCCTGAGTCCTGTCGTCCGAATTTTTAGCCCTGCCTTCGCGTTGTGCTATCCATACCGATTCTCCTTTTTCGTTGATGCAGTAGTGGATGTATTCCGACATATGTTTCGATGCTGTCAGCCTTTCCTTTATCGACAAGCCCCGTCTTACAATAAAGCTTTTGTTGAGCCTTACCAGTTTGTCTATCCACGGGTGGATGAGCAGGTTGTCGCCTATGGCAATTTCGGTAGTGGCCAAATCCTGTTCGTGACGCAAGATATTGAACAGCCCCGCATCGAGGACGATATCCCTGTGGTTGGACAGGTATAAATGCTGTACCGACCTGTCTATTTTATCCCAGTTGACACCACGGATGCTTTTCGAAACCTTCATGCCCAATGCACTGATTACAGGATAAATCATCTTTGCCTGAAACTCCTCTTTTGTCTTATATGACGACATTTCGGCCGAAAACTCATCCCAATCTATATCCGGCATAATATATCTGACGGCATGCTGAAAGCCCGGGTCAACAAGGATATCCTGGATGGCTTGCTTTACCTCATGGTCGTAGAGTGGTGCGATATCATCAAATTTACTGCTCATAGTTTATATGTGTATTGTTGTGTTCGTATATTCAAAATTCATTTTCTATAATCTCGGTCAAGACTTTTGTGATGTCCAATCCCGCTGCTCTTACCTGTTGCGGGATAAAGCTGGTAGCCGTCATTCCCGGAGTTGTATTCACCTCAAGCATATACGGAATGCCGTTCATTATTATGAAATCGACCCTTATAATCCCTTTGGCTCCTACATGGTCGTATATCTTGCTGGTCGTTTGCTGTATCAGTGTAGTCAGTTCTTCCGATATACGGGCCGGGGTGATTTCTTCTACCTGTCCTTCGTATTTGGCACTATAGTCGAAAAATTCGTTTGTAGTAACCACCTCGGTAAGAGGCAGGGTTACTTCTTTATTTTTCACCTTGTAACAACCGCAAGTAACTTCCGTACCTTCTATGAAACTTTCGATAATAACATCCTGCGTTTCTTTAAAGGATATCTCTATCGCGTCCTGCAACTGGTTTATAGATTTTACCTTTGTTGTGGCAAAACTGGAGCCTCCTGTATTCGGTTTTACGAACATGGGGAATCCCAGTCGCTTAGCAATATTTTCTATATCATATTTCGAAGCCCTGTTCAGGCATATCGAATCGGCTACTTTTACGCCAAAGTTTTTGATGTAATTGTTACATACAAACTTATTCATCGTTAGCGACGAGGCTGTAACGCCGCAGGTAGAATAAGGCATGCCCAGCATATCCAGATATCCCTGCAACTTGCCGTCTTCGCCCGGAGAGCCGTGTATGGTAATATAGGCAAAGTCGAATTTAATCCTTGTATTATGTTTAGGATGTACGAAGCTGAAGTCGTTTTTATCTATCGGGTAGATACTGCCTTCAACGTCTACCGTCCACTCTTCTTTAACGATCCTTACCTTGTAAATATTATATTTTTCCTTGTCGAGAAAAGAAGCTATCCCTGTCATGCTTTTAGCCGACACCACAATTTCGGAGGTGTATCCTCCCCATACGATAGCAATATTCCGTTTCATCAGTCCTTTATATTATATTATGTCTCTTCTTCTGTTAAATTTCCCTGTTGGCTATATATCCTCTCCATTTGGTGAGTAGCGAAGCCATATCTTCGGGCACCGGAGCTTCGAACATCAGTTCTTCGCCTGTGCGTGGCTGTATAAATCCCAAGGTCTGGGCATGTAAAGCCTGTCGCGGGCATATATTGAAACAGTTTTGCACAAACTGTTTGTATTTGGCAAAATTCGTACCTTTCAGTACTTCGTTTCCGCCATACCGTTCGTCGTTGAACAGGGTATGCCCTATGTGTTTCATATGTACACGTATCTGGTGTGTGCGTCCTGTTTCCAGTTTGCATTGCACCAGTGTTACATATCCCAACCGTTCTAATACCTTATAGTGTGTTACGGCCGTTTTTCCGTAGTCGCCATCAGGAAATACGGTCATCAGCATCCTGTCTTTCAGGCTGCGGCCTATATTGCCTTCTATGCGCCCTTCGTCTTCTTTTACCGAACCCCATACCAAAGCCATGTATTGACGCTTGGTGGTTTTGTTGAAAAACTGAGCCGAAAGGTGTGCTTTGGCATATGCGTTCTTTGCAACTACGATCAGCCCCGAAGTATCTTTGTCTATACGGTGCACTATTCCCAGACGCGGGTCTTTTGCATCATATTCCGGCGTGTCTTTCAGCAGGTAGGCTACGGCATTAACGAGTGTTCCCTGATAGTTGCCGAATCCCGGATGTACCACCAGGCCTGCGGGCTTGTTTATCACCATCAGGTCTTCATCTTCGTAAACCACATCCAGAGGTATATTTTCGGGAATGATCTCCATTTCGCGTGGAGGGCGGTTCATTACTACCGAAATGGTGTCCAGCGGTTTTATCTTATAATTGGATTTTACAGGCTTGTCGTTCACCAGTATGCAACCGGCGTCGGCAGCTTGCTGTATCCTGTTGCGCGAAACCCCTACTATATGCATAGCCAGGTATTTATCCACACGTATCTGTCCCTGCCCCTTGTCTGCTACAAAGCGGTAGTGTTCGTACAAATCGGATTCCTGATCTTCGGGAAGGATATCATCCGGCAGATTGTCTATTTCGTTAAATAAATCTTCTCCCATTATTCAAAAAAAGATTCGTCAACTTTAGGTTCTGTATACGGCAGGCTGTCGTCTTCCAACGGTTCTCCGCCTGCGCCAATGGTAAGTTTGAGCATCGAGCCTTTCGGTACTTTCTGGTTGGGAGAAAGGATTTTGCCTTTGTATGATACCGATATCACGATACCTGCATATGGCGAGGGTACTTCGTCTATGATAATTTTCTCAAATCCTAACGATTTTAACTGAGCCTCAGCTTGCCGTCTCGAAAAGTCTTTCAATTCGGGTACGGGAACCATTTGCACGCCTTTGGCCTGTATTGTGAGGTAGACAGTGCGTCCGCTTTTCACTTTCGAGTCGCCTTTTGGTATTTGTTCCAATACGGCTCCCGGTGTTCCCCCCACTTGGAAGATGGAGTCTATAATCTCGTAATTCAGGTCGGCCGATGTTATTATACCGCGTGCATCTTCTGCTTGTAATCCTTTTACGTTGGGTACTGTAATAGATTCGTTGTGCCTGGTGTATATGTTAAGGGCTAGAAGCAATATCAAGACAAGCGCCAACGATACAACAAGCATGATGAATATATTTTTTACATATATATTCGTGAATATTCGTTTTATAATGTTTTTTTTCTCACTCATTTTAGAGTATCTCTTATATTAGTTGCTACAAAAATATTAAAAAAAGTCTGTTATACTTTAATTTATATAGTTTAAATCCTATCTAAATCTGAATTTGCCTTAAAATCGGAACCCTTTTATCTTCCTTTTTGGAAAAGAAACAAAGGTAACTCTTTTCAGTTATCAGTCAACAGTTGTCAGTTAACAAATTTTCTCCCCTTGCCGTGGCTTGCAGCCCTCTTTCTCCAAAGGGGGAGGGGAGTGAGATGGAATTTATATGTTACTTTTTTTACCCTTCTTTTTTTACTCTACATTATAGATAAACTTTTTGTATTTTTGTAATAAAAATATTGACAATGATTATATTCAATACTACATTTCATGTGGAAGATGATGTCTGCGAGCAGTATCTTACATTTATGAAGGATATATATATTGCAGAAGCCCTTACTAGTGGATTCCTGCACGAGCCCCGTTTTGCCCGCATACATGCGCAGCACGAAGAGGGGGGAATAAGTTACTCGTTGCAGTTTAAGGTGAAGAATGTAGACACGCTCAATCACTGGTATGCCACGCATGGGCAAGCTTTGCAGGACAAGCTGACCGGACAATTCGGAAACAAGGCTTTGGGTTTTGTAACATTGCTCGAAGAAATAGAGATATGAAATGATAGAACGCGAACGTATTATTTTGGGTATCGACCCCGGAACACAGGTGATGGGCTACGGTGTATTGCGCGTGGTGAACAACAAGCCCGAACTGATGGCTATGGGGATACTCCAACTGAACAAGTATGACGACCATTACCTGAAACTCAGGCGTATATTCGAGCGCATTATCAGTCTGATCGACGAATATCTGCCCGACGAACTGGCTATCGAAGCCCCGTTTTTTGGCAAGAATGTGCAGAGTATGCTCAAACTGGGGCGTGCGCAGGGGGTTGCTATGGCTGCCGCCTTGTCGCGCGACATACCGATATTCGAATATGCCCCATTGAAGATAAAGATGGCTATAACCGGCAACGGGCGCGCAGCGAAAGAACAGGTGGCTTATATGCTGCAAAATTACCTGCGGATACCCGACGAGAATATGCTTCCCCAGATGGATGCTACCGATGGGCTTGCCGCTGCTGTCTGCCACTATTTCCAGACAAACAATCCGGCAAATGAAAAGAAGTTTACAAGCTGGAAAGACTATATCAACAAGAATCCGGGTAAGGTAAAAAAATAAGGCTTATGGTGGTCGAAGATCTGGGTATAATAGAATATGGCAAAGCGTGGGAATATCAGCAGGAATTATTTTCTAAAGCTTTGCTGAATAAAGAAAAGGGTTTGCCCGTGACAAATACCCTCCTGCTATGCGAGCACCCTCCGGTGATAACCATCGGCAAACATGGTGATATGCAAAATTTGCTTTTTCAGGAAAATTACCTGAAAGAGAGAGGGGTTTCACTGTTTCGGATAGATAGGGGAGGGGATGTAACTTATCACGGCCCCGGTCAGTTGGTAGCATACCCTATTTTCGACCTCGAAGCGTTTGACATCGGGTTGAGGCAGTATATTGCCAATCTGGAAGAAGTATTGATACGTCTGCTCGCATCTTATCAGATTGCAGCGCAGCGGTTGCCCGGTGCAGCAGGGGTATGGCTCGATACGGATGATCCGGCTAAGGCGAGGAAGATAGCAGCAATAGGTGTCCGAAGCAGCCGTTTTGTAACCATGCACGGGTTTGCGCTGAATGTAAATACCGACCTGTCTTATTTTTCCCTCATCAATCCCTGCGGCTTTGTAGACAAAGGTGTGACTTCTATGCAAAAAGAACAGGCAAAGGATTTGGAAATGGATGAGGTAAAAGAAAAAACAATAAGGTTATTTGAAGGGATTTTTACTTCAAACATTTTCTGAAATAAGATGTTATCTTAGTATAAGATTTAACATTCCGGATATGATAAACAACAGGGATTTAAGTTGGCTGGCTTTCAACGAACGGGTCTTGCAGGAGGCACAAGATAAAAGTGTGCCATTGATGCAACGCCTGCGTTTTCTGGGTATCTTCTCCAACAATCAGGATGAATTTATAAAAGTGAGACTGGCTAACATAATCCGCATAAGCCGGTTGAGAAACAAGAAAGTGCCCTTATTCACGGGGGGATATACGGCCAAAGAACTCTTGCCACTGGTAAATAAACAAGTAGCCGAAGGTCAGAAAAAGTTTACGGATATCTATCATGGTGTGCTTTCGGAGATGGAAGGGCAAGGTGTTTTCGTCTTGAACGAAAAGCAACTGAGCAGGAAGCAAAAGCAGTTTTGCCGCGAGTATTTTTCTTCCGTAGTGAGCCCATTGCTTGTGCCGCTTATCCTGAAAAAGACTACACAAATACCTTTCTTGAGGGATAATAATATCTATCATGCCATAAAGATGCATTCGGGCAAGCATTCCACACCCCGTTATGCAGTTATACAAATACCTGTAAGTAGTGCGTGCCCGCGCTTTGTAGTATTGCCATCGTCGGCAGAAGGGCGCAGCGAGATAATTTTTCTGGATGATATTATCCGTCTGTGCCTCGATGAGATATTCTTTATGTTCAGCTACAAGTCTATATCGGCATATACATTCAAGCTGATGCGCGATTCGTTGCTGACCCTGGACGATGATATATCGAAAAGCCTTGTCGAAAAAATGGAAGACGGCTTGCAGAACCGCCTGCACGGGCAGCCTGTCCGCCTGATTTACGACCGGGAAATGCCCGACGACCTGCTGGATGTTATATCCTCGAAGCTGAAACTAAAGAAGAACGAGAGCCTCGATGCCGGAGGACGGTATCACCTGATGCGCGACCTGATGAAGTTTCCTGTAGTTCGCCCCGATTTGGAGAGCAAGACGCAGGAGCCTTTGCCTCACCCCGATATAAAGCCTTTTTCGAGTATATTGAAGGTCGTTGAAAAAGAAGACCTGTTGCTGAATTATCCTTACCATACATTCAATCATTTTATCGATTTCCTCCGCGAAGCAGCCATCGACCCAAAGGTGAAAAGTATATACATCACCCTCTACCGTACGGCCGAGCGTTCGAAGGTGATAAATACATTGGTGAATGCGGCGAAGAATGGGAAAAAAGTAGTTGTCTTATTAGAGCTCTTTGCCCGCTTCGACGAGGAGCAAAACGTGGAATATTCCGAACTCCTGCAAAGGGAAGGCGTAAAGGTTATCCCTGGCGTTGATGGGCTGAAAGTGCATAGCAAGCTGGTGCTTGTAGAACGCAAAGACAAAAGTTATGTATATATAGGTACCGGCAATTTCAATGAAAATACTGCCCGTATCTATGGCGATTTCGGGTTGTTTACCTCCAATCAGCAGATAGTTGCCGATACCCGTGCGGTATTCGATTTCCTGCTCAATACGCACAAGCACTTCAAATGTAAGCAACTGATGGTTTCGCCTTACTATATGCGCAACCGGTTTTATCAATTGATAGAAAAAGAGATAAAGAACGCAAAGAATGGGAAAAGGGCGTATATATATGCCAAATTCAATAGCCTTACGGACGAAGACATTATCGAAATGCTATACCGGGCAAGCCAGGCGGGGGTAGAGGTGCGGCTGATAATAAGAGGTGCCTGCTGCCTGCAACCGCAAGTAGAGGGTGTAAGCGGGAATATAAAAGCGATAAGCATAGTAGACCGCTATCTGGAGCATGCACGGCTTTGTATATTTTGCAACAATGGTGATGAGAAGGTCTTTATTTCCAGTGCCGACTGGATGACCCGTAACCTCGACCGTCGTGTGGAGGTTGCCGTGCCGATACTCGATAAGAAAATCAGGGAAACACTTTGTCGGGTGTTCGATATACAATGGGCTGATAACGAGAAAGCCCGCGATCTGACCGTTTTGGGTCAGAACAACTATGTGCCGAAAGGTAACAACAAGCTTTGCCGGTCTCAGTTGGCACTTTATACTTTTTATAAGAAGATGGAATAATGATATTTAAACAGACTATGAAAACTATGAAAAAGACATTTGTTAAATATTCTATCATATTTCACGAATATATGAAAAATCATTTTGTGTTTACGGCAGGTGTCGGCTATGCATTCTGAAAAATGAAGCGAAATAGGCAATAAGTAATTGAACTCAGTAATAAAAATAGCCTTTCCAATTTGAAAAGGCTATTTTTTATCTTTAGTAAAAAGTTTTGGATTATTCAGTCTTCGATATCGGTATCTGGCGTTTAACTCCCTGGCTCAGTGATATCATTGTTTCGGTAGCTACTACTCCCGGAATATCCTGAATCCTGTTGTTCAGCAAGTCCATCAAATGCTCGTTATCCTTGGCGTAAAGCTTTATCAGGATAGTAAACGGCCCTGTAGTAAAATGGGATTCTACTATTTCTGGGATTTTATTCAATTCCGGTATTACTGATTTATACATCGAACCTTTTTCGAGTTTTACCCCGATATATGTACATGTATTGTATCCCAGTACTTTCGGATTGACAAAATAACCGGAACCGACTATCACATCCATCTCTATCATGCGCTGAACACGCTGGTGTATTGCTGCACGCGAAACACCACATTCCAGAGCTACATCTTTGAATGGGATCCTAGCATTTTGGGAGATTATTTCCAGTATCTTTTTGTCAAGTTTGTCTATTTTTTGCATGATATAAGAGCGTTAAAGATTTATTCTAAATTCAAATATAAGCTGTTTTTTGCGAAAAATAAAACTTTTTGTTCAAAAAAATACGTTTTTGATATTATCCGTCAGCCTAATCCTTACTTTTTGACTTATTTTTTAGTTTCGATGCTTAACAGTTCTACGTCGAATACAAGAGTAGAGAATGGTTTGATTGCACCTCTGTCTTGTCCGCCGTAAGCAAGGTCGTAAGGAATGTATAGTTTCCATTTCGAACCTACAGGCATTAGCTGCAATGCTTCTGTCCATCCTTTGATTACTCCACCTACATTGAATGTAGCAGGCTCTTTTCTTTCTACCGAGCTGTCGAATACAGTGCCATCCAGCAATGTACCATGGTAGTGTACTTTTACTACGTCTGTAGCAGCTGGTTTAGGGCCGTTACCCATTTTTTCTACTTTGTATTGCAGTCCGTTAGGAAGAGTTACCACGCCTTCTTTTGTTTTGTTTTCGTCAAGGAATTTTTGTCCTGCCTCTATTTGTGGTCCATATTGTTTTTTCAGTTCTTCCTCTTGTCTGGCACGCTCTTTTTCTTGTGCTTCCTGCATTTTTGCATTGAATACAAGGTTTGGATCTGCTACCACAAAGTTATCACCTTTCATAGCGGCAGCCATAGCAGCAACGAATGCGTCAGTGTTCACTTTTTCTTTCGAATCGGGACCATATACCTGAGCGATGAAGTTCGGGAACATCATGTTGTTTATCTGGTTACCGATTGCTATACCCATATGGTATGCCGACTGAGATTTTGGTGCTTTGATGCTTTCTTTCATTCCTTTCAAGAATTCAGCAATGTTGCGGTTGTTTTCTTTAGTAATCGAGTCGATTTTGAAACGCATTTCCTTTGTCAGCGAGTCGGTTTTCAATCCGAGGGTATCCATCGCAATTTGTCTTCTGTAGCGCGCACTGATGCTTGCTGTGTCAGATATTAGCCCAGATTGTTGCAAGTGCATAGAAAGCCCTTGTTCGTACAGGCTTGCTCCATATGCATATGACAATGTATCAAGGTCTGTCTTCAGAGATACGTTTGTAGAAACGCTACCTCCACAAGATGTAAAAAATACTCCCATGGCAGCAAATAGGCCGAGAGCAACAACTTGAATTTTTTTCATTTTCTTGTTAAATAAATTAATTAAACAATATCTAAAATTTCTACTTCGAATATCAATGTCGAATTTGGCTCTATAGCCTGTCCTGCTCCTGCTTTACCATAGGCTAGGTCGGAAGGGATAAACAGTTTCCATTTCGAACCTACTGGCATCAGTTGCAGTGCTTCTACCCATCCCGGTATTACTTGGTTTACGCCGAATGTGGCTGGCTGTCCGCGTTCTACCGAACTGTCGAATACAGTACCGTCTATCAGTGTTCCGTGGTAGTGGCATTTTACCTGGTCGGTAGCTTTTGGTTTAGCGCCGTTGCCTTCTTTCAGTATTTCGTATTGCAATCCGCTAGGCAGGGTTACTACACCCGGACGGTTTTTGTTTACGGCGAGAAATTCTTCTCCTGCTTTAAGGTTAATCTCCAGTCTTTCTTCCTGCAATTTGGTGAAATAATCGTTCATCACTTGTTTTGCTTCGTCGTACGACATTGCTGGTTCTTTTTCATCCAATACGTCTTTCAGGCCTTGCAGAAAATCTTCTGCGTTTATTCCTTTGATTCCCGAAGTGATGAAATTGTTTCCAATGCTTAACCCAAGGGCATAGCTGATTTTGTCCATATTCTAATATTATTAATTTAAACTAGCCTTGTAAATCAGATTGATAAATACAGATTGGTTTTAAGGCTAATAGTTTTTGTAACAAGTCACAAAAGTAATTCTTTTAATGATACTTTAATAGATTTTAAGCCCGAAAAAAACTATATTTGTGGGGTATAGTTACATTTTTTAATAGTTTATGAAGCATATCGTTGTTTTAACAGGAGCCGGGATGAGTGCCGAAAGCGGAATTGCAACTTTCAGAGACTCAGGAGGCTTGTGGGAGCAACACTCGATAGAAGATGTTGCCACCCCCGAAGGGTTTTGTCGCAACCCTCAACTGGTACTCGATTTCTACAATGCACGCCGCAAAGCAGCATTCGAAGCCATACCGAACAAAGGGCATACGGGACTGGCGGAAATGGAGCGGGAATATAAGGTTTCTGTAATTACCCAAAATGTAGATAGCCTGCACGAGAGGGCGGGAAGCACAGATGTGTTGCACCTGCATGGCGAACTGGACAAGGTACGCTCTACTGCCGATCCGTCTTTGATATATACTTTGACGGCCGATAATCCCGAAATCCATTTGGGCGACAAGTGCGAAAAAGGTTCGCAGCTGCGTCCTCATATCGTATGGTTTGGCGAGGCTGTTCCGATGATAGAAAAGGCAATGGGTATTGTTCGTGTAGCTGATACTCTTGTGGTTATCGGTACTTCGCTGAATGTGTATCCGGCAGCGGGACTGCTCAATTATGTGAAAAGTGGTACACCTATATACCTGATAGACCCTAACGAGGTAAAGGCTTCTTATCCGGGCGTGCATTTTATCCGCAAGGGTGCATCGGAAGGAGTGGAAGAACTGAGGGGTTTGCTGGAAGGGTTAAAATAAGTCCGATACAGGGAATTGTACCGGACTTATTCATTTATCTTTTCAACTCTAGTAAATACTCAGGGCAAACGCATGAAAAAATGATATTCCAGTTTTGACTACTGTAGGGGCGAATTATCATTCGCCCGCAGATTTTCCCTATTCCGGGCGAATGATAATTCGCCCCTACAAAGTTCAGAATTGAGTTTGGATAAATTTCATGCGTTTGCCCTGAGTAAATAATTGATTGTAGTAAAAATTTCAAGGTTTTTTTTCCCCTTCCCCAAAAGACTTTTCTATAAGTTTTTCATTACAGTAGAGTCTTCGTTTTAATAATCGGGTAAAACCTCATTCGTGAAGTTGATGATATTACAACCACTTCTTTTTCCTGAAATACACAAGAATGGTAGCTACAGCCAACACCATTAATCCTATCGAAAATTCATATCCATATTTCCAATGCAATTCCGGCATAAAGTCAAAGTTCATACCATATACGCTGGCTATAAGGGTGGGTGGCATAAAAATTACCGATATCACAGTAAACATCTTGATTATCTTATTCTGTTCGATGTTTACAAAACCGAGGAATGTATCTTGCAGGTAGTCGAGCCTGTCGAAACTGAAACGTATATGTTCCAACAATGAGTTGATATCCTTTATGAGAATAGTAATCCTTCCATGCAATTCTTTTGGAATAAGCTCGCTTTTCAACATGCTGGAAACGGCACGCTGCTTGTCGATGATGTTTTCGCGGAGCAACATGGTCTTTTCCTGCAATTCCTTGATCTCCATCAAGAGTTCTTCATCGGCCTCCTGTATGCTGATGCTGTTACTCAGTTCGGTAATCTGCTGAGTCATATTTTCTATCATATCGGCATCTATTTCTATCCGGGTTTCCAGAATGGCCACAAAAACATGGTAGCCGGTAGGATAGTTGCGCGGATTGGCCGATATTTTCTTTATCGTATCCTGAAAGGAAGTAAGGTCTTCGCCGCGTACGGTGATCAGTATGTCGTCTTTGAGGATAAACGATACAGGTTCGCGTTCGAAATTGCCCATCAGGAAGTTGGAATTGACAACCAGTGAGTCGCCAGTCTCCATATATCGCGACGACATCTCGATTTCCACCATTTCTTCCTCTTCCTGAATGTATATTTTCAGGTAGTCTTCCAGTTCCGATTCTATTTCTTCGTCTACATTATTAAGGTCTATCCAAAGAAATTTCTTGATAGGTGTAGTCTTTAAAAATTCAATGCTACGGCTCATTCGTATAGCATTGTCTTTGTGGTAAAATAGTTTTACTTCTGACATGAGCTCTCCGATTTTAGGGTTATTTGCTTCCTTTTATTCAGCCTCTTTCACAGGGGCTTTACCACAACCGGCAAGCAAAAACCAGATTCTTAATCTTGTTTCTTCACACTATTACTCCCGGGCAGATGCGCTGCAACAATGTTGGTCAGCTTTTCGAAATCTGAAACCGAGAGCCTTTCGGGTCGTTCGTCGAATATTGGACTGGCATAGGCCTCATTATCCTTCCCTAGTAGTGGCTTTAATGAATTACGCAGTGTTTTTCTCCGTTGGTTAAATCCTGTTTTTACAACTGTCTTGAATAGTCTTTCGTCGCAATCCAGGCTGTTTCGTCCGTTTCTAACCAACTTTACTACTGCCGATTTTACTTTGGGAGGAGGGTCGAATACTTTTTCGCTCACAGTGAAAAGGTATTCAATATCGTACCATGCTTGTAGCAGTACGCTGAGGATACCATATGTCTTGCTCCCGGGGCCGGCAGCTATGCGTTCTGCCACTTCCTTTTGCAACATTCCCGAGCAGCATGGTATCTGGTCTTTATATTCGAGTACTTTGAAGAAAATCTGGGATGAAATATTGTAGGGATAATTACCTATTACACAAAACTGGCCTTTGTATATATCCGATAGGTCGAGTTTCAAGAAATCGGCCTCTACTATCTTCCCTTTCAGTGCAGGATAATGTTGGTTGAGGTATGGGACAGATTCTTTGTCGAGCTCTACTGCGGTCAACTCTTTTTCTTTTTCCAGAAGGAATTGTGTAAGCACGCCCATGCCCGGCCCAACCTCTATAACGGGTACTCCGGCAAAGTCGTCGAGAGTATCAGCTATACGGCGGGCAATGTCCAAATCTTTGAGGAAATGTTGTCCTAAGAATTTTTTTGGTTTTACTGCCGGCATACTTTATTATAATTATCCTTATCTTTACAGCCGCAAAGGTAATGTTTTATTGCCAGAAAATACCTTTTGTTTGCATTATTAAGTAAGAGAAAGTGAAATACATCTCTATTTTTGTCGGAAAAATGGATTTAACAACTATTTGACTTACGAAAAGATAGTGGTAACAGAACCGAAGGTCTTTAATTTAACTACAACATAGATGGAAAATCCTGAAGTGCCTAAAGCGCCTAAGAAATCTTTATTAAATACTCTTGTGAAAATTGTATTGCCTCTCCTTCTGGGGGTGGCTATCGTTTATTACCTGATAAGTAAAATAGACCCTAAGGAATTGTGGGCTGTGCTAAAAAGTGCCAACTGGGCTATTCTTGCGTCTTCGCTTATCTTCGGGCTGTTGGGTAATACGATCAGGGGATACCGCTGGGAGTTGTTTATAAAGCCGCTTGGGTATTCACCTAAGGTGTCGGTTCTCAACTTCGCTATCTATGGCGGTTATGCGGTGAATTTTGCTTTGCCTCGTGCCGGGGAGATATGGAAATGTGGTATAATTGCCAAAGAAGAAAAAATTCCGTTTGTAAAGCTCTTTGGTACAATGGTACTCGACCGCATATTCGATACGGTGACTGTGCTTATAATCTGCCTTGCGGGTTTTCTGCTCAATATGCAGTTTTTTATCGAACAGCTTCAGCATAACAAGTCTACGCTCGATCTTATAATTATGATTCTCAAGTCGCCGGTTTTATATATTGCTTTGGTGGCGGCAGTGATTACAACCTATATTGTATTCAAGTTCTTCAAAGAGAATGTGATAGTCCGCAAGATCAAGGAGTTTGTTTATAGTATGATAAATGATATGAAGGCCATCTGGAAGATGAAAACCAAAGTGCGCCTTTTGCTTTATACAATCGGCATCTGGGGTTCTTATTTCCTGTATTTCTACATAACGTTCTATGCTTTCGACTTTACTGCCGACTTGGGCATTACTGCCGGATTGATAGCTTTTGCTTTAGGTAGCCTCAGTATGGGTATTCCGTCCAACGGGGGGCTTGGTCCTTGGCAATTAGCCGTTGTTGCTGCCCTGATGCTTTACGGGGTTAGCGAGTTGAATGCTACGGCTTTTGCAACAGGGGTATTTGCTGTACAGTCTGTATGGGTTATCCTCTGCGGACTTGCAGGTATAGCTATTCTGGCTCTTAGGAAACAGAAGGCGTAAGGCCGGTTATTCCTTTTCCTTTACATATAAATTGGCTAATCCATCGGAATAAGCTGCTTTGCGAGACTCTGTCATATCTTTTACCACATCTATAAATATATAATCGTAGTCGAGCGTATCAGCACTTACCAGTTCAAACTGGTTTCCATAAGTGATTTTGCTTTGGTCGCTTCCTTCCCTCAGTGCCTCGAAGCGGAAAAACTCCTCAGCCCACCATGTAGAGATATAGCAGCTTTTATGTTCTTCTATTATGGTGTGGCGTATAGCTGTAAATTCTTTACCAAAAGTATGCGCCCTGTAATATTCATGTTTGCCGTAATTGATAAACAGGAATATTTGTAATGCTACTATTCCAGCCATCAAAGCCGTTTTCGGTACTTTGTTGATATAATCGGAGAACGAGATGCCGATAAGGAAAATGATAATGAAGCTGTAATATGCAAATGTCCTTTCGAAAGGGATGACTCCATGCAATATCAGTAAACCAAAAGGAGCAGCAGCCAAAATGGCGAATATTATGAGGTTGGATCTATCACGTTTCTTTATCAATAAGGCTAAAGATACGATAAGGGCAATCAATATTATCCATCCTTTTATCCCACTGGCAACACTAATAAGGGAATACAAAAATTCGGGTAACCTTTTCAATACGGTAAACCTGCCGATAGGACGCACAATGTCGTTGCCGATCAAGACTTCGATGCCATCGAAAATAATAATGGGCAGATACAGCAGAAAGACCGATGTGCCTGTTATGGCATTGTATAATATCTGTTTCTTTATGTTCTTGTAGTTGAATACGAATATGATAGCATTTACTGTAAGGAAAGGGTATAAAAACGAAGGCATAGTATAAAAGCCCAGAATGCTGCTTATCGAAAACATTATCCATCCTCGTCTGCTATTGTTATTCTTTACAATATCGTATGCTGCAAACAGGCAAATAATGAAGAATAGCAAAATAAGATAATATCCCCGCGAAAAGAATCCGAAAGATATGGAAAAAGCCATCATCGGGAATAGTCCGCTAATAAACATTGCAACCTTTTGTCCGTAATATTTGTTTGTGAAGTAATAGGTGATAAGCCATGTGCATATCGAGCCTATAATGACAAATACTCTCAATCTGATTAATGGATCGGGTATAGGCAGCAGGTTTGCCAGATGCATCAACAAAGAGTGTAGGATATGATTGTTGGGAAACGGATAGTGGAACATGCAGTAGTAGACGGGTTTGTCTACAAAATGAAAATAGGTGTACGATTCGTCAAAATTGGTCAGAAGCTTTGCCGCATAATAAATAATTGTAATAGCGGGTATTGTAAATATTAATAGATTGACTTTGTGTGTTTTGATAAACTTCGTGATTTTATTTGTCATTTTTAGTGCGGATGAATAGAGTCTTATATCGTCGGTGCAAAAATACGAAAAACAATCCAGATACATTCCAGGGCGTCTGATATTTAGTCCTTATTTGCCATATTTAAACCTAATTTTAGAGGAAAACTTCTCGAAGCAATCCTTTAATTTATATCTTTGTTAGTAGTAAATACAATAATTTAAAATTCAAATTATGAGTAAAGAAATACTTAATCTAAAGCCGGCGCAGTTGTGGAAACACTTCTACGGCCTGACTCAAATTCCTCGTCCGACAGGGCAAATGCAAGAAGTGACGAAGTTTGTGATGGATTTCGGCAAATCGTTGGGGCTGGAAGTCAGGCAAGATAAAACCGGGAATATCGTTATAACAAAGCCGGCTACAGCAGGTATGGAAAACGCTCCGGTAGTGATATTGCAGTCGCATCTGGATATGGTTCCTCAAAAGAACAACGACGTAAAGCATGACTTTGCAAAAGACCCGATAGAAACAGTGGTTGATGGCAATATTGTAAAGGCAAAATCGACTACGCTAGGAGCAGATAACGGCATCGGTGCTGCGGCAATGATGGCTGTGCTCGAAGACAAAAGCCTGAAACACGGTAAAATCGAAGCCCTGTTTACAGTAGACGAAGAAGTCGGTATGGTTGGTGCCAATGGTCTGGAAACGGGATTCCTGAAAGGCGATATCCTGCTGAACCTCGATACCGAAGAGATCGGCGAGCTTTGCGTAGGTTGTGCTGGAGGGGTAGATGTAAATGCAGACTGGAACTTCAAAGATGCTGAAACTCCCGAAGGCGACATTGCATACAAGGTAACCTTGAAAGGCCTGCGTGGCGGGCACTCCGGTACGGAAATCCATCTGGGCAGGGCGAATGCAAACAAGCTGATGTTCTTCTTCCTGAAAGATGCGGTAAGCAACTACGAAGTGCGCCTTTCTTCTGTAGATGGAGGTTCGCTGAGAAACGCCATTCCCCGCGAAGCTGTTGCTGTAGTGACGCTGCCGAAGGAAGATGAAAAAGACTTCCTCGAACTGGTGAAAGAATACGAACAGATATACAAAGAGGAGTATAAGACTGTCGAGTTCAACCTGTCGTTTACTGCCGAAAAAGCTGAAACGCCAAAGACTGTAATCCCTGAGGAAATACAGGATGGACTGATCAATGCCGTTGTAGGTTGCCAAAATGGTGTTATCAGCATGCTTACCGACTTTGTAGGCATTGTAGAGACTTCGACAAACCTGGCTTCCGTAAAATCAGAGCCGGGACATATCGCAGCTAAAATGCTTGCCCGCAGTTCGTCGGAAACCCGCAAAGATGAGATAGCCAGCAGCCTCGAAAGCGTATTTGCATTGGCTGGGGCAAAAGTGGCTATCGAAAACGGCTATCCGGGATGGCAACCAAATGCTCAGTCGAAAACACTGAATATGATGTCGGAGTTGTACAAAGAGCTTTATAATGAAGACGCCCATGTAGTGGTGGTGCATGCCGGCCTCGAATGTGGTATTATACTGGCCAGTACTCCGGGGCTCGATATCGTTTCCTTCGGGCCTACGATCCTCAATGCTCACTCTCCTGACGAGTATGTTGAAATAGAAGCCACAGAGCGGTTTTATGAATATCTGCTAAAAACATTGGAAAGAATAAAATAGTTGTATCTAAGATTGTAAATGGGAGGTGTCCGCAGTTGAGATACCTCCCATTTCTTCACTAAACCTAAATACCTGATTGATCTTACTGTATTTCAATCTTTTTCACCTTATCTTCTGCTGCTACAGTTTGCTTTGGTAAAGTAACTTGCAGTATCCCATCGTTTTGAGATGCAGAAATATTCTCTATGTCAATATTTTCGGGAATAGAAAAACTGCGGGTAAATGACGTTTTTTTAAACTCGCGACGGAGCACTCTTTCATTTTCGTCTTTCTCTTCGCTATTGGCTTCATGCGCGGCCGAAATCTTAAGCACATCTTTTTCCACCTCTATCTTGATTTCTTCTTTCTTGAATCCCGGAACAGACAATTCGATATTAAAGGCATTTTCTGTTTCCGATACATTTGTTGCCGGAAGGCTTCCTTCTGCTAAATTCTTGAATACATCGTCGTTTATATAATTAAAGAATGTAGGGAAGAAACTTCCGCTTCTGTCAAATCTTCTAAGTTGATTTCTCATAATTTTATCCTCCTTGAATTTAGTTTTACATTGATATATTTTCATATCTGATAGGTAAATTGCTGATTTTTATACGCTTCACTCCATAAACACAAAAAAGGTGTCCTTTCTTACTTTTGGGACACCTTTTAGCTTGCTTTTCTGTAGATATTCTATTCTTCTTCTTTGAACCAACCGGAATACATCAGGTAGTTTTTTGCTATTTTCTGGTTTATTTCCTTTGCCTGATCCGGGTCTACCTTCTTAACGAATTTAGCCGGTACACCGGCATAGATGCTGCCAGGTTCTACCTGCGTGCCACTAAGCACTACCGAGCCTGCGGCAACGATTGCGCCTTCGCCTATTACGGCATGGTCGAGTACAACGGAGCCCATTCCTATCAATGCGCCGTTTTCTATCTTTGCTCCGTGTATCACCACATTGTGACCTACAGATACATCGTCGCCGATTTCCACTACCGATTTTTGATATAGGGTATGCAATACGCTGCCATCCTGTATGTTTACGCGGTCGCCTATGCGGATGGAATTTACATCGCCCCGCAATACGGCATTGAACCATATGCTGCAATCTTTCCCTATTACCACGTCTCCTATTATGGTGGCATTTTCTGCCATATATGTGTTTTCGCCTATTTGGGGTGTAAAACCTCTAACTTCTTTTATCAGTGCCATTTCAGTTTCTCATTCTTTTGTATAGTGGTCGAGTATTTTCAGCATGTTGTCTTTATCAACTTTTTTTGCTATTATCTTTTTGTTTTTGTCGAGTATATATGTAGATGGCACTCCGCTGGTGTCGTAATACATCCAGTATTCGGATTTATGCCCGGCATCAGCGCAATTTATCCAATCCTCAAGGCCTTTTTCTTCGATGAAGTCTGCCCATTTTTTTTGTTCCATATTAATATTAATGGCCACCATCTTTAGCCCTTTATCCTTATATTTTTTGTAAATCTCTTCGTTTATTATAGGCATTTCGGTGCGGCAGTGTCCGCACCCCGGATCGTAGAAGTATAATATAATATACTGTGCGTCAATATCGTTTGTGTGTATAGAGTCGCCGCCGATGGTTTGTAATCCGAGATTGTGGGCAACCATCCCTATGCGGTTGTGTTTGCCATACTCGTACATCCGTCCCAATTCGGTCATCTGTTCGGTAGTGATCCATTCTACTTTTTTCCCGATTATGTAATCTTCGTACAGTTTCATCCAGACGTTTTCATCACCCATTACCTTGCTCGCAAGCGATTTGTTCATTAGTTTCGATAACATTTCTTTGTAGCAAAAATCATTGCCCTGTGTCTTCGATACCAACCTGCTGGCAGCTACGGGGATGGAGTCGAAATTCGCTTCTACCCAATGTTGCATATAGGTATCTATATAGCTGTTGAAATAATTAGTATTCCAGAAACGAGGGTCGGTTAAGTCTATATTGTCGAAGAAATGGTTCTTGCCATATTGTATGTTCTCTTTATATTCCTCTAGCGTAGTTACTTGCGGATGAAGCAACTTGACGGGCTGCATTCCTTTTATGAAAGCACTGGCCCACGTGCCGGCATTGACTTTTATCAGGTTTTCGGTAAATTGTGCCGACTGCCCTTTTGCCTGTTCTATTTGTTTTTCCAGATTATCTACCTCCATGTCGGTAAGATTCTTCCTGTTCTTCTGTTCTTTGTACAGGGTGTCCATCTTCTGGTTAAGGGCATCCATGCCATGCAGGTATTCCCAAAGAATCTTGGTGTCTTTACTGCCTTTTACTTTGTTTTGCAAAAGGTTGCCTGCCTTGATCTGTAGTTCGATGTCATTTTGCTCTTCTCCTATAAGTATATCTGCCCTGAAATCGGGTTTTATATACAGAAAGTATTGTCCTTCAGTCAGTTTTGTTGGCGAAGCAAAATGTCCTGCGCCATTTTTGTCCAGTAGTATAGAGTCTATGGCATAGGTTGTTTCTTTCCAGTATTGCCCCAGATATAATTTTTTATTTTTTTGTGTAGGGATTTCTACTTTCAGGCTGAATGCGTCTGTTTTGTTTTGAGCCTCCATTTTCGCAAGGAATAGGAGGCTCATTATTATCAGGATATTATATTTCATTTGTCTTTTCTTTTAACCATTCTTTTTCTTCATTGTCCAACAGCGGCGACAAACGGTCGTAAACCAGTTTGTGGTAGTTGTTGAACCATGAAATCTCATTTCCGGTAAGCATTTCCTTTATTATCGGAGCTTTGTCTATCGGGCATAGGGTCAATGTCTTGAATGAATAAAATTCTCCAAATTCAGTGGTTGTTTCATGCTGGGTAAGCACAAGGTTTTCTATGCGTATGCCATATTTATTAGCCCTGTACAGCCCTGGTTCGTTGGATGTTACCATACCTATCTGAAGCGTAGTAGGGTTTTCGTTCATCCGTATATTTTGCGGCCCTTCGTGCACATTGAGGAAATGGCCGATACCGTGACCTGTGCCATGCAGGTAATTCAACCCGTTGTCCCATAGAGCTTTCCGGGCTAGGATATCCAATTGGCTACCTCGTGTACCCTGCGGATAGATGGCTGTAGCTATGCCGATATGGCCTTTGAGCACCATTGTATAGTCCTTTTTCATTTGTTCGGTCAATGGCCCTACGGCTATGGTGCGGGTGATGTCGGTAGTGCCGTCGAAATACTGCGCTCCCGAGTCTACCAACAGAAAACCTTCCGGTTTTACGGGCAATGCGCTTTCCGGCGATACATTATAATGTACAATAGCCCCGTTTGGCCCGTATCCCGATATGGTATCGAAACTTTCGCCCACATAATTTTGCTGCTGGCTTCTGTACTCAACAAGCTTGCCCGGGATGTCAATTTCTGTGATATTGCCTTGTGGCACAGCATTCTCCAGCCACATGAGGAATTTGACGAGGGCAACGCCATCGCGTACCATCGCATTGTCGAATCCTTGTATTTCGGCACTGTTCTTTATGCTTTTCATCAAGTCGGCAGGGGAGGGCATGTCTACTATCCGTATCCCCGTCGGTATGGTGTTGTAAAGCTTGAAAGTAATCTTGCTGCCATCGAGGCAGGTCGGAGCTTGTATCTTTGCTGCATAATCGAATATTTTTTCATATTCGGCAACTATTACTCCTTCTGCTTTCAGGTAGTCTGCTACCTCTTTGGTTATCTTTTCGGGTTTTATAAATAATATCGTTTCTTTCCTCGATATGTATGCGTATGCTACGGCTACCGGATTGCATTTTACATCGTTTCCGCGTATGTTGAATGTCCATGCGATAGTATCCAGCGAAGCTATCAGCAGGGAGTCGGCGCCTTGCTCCTCTACGGCATCGCAGATGCGCGCGATTTTGCTTTTGGCCGATTCGCCGGTATATTTTTCCGGTAGTGCGAATATTGGGTTCTTCGGGATTTCCGGCCTGTCGTGCCATATAGAAGCAAAAGGATCGTAATCGGTTATTACATGCAGGTTTTTCGCATTCAGCTTGTGTATAAGGTTAAATGCGTCTTTCGAAGCATACACATTGCCATCTATACCTACATTCTCACCTTTCCCGAGTTCGGATATAAGCCATTCTTCGATGGATGGTGTTGCAGGCAGCCCTTCTTTGAACAGTTCTATTCCTGAGCCTTCCAGCTGTTGTGCTGCTTGCAGGAAGTAACGCGAGTCTGTCCACAGCCCTGCTTTTTCGCGGGTGATAACTACAGTTCCGGCCGAACCTGTAAACCCGCTTATCCATTGCCTTGCAGCCCAGTGCGATGCCGGGTATTCGCTCAGGTGAGGGTCGGTACTGGGTACTATGAATGCGTGTAATTCTTTTTCTTCCAGAAACTTGCGGAAGTGATTGATCCTTTTGTTTATAATATTACTCATTTCTTTATTATGTTTTTTAAAGAGAAATGGCAATGCTGCATTGTCTGTTAATTAATCGAGAATGGAACAGCTGCCGTTGTATTTAGCACCCGATTCTATTTCTATCGTACGGGTTTTTATCTCTCCGTTTATGTTTGCTCCTCTTCTTAGTACAACATTTCCCGAACACGAAATGTTGCCTTTCTGGTTTCCCAGTATTTCGATGTTCGAGCAATTGATATTTCCTGTTACAAGTCCGTTGGCTCCGATCACCAACTTTCCTTTGCAATTTATTTCGCCTTCTATTGTGCCGTCTATACGGATATCGTTTTCTGCAATTATATTACCTTTTACCTGTGTGCCTAATGCAAGTGTGCTGTAAGAGTTTGTTAGTGTAGACATAGTTTGTTTTGTTTTTGTAATGTTTTATATCAGTTGAATATTTGTCTTTTTTCGATACGAATTGATAATATGAACTAGCCTATTTTATTATCGGAGAGCAAACTTAGCGAAAAATAAGGAAAAATTAAACAGTTGTAAATTTAAAATAACCAATCTTTATGGTTTTTATTATCTGACGCCAATCAGTAGTTAAATTATACGCTCTTTTCTATAATATTCATTTTGGCATTGTTCCTGACAGTTACTAAGGGGGTAAAAGGACAATAGGGCATAGAAAATTCTTTAGTATAGTTCTTAGCAACTTTTTTATGCTCTTTTTAGCGTATTTTCCACATTTTACTCTCGGTTTAGCCCGCTAAACCAGCGAGCAAAACACAAAAAATCCATCTAAAAACAGCTATAAAAAAGATTTGCTATAAAATTTAAACAGACTCTAAATATTTATCTTTGTCCTTTCAAAAAAAAGAAACCGATTTGATTATGGAAAGTTATATCCTTTTAGAGAACCTCAAAATATTTGCCCGTCATGGTGTTTTGCCGCAGGAAACGCTTGTGGGAAACGAATATATCGTAAACCTGAAATTGGCGGTCGACCTGTCGAAGTCGTGCCAAACGGATAATCTCGACGATACTATTAGCTACGCTGAAGTGTATGAAATAGTGAAAAAAGAGATGGAAATACCATCAAAACTTTTGGAACATGCAGCGTATCGCATTATTTGTAGTCTAAAGAATAGGTATGTTGAGATTAGCAAGGTGGAAATAAAACTATCGAAGCGCAACCCTCCCATGGGTGCCCAGATGGATTATGCCAGCATTGTATTGATTAAGTAAACAGACTATAACTAAATGAAGGTAAAAAAGATAACGGAACTGAACCGGATTTCTGTAGATGAATTTAAGGCGAAGGAAAAACTCCCTTTGGCTATAATTCTCGATAATGTGAGAAGCCTGAATAATATAGGCTCGGTTTTCCGGTCGTCAGATGCCTTCCTTGTCGAGCATATATATTTGTGTGGCATCACAGCTACGCCGCCCAACCCCGAAATACATAAGACTGCCCTGGGGGCAGAAGATTCCGTAGGTTGGTCGTACGTGGAAGATACGAAAAGCCTTGTAGGCCAGCTGAAGCAAAACGGCTATACCGTTTGCGCACTCGAGCAGGCACAAGGTAGCATTATGCTCGATAAACTGGCTCCCGATAAAAGCAAGAAATATGCAGTGATACTGGGAAACGAGGTGAAAGGAGTGCAGCAAGACGTAGTGGATATGTGCGACTGCTGTATCGAAATACCTCAGTTCGGAACAAAGCATTCGTTGAATGTCTCGGTTGCCGGAGGTATCGTTATCTGGGATTTTTTTTGCAAATTAACATAATACCTGCTGGATTTTTGTTAGTTTTGCACAATATAACTTAATATAGTAAGCTATGATTACAGAGTCGGATTTGCTTCTGCTTGAAAAAAAAGGAATTACACCGGAAGAACTTCAACAGCAATTAGATTGTTTCGAGAAGGGTTTTCCATATTTGGATATTCTTGCGCCGGCTTCTCTCGAAAGGGGTATATTGAAGATAACCCCCGAAGATGAGCTGAAATATATAGGTGAATGGGATGCATATAAAGATTCGGACAGGCGGATAGTAAAGTTCGTTCCCGCTTCGGGTGCAGCCAGCAGGATGTTTAAAGACTTGTTCGAATTTCTAGAAGCCCCCTACACAGAGCCGGCTTCGGATTTCGAAAAGAAGTTTTTTGAAGGCTTAGCTAAATTTGCTTTTTACGAAGACCTCGATGAAGCCTGCACAAAGAACGAAGGGAAAGGAATAGCATCGCTGTTGTCGGAGGGCAACTGCAAAGCCGTTGTTAAGAACCTTTTAGATAAAGATGGGCTTAATTACGGAAGCCTCCCGAAAGGATTGCTGAAATTTCATAAATATACAGGGTATTCGCTTACTCCCCTCGAAGAACATCTGAAAGAAGGCGTGTTCTATGCAAAGAATGAGAAAGGGGATGTAAATATACATTTTACAGTATCGCCTGAGCATAAAGCCCTGTTCGAAACACTGGTTGCCGACAACAAGGAGAAGATGGAAGATAGGTTTTCCGTAAAACTCGATGTTGCTTTCAGCGAACAAAAACCAAGCACCGACACCGTTGCAGCCGATGCCGCCAACCAGCCTTTCCGCGAAGATGGCAAAATGGTGTTCCGTCCCGGAGGACATGGCGCATTGATCGAAAACCTGAACGACCTGGATGCAGACATTATATTCATCAAGAATATAGACAATGTTGTTCCCGACAAATATAAAGAGACTGAAACCAAGTATAAAAAAATATTGGCAGGAGTGCTTATCAGCACCCAGGAGAAGATATTCAAATATCTGAACCTGATAGATTGCGGTAAATATACACACGACGAACTACTCGAGATACTCTATTTCCTCCAAAACGAACTTAACATAAAGAACCCGAATACAAAGCTGCTCGAAGATGCAGAGCTCGTCCTTTACCTTAAGCGTAAACTCGACCGCCCTTGCCGTGTATGCGGTATGGTGCGCAATATCGGAGAGCCAGGAGGAGGCCCTTTCCTGACGATGAATCCGGACGGGACAATATCTCCACAGATACTCGAAAGTTCGCAGATAGATATGAGCAACCCCGAGAAAAAAGAAATGTTTCAGAAAGGGACTCACTTCAATCCTGTCGATATCGTTTGCAGTGTAAAAGACTACCGGGGTTACCATTTCAACCTCAAAGACTATGTAGATTATAATGCCGGCTTCATATCCATAAAATCGAAAAATGGAAAAGAACTGAAAGCTTTAGAGTTGCCGGGATTGTGGAATGGCGCAATGTCGGATTGGAATACAATATTTGTAGAAGTGCCTATAAGCACGTTCAATCCGGTGAAAACTGTAAACGACCTGCTTCGCGAGCAGCACTTGCAGTAAATGATGAGATAAGGGAGGCTGTTAATTTCAAATTTGAGATGTATTAAAATATATTTCAAATTTGGTAGCTACTGAAAAAAGAAATATCTTTGTGGCACATTTTTTATTGAATTTTAAATAACATGGGTTTGTTGAGGAATTTAAAGTACAATAGAATAATATTATTCTTATAACAAAACTTTTACAAAAACTACCATAATGAGACTTTGTTTAATTTCTGCTATATTCCTTCTGATTCCGATGCTGCTTTGGGGGCAGGTGGAGAAAAAGGGAGAACCGCGCTCGGGAGTAGTGTTCTACTCGCAGGCACCTATGTATGTCGCATATAAATCCGGTGAAACAAATAAAGGTAATGCATCTTCTACAGCTATGTATGTAGAAGGTTCTATGCGTTATGTTGACAATTCTCGTATCGACCAAAAAGGACGTACGGTTTTGACCGGTGACTTTGTTATCTCTAAATCTAAGGCCGAGGATGCTGCTTATAAGAACCTATTTATAAATGTAGGTGCCGAAGGTGATATTGCAGAAGGAGTTGTCGCTTTTATTGGCGGTGGCGAAACTGTTAAGGTAAACTCTGTTGATACAGAGCGGGGAACTCGCCAATGGATATATTACACTCCTCTTACCGCAGCGGCAGCAGATAAGTTTGATGCAAAATCAAATCCGATAAAGTTTCCGACATTGGAGGTGAATAAAAATTACGGTTTGAAATATAATACTGAGCTTTGGGATCGGGCGAATGTAGTGACTGTAGATACATCTGCCGCCGTGGAAATGAATTACCTGAAGATTAATACAGACCTTACATCGGATGGTTCAAGTGCAGGAAAGAGAAATCGCCTGGAAGTGATGACTAAGTCGACTGGTAACAGAACGGTAAGTGGATATCTGAAAATTAATAATACAGTACAGGGCGTAGAAGGCGGTTCGGTAAATGACGCGGTATATAGCCAGGTGAATTTTGCAGTATTCGATAATGATAGTGAAAATATAATTGTTGATAGTCCGAGAAAGGTGCGTCTGGTAGGTTTCTCTCCTCCATTCGAAGAACTGCCTGCCGACTATATGTTTTATCAACTTTTGCTTCCGGGTGTAAATCTGTTTTTGCCGGATGGAAAGATGGATGTAGATAACGACCCGCGTACAAAACTGCAGAAAGGTCTTGGCTACTTTATTGCATCAGAGGTTGTTACGGATGGGGATCAAGATGCGACTGCTGGGGATTCTATAAATATTACACCACGTTATAGCTTTTATAATAGTGGCAATATTGAGAAAAAGAATAGATTCAAGGGGAATTATTTATTTAACCGGATGGTATTCCACGATAATCTGTCATATCCATATTATGCTGCTAATAATTATAACGCTCAGGATGTAATCGCTCGAAGTGTTGGAGTAAAAGCTGGTTTTAGCCGGCATACATATAAAACATTTGCAGATAACGCTGTTGTATTCGATGCAGGTTTGGTAACAGGATATAAAAACAACGGTAGTGGAATAGCTGATCTGTCAGATCGTTTGTTTGGAGGACTAACAAAATCCGGTTGGGATGCAGAAAAAAAAGAACGTTCGAAATTTAAAATGTCTACCGCCGAAAAGTTTAATATACAGCCGGTTGATATTACGATAAATGATGGATTCAATTTCTTGGGCAATCCATTTATGTTTCCTATTTCCTTAAATCCACTGCTTGGGTTCGAGCCGGGAACAGAAAATAATATAGCTTCATATGCTACTTCTTCTGACGGAGCGACTCCATATGATGTCAGCGAATATTTTGGAACGGGTTTTTATGCTGTGAGGCCAACTGGCGCGCCGCCTGCAGATAAAACCTGCCTAGCAGCGAAGTATTGGGTTATCAATAATGCTACGGTAGAGTATTTAGGGCAGGATCCTAATATTGCCGGTAGGGCTAAATTTAAGTATGAAATTTCTTACGACTATGTAACAAGAGGTGCTGGGGCGACAGTTATTTCTTCTGCAAATATTGCAAATCCGGCAACTTATGTGATTTCTCCTATGCAGATGTTTGGTATAGAAGTGTCTATAAAAGGAGCAACATCGACAACTATGACTTTGGATCCTAGTAAGTTGGTTGTTTGGAATCAGAGTGCATTACCAAAGAGTAGTACAACAGAAGTATCTGATATGTTGAGAGACTGGTTTGTGGTAGAAGCATACGACCACGAAACTAAGGTAGGCGACCGTGCAGCAGTTGTCTTCAAAAGTGATGCCCGTTCAGACGCTAATGACCCTTATTACGATACAGGAAAAGGTGTAACACGTACTATAGCCGACTTTGAAAGAAAAATAACAGATACTAAGAGTTTTACGAAGTTGAGTGATGTTGAAGAAACACTTCCGGAAGGTTTGATATATACAAAATCGACTGACAACGTATCTTTGTTAGGTAATGGTGTTCCGTTGAAAACAAAAGAGATCCCATTGTTCTATGATGCTCCTTCTACAACGAAAGAAATTACATTAAATTTCTATGGGGTAGAAAATATGGAGTCTATCGATGGAATCTGGCTTACAGACAGGAAGTTGAATAAAACAATGCAGATCTATCCGGGAGATAACTATCCGTTTGTTTCGGAGCCGACAGATAATGAGTCGGTAGTGGGAGGCAATCGTTTCATCCTTCAGTTTTACGAACCGGATATTATTGACGATAATGATGATGGTGACGGTGCCATGGAATCAATCTATTCTTATTACGCAAATTCGACTTTACATATTAAAGGCTTAAACGAAATAGATTTAGGTAGTAATGTGTATATATATGATATGCAAGGCCGTCTGATGGGACGTACCAAAATTGACATTGTAAATAGTGGAGAGAAAACATATGCAAAACCCCTAGGTTTAGGAACATATATTGTGAAAATCGTAGGTGCTCGCAACTATACTGCAAAATTTACAAATTTGAACCGATAATATAAACAAAACTGCGCCTAAGAAATATAGTATAATGAAAGCTAATAAAAAGATATTATTTTTATTCTTAATATTGGGTCTGTTTGCCCTCCCTTTTGTTTCGGCTGAAGCGGAAGAGACAAGCCCGCCGTCTACAGAAGTCGGATCGTCGCAATTACCTTCAGTAAAATATTTGCAGGAGGCAAAGCGATCTATGGCTACTACGACTACCACTTCATCTTCGGCATCGTCTGCTCGTGCGATTGCGCCGCACTCGATATCTACATGGGCAGGACCTCCTGGTGGGGGGACTGGTGGCGGAACAGAAGTCGGTGGTGGTGAAGGAGATCCAACACCTCCAGAACCAGGCCCTATAGGAGATGTTTCTATTCCTATTCTCTTTTCCATATTGTTGTTGTATCTGTTTTATAGGAGGACAACAACTTCTCGAAACCGTAGCTTGTAATAAAAATACGCAAATTATAAAAAGAGGCTATCCTAGGAATGGGATAAGTCTCTTTTCTGTGCTTTTATCCGGAGATTCTCGTATTTAAATCATAGGGGCAATGATTATATCTCTAATTTATATTTAGCCGACAACAACCTTAAGAACGAAGAGATTTGCGAAATGGCAGCCTGTGTTTCGCCAGAAATTTCTTTATTTTGCAACTTCATCAACAAATATCCATAAAGGGCAGAGAAACAGGTTTCTATCTCCGGCACATCTTTTTCCGGCGATTTTGACCTGAGTTCGACAATGAACGGGAGAGTCTTGTAATAAGTTTGGCTATACTCTGTTTCGTTTGCCGAGCGAAGTAAATTCTGATGAAGATCGGTGAGTGTAATTATAACATTCTTATTTATTTGCAAATGCCCTTTCTCTTGGATGTTCTCACGCATCATCATGTCTATCAGATGCATATACCATTCCCTGATTTCTTTTATAGTTTCTTCTGGTTGTACGAATTTCGATATTAGGTTTTTATCTATAGCGTCTATATCGAATTTGTAGGCACGTATCATATCTTCTATCTGCCACATATAGAGCAGGTATTCGCCGATGTTTTCTTCTTTTAATTGTTGAGCAATAAGCATATTCATAAAATTAATTCTATACAAAAATAGCTAATATCCCTATTATTGTTGGGAGAATAGTATCTTAAAATACGATTGATTGTTAAAATAATAAGTAATAATTAGTTTAAGGTGTGAACAAAACCGGAGCCAGCCTTGTTTAAGTATCAAAGACAGGCACGAATTTACTTTTTTCATAGTGTGTTAGATAGATTGTTTAGTTGATTTTTTGTACCTGTTTTTTATCATAGTATATGTTAGTTTTATATTAGTGTTAAGGTCCGGGAAGAGATGGTTGTGAAACCGTCTCTTCTTTTTTTTAAGCCGTCTCTTTTTTAGCTTTTGGTCAAAATTTGCATAACTATTCCCCATTGTTTGTATATTAGCACTATGTTTGACATAAAAATAATAAACACAGGCTTTATTATGGCCGATGGCGGGGCGATGTTCGGAGCTATACCCAAAAGGGCATGGCAAAGGAAGTATGGTGCTGACGAGGATAATCTATGCCGGTTGGCCTTGCGTTGCCTTTTGCTTATTTCCGATAGCAGGAAAATATTGGTAGATACCGGGATAGATCCCAATCGTTTACATGAAATCCCTTATTACCAACCCCATAATAATATAAATCTGTCTGACGAATTGGCTGCATATGGGCTAAAGAATGAGGATATAACCGATGTCATACTTAGCCATCTGCACTTCGACCATTGCGGCTATGTATGCCATAAGGAAGCCGATGGCAGGATATCTCCTTCATTTCCTAATGCTAGGTATTGGTTGAGCCGGAAACAATGGGATAATTGTTTGAACCCAAACCGGTTGGAAGCCGCTTCTGTTTTTAAGGAAGACATACAGTTTCTTTCCGACAATAACAAGCTTGCTCTTATCGACGAAGATGTCCTGCTGGACAAGAATATTCATCTAAGGCTGTTCGACGGGCATAGCCAGGGGCAAATAGTGGTATATGCAAATATGAACGGCGAGGTATATACTTTCCCCGGCGACTTAATACCAACTGCTGCCCATGTTGCCCTGGAGTGGATTTCAGCCTATGATATTTGTGCTTTATCCTCTTTGAACGAGAAACTTAGGTTTTTGTCGGAAGCTGCTGATAACGGATATACTCTTATTTATTGCCACGATGTAAGAAAAGAGAAAGGCAAAGTGAAAAGATTAAATGGCAACTTTATTTCTGTTTAGGATCAAATTGTGTATTTTTACTTCTCTTAATAATCAAAATAAAAGGATTGAATGAAAACACTGGGAAATATTATATGGGTTATATTCGGAGGTTTTATGATTGCGCTAGAATATTTTATCGCAGGCTTTCTCTTGTTGATAACTATTATAGGCATACCTTTTGCAATTCAGGCATTTAAGCTGGGCGTACTTGCCCTGTGGCCTTTTGGTAGTAAAGTTGTTGAAAGTGAGACGTCATCGGGATGTCTTAGTCTGGTAATGAATATAATATGGATTGTTATAGGAGGATTTTGGATAGCTCTCACTCATCTATTCTGGGGTGTACTCTTTTGTATAACAATAGTGGGTATTCCATTTGGTAAGCAACATTTCAAGCTGATTCATCTGGCTTTAGTACCTTTCGGGAAGAAGATTGAAAATGTCTTTGGTTGATATATTACAATGATTTAACACAAACTATACTTTTACGGAATGAAAAACTGGAAATTTTACATTTTGTCTTTCTTTGCCTTGTCCCTTGCATGTAAGATAACCGGGCAAAGCAGGATGAACAACAATCCGCAGTTGCAAATAACAGCACAATCGGAGAAATTGCGCAGTGCTACAGGATGGAAACAGGATATAACAGGTAATTGGATATCCAATGCAAATGTGATTTCGGATAGTCAGGTGAATGACGCTAACAGAGGCCGTATTCCTCAGAATTTCAATTGGCTACAGTTCGTATCGCTAAAGCATAACAACCGGATTATATACGCTGTGTTGTATGAGAATGCGATGAATGTATCTGAAACAAAGAACGAGCGGCGCGTACATTTCTTCTTTATCACCGAAAAAGATTATGCCGGGCTTGTAGCCTCAGTAAAGAAAAAAAATGCCGAGACAAAGGCGATATCGTCAACCTATTACGGATATATATCAGATAACGACGGTGACTTTACTCCCCAGAAGCTATTTAAGCAAATGGTACAAATATTGTCTGCAAGCAACCAGCAGCAATATAGCTTTGCCGTCAATGCCCAACATGTAGACAACGAAGATGTAGTCCGCTTCCGTTTGCCGGAACAATTCTCGGAGACGAAAGGGAATCTTCTGGATAATTATTTCGAAGTGAAATATATTGATTTCGATAAAATATTGTTACCAGCCCCATCGGTTGCAGAAGAGAAAGGAGAGTTTGATCTTGGTGCGGTAGCTCCTGTAGCCACTGTTGCTCAGGTTGGCAATACAGTTTTGCCACAACAAGGCTCCCGAGAGGATGATATTGCCGACCGGTCGGCTAACGTAACAGAACCGGATGATACAACTACTCCTATCAGTGTTTCGCAAGCAGATGCCGGGCAGGCATTGTCCGATACTATTGTAGAGGAGGAGCTTGTTTTGGACAGGAAGAACAGGGAAAGAGCCCGCCTGTCTGCTCCTATTGCTGCCTTGGGAGGGATTCAGGGTTGGTATCATACCCCCGACGGAGATTGGGTGAACGATAAGAGCCACCTGTACGATTTCGAAACAGTAGGACGCTACGAAATGCGCAACCTTACTTATAAGGAGAATAATTATGTATTGATAGTAAGGCATGAGAAGTATGCCGGAGAGGTGTATTATCTGGTGTCAAAAGACGATTACCTGCAAGCTGTAAACAATTTGGAGTCGTCTTCTATGCTGGAATTGCCTGTTATAGCTTATGCCGGTATAGGCAACAGGCTCGAAGATGTAGTTGAGATATGCGAGAAAGCTATTGATGCACCGCAGAAAGAAGATGCTATTATCTTTAACGACAAATATCTGGTAGTGCAGTACCGCCTGTCGGCAGCTAAGAATATTTCCCGTTTCTTTATCTTCCTGAGGGAATGTTCGCGTTATGGGTCGGCCGATGCGCCCGAAAATTGTTTGAACAAGGTTTCGATGAATGTAAAATATGCTGATGAGCATTTATTGATGACCGATCAGCTATTTTCGAAGATGTATTACGAATCGTCTTACAACAACTTTATAGGTTTCTTCAGGAGGCCATTGAAATGAAAAGTTGATAATAGCAAGAGAAAAGACCCGGATGCCATTCCGGGTTTTTATTTTGCCTTAAAGCCATCCTGCAAACTTTCTCCCCGGGCTTCTATTTCGTCTAGTCCGAGATATTTCATCGATATCGGAGTCTTTTCTACCGTGCAGGGAAACGGCTCGTCGAAGCATACAAACCTGCCGTACGGCAGTTCCGGCGATTCGCTGATGTATATGGTCAGTCTGCCCAATTGATAAGGATAAAAGGCATCTACATAAGTGTGCTGCGACTTCAATAGCTCTTTATACGGGTACTGTCTGATCAGTGTATTCCACATAGGGCGGGCATCTTGCCGGTCGTTGCTGAGCGAAAACATTTGCGTAAAGCGCAGCGTACGTGTTACAGGCCAGTAAAGCATTATCAGCGAAAAAACGGTAAGGACCAAAATACCTGTTTTCGGGCATCGTTTTTCTTCTTTCAGTGATAAAAGCAGGAAGATGTCGTAGAAGATGACGACAAACAGGATGCCGCCCATAAAACGCGGGTCGGGTCCTCCGGTATACCACAAGCCGAGCAATGCCAGCAATGTGAGGTAAATGAAAAAAATATTCCTGCTCAAATACCTCTTTTTCACAAAAGCATATATCGTAAGAAATGGAGATATAGCTATCCCTCCTATATACAGGAAGCACAACAGCCACTCTTTCAGCCCCGACAGGCAGAATTGCCAGTTTATAAGCCATTCCAGCATATCGTTGAAAGAGCGTACGCCACACCAGTATATAAAGTCGCGTTCGGCAATCAACACATCCTCCGGTACTTTCCAGTCTACAGAGAAAAGGTCGATTTGATGGAGCGGAAATATCAGATATCCTGTTATTATTACATTCCGTATCAACCACAATGCAATGACTATAATCGACGACGGTAGTATGAAAGAAAGCTGCTTGTAATCTTTACCTTTCAGTAAAAGGTATAAAGGGTATAAAGACAACAGGCACAATGGCAACATCGACAACTTGAAAGTTACCATTGCCACCGGTACAAAAATCAGAAAAAGTATATCTTTTTTCAATCTTTCGGGATACAACAAAAGCTTTGCTATCAGGTAAAAAGCAACTACATTGGGTATTGCATCGGTCGATGTAGCTGTAAATGTATAGCCGAAAGTGAATATATAGGCTGTCATTATCAGTAAGAGGGCAACACGCCTTATCTCATATCCCGATTGTATTATTTCCTTTATTATCCAGCACAAGACATAAACCAACACCAGCACATGCAGGCTATACACAGCCTCACTGAAAAGGAATCTGAAACTGAAAAGGGCAGATAGTAACAGGTAATTGGAGTTGAAGCCATAACGGTGTTCCAGATTAGCCAGCCCCGGTACTGCGGAATATTCTTCATTCCACCGTATGTTTTGCTGATGGTAATATAGCGAGTCGAATACTCCCACCTGCCACACAATGACCAGTATCAGGCTTACGATTGGTATCAGGAAAACAAGCCATTGCAATATACCGTAGTGTTCCTTTTTCTCTCTTATGCTGTCCCATAACAGCCGCAGGCGATTTCGCTTCACGATGCCATATAGCAGGCCGAAAAGAACGAATGCCAACAGTGTATATTCATTGGTAGGCAACCACAACGACAATAATGAAACAGGTATAAGCGCAACACACATTCCCACTACGAAAATGTCCGTCAGTCCGTATTCCTCGTGTCTTTTGCAAAGTTTGTTATAGAGTGAAATGAACAAGTCTCCCACCGAAAGGAATACTATAGAAATAATTATCCACGATAATATTACAGCAAGCATTTATCTCCGAATTATCCTGCAAAGATAAGCATTTTGTTTCATATACTTACTGGTTGTAGTCGCACACAAAGAAAAAGGTGTGGTCGCCTACCGTTTCCGGCTCTACATTGAGCCATTTTATAATCCCCTTTGCAGGCTTGGTTTTAGTAATAAGCTTTCCCGATGAGTCATAATCCTCTACACTCAGTATCCTGAACCGCTTGTTGGTGCATTCGTACAGGCAGTCGTATATGCAATAGCTGAAATCGTTCCATTTTTCGGCTTTTTCGGCCTTGTTTATTTTTGCTAATTCATACCTTATCCTGTTCACATATGCTTTTCGTCCTTTAGATGTAATATACACCCTCTTTTCCCGGGCATACGATATTGCACCTTCCTGCCGTATATTTGCCGTATCGACGTATATTTCTTCCGATCCGGTTACTGCTACATTAAACCATTGGGCAATGTTTTTAGCATTGCTTTTTGTCTGTACCGATTTGCAGCCTGTGGCTAAGATTAGCGAGCATGCAATGAAGTATAAATATTTTTTATTCATAATTTACCGGTTAATTTAGTTTACTGAACAAAGATAGAGTTTAATCCTATTTTTTATGAGAAACTTTATAGTTAATATTATTATCTTTGTTGGAATAAAGAAATAAAAGTGAAAAATATATCTGTATTTTGCGGTTCATCGTCAGGTTTCGACCCCATATTTATGCAACAGGCTTCATTATTGGGGCAATGTGTGGCACAACGTGGATATGGTGTTGTATATGGCGGTGCGAGCGTTGGGCTGATGGGTGCAGTAGCCAATAGTGCAATGCAGGCCGGAGGTAAAGTCATAGGGGTAATACCGGAGTTCCTGAAAAAGAAGGAAATTGAATTTGACGGTTTGAGCGAAATTCACGTCGTAGATACCATGCACGAACGTAAGGCATTGATGCACGAGCTTTCTGATGCTGTAATCGCACTGCCCGGAGGATATGGTACGCTAGACGAACTATACGAAATACTTACATGGGCGCAACTGGCGCTTCACAAGAAACCTATCGGGCTATTGAATGTGAAGGGCTACTACACCCCTCTGGTAGAAATGACAGCAAAGATGCAGGACAACGGATTTTTGAGAAATGATTACCAAAATCTACTGATAGTAGAAGATGATATAAGCAGGCTTTTGGACAAACTGGAAATGTTTGAGCCGGTAGAGAACGACAACTGGTTTGAAGCGATAAGCTGATTTCCTTTTTTTTGACGATATTAAGAGCCTGTTTAAATTTTAGCGAAAATATTTCTTATAGGTTCTTTAGTATGATTCTTAGCAACTTTTTTATGCTCTTTTTAGCGTATTTTCCACATTTTCCTCTCGGTTTAGCCCGCTAAACCAGCGAGCAAAACACATAAAATCTATCTAAAAATAGCTATAAAAAAGATTTACTATAAAATTAAAATAGACTCTAAAATAATAATACAAACGACAGACGACATGAGATTACCTTTGGTTTTACTTATTACCCTATTGGGTATTGTGGGGCCTATGCACGCCCAGAAAACAGAGAGAGTGACAAAAAAAACAACAAAACGTAAAGCTGTCACGAGCAGGGCATCTTATACTTTCTACATAATGGACAAGATAAATGAGATGGATAGCATATATAGTGAATACGAAAACGCCGTTCAGGTAGTATGGTCGGAAAGGCTCGACCATAAGATACTGAACAAAAGTGCCGCCCCTTATTTAGAGCAATTGACACATATCAAAGAGTTGGTTTCCAGACAAAAACCATTTGCCGATGGCGAAGAGTACAAGCAGGCGACTTTGACTTATCTCGAAGCTGTACGCGAAAAAGTGGAAACGCTGGAAAAAATGGGAGTCTTGGGAGCCAATGCAAATTCAGACCTGAACGAATATTACGATGCTTACCAGGCATTTAATGATGCTACCAACAAGGGAATAGAGGCACGGAATCATTTGCGGCAGGTAAAATATACATACGAAACCGGGAAGCCGGCGAGAACAGGTATGCAGTAAAATAAAAACAAGCTATAAAACAATGGCGTTGAAGATAGGAGACAAGATACCCGGTATATTAGGTAACGATCAGGACGGGAACGAAATAAAAGCATCGGATTATGCCGGTTCCAAATTAGTGCTGTATTTTTACCCCAAAGATAATACTCCCGGATGTACAGCCGAGGCTTGCAGTTTCAGAGATAATTTCTCATCTTTGCGTAAGGCCGGTTATCAGATATTGGGTGTAAGTGTCGATGATGAAAAATCGCACCGCAAGTTTATCGAAAAGCAGCAATTACCCTTTCCGTTGATAGCCGATACCGACAAGAAACTGGTAGAGACTTTTGGCGTTTGGGGCGAGAAGACACTTGCCGGACGAAAGTATATGGGCACGTTCCGTACCACCTTTATCGTCAACGAATCGGGCATTATAGAAGACATTATCGGGCCGAAACAGATAAAAACAAAAGAGCACGCTCAGCAAATATTGCAACAATCGTAGAATTACAGAAAATAACAACAGGTAAAAAAAAGAATGGCAGAAGAAAAAGAGAAAGAAAAAGCAGCGCCTAATGCAGAGAAAATGAAAGCCCTGCAAGCTGCAATGGACAAAATAGAGAAAAGCTATGGCAAAGGCTCCATCATGAAGATGGGTGACGACAAAATCGACGAAATAGCTGTAATACCAACAGGCTCGATAGCCCTGAATGCAGCACTTGGAGTAGGGGGGTATCCTCGCGGAAGGGTGATCGAAATTTATGGGCCCGAATCGTCTGGTAAAACCACCTTGGCAATACATGCCATAGCAGAAGCCCAAAAAGCCGGAGGTATAGCAGCCTTTATTGATGCAGAACATGCTTTCGACCGCTTCTATGCAGAAAAGCTGGGTGTAGATATCGAAAACCTATGGATTTCGCAGCCCGATAGTGGTGAACAGGCTCTCGAAATAACAGAACAACTGATACGATCGTCGGCCATAGACATTGTAGTTATCGACTCGGTAGCTGCCTTGACTCCTAAGGCTGAACTCGAAGGCGAAATGGGTGATTCTAAAATGGGATTGCAAGCCCGCCTTATGTCACAGGCTTTGCGTAAGCTGACAGCAGCAATCAATAAGACAAGCACCACTTGTATATTTATCAACCAGCTTCGCGATAAGATAGGTGTGATGTTTGGTTCGCCGGAAACAACTACTGGGGGTAATGCCCTGAAATACTATTCTTCTGTACGTCTCGATATACGCCGTATCGGGCAGTTGAAAGACGGCGACGAAGTGAAAGGTAGCCAAACAAGGGTGAAGGTAGCGAAGAATAAAGTAGCACCTCCTTTCCGCAAAGCAGAGTTCGATATCATGTATGGCGAGGGTATATCCCGTGCGGGCGAGATAATAGACCTGGGAGCCGATCTTGGCATTATCAAGAAAAGCGGTGCGTGGTACAGTTACAAAGATACAAAGTTGGGGCAAGGCCGCGAAGCAGCCAAAGATACGGTAAAAGATAACCCGGAACTTGCCGAAGAGCTTGAAACTTTAATATTTGCAGCACTGAAGGACAAAAAATAGAACTTGCCATCGCGCAAGGCTAAGTATTGAAATCTTTTCAAACTATCTATCCGTAAGAGGTAGAGGTTTGAAAAGATTTTTTATTTGTTGTTATCCTGCTTTCGGTCGAATATTTTTCTGCGTATGAGGGTATCTCCCATCAGTAGCAACATGCATATTGCCCCAATGGAAGTTATCAGTGGGTCGAAGTGCAATGACGGTATGCTTGCGGTTAGTTGTTCCCAGTGATCCGGATCTGTATTGACCGATAAATCGAAGAATGAGAAAATAGAAACTGTAACTATTATCGCTGCGGCTATACCTCCCGTGGTAGCCAATATGTTTACTATCAGCTTCTTTCTCTTTTGTTTCTTTGATACAATACGGACTTGTTTCATCAGCCTGCTTTCGAAGCTTGCAGAGGGCTCATCCAGTTCGGTATGTTCGAATAAACTCTTGAATATGTCTTTGTCGTGATCTTTCATTGCTGTATGAGTTTATTTAGTTCAAAGTTCATTATTTTTCTTATCCTGTACAACTTTATCTTGGCATTCGATACAGATAGTCCCGTGATATCGGCTATTTCCTGCATGCTTTGGTTGTTCATGTAGTACATTGTGATTAGTAACGCATCGCCGGGTGGTAGTTTTTTGAGTATGATGTCGAGATATTTCAGCAGTTCCTCTTTCGATGTTTCTCCGGTATTATATGAAGTATCGTCATCGGGAATATTTGCCGAGTTGTCTTCTAAAGTAGCAAAGTGAAATTTCCGTTTCCTGAGTTCCGATATGGTCACATTATAGGCTATACGATAGAGCCATGTGGCAAAACTCGATTCTTCGCGAAACTTATCCAGCGACTTGAATACCTTTATAAATACCTCCTGCGTAATATCCTCGGCTTCGGTTCGGTTGGCAACGATTTTATTGACAATGGTAAATACCATTTTCTCATATCGGCGCACAATATATACAAAGTCGTTGGTATGCCCATCTATGACTCTGCGCACGTGGAGAATGTCGTTGAAATCAGTCATACCTGTATGACGCAGTAATATAACATAGGTTACAAAATTATTAAAAAAAATATTTCTGCAATTTTTTTCGGAAAAGTTTGTAACCATCGGGTAGATGCTGCGTCAAAATAGGCAAAGAAACAAAACAGATTGTATAACTTTTTAAATATTTACAGATATGGTTAATTTAATTCCTATGGTTGTTAGTGTTGCGTTCTTTTACTTTACCTACAAGATATTCGAACTGATTGTAAGACGTAAGGAAAGGATGGCGATGATAGAAAAAATGTCGGAAGGTTTCAATTTTTCAGCATTAGGCGATATGAAGTCCGTGCCGTTTTTCAGGACAGAATCCGGTGGTTCGTGGACTATCCGTATCGGGTTGCTGCTGCTTGGCATAGGCTTGGGCGTTACCATTGCATCTGTTGTCGATATGGTAGCTACCCCGTCTTTGATATTGGAAAAAAAACAATACCATGATTTCCGCAATGCTATTGCTGTGCTCTATCTGGCATGTGCATCTGTATTCGGAGGTGTAGGCCTGGTCACAGCTTATTTCATAGAAAGACGGAAAGCGAAGTAACGATTGTTTATTAGGTTTTTATTCCGAGAGTTACCATGAAAAGTGGTAGCTCTTTTTTTCTGTTTAAAAAATATCTGAGGTAAAAAGATTGTTTTTGTTAAAAAAAACGAAAAGCAGAGGTGGATAGTGATAAAAAACTAATAATAGCGTCAAGTGTGAATAAGTAACTATAATTAATGCGCACAATCCTATGAAAATTCGTATCTTCTTATTGGTCGTATTGATACTTGGCGTATCAATAGCCAAAGCCCAGCATTCTGTGCCTGTCAGTGTACAGGTAAAGGGGCAGGTGATTGACTCTCTTACCAGCGAAACCATTCCTTTCGCTACTATCAAAGTGATGGATAGCAACAAGCCCTCGGTGTTGGCGAAAGCCGTTGCCGCCGACGAAAATGGCAATTTCAGCTTTTCCCTCAACAAGCAGGGCAACTATATTCTCCAGGCAGAGTATATAGGAAAGAAAACCCTGGTGCAAAATCTGGAAATAGGCACAACAAAGACTATAGACCTGGGCAAGTTGCTGCTCGCCGACGATAGCAAAGCCTTGTCGGAGGTGGTTATTACAGCACAAAAACCTTTGGTGAAAGTAGACCTCGATAAGATAACATATAGCATGGAAGACGATCCCGAATCGAAGACAAATAATGTGTTGGATATGTTGCGCAAAGTACCTATGGTGACTGTCGACGGAGAAGATAAGATACAGCTCAAAGGATCGTCCAATTATAAGATATACCTCAACGGCAAGCCCTCGAATATGATTTCGAGCAATCCCACCGATGTGCTCAAAAGTATGCCTGCCAATACCATAAAAGATATAGAGGTGATAACCGATCCCGGAGCAAAGTATGATGCAGAAGGCGTTGCCGGGATAATAAACATCATCACGCAAAAAAACACGTCGATGGGAGGCTATACAGCCACTATCAATTCGCGTGTCGACAACCGTGGAGGATTCGGGCTGGGAGGCTACCTGTCGATGAAGGTAGGCAAGATAGGCTTTACAGGCAACTATAATTATTATAAATGGCGTATGCCCCAAGCCGATTATAAATCATATACCGAGTTCTTCGATGCCGGCATGGACGACGGTAAATACTTTACTCAAAACGGGGCTTCGAAGAGCAATGGAAACGGGCAGTATGGCTCAGGCGAATTGAGTTACGAAATAGATACCCTCAACCTCATTAATATCGGCTATAACCGTTATGAAGGAAGTTCGCGAACCCGTTCCGACTGGTTTAACCAAATGCTCGACAGCAGGCGCGACTTGCTGTATAATTACAGGCAGCAGGGCAAAAGCAAGAACGTATATGGAGGTACGGACGTAAATGCCGATTACCAGCGCACTTTCAAGAAGAAAGACCAGCTATTGACCGCTTCGTACAGGTTTAGTTACAGCCCGAGCGATTCGAATGCCGATGTAGAGATAAAGGATGGAGAGGGCGAGCTTCCTGCCACAGCCGTTACCAATAGCCAATATACCGATGCCGATATGAAAGAGCATACCTTTCAGACCGATTTCGTTACTCCGTTTGGCAAAGTGCATAATGTAGAAGCCGGGGTTAAATATATTATCCGCCTCAATCAGAGCAATAGTGGCTACGATTTTCTGGGGGCTTCGGGTTGGGAAACACTGCCCAAAGGAAGTTCCAGCGAATTTGAGCACAGGCAGGATATCCTTGCCGCCTATGGTGGATATAGCGCCAAGTTTAAGAAATGGGGAATTAAAACAGGCTTACGCTACGAAGCAACATGGCTTAATGCCGAATTTCCATTAAGTGCAGAACAGAATTTCAAAACCGACTATTCCAACCTGGTTCCTTCGGCTACGGTTACCTACCAGCTAAAACCGGCACAAAATATACGGTTGGGCTACAATATGCGGATTTCGCGCCCGGGAATAGGGCAGCTGAACCCATACGTCAATTCGTCCAATCCCAACTTTATAGTTGTAGGTAATCCTGAACTGGATGCTGTGAAAACCCACTCGTTGAACGTAAACTATGGTTATTTCAGCAGGAAGCTCAACCTGAATATGAATATGTCGTACAATTTCAGCAACAATGGCATAGAAGACATCACCACATCGGAGGGCGGGGTGAATACCACTACATACGGCAATATCGGCGAGCGTAAAAACGTTCAGTTGTCGGCATATGTGAACTGGTCAGCGACCGACAAACTGCGTATTTATTCCAATCTGTCGGGAGGATATGTTGATATACAGACAAACAAAGATGCCGCACTGCCACAAAATAAGGGAAGCTTGTCTAATAATGGCTTTTCGGGCAATATGTATGCGGGAGTGCAGTATTCGCTGCCTAAATCGTTCCGTATATCGGCCAACGGAGGAGTATTTAGCCCATACATCAGTTTAGAAAATAAGGGATCGTCATTTACATTCCATACCTTATCACTCTCCAAAGGCTTTCTCAACGATAAACTCACAATACAGGCGCATGCCCGCAACCCTTTTATGGGAAAGAGAGACTTCAAGAATGAACGCCATGCCTGGAACCTGTATTCGGAAAATACTAATACACAGCGTATGAGGGCGTTTGGTATCTCTATCTCGTTCCGCTTCGGGGAAATGAAGGCACAAATAAAGAAGACTAAACGCAGCATTAACAATGATGATGCTATGTCGTCGGGCCAGCAAAGCGGGCAAGGCGGAGTTCAGGGAGGAGGACAAGGACAGTAGTAGGTAATACCTTTAACAAAAGTCAGGGAAGCTCTTATTACAGAAAGGGCTTCCCTGATTTTATTTGTCAAAAGCTGTTATTCATCTATCCGGCCGGTGGCTTCTTGTTCCGAAGGAGGTATTGGAGTGGTATCTGCGGCTTTCGCAGTTTCGGTTTCGGCATCTTTTGGCTTATACCATTCTACCTTGCGCAAAACAAACATCACGATTGCCAAAGCGACAAACAAGCCTACTGCACCAAACAACAGAGCCATATTTTCCTGTTGCAGTATTATATACAGGTAGGTATAAAGCCCGACGAAAAATATGCCCATAATCATAGTCTGCTTCAGGTTTTTGAACATTGTAGACGAATATGCAGTTACCAATATCGTAGTAGCTGAGGCCGATATCAAATACGAGAGCGAAAAACTCAAATGCTCCGATATAGCCAGTAGCAAGCTATAGAACAGCACCAAGGCACAACTTACAAGCAGATATTGTACTGGATGAATCCGGCGTTTGCTCAATAGTTCAACAAGGAAAAACACAACAAATGTCAATACAATAAACATAATGGCATATTTCACCGAGCGCATCGTCATCTGGTATTTATCTACGGGGAATTTAAATTCAAGGCCTAATGATGAGCCTGTTAATTGATCATTTGTTCCTGTCCACATTTGCACATAGTTGCGATTGTAATCAAACACGTCCCAGCGGGCATCGAACCCGTTTTTGTCTATCACCCTGTTGGTCGGCAGGAAATCGCCATCGAACGAAACCGTATTCCACAGGGACTTGAGATGGACGGTAGTTTCTTTCCCTATCGGAGAAATATAGAACCCATCCGAGCCATTGAGGGCAAGGTTGAAGTCGAACTTGTATTCTTCTGTATGCGGATTCAACGCGACATTTACGGTTAAGCCCGATTCGATGACCGAGTTAGCCTTTACTCCCGGTTGCACCATCTGAGGTTGCCCGTTTACATTGAATACAAGCTTGTTCTTTACCCCTTGCAGATAGGGTATCCCTATCAGGATGAAAGCATTGTTCCACATGACAGCGTCGTCCTTTATGTTCAGTTTTGTATAATCGGGCTTGGTAAAACTTCCGCTGACTTTGAGATCCGACTGATATACTAATGTCTTGAACAAAGAGCGTTTGCGTTCTTCTGTCTTCACATCGCCTTCCACATGATAACTTTCGGGCAGGAAATAAGCATAGCCTATTATCGGAGCCTGGTTCTTGTCTGTGCCTGCGCGATATGGCAATACCAGTACAGGGCCTGTCAGTTTTTGCACTCCTCCCCATTTTGTGTTTATATCGTCCTGGGCTACTTGCTGATTCTCTTCGCGTTCTTCTATCAGCGATTGTATCAGGTTGATAGGTAGCAGCATAAGCACAGCCATGATAGCAACTACAATAATTTTGACAAAAATCATGTCTACATTTGTTTTCATAAAGCTTAAAATTTAATATGTAAAAGTTCTTTGAGTTTCAAAGTGTGTAAATAAAAAAAATTATGATAAAGGATTAATCAATCTTTCCAGAGCGTCGATATGTGCTTTAAAAAGCTTTTCGCCTAACTGTGTTACCTTGTACGATGTATTCGGTTTCCGCCCTATAAACTGCTTCTTCACCTCTACAATGCCTTCTTTTTCCAGAGCTTTGAGATGGCTGGCCAAGTTGCCATCCGTAACATCCAGCAATTCTTTCATCGTATTAAAATCGACAGCATCGTTGACCATCAGCACCGACATGATACCTAGTCGTACACGGCTGTCGAAGACTTTGTTAAGTCCCGAAATCAAATCTTTCATAGTCAACCGTTTTTAACCGACTTCATGTCATATTTATAATACATAATTATGCCATACAATATATGTAGTACGCCAAATCCCAATGCCCAGAATAACAATCCGTTGTAAACAAAAATGCCGGCAAAGAGCCCCAGTATTATTTCGCATGCTCCAAGCATCTTTATATCCCTGTATGTGCGTGCCCCTGCATATATCAGCGACAACCCGTAGAAGATAAGCATGGTAGCTGCAACCATGCGCGTCGCGTTCTGGAATATGAGGATGATGCAAAACAGTCCGCCGACAACCATCGGAACTCCAAAATCCTTCAATATCTGGATTGTTACAGGCATCCAGAATTTAGAGCCGTCTGCTTTAGCTTTTTTCAGGCTGAAATACAGTCCTGAGGACGTTGCTAAAACCAGTACGATCACTGCCAGTATGATGAAATCGTAGAGCAGCGAGCCTGTGAAAGTATATACTTTCGACAAGATCAGATGCCCCACGCCGGCGCCCAATAAGGCGAACAATCCTGCCGAAACCCCCGACATGCCGCTAAGCGACAGGAATTTACTCGACCGTTCCATCATAGAACGGATATGCTTTATATCGTCTAGCTTTGTTTCCATAAACATCTACTTTGAAATGCAAAGTAAGTGTAATAATTTGAATAATACAATAGTCTATTCTTATTATTATTGCGAATCAGCAGTTGGGATCTAATAGTAAAATCGTTTTTTTATACTGCATAAAAGCAATTTTGAGTTAAACATTTCATCATTAGCTCATCCTGCCGCGCCCTCCTGGGCTTGCCCTCCCTTTTGGCATTGCCCAAAAGGGAGCAAAAGGCTAGTGCTTCGTTCCTCGGCGACCTGCCATCGGTTTGCCGGCTGAAAGGGATAAACGGGCTTTGCCCCATCCCTTTCTATGCCGCCTTCACCGGACAGGTTCCCGCCTGCGGAACTAATGCACATCCGCTGGCGCACGACTAGAATTGTCGCAAACCCTTGTCTGGCGTCAGCCCGCGCCATTAGCTTTGCGTACGGGGCACCCACGCGATGCAGGCGGCGTAGAATGAAGTGGGGGTGCTGTTATGCAACTTTGCTAAGCCAACAAAAGGCTTGCTGTTAGTTCACTTCATTCAGCCGGCAAAGCGCAAAGTGGGTCGTACGGCTAAGCGAGGCGCAAAAGAGTTTTTGGTTCCTTTTGGGGCTTAGGCCAAAAGGAACGCAAGCAATCTCTGATTGCGCGCAGTATAAAAAAGAACATATAATTTAACTACTGATTGACATTATTATTGCATTTATGCTTTCCGACCGATATCTTACCCGATAATTCTCCACAAACTTTATCTATAAGATTTAGTAATAATGCAATATACAAAAAGTAACAGTGCGAAAACCGGTAAAATGTGTTACCTTTGTTACCTTTTTAATATAAGTCGCTGATTACAGGGAAGCAAACCTGCAAGCAAGAGCGAAAAAGTAACAACAGATAAATATGGAAAAAGTGTTACTTTTGTTACTTTTTCCGGAAAAACAAAGTAAAGTATGGCAGATTCGAATTTTATAGACTACGTCAAAATATACTGCCGCTCGGGTAAGGGCGGACGCGGTTCAACCCATTTCCGTCGTGAGAAATATATCCCAAAAGGCGGTCCCGACGGGGGTGACGGAGGACACGGGGGCGACATCATCCTGCGTGCCAACCGCAATATGTGGACGTTGCTCCATCTCAAATTCCAGCGCCATATTCTTGCCGGACATGGCGAAAGCGGGTCGGGTAGGCTGAGTACCGGAAAAAGCGGCGAATCGAAAATCATAGAAGTGCCGCTCGGAACGGTTGCCTACGATGCCGAAACGGGCGAATACCTTTGCGATGTAACCGAAGACGGGCAGGAAGTAGTACTGTTGAAAGGTGGTCGCGGCGGACGTGGCAACAACCATTTCAAGACTCCGACCAATCAGGCTCCGCGCTATGCCCAACCGGGTGAACCGTATCAGGAAAGGCGGGTTATCTTTGAGTTGAAAGTACTGGCAGATGTCGGCTTAGTTGGTTTCCCGAATGCAGGTAAATCCACATTGCTTTCGGTGGTCTCGGCTGCAAAACCGAAGATTGCCAACTATCCGTTTACTACATTAGAACCAAAGATAGGAATGGTAAGCTATCGCGATTACAAATCGTTTGTAATGGCCGACATTCCGGGTATTATAGAAGGGGCGAGCGAGGGCAAAGGCTTAGGGCTTCGCTTCTTACGCCATATAGAGCGCAACTCTTTATTGCTGTTTATGGTTCCTGCCGATTCGGACGATATACACAAGGAGTACAGGATATTGCTCAACGAACTGGCACAATTCAACCCCGAGTTATTGGACAAACGCCGAGTGTTGGCAATAACTAAAGCCGATATGCTCGACGATGAGTTGATGGAGGCTCTCGAAGAAGACCTGCCGCAAGTACCTCATATATTCATTTCTTCTATAACAGGATACAACATCGTACAACTGAAAGACCTGCTTTGGCGCGAGCTGAATGCTGACGGGGAATACCAGAAGTCGTTTACCATCTCGCACCGAAATCTCGACATCAAATCGCTCGGTTTCGAAGGTGGTGATGACGAAGACCTGCCGGAAGATGATTATGAAGAAGAAGACTGGGACGAGGAAGAAGAAGGTTTCGACCCTGAGTTTTACTACGAAGAGGGAGAAGACTTTGCTGGTGATAAGGATGATGAATGATGAGAGCCATCGGGTCTGACAATCTTTTAAGCTTCGATAAGCTATCGGAATATCCATCTTTACTACATTTTACAACAACCGTAGAGGGTGGGGTAAGCGGTGGCAACTATGCGACCTTCAATCTGGGCATGTATTGCGGCGATGATATAGATCATGTTGCGGAAAATAGGGAGCGTTTAGCCGGAATAATCGGCATAGGGGAGGAGGACATATATGTTCCTTATCAAACGCATGAGGATAAGGCGGTTGTTATCAATGAGGAATTTCTGCAAAAGAGCGACCTCGAAAAGATTCAGGCTTTGAACGGTGCTGACGCCCTGATTACCAATCAAAAGAATATCTGCATTGGTATAACTACTGCCGACTGTGTTCCTATCCTTATTTACGACCCTGTGCAGAATGTATTTGCCGCCATCCATGCAGGGTGGAAAGGTTCGGTGTTGAAGATAGCCGGAAGTACGGCAAAAGCAATGGTTGAGCAGTTTGGCTGCAAGGAAAGCGACCTACTTGCAGGTATTGCCCCGTGCATATCACAGAAGCATTTCGAGGTGGGAGAAGAGGTTGTAGACGCTTTCCTATCTGCCGGATTTGCATTCGAAGACATCGCTTACCGAAACAAGGATACAGGCAAAGCCCATATAGATTTGGAGAGAGTGAACGAACTCACGTTGTTATCTGCCGGTATTCTTCCGGAAAATATAGAGAAAGCGGGGCTGTGCACATACTCAAACCCCGATAAGTTCTTTTCGGCACGGAGGCAAACCGTACACTCCGGCAGGATGATTACGGGAGGGGTGTTGGTCGGTTGATATTATTCGGTATATCGGGTATTCAATACCCAGTTTAGAACCATTTCTCTGTCGAATATTTTCCCTATTATCTTATATTTGGAGTCGTTTAGTGGATTCCTGCCGATCAGCGGTTCCGACATAACGCCGGTTTTAGGTTTGTAATAGTTGGAATGTACAAAAGACATCTTGCCATCGCGATAGTAGATATAGCCCACGTGGCAATCGAGCCCGACAATATACAGGCCTTCGCCTTTTTGTTTCAGGTAATCGACTACTTCGCTCATCGGACTTTTGTGGAAACGCTTTATATCTTTTTCCGCAGAAAGCTTCTTTACCATATACTCCGATGCTTGCTGCGCCCACTTTATACGGGGGATATTGAACCCCATATCCTGGAGGGTGGTAGAAATGAAATAGCCACAGGCAATAGCCCCGTTTTGCGGAGTGCGTGTATGCCCGTTGAAATCCCAAGGAGTATTGTACCACGAGTGGAAGAAATCGTCGGAAATCGCCAACAGGTACATTTGGGCTTCATTTATTATGCTATCCTTATTATTCGTTTTTTGATAGGCTGAATAGAAAGACTTCCTTTTGTTGGCAACCTCCTCCTTTAATGCAGGGTATGGTTTCAGAAGCTTTGTGGATATTGCTTGCGATTCAATGGATAGTGCCTGTGCGTTTGAGTAGTACGAAAGTGTTAAGAGAATGAATAATAAGGGGGGTAGTTTTATCATTATGGTGTATGGGTATTAGTGTCAACCGGTATTTGTGTTTTTTATATAAAAGAACGTTTTTACTGTTAGATTCCAATTGCTGATTCGGATTATGAATAAAGGGTTGTTTTGTAATAGAGTATTTTCTCACCAAAATCCATAAAAAAAGGATGCTTTATTAAAAAAAACATCCTTTTGTGGTTATTTTATCCTGAATCAATATCTGTAGTGGTCGGGTTTGTAAGGGCCATCTACGGGAACACCCAGGTAATCAGCTTGCTCCTGAGTCAACTTGGTGAGTTTTACTCCGATTTGCTCCAGATGCAGGCGTGCAACTTCTTCGTCGAGATGTTTTGGCAAGCGATATACGTTGATGTCATAATCCCTGATCCAAAGTTCGATCTGTGCCAAAGTCTGGTTTGTAAACGAGTTGCTCATCACAAACGAAGGGTGGCCGGTCGCGCAACCAAGATTCACCAGGCGGCCTTCTGCCAACAGGAATATCGAATGTCCATCGGGGAACGTATATTTGTCCACCTGTGGCTTGATATTGATATGTTTGATGCTAGGGTAGTTAACCAGCTTGTCCACCTGTATCTCGTTGTCGAAGTGGCCGATATTGCAGACGATGGCCTGATCTTTCATCCGCGACATGTGACCAATGGTTATGATGTCCTTGTTTCCGGTTGTGGTAACGAAGATATTGCCTTCCGATACGGCATCTTCCATTGTTGTCACTTCGAAGCCTTCCATCGCAGCCTGAAGCGCGCAGATAGGGTCTATTTCGGTAACCAGTACCCGTGCACCGTAAGAGCGCATTGAATGAGCACAGCCTTTGCCTACATCGCCATAGCCTGCTACTACGACAACCTTGCCCGCAATCATCACATCGGTTGCCCGTTTGATGCCATCGGCCAGAGACTCGCGGCAGCCGTACAAGTTGTCGAACTTAGACTTGGTAACCGAGTCGTTTACATTGATGGCAGGTACGAGCAGTTCGCCGCGTTCCATCATCTGATAGAGGCGATGCACACCTGTTGTAGTCTCTTCCGATACCCCTTTCCACTCGGCTACAGTCCTGTGCCAGCGGTTCGGGTCTTCTTTCAGGATGCGGGAGAGGGTATTTAGTATGACGTGTTCTTCCTGGCTGGATGCTTCTTTATTGAGGAAGTCGGGATTTTCTTCAGCTTTATAGCCCCAGTGGATCAGGAGTGTGGCGTCTCCGCCATCGTCTACTATAAGGTTAGGGCCTTTTCCTCCTGGGAAGTTGAGTGCTTGTTCTGTACACCACCAGTATTCTTCCAGCGTTTCGCCCTTCCATGCAAAGACAGGGATGCCTGCGGCGGCGATTGCGGCAGCGGCATGGTCTTGTGTAGAGAAGATGTTGCAGCTAACCCAACGGATATCTGCTCCCAATTCTTTGAGTGTTTCTATCAGGACTGCTGTCTGCACTGTCATATGCAGCGAGCCCATAATACGGGCGCCCTTCAATGGCTTTTCTTTGCCATACTTCCGGCGAAGCGCCATTAATCCGGGCATCTCGTGTTCGGCTATTTCAATCTCTTTCCTGCCGAAGTCGGCAAGGCTGATGTCTGCTACCAGGTAAGGCAGGTTGGGGATAAGTTCTTTCGACATTATGTATTTTGATTAGATGTATTCGTCTCCGTATTTGAGCTTCACGTCTGTAACAAACTGTTTGATACGTTGTTCTTCTTCTTTCTTGCATATAAGCAAGACGCCATCGGCTTCGGCAACTATGTATCCTTCCAGTCCTTGTATCACGGCTAGTTTTCCTGCGGGCAGTGTAACTACGTTTTCCGAGCTGTCAAAGTATAGCGTATTGGCTATCAGGGTAGCATTTGCATTCTCGTCTTTGTCGGATATTTCATATAAAGACCCCCATGTGCCCAGGTCGGACCATCCGAAGTCGGCAGCTTGTACATAGACATTGCCGGCTTTCTCCATAATGCCGTAATCTATTGATATATTGGGGCAGAAAGGAAATGTTTCGTTTATGAACTCCTTTTCTTTGTCTGTTCCGAAAAGGCTCTTTCCCTGATCGAACCGGTTGGTTATTTCAGGCATATGTTGATGGAAGGCTTTGAGTATGGACTTGGTGTTCCAGATAAAGATTCCTGAGTTCCAAAGAAATTCTCCGCTTTCGTAGAATACTTTAGCCAGTTCAAGGTTTGGCTTCTCGGTAAATACTTTAACCTTGTTTACGTTATCTAGCTTTTTGTCGCTCATTTGGATATATCCATAGCCGGTTTCAGGCCTACTTGGACGTATTCCTAACGTCAACAGCGCATCGTTCTTTTGTACGAAGGAGAAGGCGTTCTGTATGATAGAGAGGAACTCATCTTCTTTGAGAATCAAATGGTCTGATGGTGCTACGACGATGTTGGCATCGGGGTTGAAGGAATTGATATGATAAGTGGCAAAGGCAATGCAAGGAGCGGTGTTTCTGCGCATTGGCTCAAGAAGTATTTGGTTTGGCTTCAATTCGGGAAGTTCGTCCATTACCATCTGGGCATATTCGTTGTTGGTCACTATGTATATGTTCTCGGGTGGTAATATCTTCTTGAAGCGGTCGACTGTCATTTGTAGTAGCGAACGGCCTGTCCCAAAGAAATCGAGGAATTGTTTCGGGCGAGCTTCGCGACTGAAAGGCCAGAAGCGGCTGCCGATGCCTCCGCTCATAATTACACAGAAATTGTTTTTGTTGTCCATATCTGCTAGAATTTATGCAAAAATACATTATACTAAGCTATAAACAAAACAAAAGAATAACAATAACTCTAAAAAATAAATAACTATTTTTCAGAAAAAACTCGTTGAAATGTTTGATATCAAAAAAATATATGTACTTTTGCATCCGCAAGCCCAGATGGCGGAATTGGTAGACGCGCTGGTCTCAAACACCAGTGGATTCATTTCCATGCCGGTTCGATCCCGGCTCTGGGTACTGAGGAGGAGAAAGTTGAAAAACTCTCTCCTTTTTTAATTTCTATACCTCTTAACTCGTTGGTTTGGGATCAATGTAAAAATTTGAGGGATTTAGCTAGCCTTGTTTCGATATGTGCACGATTAGGATTTGCAAGTATATTTATTCTTCCTTTTTTGAAAATACACCACATTTGCACCACATCTTTTTGGCTCACCCCGAAAACTACATCTTCATCCCATTCATCCCACATTGTAACAGTAAACGTTTTTTTTGTTATTACATCAAATAAATTCATCACGATATGCCTGCTTCTGGTTAATAACTGTTGGCGGGTATCTCCGTTTTTCAAAGGCCTTAAGAATATATTTGCGTTTTTCTATTTTTGCTAATGCCATTACTTTATTGTCCAGATCAAGAGTAAATTGGCTATCTTTTAAACCGATCTCGAACTAACCTTAACACTGCATGATTAATGCATATTTTTGTCTGATAATCCATATTTAACCTTTAAATAATCATAAAAATAATTTAAAGAACCTTTATTTGCACTACACAAAAGTTGCTCTATGCCGATTTGTTCTTTCAAGATAATTAAATAATAATAAATATTCATAAATCTATGCCAATGAAAAAAGGAATATTGCTAATCCTTATTTTCTGTAGTGCTTTTATTTATGTAAAAGCAAATGATTATCCGGTAGATTACGTAAACCCATTGATGGGAACATTATCTAAACATTCGTTATCAACCGGGAATACATATCCGGCCATTGCTTTGCCGTGGGGTATGAATTTTTGGACTCCTCAAACAGGTAAAATAGGTGACGGATGGGCGTACACTTACGATGCAGACAAAATAAGAGGATTTAAGCAAACTCATCAGCCAAGCCCTTGGATGAACGATTACGGGCAGTTTGCTATTATGCCAGTTACAGGAAAGGTGGTTTTCGATCAGGATGAAAGAGCCAGCTGGTTTTCGCACAAAGCCGAAACTGTAAAACCTTATTACTACAAAGTCTATCTGGCAGATCATGATGTTGTGACAGAAATTACTCCAACTTCCAGATCAGCTATGTTTCGCTTTACATTTCCTGACAATGACCAATCATATATTGTTGTAGATGCATTCGATAACGGTTCGTATGTAAAGATTATACCTGAAGAAAATAAGATTATAGGTTATACAACCAAAAACACAGGAGGAGTACCCGACAATTTTAAAAATTACTTTGTAATCGTTTTCGACAAACCCTTTACATATACAGCTTCCGTATCAAAAAATAATATTAACACTTCTGCCAAAGAAGTAGCCAGCGACCATGCCGGAGCTATCATCGGCTTTGCTACAAAGAGGGGTGAAAAAGTACATGCACACGTGGCGTCGTCATTTATCAGTTTCGAACAGGCCGAACTCAATTTAAAAGAATTGGAGAATAAAACATTCGAAGATATAAAAGAACAAGGCAGGAATGAATGGAACGGGGTATTAGGTAAGATTGTAATTGAAGATGACAACATTGACAATTTAAGGACCTTCTATTCCTGCCTTTATCGCACAGTGCTCTTCCCTCGAAGTTTCTATGAAATAGATGCTCAGGGTAAAATAATGCATTACAGCCCATATAACGGAGACGTTTTGCCGGGCTATATGTTTACCGATACAGGCTTTTGGGATACATTCCGTTCCCTGTTCCCTTTTCTCAACCTGGTATATCCTTCGATGAGCGAAAAAATGCAAGAAGGTTGGGTCAATACCTATAAAGAAAGTGGCTTTCTGCCAGAGTGGGCAAGCCCTGGCCATAGAGATTGCATGGTAGGCAACAATTCGGCCTCTGTAGTTGCAGATGCTTACCTGAAAGGGCTTCGCGGATATGATATCGAAACTTTGTGGAAAGCTGTCGTACACGGAGCAAACGATTACTTAGATCGCACAGCATCAGGGCGTAAAGGTTATCAATACTATAACAAACTGGGATATGTGCCATATAATGTCGGCGTTCACGAAAGTGCAGCACGCACGCTCGAATATGCTTATGACGACTGGTGTATCTATCAGTTGGGCAAAAAACTGGGGAAACCTAAAAAAGAAATAGACATATTTGCCAAACGCGCAATGAATTATAAAAACATCTTTGATCCGAGCCATAAATTGATGAGGGGTAAAAACGAAGACGGTGTATTTCAGTCACCCTTCAATCCTCTAAAGTGGGGTGATGCTTTCACCGAAGGCAATAGCTGGCACTACACATGGTCGGTATTTCACGACCCGCAAGGATTGATCGACCTGATGGGAGGAAAAGATGGCTTCAATCAGATGATGGATTCGGTATTCAATGTGCCACCTTTGTTCGACGAAAGTTATTATGGCGCAGTGATTCACGAAATACGTGAGATGCAAATTATGAATATGGGCAACTATGCACACGGCAATCAACCGATACAACACATGATTTATCTATACAACTATTCAGGTGAACCCTGGAAGGCTCAATATAGGTTGCGCGAGGTGATGGATAAACTTTATACTCCTACTCCCGATGGTTATTGTGGCGACGAAGACAATGGGCAGACCTCAGCCTGGTATGTGTTTTCCGCTATGGGATTTTATCCGGTATGCCCCGGGACCGATCAATATATATTAGGCTCTCCTTTATTCAAAACGATGACTGTTCATCTCGAAAATGGAAAGAAAATAGTTGTTAATGCGCAAAATAACGGCAAAGATAAACGCTATGTAGAGTCTCTCGATATTGATGGAAAAACCCATAATAAAAATTATCTGACACACGATTTGTTAATAAATGGAACAACTATAGATTTCACAATGTCAGCTACAGCAAACAAAGGCAGAGGCACTAACCCAAGCGATTTCCCTTACTCTTTTTCAACTGCGAAATAAAACTATAAAACAGAAAGAAAAACAACATAACTGTAAATCTCTTTTATGTACAATAAAACACAAAATATTGCTCTAGTCTCACTCTCTTTGTCTTCTGAAAATTTGGGAGTTAGATATATTTTTATTAGAGAGAGAAAAAGAAAGAGAGAGAGAAACCAGTTAAATTACAAAAAAGCACTAATACAGGCAATAGGAAAATTCCGTTGCCACAGGGTAAATATTCGTTTACATTCATAACTGCATGGTTATGAATGTAAACGAATATTTGTTTTTTTAAGATAAGTCAATTCTTAATTTACGATTTAAAAGATATGCATGGTTGACAACCATCAATTTTACAACCGATAATCAATACTAAATAGCATTAAATCCTACACCTGATAATTTATTAAAAAACCTTTATTTAATCTCTTTAATCTTAATAATGCAGATGACATGAAAAGAATTAGAATCTTAAGAACTTTTATGTTCGCTTTTTTGCTGGGTACTATAGTGTCCCTTGCAAGTTCTTGTAGTGATGACGATGACTCTACAATAGTAGGTTATGGAACTGTCAGCGGTACTGTTACCGACCTGATGGGATCGCCTATTTCGGGAGTCGAAGTTACTATTACTGATGTGGAAGGATCCGCAACAACCGGATCTGATGGGAAATACACTTTTTCTAATGTGTCGATGGAAAAGCATGCTGTATCCTTTGCAAAGGAAGGCTATGTAACAATTAGTGCTACGATTCTGGCTAACTCGTTTGACGAGAACAAAGTAGCATCTATAAGCCTATCGATGGTGGATGCCAAATCTAAAATTATAGGTAAACTGTTAGATGGCAACAATAATGGCCTGCCTCTTGCCGGAGTTACCGTAAGTATTAGTGCCGAAAAAACTATGGAAAGTGCCACTGATGGTACGTTTGCTCTCGAATATTTGTCAGTAGACGACTATACAGTAACATTCACCAAAGCTGAATACGTAACAGTGAAAAAAACGGTATGTAAAGCCGATTTCGTAAATAATGTGGCTGACCTGGGAACCATATTGATGAGTGGTTCTGAGCCTTTGCCGGGATTAGGTATTAACGATTTGCAAAATGCAGATAAATGGTACTACAATGAATACCGTGGTGGTGGTAACGCCGATGCTTATCCGCATTGGGATTGGGCTTGTAACTATTTCTGTTCAATGACATTTGTTGGTAATTGGGAAGAACAATGGGAAGGTACAACATTGCGTATCCAAAATGATGGAAAGCAACGAGAAAACCCTGCTAACCTAGATACCTTCGATTCATTTACATATGGTAGTAAGCTAATTACAGAAGATAACAAAATCCTTTCATTAAGAGTACGTACGCATAATGCAGATGCAGCCTCTCCTGCATACTTTGGTGTACAGGTAGTGGATCTTAGCCAAGCAGAACCTACAGCTAAAAAAGTTGGTGATACTAAAACTTATGGATCGGGTGATTATACTGATTTTGACTTCGACTTGAGTGAATACGTAGGTAAAGAAGTTGTTATAGCTATTGGTATATATCGTAAAGAAACAGGAGACTACTGGAAACAACTGGTGCTTCGTGCCATCCGCTTTGCTAACCAAAGAGTAGAAGGCTGGGGTTGGTTGCCAGAAAAAGAAGTTGTAGATGGATGGAAACTAACTACAGAAATGGTACGTTCCACCATGGTACATACTAAAAAATCATTTACAGGTATTAGTCCGAAGGGAGCTGGTAGAGACGTAAATATGTCATCAGGATACCCTGCGGCTTATCAATCATGGCGCGCAGTGTCACATATCGGACATGAGTGGGCATATATGCCTCTTAATAAAGACCCTGAAGTGACCCCATCCGAAGGTTATTTGATTAAAACAAAAGGTGGAGATGGTGTTGTAAATACCAAAGTACCGGAATCTTACTTCTATTCTAAATATGCTATAGCAGCAGGAAGTAATAAACTGACACTTAAGACCCGTAATTTTGGTAGTAACTATACTTACTTCAAAATATCGGCAGTTGAAGAAAATGGTACTGTCACCCATCTATCGCCGGAATCAAACACTGCGACAGAAGCAGCGGCTGCTGCGGATGGATGTTGGAAGTTTAAACACGACAAGGGTGGAAAAGATAATCCTAATGATTACGCCTCATTTGTTTACGACCTTTCGCAATTCGACGGAAAGAATGTAGTACTGACCTTCGGTGTGTATAAAGGTGAACAAAATGGAGACGAAAGTAAACTTGTATTTTATAGCGTTGATCTGAATTAATAAAATAATATTGCTCCCTGCGGGTCTTTTGTTCACTGGTGTATGCAAAAGACTCGCAAAGGGAACAAAAATACCCCAATAATATGAAAAAAATAGTAATTACAATCCTTTGCTTCCTGTTCGTAATAAGTGCTTGCAGCGACTCAGACGATGGATCGGGTAGTGGAGAAAAACCGGGAACTGCTGCAACCCTTGCCGAACAGAATATCCTTCGGGCAATGGAAATAGTAGATAATGCTGTGGAATGCTACTTTGAGGGAGCGGGAATGAAGATGGCACGATATTATAACCCATACACCGGGTTGCGCTCCGAAGAGGTTGGCAGTGTTTGGATGTACACCAGCTCTATAGAAGCAGTAAACGCAATATTACATGGACTGAAAGCCCATAAAGAGCTTGGCAACGCCGAACTTTACAACAAGCATTTCATCCGTTACACCGAACTATTGCAAACGTTGTACGAAAATGCAGCTTATTACAAAGGGACGTATATATTGACCTCATATACACAAACTAAACAATGGTCGGTATATGCTGTACCCAGAGGGGGCGACAAAGGACATGCCGATGTAGTAGGCGACAAAAACAAGAATAATGTATATGACGACCAACAATGGCTGATACGCGAACTATTGGAAGCGTACAAATTGACAGGAAAGGCTGATTACCTAACAGAAGCCGAATACCTTACCGACTATGTGTTGGATGGCTGGGACTGTACCTTGGATAACAATGGTAAAGAAAATGGCGGAATCACATGGGGCCCCGGTTACGTAACTATGCACTCGTGCAGCAATGGCCCAATAGTAAGCCCATTGGTATGGTTACACGAATTATATAAAGGCAAAAACGACGAAATTACATACAGGTACATCGCCGCCGACAAAAGCCGCAAAACGGCATCTGTGAAAAAAAGTGATTATTATCTGGAATTTGCCAAAAAAGTATATGAATACCAAAAAAGCCATTTGTTGCGCCCCGATGGTGTATACGACGATATGATGGGTGGCTGTAGCAGCGGAGATGTACTTTATGAAACTATAGATGGACGAAAATACCGTGCCCATACACAGCTTCGCGATCGTGTAGGACCGGCAATTTCATACAATAGCGGAACAATGCTGTCGGGAGCAGCAGACCTGTACCGGGTAACCGGCGATAATGGGTATCTCGACGATGCAAAAAAACTAACAGACGCAAGTTTCTCACACTTTGCAAAAGCCGAACCTTCTAAACCGGGATGTTACACTTATGATATAAATGGTTTCAGCAATTGGTTCAATGGAGTGTTAATGCGTGGATATGTAGATGTATATCCGTCATACAAAAATGCAGCAACAGCAATTGGAAGTTTTCAGAAGAACCTTGACTATGGGTATGAAAATTTTGCCTATAAAAGCTTTTTGCCTACGAATTTGCTGGTAGGCTGGAGTCGTGACAAAGGCAACAACAAGTCGGAGGCTATGTTTACATTTGCCTATGCTGCAGAGTATGCCACGTTAGCACGTTACGAATTGGAAAAGGAAAACTAACTTAAATTATTATTATTATGATAGAAACACGACAAATGAAAAAAATGCACTCCTTGTCTTCTTGCATTTTATTGGTGCTATTTCTTGCATTCGCACCTGTATCGTTGTGGTCGCAAAATAGAACCATATCGGGTGTAGTGATGGATGAAACCAACGAGCCCGTTATTGGTGCTAGTGTGGCGATTAAAAACACGACAGTAGGTGCCATTACCGATATTGATGGCCGGTACACAATTGAAGCGCCATCCGATGCTGTCTTGGTTTTCAGATTGTTGGGTTACACCCCAAAAGAAGAAAAAGTGAATGGACGCAGCCAGATCAACGTAACAATGAACGTTGACGAAACTACTCTCGACGATGTGATAGTAGTTGGTTACGGAGTACAGAAAAAAGTGACCTTAACAGGAGCAGTTGCTGGTGTCAAAGGTGAAGAAATGATAAAGACCAGGAATGAAAACCCTCAGAACATGCTTACCGGAAAAATTGCCGGGGTACGTGTATGGCAAAAAAGCTCTGAGCCGGGATCGTATAAAAACAATTTCGATATTCGCGGTCTGGGCGCGCCACTGGTTGTTATCGATGGTATTCCCCGCACAACAGATGATTTCCAAAGGTTGAATGCCAATGATATTGAAGATATCTCTGTGTTGAAAGATGCCTCTGCCGCTATCTATGGGGTACGTGCAGCTAACGGGGTGTTGCTGGTAACTACGAAAAAAGGATCGAAAGACGGGAAAACAACAGTTACTTACAATGGCTCGTACACCCTGCAAGTGCCATCAAAAATGCCAGAACTTGCCGACCCGTACGAAACAATGATATTGTATAACGAAAGGAACAATAACATAAAGAACAATGGTGCTTATGCGCCTATGTATGACGAAAGTTGGTTCGAAGCCTTCCGCAACGGAACAAAACGTACCACCGATTGGAACTCGTTGATCTTTGCCAGCAGCGCACCTCAAACCCAACACGATATTAGTATTTCCGGCGGAAATGAAAAAACTCAATATTATATTGGTGCCGGTTATCTATATCAGGAAGGTTTCTTCAAAACAGGGGATTTGAATTATGAAAAGTTCAATGTCCGTTCTAATATAACGACTAAAATAGCCAGAGGATTGACTGCCGAACTTAACCTGAGCGGCGTTTTGGACGAACGCAATAGCCCATACGAAGAATCGCATCAGATCATCCGTTCTTACTGGAGGCAAGGCGTACTATTTCCAGCGTATGCCGACCCGGCAAATACGATGTTGAGCTACGTAGGATTGGAAGAATACGAAAACCCTGTGGCATGGATTGATTCGGAAATGTCGGGTCATCGTAAATATAAGCAAAAATACTTCCAGTCTTCGGCATCTGTTACTTACGATCTGGGAACTATAACTCCGGTATTAAAAGGATTATCATTGAAGGGGCTATTTAGCTACGATTACCGTATGGATAATAATGAGAGGTTCCGTAAGGAATACTATCAATATGCCTATGACGAAGCTAATGATGTATATAACAAGCAAATATATTCAAAAGGTTCTCCATCCCGTATGCGCCGCGAAATGTATGATAAACAACAAACCTTGGGGCAATTTCTGATCAACTACAACCGTACATTCGGAGAACATACTGTAAGTAGTGTATTAGGCTGGGAAGGACAAAAACAAACCGGAGATAACTTCTATGCTCAACGCGACCTTGCTTTCGGAACACCATACCTGTCTTCGGGACATGACGATGATACACAAAAAGGTGGTATGTCCAGCGGCAAAAATGATGTTTATGACCATACTTATTCTGCGTGGATTGGCAGGTTGAATTATGCATACGGAAGCCGTTATCTGGCCGAAGTTCAGTTCCGTTACGATGGCTCATCCAAGTTCACTCCGGATAACAGATGGGGATTCTTCCCTTCAGCTTCTTTAGGCTGGCGCGTGTCGGAAGAACCTTTCTTCAAGGAAATAGCTGCACTCTCTTTTGTAAACCAATTGAAATTCCGTGCAAGCTACGGGGAAATGGGATACGATGGTTCGTTGGAATATGACTGGGCAACGGGTTATGAATATCCTGCAACAAGTCCGAACGGAGAAAAGGGATACTATGCAGAATGGGCACCGGGCTATATATTTGGAGGTAACTTTGTAACAACTTATAACCCTCTGGCTCTGCAAAATCTTAACTCTACATGGTTTACAGCAAAAACATTTGATATTGGTGTCGACTTCGAGGGATGGAATGGACTATTCGGATTCTCATTAGATTACTTTAATAGAAAGCAGGAAGGCCTTTTCGCCCGTAATACAGGAGAACTCCCAACAGTGGTAGGTGCTAGAGCTCCGAGAGAAAACCTTGACAGCGAACGCCATTTCGGTCTCGACCTGGAAATGACACACCGCAACAAAATAGGAGACCTTTCGTATAAAGTGAAAGCCATAGGTACAATTACCCGTCAGAAACGATTGGTTGGCTCAGAAAAAGGCCCTTGGTCAAACTCTTATGACCGCTGGCGTAACGATAACCTGAACAACCGTTACCAGGGAGTACAGTCTGGTTATGAATCTGCCGGACGTTACCAAAGCTGGCAAGACATATGGACATATCCAATCTATAAAGAAAGTGCCCTTCTGCCAGGCGACTATAAATATCAGGACTGGAATGGTGACGGCCAAATCAATGGTTTAGATATGCATCCTTATGCTTTCGACCAAACGCCGTGGTTGAATTTCAGTTTGGGGCTTGATTTTGCATATAAAAATTTCGATTTGAATATCTTGTTCCAGGGTTCGGCTCTTGGTTCTATGATATACCAAGAAGCCCTGCGCGACATATGGGGTAGTAACGGAGGAGGTGCTCTGAAACAATACCTTGACCGTTGGCACCCTAAAGATCCTAATGCGGATATCTATGACCCTAGAACCGAATGGGTCAGTGGGCACTATAAATATACAGGACGTCCTTCTTCTGACGAAAATTCAGAGTTTAATCGTGTAAGTACAGCATATCTGCGTCTCAAAAGTATTGAATTAGGTTATACTCTTCCTAAGATTAAAGCATTGTCGTCGATGAATTTACGCCTATTTGCCAATGCTTACAACCTATTTACTATAACAGGAGTGAAATTTGTTGACCCGGAACATCCTGATGATGAAAAAGGAAGGTTATACCCTCTTAACAGGACCTATACAGTAGGTATGTCTCTTTCATTCTAAGAATTTTATTAAAAGTTACAACTAATAAACTTGATATATATATGAAAAAAATATTAATAATATCCCTGCTCGGTTTACTTTGTTTTACCGCTTGTGTGGATTTAGATGTACCGCCCAAAGGCCTTGTTACAGACGAAGACCTTCTTACAAACGATGCCGGTATGGACATTTATATGGCGCGTATGTACAGTAAAATGCCATTCGAAGAATTCAAATATATGGGAGAATGGGGATTCAGGTTCAATTCATGGCTGGGAGCTATGGGTATAGAAGCTACAGGCGAAGCCCTAAACAGAGATGGTATCTGTAAAACCTTTAATGGTGAGGCAGATGCATATTGGGGTATGGCATTCGAACAATTGCGCCTAGCTAACTATTTGATTGAGAACCTTCCGACCTACAGAAGTAACTTTGCTGAAGAAACCTACAACCATTACATGGGAGAAGCGTATTATGTACGGGCATTTACATTCACGGCTATGGCAAAACGCTTTGGTGGTGTGCCGTTAGTAACCAAAGTGATCCAATATCCGGCAGACAAATCAACCTTGGAAGTTCCTCGTTCCAGCGAAGAAGATACTTGGAATCGGATACTTGACGATTACGATCAGGCTATTGGACTAATGTTGCCGGCAAGCCCTAAAAGCGGATATTCTAATAAATATGTAGCATTAGCATTTAAGGCAGAAGCTATGTTGTATGCTGGTAGTGTAGCCAGATATAACGAAACTGTAAGCCAACGCCTGACCGGTTTGGGTAAAAAAACAGGTGTACGTGTTATGGGTTTTGCCGAAGACAGATGGCAGGCGGCTGCTAAAAAATATTTTGAAGAAGCATATAAGGCAGCCAATGCGATTATTACTGATGGCAAGTACGAGCTTTACAAGAATAAATGGGAAGCTAATAATAAAGAGGCTCAGTACCAGAATATGGTAGACATGTTTACTGATAAGAACAGCAAAGAGAATATCTATGTAAGGGAATATATGTATCCTACCCTTACTCACGGATACGATGCTTATAGCCAGCCATTACAATTCCGTACGGCTCTGTCTTCCGGCACTTGCCCTACATTAGACTTCCTCGAACTGTTTGAAGGGTTTGACCGCTATCCTAACGGTACCGTAAAAGTTACCACAGGTAGTTCAAACACACAAGGAGAATACATTATGTATGATAAGCCTATGGACTTTTTCAAGAATGCAGAACCTCGTTTGCGCGCTTATGTAATCTTCCCTAGCGATATGTTCAAAGGGCAGGAAATTGAAATCAGGGCAGGTGTATACACTGGTTCAACCCCTGTAAAACCCTTCTTCGACGACTATTCGTACTCTTCTGCTGAAAGGACATATTCTCATTTGAATATTGCCAATAACGCACCTAAAACATTATATCTAAGCTCTACTCTGGAAGGGCAAGTGACAGTGAAATATGATGGTAAGGAAATAACAGCAGCAGGTAAAAATGGTCCATTCTACTCTCAGGGAGAGTGTGCAATGACCGGAATGTATGGACGCAAATGGCTTAATTCTGATCCTTCTTTTATTTCAGGTGAAGGAAAATCTGAGCAACCGTTTATACTGATACGTTATGCCGATGTACTTCTCACTGCCGCCGAAGCTGCCGTAGAACTGGGAAGGCTTGGCGGAACATCTCCCGACGGAAGTAATATGTACGATGTTGCAACCAAAGCAATAAACGACATCCGCGAACGTGCCGGGGTGACAGAAAAGGTTGCTACCCTTAAAGCTGACGAAGCCAGCCGTAATATTGTACGTAAAGAAAGACGTAAAGAATTGGCTTTCGAGCATAAAACAAAATGGGACTTAAGGCGTTGGCGTGTACAACATTACGAAAACCGTAGCGACTTCTGGGGCGAAAAGAGGGATAAAAGCATTTTCTCTGGTCTGGACGGTTACCGCTTCCGTGGACTTTATCCATTCTTCTCTACACAAACAGGTAAATATTTCTTCGATGCGCGTTTCCAGATGGTAGCTTTGAAAACATTTAACTATACCCCAAGAGATTACTACTTCGAAATTCCAACAGCAGAAGTAACTAAGAGCCCTGTAATTGATCAGCAACCAAACAGATAATGATAGAAGAACAATTAATAATTAAGAATATAAAGAATATGAAAAAAATAGCATTTTGTACTTTGTTTTGCGCGCTGTTTTCATTCAGTTCCTGTGGTTTGTTTGAGGTAGACAACTATGATGAACCGAAGGAAACACTGTGGGGAGAAGTAGTAGATGTTGCTACCGGAAAACGTGTACTTACCGACCAAGGAAAAGACGGAACTTATATACGCCTGACAGAACTTAGCTGGGGCGAAAATGTTCAACACAATCCTGATTTCAACTGTATGTCGGACGGAACATTCCAAAATACAAAAATATTTAAGGGGTTATACCATATCGATGTTGTCGGAGCCTTTATCCCTTTATTAAGGGAAAATGAAAATGGTACGCCTCTTGCCGACGATACCCAAACGACGGAGATAAAAGGGACTACCAAAGTGAGGTTTGAGGTACAACCTTTCCTTAACATCGAATGGGTAGGTGAACCTACAATAAGCAATGGTAAAGTTACAGCCAAGTTGCGTATTACACGCGGAGTATCAGAGGAAGAGTTTCGCAGTAAAATAGAACCTATGGGCGGTTACGAAAGTAATTTCCTTAATGTAACCGATGTCCGCCTATTTGTTAGCTACTCGTCGAGTGTTGGCTATGGAACAAGCATGGATAATGATGAATTCGACCCATGGTCGGGAGAACTTAAGTATTCCGGATCTGAGTTTAACCCATCGTTGGGCGAAGTTATCACTATCGAATCCAAAGGAAGCATCCCTTCGGGGCGCACAGTGTTTGTCCGTGCAGCAGCACGTATCAACTACGCAACTCCTAAGGGCAGTGGTACAAAACGTTACAACTATAACGAAGCCAAGGAGCTGATGGTTCCGTAAATCAGCATATTCTTAAGGTTTAGAGCTATTCTCAAAATAGCTTTAAACCTTAATTTCCTAGCAGTTACTTTAATTTTTGGTAATCAATCGCCCATGAAAAAAAATCTACTAATCATCTGTCTTTTGGCTTTGGCTATTCTACTCGAAGCTCAAACAAAAGACAATATCAAAACAACATTCCAAACCTCCCGCGAGTGGAGGCCCACTATCGACAACAGGGCCGATGCCGTTATGGTATATGGCGTAGGCGGAAACCCTTCCGACAAATCGAAAAGAATCTCTTTTGAAGAACGTGTAAAATCCTGGCGCGACAGAGGCTACACCGTTCATTTTATGACGGGTATAGCGTGGGGCGAATATCAGGATTATTTTACCGGACAATGGGATGGCAAATGGCATCTCGACGAAGGGCAGGTAACACAAAAAGGAGATACGATATGGCACGGCCATATGGTGCCCTATATTGTCCCATCAAGAAACTTTCTGAAATACCTCAAGGAAAAGCATGTTAAAAGGGTTATAGATGCCGGTGTTGATGCCATATTCATGGAAGAACCCGAGTTTTGGGCACGCGCCGGATATAGTGATGCCTTCAAAAAAGAATGGCAGGAATATTATGGCTTTCCTTGGCGAGCACAACACGAAAGCCCGGAAAATACATGGCTGGCAAGCAAATTAAAATACGAACTCTATTACCGTGCTTTGGAAGATGTTTTCACATATGCTAAAGAATATGGAAAATCGAAAGGTATGGATGTTAAGTGCTATGTGCCTACGCACTCTTTGGTCAACTATTCGCAGTGGCAAATAGTCAGTCCCGAAGCCAGTTTAGCTTCACTGCCTTGTGTCGATGGATATATTGCCCAAGTGTGGACAGGAACATCGCGCGAACCAAATTACTATAATGGAATTCGCAAGGAACGTGTATTCGAAACTGCTTTTCTGGAGTATGGCAGCATGGAGTCGATGACAGCACCCACCGGGCGTAAAATGTTTTTCCTTACCGACCCTATCGAGGACTGGCCGCGCGACTGGGAAGACTATCGTCGTAATTACCAAGCCACTTTTACAGCCCAGCTTCTTTATCCCAATATGGCTAACTATGAGGTAATGCCTTGGCCCGAACGTATTTACGAAGGGCTTTACAGCGTTTCGAAAGGCAGTAAGGAAAAAGCCCGTATCCCCAGGGATTATTCTACGCAGATGCAGGTTATGATAAATACATTGAACAATATGCCTGTATCTACAAATAAGGTAAGCGGGTCTACAGGGATAAGTGCACTTATGGGTAATTCCCTGATGTTCCAACGTTTTCCTACACACGATGGATATGATGATCCTCAATTGGCTAATTTTTACGGGCAAGTGCTGCCTTTCCTGAAAAGAGGCGTGCCTGTAAGCATCGTACACATCGAGAATCTGGGTTATCCCGCTACATTGAAGGATACAAAAATTCTGCTGATGACCTATTCGAACATGAAACCACTAGATAAGGAAGCCCATAACCATCTTGCAAAATGGATCAATGACGGTGGAATCCTGATTTACAATGGTCGCGATAATGATCCGTTCCAGAATGTAAGGGAATGGTGGAATCTGGATGGGATGAAATACCCTACAGCATCGGCACACCTGTTCGAAAAACTTGGACTTGAAACTACTCCGGCCGAAGGGGAATATAAGATAGGGAAAGGGACATTATATATAGTCCGTCGAGACCCGAAAGAATATATACTGAATGCAGGAGGTGACGTCAAGTTGATAGACATTGTAAAGAACCAGTATGAAAATGTAGCTAAGGCTGGTAAGCTTCAGTTCAAAAACAACTTTCACTTGACACGAGGAAATTACGAACTGGTTTCTGTAATGGATGAAAGCGTAAGTAACGAACCTTTTACAATGAAGGGGTTGTTTATAGATTTATTTGATCCTCAACTATCCATTTTGTCCGGCAAAACGGTACAACCCGGCAACCAGTCTATGCTGTTCAATATCGAGAGTGTGAAAAATAAGAAAACACCTCAGGTTTTAGCTACTGCTGCAAGGGTTAGCGACGAAAAGCATAGCAAAGGAACGTATTCTTTTATTGCAAAAAGTCCGATAGAAACAGCCAATGTTATGCGTGTTTTATTACCTTCTAAACCAAAAGGTTGTGACATTCTCAATTCGGATGGCAGTAAACCGGCTTCTGCTTTATGGCAGTGGGATAAAAGTAGTAATACTGTTCTGATCAGATTTGATAATAACCCGGATGGCGTTTCTGTAAAAATAACTTATTAATGCCAATCGGAAGAAGAAAAATTTATCTATATAAGCCCCCCTACACCGCCCTCAGCCCCTCCAGCGGGAGGGGAGTAGAGCAAAACTAAAATGGGGAAAGGTAACAATGGAAAAAGTAACGAAAAGGTGTTACATGTGCACAGTATATGACAAAAAAAGATATTTCCTCGAAAGCCTGTAGGGGCGTAATATCTTACGCCCGATACAATCGACGGGCGAATAATAATTCGCCCCTACAAAGCTCATATTACAATGATTCAAATTTTTTGTCATGTACTGTGTACATGTGTTACTTTTTCACCTCACTCCCCGCTCTCTCCAAAGGGAGAGAGGGTTGCAAAGCCACGACAAGAGAGAGGAAAAAAGTAACTACGAGAAAAATGAATAAAACCTGTTACATGTGTTACTTTTTGGGGGATACAATATACCAGTGGACGAGTTAACGAATTGGTTTCTTGTAAAATAGAAACTTGTATCCCGTGTCTTGTTTACTTGTATCTAAGGAAAAAGTAACATTACTTACTTGCAGCCTTTACCCGATTTGTAAAATGAAAAAATAGTTGATGTATAATTAATATTAACCTATTAGTAAAAAAATGAAAATTAAAAACATCTTTGTTGCAACCCTACTAGGTAGCGTCCTTATTGGATGTAATACCAAAGAGGTTGCTTATCAGCCGACAACCGAGGTCGGTTTGCGTGCTCCGGCCTATCCGCTTATCACAATAGACCCTTATACCAGCGGATGGTCTTTTTCCGACAACCTGTACGGTACCCCTATTCGCCATTGGTCCGGGCAAGACCAACAACTGATTGGAGTAGTACAGGTAGATGGACAAAACTATCGTTTCATGGGAGAAGAAAAAGTTCCAATGCAACTTATCGTACCTACTTTCGAAAAAGAACATTGGGCAGCTCTTTACACTACCGATGCCCCTAAAGGAGAATGGACTGCCGAAAATTATGATGCTTCTTCGTGGAAAGAAGGTAAAGGATCGTTTGGTTCTCCTGGCCGGTTAAGAGCAATAACAAGCTGGAGAACTCCCGATATCTGGGTTCGTCGTGAAGTGAATATTGATGCCGATATGCTCAACCGTGATCTTTTTATAGAATATTCGCACGACGATGGTGTCGAAATCTATATCAATGGTTATCGCGAAGTGAATACCGGAAATTCGGCACGTGCAAATGTGATGCACCGTATGTCTGACGAAGCTAAAAAACGGCTTAAGCCAGGCAAAAACATGATAGCTGTTCACTGCAACGATGGCGGTGGGGAAAGCTTCCTCGATTTTGGTATCTGGATGCGTAAAGATAACGAACAAAAATTTGTACAAACAGCACAACAAAAGAGTGTGAATGTATTGCCTACCCGTACATTTTATAGCTTTGAGGCCGGAGGTGTACAGCTAGACGTTATTTTCACCGCGCCACTATTGATGGATAATTTAGACCTGATGACGCGTCCTGTAAATTACATTACATATCAGGCTAAATCTATAGACGGAGGAAACCATGATGTATCTGTATATATCGAAGGTAGTCCTCAGTGGGCACAGGATGTAGTTCATCAATTGGTAGTAAGCGAGCATGTTGATAACGGCAGCTTACATTTATTGAAGTCAGGAACAAAATCGCAACAAGTATTGGGCAAATCTGGCGACAATGTCCGTATCGACTGGGGATATGTGTATTTTGCCGCACCTAAACAAAGTAACATCACTTCGGCGATAGGTGTTGCTGCCGATATACAAGAGCAATTTGCCAAAAGCGGGGTGTTAAGCAATACATACAATCCTAGCACAACAGGTGACCTTACCGAGACTATGGAAGCATTATCAATCGCTCATCAACTTGGTTCGGTAGGAGCAGACTATTCTACAGGATATGTGATGCTGGCTTACGATGATTTGTATTCTATCCAATACTTCGGCGACAACCTTCGCCCTTATTGGAACCGTAGTGGTAATACAACCATTACAGACCAGATACAAGCAGCTGTTGAAGAATATTCTTCCATAATGGCTAAGTGTGCCGAATTTGATGCTAAATTGATGGACGAAGCTACTGCAGCGGGAGGTAAAGAGTATGCCGAACTTTGTGCATTAGCATACCGTCAGGCTATCTCTGCCCATAAGCTTGTTGAAGCTCCTAACAAAGACTTATTGTGGCTATCGAAAGAAAACTTCAGTAATGGTTCTATTGGGACAGTAGATGTCACCTATCCGTCTGCACCACTATTCTTGTATTACAATCCTGAACTTGCCAAAGGCCTGATGAACCAAATATTCTACTACAGCGAAAGCGGAAAATGGACAAAACCTTTCCCTGCGCACGATGTAGGTACTTATCCTCTTGCTAACGGGCAAACTTATGGGGGCGACATGCCGGTGGAAGAAGGAGGAAATATGCTTACCCTTACTGCTGCCGTAGCTGCGATAGAAGGTAATGCCAAGTATGCCGAAAAGCATTGGGATGTGCTTACTACATGGACAGACTATCTGGTGGAAAAAGGGCTTGATCCTGAAAATCAACTATGTACAGACGACTTTGCCGGTCACTTTGCTCATAATGTAAATCTTTCTGTTAAGGCCATCATGGGTATTGCATCTTATGGCTACCTTGCTGATATGTTGGGCAAAAAAGATGTGGCTGAAAAATATACAGGTAAAGCAAAAGAGATGGCTCAGGAATGGATGAAAATGGCCGACGACGGCGACCATTACCGTTTGACATTTGACAAACCGGGAACATGGAGCCAAAAATACAATCTGATATGGAATAAGTTGTTGAAGTATAATATCTTCCCCGAATCGGTGGCTCAAAAGGAGATTGCATATTACCTGACTAAACAAAATGTGTACGGGCTTCCGTTGGATAGCCGTCGAGAATACACCAAATCGGACTGGATTATATGGACAGCTACTTTAGCAGATGATGATGCTACTTTCCAGAAGTTTATCACTCCATTGCACAAATTCTATAACGAAACAACCGACCGTGTGCCAATGAGCGACTGGTATAATACCGACAATAAAACTCATGAAGGCTTCCAGGCTCGTTCTGTTGTAGGAGGATACTATATAAAAATGCTTGAAAACAAGCTAAATAACCTAAGCGGTAAATAGTGTTATTTTATGTCTGAGGTTATTCCTTTCTTCAAAGGGTAACCTCAGATTTTTATTTTAACAGATCGGAAAAAGATTTGCTATATTCTTCTCCTAAAGCCTTTTTATACTCCGCAGTGAAGAAGTAATACCTGCGTTTAGCTTCATCCTTCAAATCCAGCTTAGACAAAGACCTGATCAGGTAGTGTAATGCTTCCTCGTCTAAAGGATCGAGATTGAAAAAGCTATCGCATAAAGAAACGGTGGCAGGATAGTTTCCTGATGTATATGTCTTCTCCATATAATAATGGATGGTAGACTCTATCTTACTTTCAATATATTCTTTGAATGAATCTTGTGTTGAGGAGTCCTCGCTTTCCAGGAATTTTCCCCGAGAAATAATGGATATAAACTCATTCATATTCTCATCTAAACTGTCTCCAAGTACAATTTCGAGGCAACGTAGATAGTCGCAATAGCATTCGTCTGAAAATGTAATCTTGTATATTCCTTTTTCATGTATCAGGTTTATTCCATCAAGGTCACCAAGAATCTTCCTTAAATTATTTAAGGTCACCCCTCTTGAGTTTTTCGCCTTTTCGTACGATTTGTTAGGCCACAGATACTCACTGAATTCCTGCGAAGTTATACCTTTTTTGATGCTGTGATAAAGAATAAGGAAGAATGCTTGCCTCAATTTGGCACTAAGCATGTAATTAATCTCGCGGTTATTCCGGTCTATTAATGAAAACTCGCCAAAGAGATATATCGAATTGGGTTGAGTTTCAACCGGCATATTATCCTCTTTTATCTCAGGTTTCGCTAAAGGCGTATTCTTCAATACCACTTCAGCCTCCTTTTTATGTCTGCTCTTCCTTCTCAAGAAGAAGAATATCAGTGCCACTATAATTAATCCTAGAGCAGAAAGTATGATTGCCCGTATCCAATTTATAGGCTTTGACATATATAGTGTAAGTTCTGCCTCTGTTACGGGAGGGGATGAGATGGTGTATATTTGGGCTGTAGATCCAATGTCATTGTTTTCAAATTCCTGTACTATAGACACCAACTCGTTTGTCCGGGAATTATAGTACAAGTTTGCGTTTGTAGTAATTTTCTCCGACCGGATGGGGATAGAATCTCCTAACACTTCATATTGTCCGTCTGTAATCGAAAAACGATATAACTTAAGATATGAACGGGAAAAATGCTCCGGATAACATAATGTATAAAAACTATTGTCATTGGAGAAAACCATATTTCTTACAGGGACAACGTTTTCTTTATCCCAAGGTATTTCCCATAGTTTTTCAATGATATGGTTATCTAAGTTGATTCTGTACAATTCATAATAATAAACCCGCCCTACTGTCTGGTCTCCTGCCTTGTTTCCCATTCCACCAAATACATAGAGGTTTTTGTCCGCTTCATTATATCCCATCGAAGTGAAATACCGGGGAGTGATCACATCGCCCTTGAAACTGAGCTTTTTCCAATGCTGTGAAGATAAGTCGAATGAATAGAAGTTGTTGAAATACGAAATACCGCCGAATCCTCCAAATATTACATATTGCCCGTTTTTAGTATCCATATAATTGCTATGGTGGTGAAGCTGCATCGGTAAAACTTCCGATGTGACTGCTGTCCATTCATAGCTTTGTAGGTCCAGATAAGAAATTACTATATCTCCTTGTGGAGGATCGGCAACTTCGTAAATATATAATCTGTTGTTCTTGTAATCGATGAAATTCGTGCCGAGACGCATAGGCATCGGGCACTTGTTAGTGTATTTACTTGATCTTGATCTTGTTCTTTCTGTCCTTATATTGTAGATAGTTATTGAATCCTCGTTGAAATAATAAATATCCTGCGTTTCAGTATTAAAATTTGAACCTGCTACAGCATCAGACGAGAACGAAGGCTTCTTCTTCCAATAATATGCATCATTTATAAGCCACACCGGATTGGTTACATGGCCAATAACCTTTCGGTTTGAATCGTGGACAATTTCTCCATCACTTTCATTCAAAGGGAAATTGTATGCTTTTTCATTATCGGTAATAGTCAGGTTACATAGTTTGAACGCCGGCACATCAATAACATGTTCGCTGCGCCCAAAATAAATTACCGGCTTCCACATCTTTTCTTCTTGTGTTAGCTGTACAGATGCTTCATTGCCATTGATCCGCAATTTTACAGAATCTTTTTGCATATCGAACTCCACACGAACCTTTATCCATTGGTTCTCGTTTAGAATATCCTTATCAAAAGGTATAGATGTCAAGGTATTCTTACCTTCGTGATTGAGTTTGAAAACAGGATTGTTACCCTCCCCGTTATATGAAATATTATAAACCGCTCCAACTTTTTCGTCTTTAATGCGCACGAGGCTTCCTCTCGAACGAGGATCTTCTACTACAAGTTCAAAGTCTATTGTCAGGATATTCTTAAATGTCGGGATTACTTTGTCGAAAACATTATAAGAGGTCCTGTCATCTATTAAGGAATTATTCCCTTTAATATATAGACCTTGTGAAAACGTTTGAGAAGTATATGTGAAAAATAAGATAAAAGTAATAATTATGCGATAGCCCATCTATTTAAGCTTTTTTAAAGTTTTAGCCTTTACACAAAGATAAACATCTAGAATTTATTAATGAAATTTCAGAAGCAAAATATCTGAATTCAGAAGTAAGGTTAGTGTAATCAGAATCTCAATAACCCTTATTTAATCCTCAGTTAATCGTAAAAATATGATTGATACTTTATCTTTGTTATCATAGTTTTTATAATATTGAGTTGCAGAAATACCTGCATTCTTATGATGAATGTTCTTTAAATATTAGTCATTATTTTTACGTTATATCTGATAATTTATGAAAAGAAAGAATTATGTTTTGTGTGGTGCTATAATTGCAGCTTCTCTCTCCGCATTGAATTTGCATGCATCCGGATTGTCATTACCATTGGACAACACGACCGTCGTAAACTATGCTGCCGCAGATCCTGTTTACAAAACAAACCGTCCTTCGAAAGAAAAAAGGCTGTTTTTTTCTCCGGCTGTAGAAAACGAAATAATCAGGATTAAGAAACTCCTTGTTAATAAAAAACTTGCCTGGATGTTCGAAAATTGCTTCCCGAATACCCTTGATACCACAGTCAGGTTTGCAAAGGTAAATGGCAAGCCCGATACAAGTGTATATACAGGCGATATCCATGCTATGTGGCTACGCGATTCGGGGGCACAAGTCTGGCCTTATATACAGTTTGCTAATGAAGATGTATTGCTGAAAGAAATGCTGGCCGGTACTATTTTGCGCCAGTTCGATAGTATAAATCTCGATCGCTATGCAAATGCGTTCTATACCGATACGAATGAATCGGGGCACTGGAAGTCGGATATTACCGAAATGAAACCGGGTGTGCACGAACGCAAATGGGAAATAGATTCTCAATGCTATCCCATTCGTCTGGCTTATCAGTATTGGAAGACAACAGGTGATACAAGTGTCTTTCAGCAAGAATGGCTCGATGCTATCGAAAATATATTGAAGACTCTCAAAGAACAACAACGCAAGGATGGTGTTGGCCCATACAAATTTCAGCGCAAGACCGAGAGGGCTCTCGATACTCTAAATAATGATGGGCTAGGTGCTCCTGTAAAGCCTGTAGGGCTAATCGTGTCATCGTTCCGTCCGTCGGATGATGCGACAACACTCCAGTTCCTTGTTCCATCAAACTTCTTTGCCGTAACTTCTTTGCGTAAAGCTGCGGAAATACTGACAAGTGTGAATCGTAAGCCAGAAATAGCCAAACAATGTACTGAACTGGCAGAGGAGGTTGAAGCAGCTTTGAAAAAATATGCGACATATAATCATGCTAAATACGGGACAATCTATGCTTTCGAAGTAGATGGCTTTGGGAATCACCTGCTTATGGATGATGCAAATGTTCCAAGCCTTTTGGCTATGCCATATCTTGGAGATATGGATGTTAACGATCCTATTTACCAGAATACGAGGAGATTTGTATGGAGTGAAGATAATCCTTACTTTTTCAGAGGTAAAGCAGGAGAAGGCATTGGTGGCCCGCATATCGGCTACAACATGGTATGGCCGATGAGTATAATGATGAAAGCCTTTACCAGCCAGGATGACAACGAAATCAAATGGTGTATAAAGATGCTGATGGATACCGATGCAGGAACAGGCTTCATGCACGAATCTTTTCATAAGGATGATTCAACAAACTTCACCCGTGCTTGGTTTGCATGGCAAAATTCTTTGTTCGGAGAGCTTATCCTTAAGCTGGTGAACGAAGGCAAGACTGACCTGTTGAATAGTCTCGAAGATTGACTACTATTCTGAAGAATCGGATAGGTTTATCTGGTTTAATTGTCTGATAATTAATGAGATAGCCTCGGGTTGCCCTGGTGGCTATCTCGTTAAATGTTAAAGACTTATGACGGTTTTTTAGGCCTGAATAATGTGTTTAATTACGATTCTCTAGATAACACCCTGTGCCATCATCGCTTTAGCAACCTTCATAAATCCGGCAATATTAGCCCCTTTCACATAGTTGACATAGCCGTCGGCCTCAGTACCATATTTAACACAGTTTTCGTGGATGTTTTGCATAATCCATTTCAGTTTTTCGTCAACCTGCTCTTTCGACCAACTCAGGCGTTCCGAGTTTTGAGTCATTTCCAGACCCGAAACGGATACACCTCCTGCATTGGCGGCCTTACCCGGAGCGTAAAGTATTTTCGCTTTTTGGAATACTTCGATAGCCTCAGGAGTAGATGGCATGTTGGCGCCTTCCGATACTGCAAAGATTCCGTTTTCTGCCAGTTTCTTAGCATCTTCTCCGCTGATCTCGTTTTGAGTAGCCGACGGAAGGGCTATATCGGCTTTTTCGCCCCAAGGACGTGCGTTGGCTACATATTTGCAACCATAAGTTTCGGCGTATTCGCTGATGCGTCCGCGGTATAATTCTTTCAACTCTTTTACATACTCAAGCTTTTCTGCGGTGATTCCTTCCGGATCGTAGATATAGCCGTTAGAGTCTGACAGCGTAACAGGTATCGCGCCCAGTTCTATCAGTTTCTCGCAAGTATATTGTGCCACGTTACCCGAACCTGATACCAGGCAACGTTTTCCTTTGATATCTATATTTTTAGTTTTAAGCATTTCGAGTAGGAAATATACATTTCCATATCCTGTAGCTTCGGGACGGATAAGCGAACCACCGAATGTTAGTCCCTTGCCCGTAAATGTTCCTGTAAATTCGCGGGCAAGCTTGCGGTACATCCCGAACATAAAGCCTACTTCGCGTCCGCCAACGCCGATATCTCCGGCAGGAACGTCGGTGTCGGGACCTATATGGCGCCAAAGCTCTGTGACGAAAGCCTGGCAGAAACGCATGATTTCGGCATTCGATTTTCCTTTAGGGTTGAAATCCGATCCGCCTTTGCCACCGCCCATAGGGAGTGTTGTAAGTGAGTTCTTGAATGTTTGCTCAAAAGCAAGGAATTTCAGGATAGAAGGATTTACAGAAGCATGGAAGCGTATTCCCCCTTTGTAAGGGCCTATTGCATTGCAATGCTGAACACGGTATCCCATATTGGTACGAACATTTCCTTTGTCGTCTACCCATGTTACACGGAAAGAGAAGATCCTGTCGGGAATACAAAGGCGCTCTATCAGGTTGGCATTTTCAAACTCAGGGTGTTGGTTATATACTTCTTCTATAGATTCCAATACCTCTTGTACTGCCTGATGATATTCAGGTTCGTTGGGGAAGCGACGCTTCAGTTCTGCTAATACTTGTTCTGACTTCATTTTTATATTCGGTTTATTGATTTGTATAGAGTGCAAATTTAGTAAATAAAAATGACTTTTTGATATGTTTTTTGGTAAAAATCAAATATTTTTTTTATTTTAATTCAATTTATGCTTCATTTTATTATTTTGAATAGGCGAGAAGAATACAAGTAATCTGTGATTACGCGTGTGCAAATAATGCAATTCCGTAATTGGTGAATAAACAAGTTAGTTTCATTGTTACTTTTTCCTTAGATACAAGTAAACAAGATACGGGATACAAGTTTCTATTTTATAAGAAACCAACTGGTTAACTCGTCCACCGGTATATTGTATCTCCAAAAAGTAACACATGTAACAGGTTTTTTGCTATTTTTCTATTGTTACTTTTTCTATAGATACAAGTAAACAAGATACAAGGCACAAGTTCATATTTTATAAGAAACCAATTCGTTAACTCGTCTACTGGTATATTGTATCTCCCTAAAAAGTAACACTTGTAACAGGTTTTTTGCTGTTTTTCTATTGTTACTTTTTTCCTCTCTCTTGTCGTGGCTTGCAGCCCTCTCTCCCTTTGGAGAGAGCGGGGAGTGAGGTGAAAAAGTAACACATGTAACACCTTTTCATCACTTTTCCCATTGTTGCTTTTCTTCCATTTTAGCTTCGTTCTATTTCCCTCCCTTCGTTGGACTGTTAGGTTCAGGTATTTGTTTGGGTTATTCTTGTCTGTCATCCTGAGTGGCAGGGCAAACGTATTAAATTTATCCAAGCTCAATTCTGAGCTTCGTAGGGGCGAATTATCATTCGCCCGAAATAGAAAAAATCTGCGGACGAATGATAATTGCCTCCGTCGATTTTCAATTCGCCCTACAGTAGTCAAAACTGGAATATCATTTTTTCATGCGTTTACCCTGTTCTGAGTGGAACGAAGGATCTCTTGCTAGTTACGCTTTATAAGGCTTTTTAGGCAAGAGATGCTTCCTGTCGTCAGCATGACAGAGAGAGAATAATCAGAACTTGACAGCCCTACCTCCCGTTGGAGGTATAGGGGGCTTATATAGATAAACTTTTCTATTATTGATTGGCCTAAATAAGAAGCAATTTTGTCAATTAATTATAATCATACCGATAATTATATTAGGTTTGATGTTATCATATGGTTTTTTTCTTATTTTTGTCTTCAATAAAAATTAAAAAGAATAATGGTCTATCTAATCACCGGGGGAGCCGGATTTATTGGCTCTAATTTTGTAAAACATATGTTGGCAACATACCCTGAAGCCAAATTGATTGTTTTTGATGCTCTAACTTACGCCGGAAATTTAGGAACTCTATCAGAAGAATTGAAAAATCCCAATGTTATATTTGTCAAAGGCGATATATGCGATAGGGAGGTGACCGAAAAGATATTTTCGGAACATCAAATAGACTATGTTGTCAATTTTGCAGCAGAAAGCCATGTAGACCGCAGCATCGAAAACCCGCAGCTGTTTTTGCAGGTAAACGTACTTGGTACTCAGAACCTTCTCGACACTGCCCGCAAATACTGGACAACAGGCAAAGATGAAAATAATTATCCCACTTGGCGCCAGGGAGTCAAATTCCTGCAAGTATCTACCGATGAGGTATATGGCTCGTTGGGAGATGACGGGTATTTTACCGAAACCACTCCACTCGACCCCCGTTCGCCTTACAGCGCGGCCAAGGCAGGAGGCGACCTCATCGTAAAAGCATATGGCGAAACCTACAAGATGCCGGTAAATATAACCCGTTGCTCCAACAATTACGGGCCTTATCATTTTCCCGAAAAGCTGATACCTCTTATTATAAAGAATATACTGGAGGGCAAGCAACTGCCTGTATATGGCGATGGCAGCAATGTGCGCGATTGGCTTTATGTAGAAGACCACTGTAAAGCAATAGATGCCGTGCTGCACAGGGGACGGCTGGATGAGGTTTACAATGTAGGCGGACACAATGAAAAGAAGAATATCGACATCGTAAAACTGGTAATAAAGACCATACACGATATAATGGAGAAAGAACCAAAATATCGCGCAGTATTGAAGAAGAAAGAACAAACAGCCAACGGCGATATTGATATTAGCTGGATAAGCGACAATCTTATCTCTTTTGTTAAAGACCGCCAGGGGCACGATCACCGTTATGCCATAGATCCTACCAAAATATCGGAAGAATTAGGATGGCTGCCCGAAACATCATTCGATAAAGGCATTGTAAAAACCATATATTGGTATCTCGACAACCAGGAATGGGTAGAAGAGGTGACTTCCGGCGATTATATGAAATACTACGCACAGATGTATGGAAACCGTTAACCCAATGCAATTATATAATATTCCTCTATACTGTTGCCTTAGGGGCAATGCTTGCAGCCTGTTTAAGCGAACGCGCAGTTAACAGGCCATTGTTGAATCAATAACCGTCCAAATGGATTATTATAGTAAAACCCAATTAAAAGATTACAATTCATTTCAAACAGAAGCTATCGCAAAGATATTCTGTCAGCCTAAAAACGTAGAAGAACTCCGCAAATGCCTGCTGGATTACCCCAACGAAAATAAGTTGGTGATAGGAGGGGGGAATAACCTCTTTTTTACCAAGGATTTCGACGGGCTTGTTATCAATCCACAGATAAAAGGATTGCGCGAAATATCCGATGACGAAGAAGAGGACGAGGATATCTTCCTCGAAGTAAACACCTCTGAAAACTGGGACGAATTTGTCGAATATTGTGTCGTCAGGGGATTTGCCGGATTGGAAAACCTCTCGATGATACCTGGGACGGTTGGTGCGGCTCCTGTTCAAAATATAGGCGCCTATGGTGTAGAGGTGAAAGATGCGATCAGGGAAGTGGTTGCTATAGATATAGAAACAGGAGAAAGTGTTTCGTTTTCGAATGCAGAATGCGAGTTCGGTTATCGCGACAGCATTTTTAAAAGGACAAACCGGTATATTATAATCTCCGTCATTTTCCATTTGAAAAGGACTTTCGCTTATATACCTCGTTATTTCGACTTGAACAAAGAGTTGGAAGACAAAGCCGAGCCAACAATAGAAGATGTAAGGGAAGCCGTAATCCGTGTCCGTAGCCGCAAACTACCAGACGAAAAGGCTTTGCCCAATGCCGGAAGTTTCTTTAAAAACCCATATATATCGAAAGAACAGGCGGACAGCCTTATAAAAGACTACCCCGGTCTACCGGCATACCTGCAAAAAGACGGAATGGTGAAAACATCTGCGGCATTCTTGATAGATAAAGCAGGATATAAGGGGAAACGCGTCGGCGAGATAGGCACATATCCAAACCAACCTCTTATAATTGTTAATTACGGGTCTGCCGACGGAAACGATATTGTAGGTTTCATGCGCAAAGTACAGGATGCAGTCAAAAACGCGTTTAATATAATACTAGAGCCTGAGGTGAGAATATTCTAAAGCCTTTCAGGTATCTGGATATAAAGAATATGGAAGAAAAAAACAGCTTCAAGGCCGAGTTCTTCGAAGTTTTATACCAAAGCGAAGGTTCTTCATTTTGGTTTCGTGCAAGAAATAGGCTGGTAATCTGGTTGATGAAGAAATACTCACCCCGGTTTCAGCAATTCCTCGAAATAGGATGTGGAACGGGATATGTCTTAAATGGTATAAAGAAAAAGTTTCCGGAAGCACATTATACCGGAAGCGAATATTTTGCCGAAGGTCTCGGATATGCAAAAATGAGAATGCCGGATGTAAATCTGATTCAATTGGATGCAAAGAATATGGACGATAAAGAGAAATATGATGCAATTGGCATTTTCGATGTATTGGAACATATTGATGAAGACGAAACGGTTTTAAGAAACATATATAATGGACTAACCTCCACTGGCAAATTATACATCACAGTTCCCCAACATAAATTTATGTGGAGCAGCATTGATGTAAGCGCATGTCATGAAAGGCGATATACGCAAAAGGAATTGAAAAATAAGATGATAGAAGCCGGATTTGATGTAAAATATATGTCAGGTTTTGTATCTTTATTATTTCCTGCAATGTGGCTTTCGCGCAAGACACAGCAAGAAGAGGATATGGCAGAAATTAAGATAAATAAAATTATCGACAAGCTATTCTCATTCATTATGTATATAGAATACCTCATGATGCAATGCGGGGTCAGATTCAAGTTTGGAGGATCGATAATTGCTGTTGGAGTCAAAAAATAATAAGAAATAGAAAAAATAGAATATGGCATCATTTATTATAGAAGGCGGTTGCCGCCTCAACGGAGAAATTACTCCTCAGGGAGCGAAGAACGAAGCTTTACAAATTATATGTGCAACCCTGCTTACACCCGAAGAGGTTATCATTGAGAATATACCCGATATACTCGATGTAAACAACCTGATAGCCCTATTAGGCGAAATGGGGGTGGAAACACGCCGTGTAAATGAGGGTACATGGGCATTCAAAGCCGAAAATGTAAATATAGACTATCTGAGTACCCCCGAATTTATGAAGAAAAGCGCATCGCTCAGGGGCTCGGTAATGATAATAGGTCCGCTTGTAGCCCGTTTCGGCAAAGCTATGCTACCAAAGCCGGGAGGAGATAAGATCGGCCGCCGCCGCCTCGATACGCATTTTATCGGTATCCAGAAACTAGGTGCGGATTTCGTATACGACGATGCACAGCAAATCTACAACATAACAGCCGGCAAGCTGAAAGGGACGTATATGCTCTTGGACGAAGCTTCGGTAACCGGAACCGCCAACATACTGATGGCTGCTGTACTGGCAGAGGGCGAAACCATCATCTACAATGCTGCCTGCGAACCATATATACAACAGCTTTGCAAAATGCTGAACAGTATGGGGGCAAAGATAACAGGTGTGGGTTCTAACCTGCTCCGAATAGAAGGAGTAGAAGCCTTGGGGGGAACCAGCCACCGCATCTTGCCGGATATGATAGAAATAGGCAGTTTTATAGGAATGGCGGCTATGACTGCATCGGAACTAACTATCAAAAACGTAGCCTACGACGATCTAGGCATTATTCCTGATACTTTCCGCCGATTGGGTATACAGCTCGAAAGAAGAGGAGATGATATATTCATCCCTGCACAAAAAGAATATACAATAGATACCTTTATCGACGGTTCGATACTTACCATTGCCGATGCTCCGTGGCCGGGACTAACCCCCGACCTTATCAGTGTATTGCTGGTAGTTGCCACACAAGCCAGGGGAAGCGTACTCATTCATCAGAAGATGTTCGAGAGCCGCCTCTTCTTTGTCGATAAGCTTATAGATATGGGTGCGCAGATTATCCTTTGCGATCCTCACAGGGCTACTGTTATCGGAACAGGCAAACGCCCTATGCGGGCTACTACAATGACATCGCCCGATATACGTGCCGGAATCGCCCTTCTTATTGCGGCTATGTGTGCCGATGGAAAGAGCACTATACACAACATAGAGCAGATAGACCGTGGCTACCAGAATATTGATGTCCGGCTAAACCAACTGGGGGCAAACATTATGCGTCTCGATTAATCTAATAAATTATATATCAATCGTATTTTATTTACGCTATGACAGAAAATGAGAAGTATCTCTATGATCATTTCCTGATTAGTATAAAGTCAGGCTTTGATTCCCTTGAAGACATTATTGATGACACTCTCGAAGCCATAGAGGATGAGGGATGGGAAAGCGAAATCCCCGAGGAATGGGTAAAAGAAACCGTTACCCGCGAGTATAATAAAAACATGGAAGAGAGCAAGAAATGGCAGCATCCGACCGATACGGAAAAGCTCCATACTGTATTCGACAATCTTTGCAAGAAAAAGATTGTAGCTCTCCACAATGCAGGTTATACATTATCCGAAGCAGTTTACGACTGTCAGGAAGTATGGGCCGACCTGACCGATATAGGCATAAAGCCCATCGGATATTGCTACTATCATGGGCAAGACCTGGAACGGGTAATAGAAAGCGGCTCACTAAACATTGGTTTCGATGGCGAAAAACCTAAAAATGATAAGGAAGCAATTGCTATCGCCAATATCATCGTTGCCGAACTAAAATCCGCCGGATTCAACGTCAACTGGAACGGCTCGGCTTCGAAAAGAATCGAAGTTACAGGTTTCAATTGGCAGAACACCTTCACTTCCGACGAGGATTTTGAAGAAAAGTGGGGATACGAACGAGTATCTGAGTTGATGGAGGAATAGTACATTCTTATCACATATAAAATAAGCAGCAGGAGGTGTCCCCTAAGTAATAAAGGACACCTCCTGTTCTTTTGGAATAGTATTGACTTTACCTGCTGTTACTTTAATATTACTTTCTTCGTATACTTGCCCAACCGGATGTTTCCTTCTTCGAAAGTCTTGATAGGCTTGCCGTTTATCACTATATTTTCAAATACAACATCTTCTATATTCCTCTCATCGGAATAACCCTCTATGATGGATGGGTTTTCTTCTTTGTCGTTATAGTATATATTCTTGAACCGGACGTTTTTGATCCCTCTCCCCGGACCATTGCTATATTTTTCGTTGAACAAAACCCGCATATTGAATAACTGGCCTTCCTGTATCTTTTCTATTCTTATATCCGTAAAAGAGATATCCTGTACGAGATTGTGGTCGCTGATGCTGAATGCTATACAGCCCTGATAATTGCGGTCGTCTTCATCGTGTTCCAATATGTCGATATTGCTGAAATGGATATTTTCAATTACATTTCCTTCGTGCGACACATCGCCATGCAACCCGATATTGATGGGATGTGCCACATCAGCCCAAAGTATGGCATTTGTAATCTGGTAGTTGCGGGCATCACCGTAAAAATCCCACCTATGTCCGTAGATCGCTATACAGTCGTCGGAATTGCGCAGGAATACATCATTAACAGATACATCTGAGCAGCTCATCAGGTCGATGCCATCACTCCATCCCCGGCTGCTGAACGATTTCAGGTTGTTTATTTTCAAGCCCGATGTTTGCCCTCCATAAACCGTATAGTGTGTCGGGTTGACAACGGTAATGCCGTCTATTTCGATGTTTTTAGAAAATATTAGCTCAAAGCCACGTTGAGGATCATAGATAATACCCCTGCCCACAAATCGGACATTCTCTACCTTGTTGCAGATAAACTTTCCGTTGACAACAGCTCCCGGAGCCAGATAGACTGTAGTGTTGGACGGTATGTTGAATGCATCGTTGGGCGAATCTTTAGGCCTGTGATAGCCTGCTCCGAAATACATTACATTCGGGTCTTCCGGATTGGGTATTTCCTTTTCGGGTTCGTTGGCAAAGATGTGCAGGTTGTGCAGTTTGTCTCCGTTTACCTCCAGCGATAGTTTTTCCGGTTTGTCTAACGTGAAATAGATAAGGTTGCCGTCTTTCCTGCATTCTATACCTTTATCCGTTGGGCGTATCTTCACATCATTTACAATGCCGTTATTCCATTTTACACGTATCTCAACCTTACCTTCGAAATCGAACTGTACCATAGTGGCCTCCTGGGGCTTGTCCATATCCACTACAACTTTGTATTCGAACAGGTCTTGCCAATCTTGTCCGGGTATGCGGGCGCAAACAGTGAAGTCGTCGTTGTGCTTTGCATAGAATATTTCTTTGGGAACCGGCGCAATATTTAGTACCTGCGCTTTTATTGAGCAGGCCGTTATCAGCAGGATGCAGTGCAGTAGAATTTTTCTCATAGTTGATAGTTATATATTTTTCATTTTTCTTCTGGTCGGGAGAAGCTGCTAATGGCTTCAATTCTTATCGCAAAAATAACCAGAAGCACTTTAAGCCATGCGATGAATAGTTACAGATAGTGGTACAATTTGTAACATGAAACCAGAAATAGAGTCCTGTATCGTTTGTTGAATGCGAAATCGGGACGATAAACTGTAATGGATGCCTACTATTTTTATTTATTATTCTGTTTTTGAGCAAAGAGAATCTTCCCCCGGTCAGGATGACAGAGAGTGTGAAAAATTCAAATTTGTATCGTAAGGAATTGTATTTTACCTATCCTTATTTCTGTTTCATATTATCAGCCCTGTATTGCGATGGGGTAGTGCCAAATTCTTCTTTGAAATACTTGTTGAAATATTTCAGCGTGTTAAACCCAACAAGGTCGGCTATTTCCGACACATTGTATTGCGAATCTCGTAAATACTGTGCTGCCCTTTTCAGGCGTATGGCGCGGATAAAGTTGATTGGGCTTTGCCCTGTGATTACCTGTAGCTTACGGTAGAGGTGTACTCGGCTCAGTCCTATATCGCTGCTGAGTTCCTCTACCGAATATTCGGGATTGTCCATGTTTTTTTCTACGCAGGCAAGTGCTTTCTGTACCAGTTCTTCGTCGAGCGAGGTGATTGTAATACTGCTTGGCGAAATGTCTATTGTCTTATGAAATAATTCCTGACGTGTTTCCTGTTGTTCTATCAGTTTCTTTATACGGGTATGGAGAACTTCGAAGGAGAAAGGTTTCGATATATAAGAGTCTGCTCCGGCCTCGTATCCTTCTATTTTTGCCTCGTCGGAGCTCCTGGCTGTAAGCAATATCAGTGGGATGTGAGAGGTTTGTATATTCTTTTTCAGAAGTATGCACAGGGTGATTCCGTCCATTTTCGGCATCATTATGTCTGACACGATGAGGTCGGGCGATTTCTGTACAGCCAGTTTCTCACCTTCTTCTCCGTCGGGAGCTTCGATTACATTGTAGTATGGATTCAATTGTTCTGTCAGAAAACGGCGGAACTCTGTATTGTCCTCTATCACCAGAATTGTTTTTTTAGGGGCAATATCTATTACTTCCTCTGTTTCTTCGCAGTTTTCTTCTGCCGGAAGTATTTCTTGCCTGCTATCTGCCCAAGCCGGTATCAGGAATGTAAAGGTTGCACCTCCTTCTTTTTTATTTTCTACCGAAATTTCACCTTTGTGCAAGGATATATACTCATTTACCAGATGCAGCCCGATGCCTGAGCCTACCAGTTCGCTTTTTTGTTCGCTGCTCTGGTAGAATCTGGTAAATATTTTATTGATGTCTTTCTCCTGAATGCCCCGCCCTGTGTCCGAAACCGATACTTTGAGATATTCCTGCTCGTTGCGGAAAACCGTATTGGTTACTATCGTGATCGAACCTCCTTCGGGTGTGTATTTCAACGAGTTCGACAACAGGTTGTTCATCACTTTGTGCATCTTGCCTTCGTCCATATATATGTTTTCGGAATCGGCTCCCGAATCGATAATGAAGCTGATGTTTTTGGCCGAAACAGAATCTTTGAACTGTATGTATATATTCTGAAGAAAGGCTTTTATATTTACTCTTGTCAGCTTTAGTTCTTCTCCTTTCATTTCCAGTTTGCGGAAGTCGAGAAGCTGGTTGACAAGCGATAGCAGGTCTTTGGCATTGGTGTATATCGACCTTAGCTTGTCTCTCATACCCGAGTCTTTGGCGTCTTTTATCATAGTCTCCAATGGCATAAGTATCAGGGTAAGAGGTGTGCGGAACTCGTGGCTGATGTTGGTGAAGAAACGGAATTTCATCTGGTCGAGTTCTTCTTTTTGTTTCTGTTCGTTTATCAATTGCTGTTTCATCAGCCTTTTCTTGTTCTTCTTGTCTATCAGCGCCAGGCTGTAGATGATGGCTCCTACAAATAGCAGGCAGTATAAGACGATGGCATATATTGTTGCCCAAAACGGCGGTTTGATTATCACTGTCATTTCCGAAGCCTGTTGTCCCCATATCTTATCATTGTTGGCGGTATAGACTACAAACTTGTAAGTGCCGGGTGCAAGTCCGGTATATGTCACCTTTCCCAATCCTTCGGTTACTATTTCTGTCCATTCGTGGTCGAAGTTTTCCAGTTTGTACCTGAAATAAGTCTGCGAAGGGTTTATGTAGTTTAGTCCCGAAAATTCGAGGGTTATAAAGTTTTCGTTGTGGTTTAGTTTTATTTCTTTAGTCTGGTTGATAGGATATTCCAGTATGGTGCGGTTGTTGTACTTATCTCCCTCCTTTACAGGTGTGTTGAACAGGCTGAATGAAACAAACATGGGGGCGTATTTTGTCTCGTTGTATGTTATCTTCTGGGGGTTGAACAGGTTGAAGCCGTGTACACCGCCGAAATACATCATCCCATTACGTGCTTTTATGGCGGCATGATTGTAGAATTTTCCGCTTTGCAGCCCGTCTATAGGGCCGAAATTGACAATAGAGAATTTGTATTCTCCATCTACCTCTTTGGCCTCTATCTTGCTTATACCGCTGGCTGTAGATGCCCAGATAAGGCCGTTGGCATCTTCCAGTATGGCGGATATTGTATTGTTGGGAAGTCCCTCGTTGACGGTAATATTATACAATTTGTTACCCTTGTTGTCCCATATTTTTAGCCCGGCTTCTGTACCGTACCACTCCAGCGACTTGCTGTCGTTGAGTATGCAGTAATATTTTATACTTAAGTCTTTGAACTTAGGATTCTCAGGACTGTCTATTTCAGGAATCCACAGGCTGTCTTTCTGTGTGTCGTAATAGTAAATGCCACTTTCGCCGATTACGGCAAAGGAATCTTTATTTACAGGGTATATTTTGTAATCTATTTTATGGTAAGAAACTTTCGGATGGGTTTTGTACAGCATCTTAATCTCCCCGGTTTGCGGAAAAAATTCACCGACCCCTCCTGTAAAACTGACCCAGAATCGTCCATAACTGTCTTCGTATATATCGCGTGCCGTATTTTGTATTGGTTCCTGATCGTTGTCGTATATCCTTTGCTTGTAGTTCCTGATAGAATTTCCGTCGATGCAATACAGCCCGTTGAGGAATGTGGCGACCCATAGCCGCTTTTTACTGTCGCGGTAGAGGGAAAGGCACAATATATCAGACAGGCTTTTGTGTATTTGTTCTATCTTTTCTGTCTCGGGGGTATAGCGCGATAGCCCGTATTTTGTTCCCAATATGATGCTGCCATCTTCTTCTTCGATGAAACACCTGACATTATCGCTGGTCAACAGCGAACCATTGGGTACGACTTGTACCATCTGGAATTTCTTCCTGTTAGGCTGGTAATAACACAATCCCTGAAACAATGTGCCTACCCATACGCCATTATTGTCGTCGGCAAATACTGTATAGATATCATTCACCAATGTTGCCCCGTTGTCCAGATTCAAGCCTTTCATGGAGGTTATGGCAAATGTGTCGTGTTTTATATGCCTCAATTCGCCCGATGATGTGCCTAGCCATACATTCCCTTCCATATCCAGATCCATGCAGGTGAAGAAACTTGAATGCCCGCTTATCCTTGTTATTTCCTGCCACGACTGGTTTGTCCTGTTGTAAAGCGATACTGCCTTATTGTGCATCAGCCATACATCTCCGCTGCTGGTGGTGTGTATGTACAGGCGGTCGGTAGAGTCGTCTATTATATTGAGTAAGTGAGGGTCTTGCGAAACAAACTCGCGCGAAGTATAGTCCCAGCAGCGTATAAGTCCCGATGAATAAACCACCCAGCAGAAGTTCTTATATTGAGCCATTTCGCGAGGCACCCCAAATTCCTTGACAAAGGAATCCGTACCGGCAGTAATGGTGTGCAGTGTTTTTTGTGAAATATCGTAGAACAGAAAGTCATTATTTTCGGCAACAAACCAGAAGTTTTTCGAGTTGTCGATAAAGAGGTTCTTTATTCTCTTTCCTACTCCCATTTGGCTGAGTTCCTCACCAATATTGTAATTGTACTGGTTGGTTTTCAGGTCGAAGATAAGCAGATAGTCGCGTTCTTTCATCCATATCCTGCCTTTGTCGTCGTAGTATTCTTTGGGCAGCCTCCAGTAGTTCCATCTATATTCCAGATGCTTGTCGTGGTAGAAATTGTCGAATGTTGCGCCATTGTATATGTTCAGTATAGAGGCTGTCTTTATAGCCAGGCGGTTGTCGGGAGTCATGCTCAGGCTCCTGATCTGGTTGTCGGACAATCCATCGATTATATCCAGGTGCCTGAAAATATATTGCTGGCTGTTCGCGGTTTGTGTGGCAAGCAGGAAAATGAGTGGTATAAGGTATATGTATCGGTTTTTCATTATAATGCTGGTTTGTGAAATGAAAAATGTTAGGAAAACAGACTCTTACTATCTTCAAATTTATAAAAACTATTACAATAAACAGAGGTGTTTTGTTACATTTGGTATGTCAATTTGATACAGAGACAGACTTCCAACCCTAATCATTACTTGCTATGGACTCTCATCACTCTCCGATTTGTATTTATTAAAGGACTGGCTTCGATATTTAACACAATGTTACAAATCGTCCTAGCACCTGTAGCATTTTAACCGATATTCTTTTAAGTGTTAGCAATACATTTGTATTGTCAATAAACCATTAACTCTAATTCTTATGAACCTATTATTTATACAGTATCACAAACTACAATATTATATGGCTGGTACTAATTCTCTGAATCAGGAAAAACAAAATGAAAAATACTAATCAAATTCACTAAACAAAGAAGGAAATGTATGAACAGATTTAAATCTAAACTACTATGTAGTAAATGGGCAATATTAGCTGTTGTTATGTTGCTCGGCGGATCTTTCGGTTCTATTCTCAAGGCTGAATCGTATTCAGGCAACAATCTGATTGCGCAACAGGCCAACAGGACTGTGAAAGGAAATGTGAAGGATGCAACTGGAGAAGCCCTGATCGGGGTTTCTGTTTCCGTTCCTAATACAACTGTCGGTGTAATGACCGATGTAGACGGGAATTACACAATAAGTGTACCCGAAGGAGGCACACAGCTACGTTTCAGCTATATAGGCTTTAAGGAGCAGACAGTTAATATAGGAGGGAAAACCCGTATTGATGTTACATTGGAAGAGGATAACAAGGTGCTCGACGAGGTAATCGTCGTTGGTTATGGTACTCAGAAGAAAGCTACCCTATCAGGGTCTATCGAACAAATAAATAACAAAGCTCTGGAAAGCCGTGCTGTAACCAATGTAGGATTGGCATTGCAGGGGCAAACCCCCGGTCTGGTAGTGACCCGTTCTTCTTCTCGCCCCGGCAACGAAGGCTTGAACTTCAAGATTCGTGGCGAAACTTCTGTCAACGGTGCCGGTGTATTGATCGTCATAGATGGTGTGCCTGCGGTAAACGGTACTTCTTTTCAGAATATGAATCCCGATGATATAGAAAATATCAGTGTGTTGAAAGATGCATCGGCTGCCATTTATGGAGCAAGGGCAGCAGGAGGTGTAATCCTTGTTACCACTAAAAAAGGAAAAGGTAAGATTAAGGTAGATTACGATTTCAATATGCGTTTCACTACCACAGGGGTTAGTTCTTTCTCTCCCGATATGAAAGAATATGCAAGTATGTGGATAGAGGGAAATAAAGAAGAAAAAATTCCTAACTGGTGGAACTGGCTCACCGAAGAAAACCTGCTCAGGATGCAGCAGGGTATAGAAGGCATCTATTCTACGGCTCCTGCGTGGGGCGATATCTTTATCGGCAATGCAAACCGTATAGACGAAATGTTTGCCCGTCGCTATTCTTATCAGCACAATGTGAGCATATCGGGTTCTACCGATAAGTCGGACTACCGCGTTTCTGCCGTGTATGCCGACAATCAGGGCAACCTGGCTACGGCCTATGACGGACAAAAACAATTGAACCTTCGCTTAAATTATGGAATACAAATGACCAAATGGCTTAAGTTCGACACTTCTGCCAGTATGATCAAAACCGAGACCGAATCGCCATCCGTAGGGCTCGATGCTTCGCTCTATGGACAGGAGCCTCCATTCTTTCCTGCAAAGAATCCTTACGGCCAATGGTATGCCAACTATGGCACTATCGGCGACCGCCAACCGGTAGCTGCTACGTCTGATGGTGGACGCGATAATAAATCGAACCTGACTACCCGTGTCGACCTGAAAGCGACTGCCGATATCTGGAATGGCATTAGCTTCGAAGGTATGGTATCTTTCCAAAACGAAGAATACCGCAGAGACCGCTGGGTGACACCTGTTCAGACATACGATTGGTTTGGAAACCCTGTAAGCCGCATTGTGGATGCTACCAAGCCGTCGTTGATTTATCCTACCGATCCTCTTAATATCAAGGATATAAACAATCCGGGGTATCTGATGCAGGCTAATAATACATTGTATCAGTATTATTCGGGTTTGCTGAAATATAACAATACCTTTGCCAAGGTGCACAACATAAGCGGAATGTTTGGTATCAATGCCGAAAAATGGATGTGGAAAAATATGGCTACCGCCCGCGAATTGTTTGAAGACAGTGGTGTGTACGACCTTAATCTGGCTAGTGGAGCACAAGGAAACTCAGGAGGTAAAACCCAGAACGGGCTTTATTCATACATAGCGAAAGTTAACTATAACTATTCGGAAAAATATCTGGTAGAATTGATCGGGCGCCGCGATGGTAACTCCAGATTCTCGAAAGGAAATAAGTTCCGCAATTTTGGTTCCGGTTCTATTGGCTGGGTATTTACAGCAGAAGATTTTGTAGAACCCATTACTCCTGTCGTGAATTTCGGAAAGATTCGCCTAAGCTATGGTAGTTCGGGCAACGATAGTGGTATAGGAAACTTTGCATATGCTTCATTGATAAATCAAGGTATGGGGATATTGGGAGAACCTGCTTCTTCACAGGTTTCTACATCGTTGGCAAATGCAGGGCTGGTATCGTTGAACAATGTATGGGAGATAGTTTCACAGAAAAACATTGGTGTCGACCTTCACTTCCTCAATAGCCGCCTGACCGGATCGTTCGATTACTTTATCAAGGACAATAAAGATATGTTGGTGTCTGTCGAATATCCTCAGGTATTGGGCGGAACGGCTCCTAAAACCAACAATGGGCATCTCAATGTAAAAGGTTGGGAGGTGAATATAGGCTGGCGCGATAAAATAAAAGACTTTTCATATTATGTCAATTTCAATATAGGCGATACCAAGAGCTTGTTGAAGGAGATGGAAGGAGCTGATACGTACGTTGCCGGTAAGAATGCAAGGGTGGTAGGATATCCTTTAAACTCTTATTTCCTCTACCGTACCGATGGATTCTTTAAAGATCAGGCAGAGGTAGACCGTTATTATGCACTTTATGGCAAGAATGGCGCAGCGCTGGGAAATGTAGGTCAGGGTACGGTTACAGAACTTCGTCCGGGTGATACAAAACGTGTAGACCTCAATGGCGACTATGTGATTACAGGCGATGGTAGCAGCAACAGCGACTTGCAATATCTGGGCGACGCCAACCCTCACTATGTATTTGGTATAACAGTAGGCGGCTCGTGGAAAGGTTTCGACCTTAATGCATTTTTCCAGGGGGTGGGCAAACAATATATAATGCGTACCGGCTGGATGGCCTATCCGTTCTACGCACAATATACCAACCAGAACCCGAATTTCTTGGGCAAAACATGGACCGAAGAAAACCCGAATGCTAAATATCCTCGTATGACAACTTATCAGAACCGTGCCAAATGGAACTACGAAAATAACGATTTCATGCTGCAAAATAGCCGTTACCTGCGTCTCAAGTCGTTGGTCGTAGGATATACCCTTCCAAAAGTGTGGACAAGGAAGGCAAAACTTGAAAAAGTACGCCTTTACTTCTCAGGAAATGACTTGTGGGAAACTACCAGCATAAAAGACGGATTCGACCCCGAAATGGGAGAAACATCCAACAACAATGGATATCCGTTCTGTAGGACATGGTCGTTCGGTGTAAATATTGGATTTTAACAAGGTAACGATATAAAAAGATGAATTATATGAAAAAAATATTATATACAATGGCTTTTACCCTCCTGTTTGGGTTATCAGCCTGTCAGGATACATTCCTCGATCTCGACCCGCTCGATCAGAAGACAGATGTTGTGTACTTTAAGACTCCGGCACACTTCAAAGAGTATGCTACCGGGTTTTACGGTCAGCTCATCGGATGGCAATCGCGCTACGGGCACATCTATTCGCATATGGATGCTGCTACCGACCTGTCTGCGTATTTTGCTCAGTCGAGCGACGTTGGTACAGGGCAAATAATGGTAGGAACAAAGGATGACAGATGGAAAAACAGTTATGAAAATATCCGTACGGTCAACATCCTGCTCGAACGGGCGCTCGAATACTCTGGTAGCCAAAGCGATATTGCACAATTTGTTTCGGAGGCTTATTTCTTCCGTGCTTATACATACTTCTATTTGCTGAAATTCTTTGGCGGCGTTCCTATTGTAACCAAAGTATTGAATACCGATTCTCCCGAATTGTATGGCGCGCGCCATAGCCGCTACGAAGTGATCGACCGGATACTCTCCGATCTGGATAATGCTATAGCCGGATTGCCGCTCGAACAAAATATTTCGGGAGCAGACAAAGGACGTGTCAGCCAGTGGGCTGCCAAAGCATTCAAGGCTCGTGTGCTACTCTACGAAGCTACTTGGCGCAAAAACAACGGCACCAAGACCGACTATGAAGGATCGGCAGGGCCGTCGTCCGATCAGGTAAACAGTTTCCTCGAAGAAGCGATATCCCTGTCGGACGAGGTGATGAAAAAAGGTGGGTATGTACTATGGAATTACAACACACAGCTCGAAAACCTAAGCAGCCGCTACCTGTTCAACCTGGAAGATGCAGGCAGCAATCCGGCAGGATTGACCAAGCAGACCAACAAGGAGTTTATCCTATACGGAGTATATGACAATGTGCTTCGTCCGGGTGCTATAAACCTTAGCTGGACGGTATGGCAGATGTACCCTAGCCGCAAGCTGATAGATATGTTTCTTTGCACAGATGGTTTGCCGGCCGATAAGTCCGACAAGTTTATGGGCTATAAGAATGTTGGCGACGAATTTAAGAATCGCGATTACCGCCTCGAAGCTTATATTGGCAGCCCTAGCCCTACCATGAACCTGAATGGCGGAACTTCGGGCTATGGAAACCAGAAATTTGCTACTTACAATTATGGCAGCTACAGGAAAGATAAAGAAGAATCGGCCAACTATCCCGTACTTCGCTTAGCCGAGGTCTATCTCATCTATGCCGAGGCGCTGATAGAGAGGTATGGGCAGATAACCAACGCACAGTTGAACGAATCTGTCAACAAGCTCAGGGAACGCGCAGGAGTTAAAGGACTCACCACCGAAATGGCAGTTTTGCACGGTTTGGATATGAAAGAAGAAATCCGCCGCGAAAGAGCCGTAGAACTGTTTATGGAAGGGCACCGGTTCGACGACCTCAAACGCTGGGGGATTGCCGAAGCTGCCCTGAACGAATCGCGTTGCGGCATGGTGGTAGGCGATGCTTCGTATCCTACAGTCTTTGTCGACGACGAGGGCAATGCTACTTCCCGCTACGCAAAAAACACCTATGTTTGGGGAGAAGAAAAAGTGGAAACAGCAAAAGGAAAGCTGTCTTGTGTGGTTATCAGCAGCAAATCGAACCACTATTTTTCCAAGACACATTATCTATGGCCGTTGCCATCGGGGCAAATAGCCAAGAACCCAAGCCTGATACAAAACCCGGGCTATAAATAAACCTTAGCACGAGCTAATCAATTAATAGATTGAATATTATGAGACAGATAATAAAAAATAGTATAAATTTGTTGATATTTGCTTTGGTCGCAACATTATTTTCCGGTTGCGAAGAAGATCCTAAATTTAGCAAATATGTATATCCGCAGGCTGAGGTATCGCAGATGTACCCTTCCAGCGGATATGTTACAGAACAAGTGACCATTATAGGCAATAATTTCGGCGACCGTACCGAACCTGTAAAAGTGACATTCGGCGGCATTCCTGCCAAAAATGTACTCTCGTGCAAGAATAATGCTATTGTGGTGGAAGTTCCGGAAGGAGCGCTCACGGGAGAAGTTACTTTGCAATTGTGGACTAATCCGGCAATATCTATCGGTACATTTACCGTATTCCCTACGCCTACGTTGATATCTATAGCTTCCGATAATGCCGACTTTGGCCCTACGGTAGCAGTTCCGGGTGATATAGTAACCATTATTGGTACAGGCTTTGGCACAGATCAGGATGCGGTAAGTGTAAGCTTCAACGGCACACCGGCCAAGATCACAAGCTTAGAAGATGAAATGATTGTGGTAGAGACACCGGAAGATTATAAGTCGGGTGCGGTACTTGTCACTATCAATGGCTATACGCTGACAGGTACAGGGCTGATGAATCCAAATTCAGTGGGAGATGTTACAATGTTTTACCTGAAAAACTACAAACGTCCGTTTACACAAGTACCATACGAAAGCGGGCAGATAGGTGATGGCAAAGGGCTGGCTATCCCTACAGACTGGATAGTGAATGATGCCGCGAAAGTATTTGTAAATAAAAATGCCGATGCTGCGGCAGGCAAAGTAGGCGGTATGTTCCCTGGGGCTAATGCTTTAGGTATGCAGGTCGGATGGGGTGGAACAGGATCGGGCACATCGATAACCAATGGTAAGATGTACCAGACTACAACCCTTCCGTCGGGTGTTTACACTTTGGAGGTAACATATGTCGAGTGCAATGTTTCTACAGATGCTACTTATATTGTGGTAGCAGCGGGCGTCGGTTTGCCCGATACAGACCAAGTGGAAAGCAGTTCTATTGTTTTCACTAAATTTACACAGAACATCGGAGCTAGCAACCCTGCTGTGACCGAAACGCTTGAATTTACATTAGATAACAACACAGAGGTGTCGATAGGGATGTCTGCTACTTTTGGAAATAACAAGTATATTAAGATCAGTGATATCAAACTGAACCTGATAGAAAAAAGGTAAATTTAACCCAACCATTAAAGAGCAATGAATATGAAAAAAATATATAATTTTTTACTCCCTTTATTATTCCTGTTGCCGCTGATGACGGCTTGCGACGATGGCGGGGAAGAAGTCGTGAACCTTGAATATGAAGGACGGAATATAAGCGTTACAGGCGTTGCGCCGTCTTCGGGATATGCAGGTGAAAATATGACGATTTCGGGTACAAACTTTGGTATATCGAAAGAACTGGTTAAGGCTTATATCGGCGACGATGAGGTAGAAGTTGTCTCGTGCGATGATAATGAAATAGTGGTAAAAGTTCCTGAAAGTGCAACAACAGGGAAGATATCCTTGTCTATTTTGGGCAATAAGGTTGCATCAGATGTGATGTTTATTATACTTGGTAAACCGTCGGTAACATCAATAGAGCCTCTACATGGCTTTGTAGGCGACCAGATAGCTTTCGTTGGTACCAACTTCGGCACAAACAGAACCTTAGTTAAGGCTACATTTGCAGGTATGGAAACCACAGCAAAGGTTGTTTCGTGCACCAACGAAAAGATTGTGGTTGAAGTACCGGAAGGCGCAGCGACAGGAAAGATCAACCTGCAGATATCGGAACAAAAAGTAAATACTCCGGATGAGTTCACCGTATTGGAAAGAGCCACTTTCACAGGCCTATCTCCTGAAAGCGGATTCAGGAAAGGACAAGTGACCCTGACGGGAACCAACTTTGGCGGCAATGTAGAGGGTATGACCGTACTCTTTGGAGATAAACAGGCAACTGTGGTTTCTTGTACCAACGAAGAGATTGTGGTGACCGTTCCTGCAGATGCAGTAATCGGCAGCAATGTAGTTTCGGTGGAAACACCATATGAGAAAATAGAGACTACACAAACATTCACAGTGCTTCCAACTCCGACTGTTACATCTGTGTCGCCAGCGGCAAGCTATGTAGGGGGAACAGTGACCATCACCGGGACAGGGTTTGGCACAAAAGTAGAAGATGTGGAAATATACTTTGGCACGAAGCAGGCTGAAGTTCTTACCTGCACAGCCACTTCTATTACCGTGAAAGTACCTGCACCGGAAAATAATACGTTCGGAGATGTCGATTTCATATTGAATATCTTAGGTCTTGAAATCTATAAAGGTGAATTTACGATCAACGAAACGCCAATTGTTAATCCTTTAGATATCAAGTTGGTAAAAACAGGACAAACGATATCAATAACCGGATTGAGGCTTAATACTGCTACAGTAAAAGTTATGTTCGGAAGTATCGAAACCAGTCCGGTAAGCAATACTGGAACAACAATTCAGGTTGCTGTGCCTAACGGATTCGAAAGCGGAATGGTCGCACTCAAATTCGACGGAATACCCGATGCTCAGGATGCAGGCGAACTGGTGGTGATGAAAGCCGGTTTGGATATCACACAATATGTTTTGAAGAACTATACCAATCCATTCGAAAGAGTTGGCGATAAATATAAGAGCAACGAATGGGCAATGCCGGCTATCTGGGTAGTGGAAAATTCTGCGCTGAATGCCGGTGATGGAGGTGCAACGGTTGGTTTGCAATATATAAGCAAAAGTGAAACAAACACGGCACTGGTTCTACAAACAGACTGGGGATTTGCTACTACTAAGACCAACGGCAAAATATATCAGGTCACAACCTTGCCTGCGGGTAAATTCCGGTTTGTAGCAAATGTATCGGAGCGCAACATAAGCGGTTCGGCCTATCTGGTCGTATGCGAAGGCAGCGGTATTGCCAATACAGAAGATGTAGCTACCGGTACTCTTGGATATACCAGTGTTTCTAATACAGGAGCTTTGTCTGTCGACTTCGAACTAAGTGCCCAGAAAGAAATCTCTGTAGGCTTTGTTGCTACATTGACAGCAAAACAGCGTTATGTGAAAATAAACGACTTCAAAATAGAAGTAGTTGAATAATATTTTCAAAGCAAAAACAAATAATAGTTTCGTTAAACTAATAACCGAAAGAATATGAGAAAGTTATATTATATAATTGCTTTTGTCTTCCTTATGAGTTGCGGCAGTGGCGTCGACCTACCGGGAATTGATGCAGAAACAGATCTGGACAAAATACCTCTGCCCGAAGACGAAAGAGACCTCGTACAAATAGAATCGAAACCAGCAACCACCCCGATGATACATGTCGGGGGGCTACATACAGATGAAGACTTTGAGCGTGTAAGGACGAATCTGGAGAATACTCCGTGGAAAGAAGGTTGGGAATTGTTGAAAAACAGCAAATATGCTCAACTCAATTTTGAAACTTACCCTACCGAGATTATTGTCAGAGGAGGAGGCACCGGCGAAAATTATATGAATGCTGCTCGTGGCGCTGCGGCAGCCTACCAACTAGGCTTACGCTGGAAGATTGAAAACGATCCGCAATATGCAGAAAAGGCTATAGAAATATTGAATGCCTGGGCTCGGATTTGTAAAGGGCTTGGCGGTGATACCAATATATCGCTAGGTGCAGGTATTTATGGATACGAATTTGCCGTAGCAGGAGAGCTGTTGAGGGATTATGACGGCTGGTATGACGAAGATTTTAGTGCCTATCAAAAATGGATGTTAGATGTCTTTTATCCTGCCAATAAGGATTTCCTGGTGCGCCATCACAATACCAATCATCTCCACTATTGGGCCAATTGGGGGCTTTGTAATATCGCCTCTACTATGGCAATCGGTATCTTAGCCGACCGCCGCGATATTTATAATGAGGCAATAGAGCATTTCCAAAAAGGAGATACTAACGGGCGGTTGTCGCGTGCCATCTATTATGTTTATACCGGCGAATATGCCAACTTCGCGCAATTACAGGAAAGCGGCCGCGACCAGGGGCATACATTGATGTGCGTCGGGATGATAGGCACTATCTGCCAGTTGGCATGGAACCAAGGAGACGATTTTTATAGCTACAAGGATAATATGTTTCTCAAAGCCTGCGAATATGCAGCCTGCTATAACTATACTACAGACCATGTTCCGTATATGACTTATATCTGGCAAAAACAAAATGCCTGGGGCGGAATATCTCCTGAAGAGCAAACGGTATTGGGCGAAGGCGGAAGAGGCAATCTACGCCCGATATGGGCGCTCCCTTACTACCATTATTCTAAAGTAAAGGGGGTAGCTGATGCCGATAAATTTAAGTATACCGAGATAGGAAACAGCAGGTGCTTCCCTGAAGGTGGAGGCGGCAACTATGGGGAAAACAGCGGTGGATTCGATTCCTTAGGCTTTGGCACATTGATGTTTGCACAGTAAATAGATCTGGATAAAAGAGGTTTGGAGGCTGCAATTGCTTCCAAACCTCTTTTTGCGGTTATATATAACCTATTCCGGTTTATATTCGGCGTTCTTTATTTCTTGTTCAGATTGCTGGGCGGCACGCCGAAATGTTTCGTAAAGCAACGGGTAAAGTACTTAGGGTCGTTGAACCCTACCTCATAGGCTATCTCCGATATATTCATATTCCCTTTACTTTTCAATATCATCTCGCGGGCAATATTTAGCCTGTAGTTGCGGATGAAATTGCCTGCCGACTGGCCTGTGAGTGTCTGCATCTTTTTGTTCAACAGACTCTTACTTACATTCATGGCATTGATAAAGTCATTTACCTCGTATTCAGTATTCTTATAGTTTTCTTTGACTATCTCCAACGCTTTCTTCAGGAACCTTTCGTCGTTAGATTCCTCTGCTATATTCAGGTCGCCGATATTCATATTCATACTGAATTTGCGTTGATACCGTTTGCGGGTGTCCAGCATGTTCTTCACCCTTGTCAGCAGAAGTTCTTCATCGAAAGGTTTTGCAAGAAACTCGTCCACACCTATTTTATAGCTGCTGATCTGAGTTTCCAGCGATGTTTTTGCAGTAAGCATCAAGAACGGAATGTGCGATATAGATAAATCGGCTTTTACCTTTTGCGAAAGTTCGAGCCCATCCATGACAGGCATCATTAGGTCGCTGATAATAAAGTCTATGGAATTGCTTTTTAATACATCCAATGCCTCCGCTCCGTTTTCGGCTTCAGCCACATGATAGTAATCAGATAAAATGGAGGTGATATATTTTCTCATGTCCATATTGTCTTCTACTACGAGTATTGTAGTATCCTGTTTGTTGGTTAGGGGTGATTGTATGTCTTCTTCCTGTTCCGGCTCTTCGGTAGGGTCGGTTTCGACCTTGTTTAACGCGAAATAGTTGGCTATGTCTTCTCTCTTTATCGGTATCAGCAGCCTGAACGAAGCTCCCTGGTTATGGTTGTTCTTCGCATAAATCTTACCTCCGAGAAGGGTTACTATATTTTTGCACAGGTAAAGACCTATTCCTGTTCCGCTTTGGCCGTAGACTGGATATTTATCGTGGTCTTTCGACTGGTAGAAGCGGTTGAAAATACGGTTGAGGTCTTCATCCTTGATGCCAATACCTGAGTCTTGTACACAGATATATAGCTTTTCTTCGTTGGTCTTGTCATCGGTAACCGAGCCTACATACAATCTTACAGTTCCATTGTCGGGCGTAAATTTAATGGCGTTAGACAAAAGGTTGGTTATGAGTTTTCTTACAGCCTCTTCATCGAAAAGGATGTATGGGGACGCGACTCTATAGACCGTCTTTATTATTATACCCCGCTCTTGGGCAAACGATTCGAACGGTATGAGTATCTCGTCTATAGATGCGAGGATATTGCCTGTCGTAAGGTTTATCTTCATATTGTCCGACTCCACTTTCCTGAAGTCCATAAGCTGGTTGACAAGCGATAGCAGGTGCTTCGAGTTTCTGGCCACATATTGCAGTTGTTCTATAACCTTAGGGTTTGTACTTAGCTTTAGGGCCCGTTCTATGGGGCCTATTATAAGGGTGATAGGAGTCCTGAATTCGTGTGTGATATTGGTAAAGAAAGCGATGCGGTCGGTCATGGCCTCCTGCACCTTCTTCGACATGCTTATCAATTGGCGGCGTTGTGCAGAGATTTTTTCGTTTTGGGTGAACAGTACATTGTTCTGCAATTTCAGTTCTATGGCTTGTTCTTCGAGTAGCTTCTTCTGGTTCTCCAATTCGCGGGTGCGTTCTTCTACTTTCCGGTGCAGTATTTCCCTTTGATTTTTCAGCGAGTTTACCCTCCATTTGTAGAATTGCACAGCCAGGATAACCAATAACAGGATAACAAGCCCTATGAACCAACTCGTCTTGTAGAAAAACGGATGCACTGTGATTTCTATTTCGGCAATATCGTTGCTCCAGTCGTAAGACCTCGACATGCACCTTACCTGCAACTTGTAAGTATCGGGGCGCAGGTTTGTGTAACTGATAAAGCGTCGGTTGGCATCGGTTTCTACCCAGTTGTCGTCGAATCCCAACAGGCGGTAAGAGTAAATAACTGTGGAGGGATTGTCGTAATCGAGTGCGGAAAATTCGATGGAAAAAGACTTATCGCTTTCGTGCAGCTCTATACGGTTGGTGTATGATATGTCTTTGTCTATATAATTATTACCGTCGTACCAGATGGTACTGTTTAGTATTTGCAGTTTGGTGAACACCACTTTTTGCTGGTTTGACGAGGTGTACTGATGACTTCCTTTTAGTTCGATAAGCCCGCCCATACTCCCGAAGTACATATTTTTACTTGAGGGCGATTTGTAAAAGGCATTCCAATAAAACTGGTCGTTAGCCAACCCGTCGTTCTTCGTATAGTTCGAAAAACGTCTTGTCATGGGATTATAACACGATATGCCGCGTCCTGTACTTACCCATATTAATCCCTGTTCGTCTTCAAGAATGCCAAATATAGTATTGTTGGCTATACCCTGCGAAGTAGTATAGATTTCGGAGGTATATTTATCTCCGTTCAGTGCCAGTTTGCACATGCCATAACCGTTGCTGCCTATCCAGATGTCTTTGTCTTCAGCTTGGTATATGGAGGTGATGTTCTTAAGGAACCATTTGTTTATCTCCTCGTTGTCTAGTTCGAGGAAGCGGGCAGGGCAGGTGTAATTTGTATGGTCGAATGATTTTATGTCTACCAGGATCAGGCCGGCCGAACAGCCTATCCACAATTGGTTGCGGTCGTCTATTATGCAGCCGAGTGTACCCATTATGTTTTGTGTTATCTCATTGGGTAAGGGTGTCCGAAGGTTTCCGGTTTTTATATCGTAGTAGAGTATATTCCTGTTGGTACATATCCATATACCGTCGTTTACCGGGTCGTATTTCAATATTCCGATATAGTCCAGTCCCGGATTGGTCAGATGTCGTGGTGCGATTACCGGAGACTTTTTGATGTCGAATATACTGATACCTCCTCCCCATGTTCCTATCCACAGGTTACCGTATCTGTCTTCCTCTAGTGTGCTTACAGAGTTGTGACTGAGGAAATTTCCACTTGTTGTGTAATGTATAAACTGTTCGTGGCCTTTGTTCCTCAGGTTCAAGCCTCCTTCCACAGTGCCTACCCAGAGGTTGCCGTTGTGGTCTTCGTATATTGCATTTACGGGATTGGCCGAAAGGCTGTTCTTGTCAAGTGGAATATGCGTGTAATTGCGAACGGCAAGCCTTCTTTTGGTCATCCTGTTTAGCCCGCCTGCTTCTGTGCCTATCCACAGGTTATTGCCATCGGGCAGGATACAGTTTATAAAGTCGTTGTTGAGTGTTTGTTCATTATTGTGATGCGACAGTCGTTCGAAGTTGTCGTTCGATGGATTATATACATTCAATCCCTTCAGGGTGCCTGCTATGAGAGTGCCTTCACCGGTAAAGCACAGGTCGGTCACCATGTGTTGCGATATCGAACAATCGTCTGCCGGATTGTGAGTGTAGTGTTTTATCGACTTGTCCGACAGGTCGTACCTGAATAGCGCATTTTCTGTGCCAAACCAGATGTAGTTTTCCTTTTTCAGTATGGTAGAGATGAATAGTCCGGGCCCCAGCTTCGGTATTTCAGGTATCAGCTGAGGCAGCAGGCTATTGTTTCGGGTGGGTATTATTTTGTATATCGACCCATTGTTGCCTGCCCATATCTCATCGTTTATCTCGCAGAGGGTCGTAAAGAAATGATGCGAAGCATTGTCCTTTGCTGTTTGGGAGATGTTTCGTACCTCTCCGTTGTTGTCGAAATCTATTTTAAATATCCTGTCGTTGGATAGTAGCCAGACAGCACCTTTGCTATCTTTAAAGACAGTATTGATCGACGGGTTTGATAATACTTCTGCCAGATCGTTAACGTGTGACAAACCGCTTTCTTTCAATGTTTCCAGACTGATTATATCTATCCCATTGTTCGAAACTACCCACAGGCGGTTGTAATCATCCTCTATCGACTTCCTTATAAAGTTGCTTTTCAGCGAAACCGGGACGCTGTTGACATTGAAAGTGACAAACCCGTAGCCGTCGTAGCGCGACAATCCCCCTCCTTGTGTCGATACCCAGATAAAGCCGTGGCTGTCTTTAAATATATCGTCGATAAAGTTGCTCGGCAACCCCTGGTCGATAGATATAGCGCTGAATATATATTGGGATGCTACAGGATTGTTTTGTGAAAATGTCGTGCTATTTGATAACAGGCCTGCCAATATACCTAATAATATTATAAGGTTATTTTTCATGACTTAAGGTTTTGGTCTAGTAAAGTTATGAATAATATATCAGAAATGTATTTTTCACACTTAAAAATTGATTTGTCCACCTTAAATGGTCAAATGTCCACCTTAGATTTGGTTGTCCACCTATATATTTGTGATAGGAAAACCTGTAATCAAAAATATAGATTTTTAGGAAATCATAATTTATATACATTACAATAAATTCTAACACTGTGAAAATATTAAAGTATTTACTGCTCTTTATCTTTGTTGTTTCTGATATTCAGGCAACTGTTCAAGACACGATCTTCCGTGCCGAAAGCAATCCTGTTTTCAAATATAAATATACAGCCGACCCTGCGGCGTTAGTCTACAACGATAGGGTATATATCTATGCCGGGCACGATGAGTGTCCGCCTCCTCATCAGCATTACCAACTGAACGAATGGCTTGTCTTTTCGTCCGGCGACATGGTAAGCTGGACAGAGCATGCTGTTCCTTTGCGTGCGAGCGATTTTAAATGGGCTAAGGGCGAAGCGTGGGCATCACAGGTTATCGAAAAAAATAGTAAATTCTATTGGTATGTAACAGTGGAACACGGTACTACTCAAGGCAAATCAATTGGTGTCGCTGTTGCCGATTCGCCAATAGGGCCATTTCGTGATGCCAGAGGGTCGGCTCTGATTACAAACGATATGACCACAGAATATACCGGTATTTCGTGGGACGATATAGACCCTACTGTGTGGATAGACGACGACGGGCAGGCTTATCTCTTCTGGGGAAATACACAATGCTATTATGCCAGACTGAAAGACAATATGATAGAGCTAGACGGCCCGGTGATGCCGGTTCACTTACCCAATTTTACCGAAGCCCCGTGGATACACAAGCGCAATGGGTGGTATTATCTGTCTTATGCCCAGTATTTTCCCGAAAAGATCGGATATTCCATGAGCCGCAGCATACATGGCCCTTGGGAATATAAAGGCATATTGAACGAAATAGCTGGAAACTCGAATACCAATCATCAGGCTATTGTCGAATTTAAGGGACAATGGTATTTTATATATCACAACGGAGCTATACCAACCGAAGGGGGCAGTTTCCGCCGTTCGGTTTGTATCGACAGACTGTACTACAACGACGACGATACCATGAAGAGAGTGCAGATGACATCGGAAGGAATATTTTAATTCAAAATTTGTTATACAATATTTATTTACCATGAGAAGAATTATACTGGCTTATTTATCCTTGTTCGTCTGTATAACGGCATTTTCTCAGCAAAAGGCTGAAGTTGTTGTAAATACGGATAAAGGGAAATATCGAATCAACAAACACATCTACGGGCATTTTTCCGAACACCTCGGACGTTGCATCTACAACGGGCTTTGGGTGGGCGAAAATTCGCAAATGCCCAATGTGAACGGTGTGCGCAAAGATATAATAGACGCCTTGAGGCACATCAAAGTTCCCAACTTGCGTTGGCCTGGAGGATGCTTTGCCGACGAGTATCATTGGATGGATGGTATCGGGCCGAGAGCAGATCGTCCTAAAATGGTTAATACCCACTGGGGTGGCGTAGTAGAAGATAACAGTTTCGGCACACACGAGTTTCTTAACCTTTGCGAAGCGCTGGAAACCGAACCATATATCTGCGGAAATATGGGGAGCGGCAGTGTGGAAGAGATGTCGAAATGGGTCGAATATATTACATTCGATGGCGAAAGCCCGATGTCGAACCTAAGAAAGAAAAACGGACGCGAAAAGCCGTGGAAAGTTAGCCTTTGGGGTGTAGGAAACGAAAACTGGGGTTGCGGAGGTAATATGACCGCCGAAGGCTATGCCGAAAACTACCGTCGCTATGCTACATATTGCCGCAATTATGGCGAAAACCAATTGTATAAAATAGCAGGAGGGCCTAATGTAGACGATTATCACTGGATGGAGATAATGATGAAGAATATCCCGCACCATATGATGCGCGGCGTATCGGTTCACAACTATACATTTACTTACAGTTGGGAAAATAAAGGCAATGCGCTCGGATTCAATGAAGACGAATATTTCTCCCTGCTCGAACATGGTATGAGGATGGACGAGATAGTAACCAAGCATGCTGCTATTATGGATAAGTACGATCCTGAGAAGAAGATAGGGATGATTGTAGACGAGTGGGGTGCGTGGTATAACGTAGAGCCGGGAACCAATCCGGGATTCCTCTTCCAGCAGAATACACTGAGGGATGCCCTTCTTGCCGGGACTATCCTTAATATCTTCCATAAACATTGCGACAGGGTACAAATTGCAAACATTGCGCAGTTGGTGAACGTATTGCAGGCACTATTCCTTACAGAGGGCGACAAAATGTTGCTGACACCTACCTATCATGTATTCGATATGTACAAAGTTCACCACGATGCAACCATGTTGCCGGTAGATGTTATCAGTCCATCGTACAGCCGTTTAGGAAAAGATATTAAGTCTGTTTCTGTTTCTGCGTCGAAAGATGCGAATGGGAAAATCCATGTTTCGTTTGTAAATATCGACCCGAACCAATCGGTGGAACTTACATGCAATATCAAGGATTTGAATAATGGCCGTTTTGTCTCAGGAAATATAATTACAGCACCTCGCACCGATGCTCACAATACTTTCGATAAACCGGATCAGGTAATGTTGAGAGACTTTAAAGATGCTAACCTGAAAAACGGAGTGCTTACAGTTAAAATCCCGGCAAAATCACTTGTCACTGTCGAACTGGACTGAATCTGATATAATGAATTAAAACACTTACTTGCGGTATTATGAAAACTATTTTAAACACCTTGCTTTTGGGGTGTACAGCACTTTTTATGTCTTGTTCGCAGAAACCTTTTGTGCCAGTGCATAGCCAAAATCCGTGGGAGGATGACTATTCGGCTATGTCCGATATGAAGGATTATAAGCAATGGGGAACATATAATGTACACGACCCTTCGTGCCTGCTCGTCGGCGATACATATTATATGTATTCTACCGATGCCATCTTCAGGTTAGACAGCGTTGCTATAAAAAACGGCAACCTTCCTTTCGGCTATATACAGGTTCGTAAATCGAAGGACCTGGTAAACTGGGAATTTGCCGGATGGGCTTTTGATGAAATTCCTGTAGAAGCCAAGCAATGGGTATTGGAACAAAGCGGAGGAGTAGGGGCTAGTAATATCTGGGCTCCATATATCTGCGAATATAAAGGAAAATACAGGCTGTATTATAGTGTCTCTGCTTTTGCCAAGCAAACATCGTACATTGGTCTTGCCGAATCCGATTCTCCCGCAGGGCCGTGGGAACTGAAAGGATGTGTAGTGAAAACAAAAACAGGCGATGAGATGAATGCCATCGACCCCAGCATCGTTACCAATCTCGATAATGGAGAGCAATGGATGCACTATGGATCTTATTTCGGTGGATTGCACTGTGTGCAACTCAATCCCGAGACGGGATTGGCCATGCATGAAGGGGATCAGGGGCATCTGACGGCGCGCCGTTTCAACGGGAAGAAAAATAATATCGAAGCTCCTGAGATTATATACAATCCGGCTTTGAAGCAATATTTCCTTTTTGTATCCTACGATCCTTTGATGACCACCTACAATGTCCGTGTCGGACGTTCAGATAATCCTCAAGGGCCGTTCTTCGACTTCTTTGGCAAAGATATGCGCGAGGAAGAAGACAACTATCCGATACTTACATACCCTTATCAGTTCAAGAACCATGCAGGCTGGGCGGGCACGGCTCATAATTGTGTATTTACGGACAAAGATGGCCAGTTCTTTATGGCTCATCAGGCGCGGCTTCGTCCCGATAATCATATGATGGATCTCCATGTACGCGATATGTATTGGACTGCCGACGGATGGCCTGTAGTTTCTCCTCAGCGGTATGCAGCAGTGCCTCAGCGTCAGATTACAAAAGAAGATCTGGCAGGCGATTGGGAAATTCTCGTAATAAAAGGTGAAGCTCCATCGAGAGACCTCGAAGCAGGACAGATACTATGGGGCGAGAACAAGTTGAAGGAGGATGAAGAGAATAAATCAATTGTAATTACCATAAATAATGATCTTTCCATTTTGGGAGAATTAAAACGAATGTGTAAATTTGACGACATGAATTTGTTGACAATAGCCACTTCCGATACTGCGAGCTACACTGTACGTCTGTTTATGGGACAAGACTGGGAAAACCAAACACAAACTATACTGTTCACAGGACTGAATACCGAAGGACATTCTGTTTGGGGTAAAAAAATAAAATGAAGTTAACCTGAATTTATAACTCATAATTGATAAAACTATGAATATATCTATTACAAAGAGATTTATATCTCGTTGTTGTGCCGTTTTTTTAATGGCCATGATGTTCGTATCCTGCCAGGATATGAACAAATGGGACGATCCGTCGGGTAATCAGAAGGTGCCCAAGCCCGAGCCGCCTAAAGACACATCTGCAAAATTGCTAGCTAAATATACCTTCGAAAATGACCTGGTAAATGAGCAGAATGCTGGCGAGGCAGGGCAGTTAATGGCGCAATCTCAAGGCGTTAAGCCGGTGTTCGAAAATAATACGGAAAGAGGAAGTACCGTTTTGCATCAATATTTCGGGTATCAGAACGACGGGGAAGGCGTGGCATCTATTAGCTATACTCATTTTCCCAATCCATTGAAAGATGCAGAGGACCTCTATGGAGCGTCGGTTTCCCTATGGGTATATCGCAACGATGGAAATGTATGGGATGGAATCTGGTCGTTCCTCGATGACGACAATTCTGACGGTGTTGACGGACGTTTATTCTTTTCCCCTAATACTTACCTGGGCTTTAATGGAACCGGAGGCTGGTTCGACTGTAATAAGTCTGACGCCCTTGTTACTGATGCAATCGCTGTGGGGGAATGGAATATGGTGACTGTGACTATAGATATGGATGGCTTTTCCATTTACGTAAATGGAAAATTAAAGTATAAGGTATCGGCAGAAGGTGAGCTATCGGATACCGGGGCATGGAACTCAGATACAGGAGGTGCCGCCGCCACTTTCGACTATAACAGTGTAGTGAGTGTCATCAAATCTGCAGATCACTTTTATCTGGGATATGGTTCATTCTGGGGGTCTGCCGATCTGCTTATAGATGATTTGTTGATCTATAAAAATTCGTTGACAGCAACAGAAGTTTCGGCCCTATACGATTCTTACTCAGGACTTGTAGCCTATTACAATTTTGAGTCTAATCTCAAAAACCTGATCAATCCTCAACACGAAGGGGTATTGACCAGTCGAGGGACAGGAGCCCAGCCTATATACCAAGCTGATAGTGATAAAGGAAGTACTGTACTCCGCCATTATTTTGGTGCAGTGAATAATGAGAGCTATGCCGAATTTCCTAATCCGCTGAAAGGACAGAATATTCTGGGAGCTACCGTTTCGTTGTGGCTAAACCGTATGGATGGAAATGTATGGGATGGAATCTGGTCGTTCCTCGATCTTGATAATTCTGATGGAATTGACGGGCGTCTATATATGACTCCGAATGCTTATTTGGGATTCAATGGGACAGGAGGATATTTTGATTGCAACTGGCCTGAAACCCCAACGAATGCGATTCCTATGAATGAATGGGCACAACTGACTGTGACAGCCGATATTGATGGCTTCGCCATATATGTCAACGGTGTAAAGAAATATACTCAAAGCAGTTATGCAGCATGGGGTGCAAATGATGGAATTTCTTCTGCCGATTTTAATTTCAACCATGTAATCAACCTGTTAAATTCTGCCGATTATTTCTATTTGGGCTATGGCTCATGGTGGGGATCTTTGGATATTCTGGTTGATGATCTGATGATTTATAATAAGACATTGTCCGAATCACAGGTTAAGGAACTCTATGAATCGAGTAAATAAGGAATCTAATATGAAACATATGAAAAAATACAAATTTCAAAAAAATGCAGCTACAATGAAACATGTGTTGATGCTATCCATGTTTTGTCTGCTGAGTCTGGCAACGTGGGCTCAATCCCAGGTTGTGACAGGTGTCGTAAAAGATGTGACAGGTGAGCCGGTAATCAGTGCCACAGTTCAGATAAAAGGGACTATTACGGCTACCATGACCGATATCGACGGAAAATATTCTATCAATGCTGAGCCGTCTGCTACACTTATTTTTTCTTCTGTAGGATTTATTTCTCAGGAGATACTCGTAGAAAACAAAAAGACAATCAATGTAACATTGCGCGAAACCGCACTCCAGCTCAACGAAGTTGTAGTCGTAGGCTACGGGCAACAAAAGAAAGAAAGTGTGATAGGTGCTATATCTTCCATCAATTCCGACGAATTGTTGAAGTCTGCTTCTCCTAATATTACACAAGCAATGGCCGGAAAAATACCGGGTTTGATTACTAATCAGACTTCTGGTGCTCCCGGTTCCGACGATATGCAGCTATTTATCCGCGGACGTGCCTCTTTTGCCGGCGACAACCAGCCGTTGATAATGGTAGATGGCGTAGAGCGTTCGTTCTCTCAGATTGCGCCCGACGATATCGAGAGTATTTCTGTATTGAAAGATGCTTCGGCAACAGCAGTCTATGGTGTACGCGGGGCAAACGGGGTTATCCTTGTCACCACCAAGCGCGGGCGTGAGCAGAAACCTGTAGTCAGCCTTACTGCAAACTTGCAGTTGCAGACACCTACCTGTAAGGATACTTATCTCGATTCTTACAACTCAGTTACATTGCTCGAAGAGGCTTTGGCCAACGATGGGTTGGCGTCGCAATTCTCGGCACATGATATAGAAATGTATCGCAAATCGAGTCTGGGACAGCTCTCTCCTTTCGAACAACAACTATATCCTAATGTCGACTGGTACGATCAGGTATTGAAGAGTTCTTCGCCGTCGCAACGCTACAATGTTAACATTCAGGGAGGTACAAGGCGGATGTACTACTTTGCCTCTGTCGAATATTACGGACAGAAAGGGTTGTTCAAGAATTTCAACAACTATGGATATAAAAAGAGTTCTAACCTGAGTTTCGACCGTTACTCGTTCCGTGCCAATATGGACTTCCTGCTTACCAAAGACCTGACAGCATCGGTTAATATCGGAACTCGTTTCGAAGAGCGTAAAGGGCCGAATATTATAGAAAGAGACGACTATAACGATGTGTTTTATTTGTTGAACCACACTCCGGGATGGCTTTTCCCTGTAAAGTACGATAATGGGCTATATGGCGGAAATGCACAGAACCAATACAACGTGGTTGCACATCTGGCACAAGGTGGATTCTACCAGACAACAAACAATATCAACGAAACCAACTTTATCGTCAACTATAAGATGGATGCCATCACCAAAGGGCTTTCGGCTAAGGCTATGGTATCTTTCGACTACGAGACCACTTACGACCGTCGCTTCAACGCAGGATATGCTACATACGAATTGATAGACCGTTCGCGCCCCGAATTTGAGGATAGCTATACACGCTACAACGAAGATCAGGAAATTTCCTATGTGGGTAATATCCAGACTACTATCCAAAAATTGTATATGGAGTTTGCGTTGAACTATGCACGTACTTTCGGCAAACACGATGTTACTGCACTGTTCCTTTACAACCAAAACGATTACAGGTACCAGGCAGAACTCGCCAAACGTTATCAGGGAGTCGTTGGGCGTGCTACTTACAACTACGACCGCCGTTATTTCGCAGAGTTCAATGCCGGATACAATGGGTCGGAAAACTTTGCCAAAGGCCGCCGTTTCGGATTTTTCCCGTCATTCTCACTTGGCTGGATGCTTTCTAACGAGAAATTTATGGAAAAGACAAACACGTGGCTCGATGCGCTCAAGCTACGTGCCTCTTATGGTGAGGTTGGTAACGATGCATTTAAAGACGCCAACAACAACGATTTGCGTTTCCTCTACATCCCTTCGTGGACACAGCTCAACCCTGCATATACATTTGGCGATACAAATTCGCAAATGGGTATTTACGAAGGGCGTTATCCAAACTATCTGGTGACATGGGAGCGTGCGCGTAAATATAACCTTGCATTCGAATCGAGTATGCTCAACGGTTTGTTGGCTGTAAACTTCGATTGGTTTCAGGAAAGGCGCAACGATATTCTCACCAGTTATCTGACCAAGCCTTCGTGGATTGGCGTAATCGACTATGCTCCTGCCAACTTAGGAAAAACCAAGAACGGCGGTTTCGAACTTGAAGTAAAGCATCGCAATAAAATAGGTAAGGTCAATTATTTTGTAAATGCAACTTTTGCAAGGGCTAAAAATGAGATCCTTTATAAAGACGAAGCTCCGTTTATGACGGATTACCGCAAGCGCGAGGGGCATGCTATCAACCAATACTTCGGGCTTATCTGCGATGGATTTATTACTCAGGCTGATATAGATGGCGGGCAACTTGCACAGTCATCTTTCGGAAACACACAGGTGGGTGACCTCAAATACCGCGATATGAATGACGACGGATTTATCGACGAGCGCGACGAAACATTTATCGGCTACAGCGATATACCTGAAAATACATATAGCCTTACCCTTGGAGCCGATTATAAAGGATTTGCATTCAGCGTATTGTTTCAAGGTGTGAGCAACGTTTCACGTTACTACGATGCCGAAGCGCAATTTGCCTTTGTAAACGGTGGTAAAGTAAAAGAACATCACTTCCAACGCTGGAATCCGGCAAGGTCGGAAGCCGAAAACCTGGCAAATGCTAAATACCCGTTGCTGCATTACGATAGCTTTGGCAACCACAACCAGCGCACCAGTTCGTTCTTCCTCAAAAACGGTGAATTTCTCCGAATCAAGAATATCGAATTGAGTTATTCCCTGCCGATACAGCTTATCAAGAAGTGGTATATGAGCGAAATGCGTTTTTATGTAAATGCCAATAACCTGGTTACATGGGATAAACTGGATGGGCTGACCGACCCGGAAAGTAACGGATCGAACCGCTATCCGATAATGAAGACATTTAATTTCGGAGTTAACATCAAATTTTAATACTGAAGCAATATGAAAAAATACTTTTTATATACTGTTTTTGTCGCCATTATCTCCGTAGGTCTGTTCACATCCTGTGAAGACGCATTTGGAGATTTCCTCGACAAGCAACCGAGCAACGAGTTGACCGAAGAAGAAGTCTTCGGTAGCTGGAAAAATACCGAAGCATTCTATTATGATATATACAACTTTCTCCGCAATGGCATTAGCCGGATCAACAGCTCGTGGATGGATTCTGCTACAGACCTTGCAGAAACAAGCTATTCGAGAGGGGGTACGCGTACAAGCTTCAATATAGGCAACTATTATGCGTCAGCCGGTGCGCCCGAGCTGACCGATACATGGGGGCATTACTACAGAGCTATACGCAAGTGTAATCTCCTACTTGAGCGTATAGGCGATGTTCCTCTCGACCCAAGCGAAACCCAGGCCGACAGAAACTCTAAAGTAAACCAGATAAAGAACGAAGCGCGTGTGCTGCGTGCCTATTTCTATTGGGAACTGACTCTGCGCTATGGTGCTGTGCCTATTATAGAAAGTTCTCTCGAACCCGAAAAAGATAATCTGGATATCAAACGCCCGGAATCGGTAAAAACCTGTTTCGAATTTATTCTTAACGAATTGAACAATTCTTATGAATATCTGCTGGATGATGTGATCGATGACCCCAAAAATCCAAACAACAACGATGATGCACCACATATTACGGCCGACTTTTTAGGACGTATGACTAAGGGAATCAACCTAGCCTTGACCAGCCGTATAAAGTTATACCTGGCAAGTCCCCGTTATCAGTCGTTGGGATTGGCTACATGGCAGGATGCTGCTGACGCTGCCGATTTGTTTATCAATTATTTCGGACATAAAGGCAAAAGCCGTTATGTATTGTTCACCGATACCGATGCGCCTAAAGCCTATCAGCTGGCCACTAATCGCCGGGCAGTTGACGGAAATTCCGAAGTAATATTCTGGCGCAACGATGCAAAGGGAGACTGGTTCAGGGCCGAAGCACCTATAGGATTTGGAGGACAGGGAGGATTATGCCCTTCGCAAAACTTGATAGACATGTATGATATGGCCGATGGATCTTCGCCTTTCAGCCAGTATGACGAAACCGGTGCGCCGGTATATGCTAATGGAGTGCCGCCGATAAACGCTTCGTCGAACTACGACGACGGCCATCCGTACGAAAACCGAGACCCCCGTTTCTACAAGACAGTATTGTATAATGGTGCTACGTGGTGGAACAGGGCAATAGATGTAACAGAAGGCGGAACCGACAACCCTGTGGGGAATGCAAATGCAACACCTACTGGTTATTACAATCGCAAATATATGGACGATACGCAAACTCACCCAGTAACAGGGGGTGTTATGTACCGCAACTGGATCTTTATCCGTTATGCCGAAATACTGTTGAACTATGCCGAAGCTATGAACGAAGCGAATGGCCCTTCTCCAGAGGTGTTCGAAGCCCTTCAGATGCTTAGGGATAGAGTAGGTATGACTACGCAACTGTCCGCCCGTGCCGACTTGCAGAATAAGGAAAACCTGAAAAAGTTTATCCGTAAAGAACGTACTGTCGAACTGGCTTTTGAAGACCATCGTTCGTGGGATCTTCGCCGGTGGAATGTGGCAAAAGAAGCTCTGGCCCGTCCTATCTATGGTATGACTATAACTAAAAATGGTAATGGATTCAACTTCGAACGGAAAATAGCTCAGGAACGTGTATTCCAGGATAAGATGTACCTGTACCCTATACCGGAAGAAGAAATATGGAAAACCGGTATGGAAAACAATCCAGGCTGGTAACCGACTGATTTAATAACATTAATATTTATGATACTTATGTGTAATTCCATATATAAAATATTCATGAAAACACAACGTGCCTTCCTTTTGGCTCTGTTGCTTACATTAGTCGGTCAACAGGCTTTGGCACAGAATGATACAAGAGTCCTTAGCGGACGGATTGTAAACACGGACGGCATGCCGGTCGAAGGGGCTGTAGTAAATGTGGTGGAAGAAACCCGTATTGCAGTGACAGACAAGAACGGTTACTTCAAACTGAAAAAAGTAAAGCCGTCGGACGACCTTATAGTAACCAAAAAAGGCTACAAAAGCAGCAGCGCTGTAGCTGATTTCGATACCGATTTCGAAGTGGTTATAGAGAAGGAAACCGATGAGTACAAACAGATGATGGCAATGCCTTACCAAAATATTCAGAAGAAATTTGTATTAGGCTCAGCATCTACTACCACAGGTGGCGAGTTGGAAAAACATCCTGTAACGGTTTTGCAAAATGCTTTTGCCGGAAGCGTGACAGGTATTCAGACGTATGAAGCCCGTTCCGAACCGGGATGGTCGGAAACAGACCTTTATATACGTGGCTTACGCACAATGAACGCCGGAGCAAGGAAACCATTGATAATAGTGGATAATGTAGAGCGCGACTTATCTTTCCTCGATGCTTACCCTATCGAGACGGTAACAATATTGAAGGATGCAGCCTCGACGGCTATCTACGGTATGCGCGGAGCCAACGGTGTAGTTTTGGTAACTACCAAGCGAGGCGAAGCAGGCAGAACACGTATTAACTTTACGCAGGAGCTTGGCTTTCAGGCTATCTCAGGCATCCCTACTTCTCAGAATGCATATAACTATGCTCTGACAATGAATCAGGCACGCTACCTCGATGGTATGCAACCTATGTTTTCCGACGAAGATATTGAATATTACCGTCAGGCTGCCAATGGAACTCTCGACCCGTCGCTACGTTACAAATATATATCAACCAACTGGCACGACGAGATATTAAGGTCGACAGCACCACAACACCGTACCAACCTGAATATAAGCGGAGGTAACAATTTTGCACGCTATTTTGTCTCTATGTCTTATCTTCGTCAGGAAGGTATGTACGATTCTAAATGGACTGAATGGAATCCGGGATATTCTACACAACACGTACTAAACAGGTTTAATCTGCGCTCGAATATAGATATTGACGTAACCAAGTTTCTCAATGTATCGTTAGACCTCGGAGGACGGATTGATAATATACGCCAACCATTGGCCTCGACATGGTCTATCTTTACGATGGCTGCCGAAAGCTTGCCTACAAACCCTGTATTTACACCCAACGGATCGTTTTATGTGCCTACCGAGAATATAGATAAGAACCCTGCTGCTTTGATTGCAATGACTGGGGTCGATGTGAACAGGCGCAGAAACCTGTATTCGAATGTGACAGTAACAGGCGATCTCGATTTTGTAACCAAAGGATTGAAAGCTAAATTTACAGCCGGATTCGATGCTTATAATACATTCCGCTATACACAAAGCCAGAATTTCGACGCCTATTGGTACGACCGCAACTCAGGCGATGCAAGCGACCCCAGCTCATACAGGTACGACCGTATGCGTACAGCTACTGCTCTGGCAAACCCTGTCTCAGAGCCTCGCGATATGAATTATAATATCAACCTGATAGGGGCACTTACCTACGATAATGTATTTGCAGGCAAACATGCAGTAAGTGCACAACTGATGATGCGTACGTATAAGAATGTATTGGAAGGTTACCAGTCTTCTAAACGTTATCTGACATACGGTGGTATTGCAAATTATATTTACGATAATCGTTATGCTGTACAGTTTACAGCCTCATATATGGGCTCAGACAACTATGCACCGGGCGAACGTTATGCATTCTTTCCGGGGCTAAGCATCGGATGGATAGCCTCTGAAGAAGATTTTGTGAAGAATAAGGATATAAACTTATTGAAGTTCCGTGCTTCTCTCGGGCGTTCGGGACAAGCCGAAACAGGCATACGCCGTTATCCTTATCAGTTTGAATACCTGCAAGGAGGAGGTTATAATTTTGGTACGTCTCAAAGTTATCTGCAAGGTGTATATGAATCTGCTGCCGGTAGCCGCAATGTGAAGTGGGAATTATCGGATATGCTCAATCTTGGTGTAGATTTTGATTTCTGGAACAAGAAACTCTACGGTCAGATAGATGTATTTAAAGAATGGCGTTCCAATATACTGATATCTCCTGCCGTACCCGATATATTTGGTATGGCCATACCTCAAAACTCGTACGGAAAAGCAGAAACTAAAGGTATAGAAGTTACCTTGGGCCATCATGGCAATCTGGGTAAGTTCAACTACTTTGTAGAAGGAATGCTGACCTATAATACCAATAGGATAACAGAAATGCAAGAATTGGCTCCCGCATACGACTATCAGGCCAAAACCGGGAACAGGATAGGGCAGGCTCAGATATTCATGGTATCTCACCTGGCCAACGACCAAAGCAAGATTGCTACTTCTCATCAGGATGCAATAGACAATCCTGACAAATATCCATACCAGGGAAGTCTAAAACTGGGTAACGCCATCTATATAGATCAGAATGGCGACCGCGTGATAGACAGCTACGATATGGTTCCATACGGTTATGGCGATCCTAATGGCGCTCCTATCCCCGAACTTATCCCATCTATAAAACTGGGACTGGAATGGAAAGGATTCGATGCCCGCGTATTGCTTACCGCTTTCCTTAACCGTACAGTAGCATGTCGCGAAAATATGGACTATGGCTTCGGATGGGGAGGAACAGCAACTCATGAGGTTACCAATACATGGGGATACTATACCGACGATCCTAACGATCCGCGCAATCTGGAAGCAAAATATCCTCGTTTGTCGACCACATTCAGCGCAAACGACAGAAGTTATCCGCGCAACCAAACTTCTATCTGGATTCGCAATGGCAACTTCTTGTCGTTGAGGAATGTGGAAGTTGGTTATTCGTTGCCCGAAAAACTGATAGCCAAACTGAATATGACAAAATGCCGTGTATATTTTAGCGGTTACAACTTGTTTACATGGAGCCATTTCGATAATGGATTCGACCCGGAAAACCCTACAAATTATATATGGGCTTATCCTAAAACAAAATCATTCTCAGTAGGTATTAATATTGGATTCTGATATCTTAAAAAAAGAACAAAATGAAACACATAAATAAATATATTGCATTATGCCTTCTCTGCTTGTTGGGGGTTACGTCCTGCGACTCATTTCTGGACAAAGAATATGATGCATCTTTGCTGGAAAACCAGGTGTTTGAAAACGCAACGTTGACCCGCCAGTTTTTGGCCAATATATATACCAGCCTTCCCGACGGTATTGGTTTGTATCATATTGATAACGTGCAGTTTTATGGCGCTTCGCGGGATTGTATGACCGACAATGCCACCTCATTTTGGAGCGAACATGTTTACCGGAAAATCAACTCCGATAGTTATACCGCCAACGACCATATGCTTCTTGGCTTCTGGGGAACTAATTTTGCAGGTATCCGCAAATGTAACCAGTTTCTCAGAAACATTTCTTCAACAGTTATTCCCAATACCGAAGTTGAAGGTGACGACAATAAGTTATACGATCGTTTTAGGGCAGAGGCCATATTACTTAGGGCATTGTTCCACTTCGAACTGGTAGCCTATTTTGGCGATGCTCCTATTCTCGAAGATATTGTATTCGACCTGGACAATCCGGAAGCTATGAATGTAAGCCGTTCTAATTCGGCCGACGTACTGAAGTGGGTTGCCGACCAGTGCGACCTGATCAAAGACGTAATCCCTTTCCGCTATGTTTCGGAGGGTAATTGGGGCAGGGTCAATGGTGCTACGGCTTACGCCTTGAAGAGCCGCGCACTCCTCTACAGGGCAAGTGCATTGAACAACGAGGAGAATAAGACTGAATGGTGGGCCGATGCCGCCGACGCTGCTAATGAGTTTATTACGAAAAATAAATTGTCGTCGAACCCTTTCAAGCTTTACCCTGATTATCAGAAATGTTTTTATGAAACTCCTTATCAAAACGATGAGATTATCATGTCGCGCTCTATCTGGTACACGAATACGTTGGAAACAAACCTGCTGCCGGAAGGATTTTCGGGTTGTACAGGGCGTACTAACCCTACGCAAAACTTTGTAGACTGTTTCGAGATGGCCGATGGCAAGAAAATCGACGATGCCGGTTCGACCTACGATCCGCAGAATCCTTATGCAAATCGTGACCCGCGCCTCGAAGCTACTATCTTCCATCATGGTTCTGTTTGGGGACGTGCCGACTATAACGAGCAACGGGCTATCGATGTGCATTTCAATAGTGCGAGCGATAAAGGAGCCGACTACAGGGGATCGTTCGGGGGGACATATACAGGTTATTATTTAAAGAAATTTGTCAATCCGGATTTGATAATGCAAGACAAGAAAACTTTTGCGCATTCGTGGATTATCTACCGCTATGCCGAAATATTATTGAATTATGCCGAAGCAAAGAACGAATCGCTCCCTGCACCCGACAATTCGGTTTATGATGCTGTAAACGAGGTACGTATGCGTGCCGGTATGCCAAGCCTGCCTGTGGGATTGGATAAAGACCAGATGCGTAAACGTATCCGTAACGAACGCCGGGTAGAGTTAAGCTTCGAAGATCATCGGTTTTTCGATGTGCGTCGCTGGAGGTTATACGATGGAGTTACATCAGGCAATGAGGCAGCCAAGCCTTATTACGAGCAGCTCATAAATATGTATGGAGTAGAGGTTACTATAGATAATGGCAAGCCTGAATTTACATATGGGACAAACGCTAATCTCGAAGGCCGGGTATTCAATGTGCCTAAAAACTATCTGTTCCCGATACCATATAGCGAAACACAAAAAGCACCAAATCTGGGACAAAATCCGGGATGGTAACCAATAGTTTAAAAGTTAATATGATCCGGCCGCGAAGGGTTTCTATCCGGCCGGAATAAAATAAAAAGAATATGATTGATTGGAAGAATATATTATTAACAGGATGTGCCGTCTTTCTATTGGCAGCCTGTTCCGACGATGATGATAATGGATCGGCCGAGCAGCCTGTAAATCCTCCTGCAGAAACAGAGTATGTTGCACCGTCTTATGCCGACGATTATGGGGCTATTTCGGGCTGGGATAAAAGAGCAGAATGGAATTTGGCAAATGTACACGACCCTAGTGTAGAGAAATGCGGCGACTATTATTATATGTACGGTACCGATGCTTCTTATGGCAATGTACATGCCGGACACGGGCATTTTCCTGTACGTCGTTCAAAAGACTTGGTAAACTGGGAGTTTCACGGTATGGCTATGCAACAAGACAGGCCGTTGTGGGTCAGAGATACTATAAACAGCCTGAGAGCCAAAGCCGGCTTAGAACCACTGATCGACGATCCTAGGCTAAACGGCTTGAATCTGGGTTATTGGGCGCCTGTTGTCCGCAAAATGGGGAATAAATACAGGATGTATTATAGCATTGTTGTCGATCATTATATAAAGACGGGAGTTTCTACTGCCGTCGAACATTCATTCGATAACTCATGGACTGAACACGCCCTTATCGGAATGATGGAATGCGATAACCTTGCAAACAATATATGGCTCGACAAGGGAATGGTAATCCATTCGGCAACCGACAAAGGAACAGACTGGTATCGCGCCAGCCTGAACAGTTGGGGTGATGCCTATTTCAAGTGGAATGCCATAGACCCTTCTGTTATCGTTACGCCCGAGGGCGAGCATTGGATGATATATGGTTCGTGGCATTCGGGCATTGTAGCTGTAAAGCTAAATCCCGAAACCGGAAAACCTGATAAGCTTGAGACGCTTGCCGATTTTGGCACACGTGTAGCCCGTCGCGTCAACAATAGCGCTTACAGGTGGCAGGGGCAAGAAGCTCCGGAAGTTATTTATAATCCCGAAACAGGATATTATTATCTGTTCCTTGCTTACGACGAATTATCCGTGGCATACAATACGCGCGTTTGCCGCTCGAAAAGTATAACCGGTCCTTATGTGGGTTATGACGGGAAAGACATCTCTACTGGCGGCGATTGCTGGCCTATACTCACACATCCGTATAAATTCAACAACCATCCGGGTTGGGTAGGGATTTCGCACTGCTGTGTTTTCCAGAATCCAGATACTAAAGAATGGTATTATAGTTCGCAAGGACGCTTGCCGGCAAATACAAATGGGAATGAATTCAGCAATGCAATTATGATGGGGCATGTGCGCAGCATTAAATGGACAGAAGACGGCTGGCCTGTAGTCATGCCGGAGCGTTATGCGGCTGTTCCTCAGGATGAAATAACCGAAGCAGACCTTGTGGGTTCGTGGGAAAACATCTTCCTTAACTATCAGTTCCAAGTTCAGCAAGCATCTACTATATTGACGCTTTCGGCAGATAAAAAGGCATCGGGTGCTATTACCGGCAATTGGAACTACAATGCCGAAACCAGCACGCTTACAATTGGTTCATACAAACTTATTGTACAACGCGAACTAGATTGGGAGGCCGAACCTCGTGTTCCTACTATCGTATATGCCGGGTTGACCGAAAAAGGAATATCCATCTGGGGTAAAAAAGAGCAATAATACTTTCTACGAGTATTTTTCATTAGCATAATTGAGTTGATATGATCTTCCCTGCATTTTCAAAGAAAGAATGATGCGGGGAATTTCTTTTTATGCTTGTATTTCGATCTTTGGGTATGTTTTAAAACATGTTTTGGCTGGTGTTAACTCATACACTTATTTTATATCTTGCAAGTGTTTTAAATACACTTATTAAGGGGCGAAATTATATTGGATACTAAGAGTCTGTTTAAATTTTATAGCAAATCTTTTTTATAGCTATTTTCAGATGGATTTTACGTGTTTTGCTCGCTGGTTTAGCGGGCTAAACCGAGAGCAAAATATGGGAAATACGCTAAAAAGAGCATAAAAAAGTTGCTAAGAACTATACTAAAGAACCTATAAGAAATATTTTCGCTAAAATTTAAACAGACTCTAAAAAAGATGGAATTAATCTAAACAATAAAAACAATGGTGAAGAATTATTTAAAAATTATGAGTCTGGCTTCGCTGATTGCTTTCGGACAGTCGGCTGTAGCCCAGCAGGTTCACGAATTTAATCTGGACACAAAAAAGGTTGGCGCACCCATACAGTCTACTATGTACGGGCTGTTTTTCGAAGATATAAACTTCGGCGCCGATGGAGGCCTGTATGCAGAATTGGTCAAAAACCGTTCTTTCGATTTTCCTCAAAACCTGATGGGATGGTACACTTTCGGAAAAGTGGAAGTAAGGAAAGACAATTCTCCCTTCGACCGCAACCCCAATTACCTTATCCTTTCCGATCCCGGCCATGCGCACAAACGTACTGGTATCGAGAACGAAGGCTTTCGTGGTATCGGCTTTAAGAAAGATGCTACATATCGCTTCTCGGTATGGGGCAAGAAGGTAAGTGGCGATGGCGACCAAAAAATCAGAGTAGAATTTATCAATTCTAAAAATGATATTATCGGAAGTCAGGAATTGGCAATAAACTCAGCCGACTGGAAAAAATATGAAGTGGTGATGCCGGCAAAGGCTACCGAAGAAAAAGGACGTCTTCGTATATTCTTTACTACAGGCGGGTCTATAGCTGTAGACCATGTTTCACTTTTCCCCACAGATACATATAAGGGGCGTGAAAACGGGTTGAGAAAAGACCTTGCAGAGGCGCTTGCCGATATTCATCCGGGTATTTTCCGTTTTCCGGGCGGATGTATTGTAGAGGGCACAGACCTCGATACCCGCTACGATTGGAAAAAAACAATAGGACCTGTCGAAAACCGTCCGGTGAATGAAAACCGGTGGCATTATACATTCCCTCACCGTTTCTTTCCCGATTATTTCCAAAGCTATGGCTTAGGCTTCTACGAATATTTCCTTTTATCTGAAGATATGGGTGCAGAACCTCTTCCTGTATTGAGTTGCGGCCTGGCTTGCCAGTATCAAAACGAAGGCGAGCATTGCCATGTACCTGTAGGAGAATTGGATTCTTATGTTCAGGATGCCTTGGATCTGATAGAATTTGCGAATGGGCCTGTTACATCAGCATGGGGCAAAGTACGTGCCGATATGGGACACCCTGAGCCTTTCAATCTGAAATATATAGGTATCGGAAACGAGCAATGGGGCAAAGAGTATTCCGAACGTCTCGAACCGTTTGTGAAAGCTATCAGGGCTAAATATCCGGCGATGAAGATTGTCGGAAGTTCGGGGCCTTCGGCCGATGGAAAAGAGTTTGATTACCTATGGCCCGAAATGAAACGCTTAAAAGTGGATCTGGTAGACGAGCATTACTATAAAGAGCCGGACTGGTTCTTGAATAATGCAGCCCGCTATGATAACTACGACCGCAAAGGTCCTGCCGTATTTGCCGGTGAATATGCTTCGCACGATCATCCTACAGGCAAACAGAATAACTTCCTGTCTGCTCTTTCCGAAGCTGCGTTTATGACAGGCTTGGAGCGCAATGCCGATATTGTACATATGTGTACTTATGCGCCATTGTTTGCACATGTAGATGGCTGGCAGTGGAATCCTGATATGATTTGGTTCGATAACCTTCGCATGATGAAAACGCCCAACTACTATGTGCAGCAGATTTATGCGCAAAATAAAGGTACTAATGCTATGAGCCTTGTTTGGACTGCCGATAAGAAAGCTGTTACCGGACAGGAAAGCCTGTATGCTTCTGCGGTTTACGATAAAGACACCAATTGCTATATCGTTAAGGTTGTCAATACATCGGATAAAGCGAAAGATGTGAAAGTGACTTTAGCCGGAGCCAAAAAGAATGCAACGTTCACTCTTGGCGATTGCTTGAAGATGCAAAACAGTGATATGAAAGCAATAAATACACTTGATGCTCCAATGAATATAGTTCCACGGAAGGCTACAGCCGCTATTGAAGGTAATGCATTGGTTGCTAAGACCGAACCTCAGTCTTTCAATATTTATAAGATAAAACTTTAATATAATATCTATTAATAAAGGAATCCAAGTTTATTGCCGATAATGTAATATCTGGATTCCTTTATTCATTATAAACTGATATACTAAAACATAAAGAATCAAAATCTAATGAACACTATCCCCTTATTAAATCGCGGCGCCGACAACATCCGCATTTTATCTGCCTCTATGGTCGAAAAAGCCAACTCCGGACACCCCGGCGGAGCTATGGGCGGCGCCGACTTTATCAACGTCCTTTTCTCCGAGTATTTAGTTTATGACCCCGAAAACCCGCTCTGGGAAGGCCGCGACCGCTTCTTCCTCGATCCCGGGCATATGTCGCCCATGCTTTACTCCACCCTTTGCCTGGCAGGTAAATTCACCCTCGACGACCTCCAGGGCTTCCGCCAGTGGGGCAGCGTAACCCCCGGCCACCCCGAAAGAGACCTCACCCGCGGCATCGAAAACACCTCCGGCCCACTCGGGCAAGGACACACCTTCGCCGTAGGAGCAGCCATAGCAGCCAAGTTCCTCAAACACCGCTTTGGTGACTGCATGAACCAGACTATCTATGCCTTCATCTCCGACGGAGGCATCCAGGAAGAAATATCACAAGGTGCAGGCCGTACAGCCGGCCACCTCGGGCTCGACAACCTGATTATGTTCTACGACTCCAAC
>NZ_QVMQ01000029.1 GCF_010501105.1 Dysgonomonas sp. 511 | reverse complement strand
GTTGTTCGCTCCAGTTCCAAAGCGGGTACAAAAGTAGAAAATCATTCCTTACAATACAAATTATTCACAATCTTTTTTTTGAAGTTTTTTAAGGGAAATCGGTAACAGGCTAAATATCAAAGTATAAAAATATGTTTTTCAACATATTTTTTCAAGGCTTTCAACTAATCAATCCCCAATTATAACGATTCCCCCCTAATCTTCTTAATTGCTGTTGCAGTATTTTGTTCTCAAGTTTTGATAATTCCGGATCTTTTTCGATAATTTTTTCAGCTACTTCGCGAGCTTTTTTCAAAATATCGCTATCGCGAACCAGGTCGGCTATGCGCAAATTGAATGGAATCCCACTCTGCTGAGTCCCCTCTAAATCTCCCGGACCTCGCAACTTGAGATCAGCTTCCGCTATTTCGAACCCATCGTTGCTCTCTACCATAATATCAATACGCTTGCGAGTATCGGCCGATAATTCATAAGGGGTGACTAATATGCAATAAGACTGGTCGGCTCCACGCCCTACCCGCCCCCGCAACTGATGAAGTTGCGATAATCCGAACCGTTGTGCCGATTCAATAACCATTACAGACGCATTCGGCACATTAACTCCCACTTCGATAACTGTGGTTGCCACCATTATTTGAGCTTCATTTCTCACAAAACGTTGCATCTCTTCATCCTTTTCCTTTGGCTTCATTTTCCCATGAACCTTGCAGACCGTATATTCAGGAAATGCTTCTTGTATATGGATAAAACCTTCTTCGAGATTTTTCAGGTCTAATTTTTCACTCTCTTCTATCAATGGATATACAATATATACCTGCCGCCCTTCTTGCAACTGCTTGTGTATGGAAGCATAGAGTGTTCCTCTTTTCTTGTCGTATTGGTGTATTGTTTGTATTGGTTTGCGGCCGGGAGGCAATTCGTCAATAACTGATACATCTAAATCTCCATATACCGTCATCGCCAAAGTGCGGGGAATGGGGGTTGCCGTCATCACCAATATATGGGGCGGATTGGTATTCTTCGTCCACAATTTGGCACGTTGAGCGACTCCGAAGCGATGCTGTTCGTCTATAACGACCAATCCCAGATTTGAGAACTGCACTGTATCTTCTATCAGCGCATGTGTTCCAATAAGTATATGTACTTCCCCGGTCAGCAATCCCTGATGAATCCGTTCCCTGTCTTTTTTTCGGGTAGAGCCTGTAAGAAGTTCGACATTAACATTGAGTCCTTCCAACATTTCTACTATTGTATAATAATGCTGTGTGGCTAATATTTCGGTAGGCGCCATCATTGCTGCCTGAAAGCCGTTATCGAGAGTTATCAGCATCAGCATGAGGGCAACCAGCGTTTTCCCGCTACCGACATCTCCCTGCAACAACCGGTTCATCTGCTCGCCGGTTGCCATATCTGCCCGGATTTCTTTTATTATACGTTTTTGTGCTCCTGTGAGCGGGAAAGGTAGATTCTTTTCGTAAAAAGAGTTTAGATAATCTCCGACTTTAGCAAACACGAAACCTTTGAGTTTGGATTTCCGCTCGGCTGTATATCTTAATATATTTAATTGTATATAAAACAATTCTTCGAACTTAAGACGGAACTGGGCTTCCCTCAGCAGTGCCGTATTCTCCGGAAAATGGACATTCCGTAAAGCCTGCTTCAGATCCATTAGCCTGCCTTCCGACAAAACTCCTTCCGGCAATGTTTCTGTTATGTTTCGCACAGCGGATGAAAATGCAGCCATCATAATTTTCTGAATCGCTTTCGAGTTCAGATAATGGTTTTTCATTTTCTCTGTCGTATTGTAATAAGGCATCAAGCCCGTCGGCCGCTCTTCCTCGTTGATATAAGGATCAATATCGGGATGGGCTATATTGAATTTATCTCCAAAAATTGTCGGTTTGCCAAATATTATATACGGGAAACCAACCCTGTATTTATCTTCTATAAATTTTGCTCCCTGAAACCATACAAGATCTATAAAACCTGTACCATCGGAAAAATGCGCAACCAGACGCCTTTTTCGCCCTTCTCCGAAAGTTTCGAATGCGGTAATACGTCCTTTCAATTGAATATAGGGCATATTCCCGTCTATCTCGTGTATATAATATATACGGCTGCGGTCTATATATTTGTAGGGAAAATAGTAGAGTAAATCTTCTACCGAATAAACATTAATTTCCTTATTCAGTATTTCTGCTTTTTTAGGCCCTACTCCTGCCAGGTATTTAATATCGGTTTGTGTATAATCCACAATCTTACTTCTTATAGATAATTAAATGATAAAGTTATTCAATTTGTTTGATATTTCCCGGCATTTATATCTTCATTGCTTCATTTATTAGCCATCGGTCACATACTTTTGTATGCTCCCTTCTGTCTAAAAATGAGCGGCTTCGCATCTAATCACTTTTTGAACACTTCTCTACAGAAACACAAAGAAGGTGTCCTTTTTTACTTTGGGGACACCTTCATCTTATAGTGTATTTGATCACAGTTTATTGTTGTGTTCCGTAAACTTCTTCGCATGGCTGAACGATCACCCAACCTTCTCCTTCAAATTTCATTTGGAAGCTTTCGCCGCTGCCTCTACCGATGAGAGTCTTGAGGGAAATATCTGTTTTCATTGTAGGAACCAGGCTGCCAGACCAAGCTACTGTGGCATTAGGGTCGGTAAATACAGGTTGCCCCGGCTTAACCAACAGTGTCATAGGATTGCCATGAGTGGTAATAGCTACATGACCTGTTCCGCTAAGTTGAGCCTGAAAAAGTCCACCGCCCATCATTCCGGCTACACTCTTCATCATCTTGATATCAGACTTCACAGAGTCTTCGTGTGCCAATATATCATTGCCATTAACTACTATTTTTTCGTTTTCGAGATACAATACACGTACCCTTTTTGCCACATCGGCAACATATACGCGTCCTGTTCCTGTTGTTTTCATCATAGTAGTACCTTCGCCCGATACTGTTTTCTTAAGGAGGTTTCCGATACCTTTGCTAAGCATACCTTCGCGTTCGAACTTAATATTTCCGGTATATGCTACCATCGCTCCTTTTTTAACCATCACGGTCTGATTGTCAACATTTAGCTCAAGCATATAAGGTCCTTCCAATTGGAAGAAATCTTTTTTCGACTCGTCTTGCGCTGTTTCTTCAATAAGTGCTTTAATTGAATACTGATTCATAATTGTAAAGTTTTTATTATTCGTGAATATGATTTTCTCTTTTAGCCCGCTAAAGTAGTACTTTTTCTATTAAATTGAAAGAAAAAATGTTCCGGTTTTATCAATCTTCAACCAAAGCAAAGTCTAACTGCTTACGTTCGAGATTTGCCCTTGCCACTTTTATTTTAAGTGCATCGCCCAAGCTATATGTACGCTTGGTACGGCGTCCGCGCAAACAGTAGTTTTTTTCATCAAATTCGTAGAAATCGTCATCCAAATCGCGAATAGGCACCATTCCCTCACATTTGTTTTCGTTGATCTCAGCATATAGCCCCCATTCCGTAATTCCGGAAATGACAGCATCAAACACTTGCCCTAGTTTATCGGACATAAACTCTACTTGTTTATACTTGATAGATGCACGTTCGGCACTTGCTGCCAATTGCTCCATATCGGAACTATGCTTACATTTCCCTTCATAAACCAGCTTGTTTACGCTACGTCCGCCATCGAGATAACGGGTAAGTAAGCGGTGAACCATCATATCGGGATATCGGCGGATAGGAGATGTAAAGTGCGTATAATACTCAAAAGCCAGCCCGTAGTGCCCTATATTGACGGTAGAATATACGGCCTTTGCCATAGCGCGAATGGCAATGGTAGAAATCAGATTTTCTTCCGGTTTGCCATTTACTTCGTCCAATAAATGGTTTATGGCTTTGGAGACTGCCGTTTTAGAACCGTCGACTTTTATCTTATAACCAAAACGACGAATAAATTCCGAAAGGTTCTCCATCTTTTCGCTATTCGGCAAATCGTGGATACGATAGACAAATGTCTTAGCCTTTTTACTTTTTGGCACATTGCCTATAAATTCGGCCACTGTACGGTTGGCTAGAAGCATAAACTCTTCTATCAGTTTATTCGCTTCTTTAGCATACTTGAAATATACGCTTATCGGTTTCCCGGTTTCGTCTATTTCGAATCTTACTTCGTGACGGTCGAAAGCTATTGCTCCACTTTCGAATCGTTTGCCTCTCAACTTCTTGGCAAGTTCATTAAGCTTCAGCACCTCCTCTTTGAAATCGCCCTCGCCTGTTTCTATTATATCCTGAGCCTCTTCGTAAGTAAAACGCCTGTCGGAATGTATTACTGTGCGAACAATGCGGTGCTTCTTGATATTGGCATTATCGTCCATTTCGAAAACCACAGAGTAACAAAGCTTGTCTTCATTCGGACGCAACGAGCATAGATTATTACTTATACGTTCGGGCAACATTGGGATTGTCCGGTCGACAAGATAGATAGATGTAGCACGGCTTTCGCCTTCTTTGTCTACTATATCCCCTTCTTCTACATAGTGCGTCACGTCGGCAATATGTACGCCTATCTCCCAGTTTCCGTTTTTAAGCTGCCTGACAGATAAGGCATCGTCAAAGTCTTTTGCATCACGCGGGTCGATGGTAAAGGTGGTGACATTTCTCATATCCTCACGTTTGGCCACCTCTTCGGCTGTTATTTCGTCCGATATTTTATTAGCTGCTGCTTCTACCTTTTCCGGATATTTATAAGGCAAGCCATACTCGGCAAGGATAGCGTTCATTTCGGTATCATTCTGCCCGGTTTGTCCAAGTATATCTATTACTTTGCCTATCGGGTTCTTTGCCCGTTGCGGCCATTCTACAATCTCAACAAGGGCTTTATCCCCATCTTTTCCGCCTTTCAACTTCTCTTTTGGTATAAAGATATCGTTTGCCAGCATCTTACTATCCATCACCAGAAAGGCAAATTGCTTTTGCACATCGAGTGTCCCTACAAACCGGTTTTGCTTACGTTCCAATATTTCGATAACCTCTGCCTCCGGATCACGACCTTTACGTTTTGCAAGCATCTGCACCTTTACGCGGTCGCCGCCCATAGCATGAGCCGAATTGCGCTCTGCGACGAAGATATGCGATTCTTCGGCATCGTCATCTGCCACAAAGAAGTTCTTTCCGTTGCTTCGCCTCTCAAATATGCCTTCGAGAAAAAGCCCGCGATTGTTTGATTTAAACTTACCTCGCGAGGTTTCTATAATAAAAGCATCTTCTACCAAGTCGAACAAAATATTGTTTACGACCTGTTTCTCGGCAGGTTTCTTAAAACCGAGCTTCTCGGCAACCTGCTTATAATTGAATGACTTATCCGAATTGCTGTTAAAAAAGTTAATTACAATATTCGTTATATCATTCTTTGTCTTTCGTTTATCTGTTTTGTGAGTCATTTTCTTTTTGCTCATATATTATACTTTAATAATTTAAATCTTGCATACCTCAAATGTACAAAAAAGAATCAATCCTACTACAGCAAATGCTCCATATGCAAGAAAATTGTGTAATTTTGTTCTCTGACTAAAACCAATAGCAATGCCTTGTATATTAAATATAGAGACAGCAACCGAAGTCTGTTCCGTAGCCATATCCCACGACGGCAAAATCATCTTTGCCAAAGAAGAGACTAAAGGCCCTTCGCATGCCGTTCTGCTCGGCGTATTCGTCGAAGAAGCTATGCAATACCTCCGGTCGCAAAACATTACCCTCGATGCCGTAGCCGTAAGTTGCGGTCCCGGTTCGTACACAGGGCTCAGGATCGGCGTGTCCGAAGCCAAAGGATTATGCTATGGGCTTGGCATACCGCTGATAGCGATAAACACACTCACCATAATGGCCTCAGGCCTACTTGCCACGCAAGCCATTGATACTAATACCCTCCTCTGCCCAATGATAGATGCACGCAGGATGGAGGTCTACGATACTGTCTTCGACGGCAGGATGGAAGAAGTACGTCCTGTAACCGCCGATATTATAGACGAAAACTCATTTAGTAATCTACTGGTTGACAACAAGATGATTTTCTTCGGCAACGGAGCAGGAAAATGTAAGGAAGTACTGCATCACCACAATGCAATTTTCGTAGAGGGTATATATCCACAGGCGACCAACATGTTTACACTGGCAGAAGAAGCCTATCAGGGTAAGGCTTTTGCCGATGTGGCCTATTTCGAGCCATTCTACCTCAAAGAATTCGTTGCCACTGTTCCCAAAAACAAGGTATTGCCCGGCAACAAATAAATAATTGCAGCAAGCCTGTAAGCCGGGTTCTGTTCCCTGCACGAAGCAGGGCGTTTGCCATTTATCTACGCCAGCCGTCACCGGATGGCTCTAGCGACCTACCCCCCGGCATCGGGCGGGCAGCCCTACATGCGCCGGTATACATGGTCTTACAACTCGCAAGTGGTACGGCTCTGTACGTCACCATACAGACCGGTAGGCTCTTACCCCACCTTTTCACCCTTACCCTGAGGCGGTTATTTTCTGCTACCTTAAACTCTGCCCTCGCAGACAGCTTCCCATTAAGAAGTACGATGCCCTGTGTTGCCCGGACTTTCCTCTTTCTGCCTAAAGGCAGCCAGCGACAAACCGGCCTGCTACAATCGGGGACAAAGATAGTATAAATTAATATCCCTTTCGGACTTTGGGAGCATCTTCTTTTAAAATAATGTCTAAGTAACTGTTTGAATTATATCGAAATTCATTAAAATAATAATGTGGGTTCGACATAATAGCATTTAGATATTACATCGAACTCACATTAAATTTAGAACAAAAAAAAACGGATTAAAAGCCTCAAGGAGTTTTAGACTGATACTTGTATCCATCTGTATTCAGATGCTGTCTGTATCTTTATCCAGTTACCGGGTCTCCGGTCAATAATTACAAATAATTGAGGGTCGAAAGTATAATACTCGGAAGAAACTTCCGCCTGTCTATAAGCTTTTACCTGAAAATCTATATAATAATAGTTTGGAGAATTGATATAAATCCATTTGTATGGAGATGCGGTAAGTATCTTTATCCAGTCTTCACCCTGGCGATCGATTACGATAACGTTTTGCGGAGCAAAAGCATGAGGCTGCATATTACTGTAGAACGATGGAGACGCATATGCATCTACGGGAGTCTTTATAGAGTAATAACCTTCGCTCATATTAATCCATCCCAAGCCATATCTTGTGTATACGCACTGCCACCCATCATTACTGTCTTTGATAAAGCCCAGAGGTATTTCATTTTCGGCAATAATACCGGAAAGTGTTGATGCTTCTTTGTATATTGTGCATGGTCTGCTGTAGTTTATATTACTATCGATCCATATATTCTGCTTCTTTGAGAAAGCGTATTCATATGAGGTATTAGTATAATATCCTGCCTGAAGCGACAAATCCATAAAATTCAGCCACCATTCCGGTGTTCTTTTCGGCGCACTGCTATTTCCGTAAGACAGGGATGCGATATCCGCCTGAATGCCTAATGCGATATCGGGCTCGACTGCCCTTATGCCATTTACTATATATGAATATTCATTAAGATAATCAGGAGCCAATAGGTCATCGCTCCAGTCTTGCGACGCTGTCTGGATGAAGAAAACATCTGGGTTAACTTCTTCTGCAATCCTTATCATGTCCAACCCAAAGTGTTCTCTTATCTCATCTAGTGTGCCACTTCTGATCCCCATACCCCATGATGCGAATAATGTGGCTGGGTTAGTCTCTTTTACTGCATTCTTTATTTGCATATTGAAATTGAGAACTGCATCGACCCTGAAATCCTGCCATTTCTCATACAATTCGGGATTTGACCTAATGGATGCAAAATCAGGCACTTCGCTATTTGGCTGATTCAGGTATTCATGGATAAACTTTTGCCGTGCATATAAGCTTACATCACCATAAAACCCGTTATTGTCGATCGTCTTCCATTCTGGAAAATACGATTCGGCAAATTCTATTCCAACAAAATCGTAGTTCCGCATAATTCTTTTTACCCGTTCAACCTGCCAGTTGACAAAATCGTCATTATGAAAAGAATAGAAATAGAGACCGGGGTAAGGAGTTAGGAATTCCATCGCCCATTCCTGTGGCAGCAAAGTCGGTTCATAGAAACAGTTTCCAAGCAGCATCAGCCATACACTAATCCCGTTTTCGTTCAACGCATCTAAGTAATCCTCCTTTAGTAGATCTGTATCTACGGGGGTAAAAAAGAAAAACGCAAAAGCGCCGAACTATAAAAATGTTTGAAACTGTTTATACATAAGGGATTAAGAGGTAAAAAGCAGATAGAACGTAATAAAAAGAAAAACGCAAAATGCGAATTACATGTTAACTGGGTGTTAAGTGCCCAGGTGAAAAGGAGGCTTAAACGCCTCTTTTTTGTTAAGTACCCCCGCTAAACGTGTTTAAAATGCAGATTTAAGGCTTAAACAGCATGTAAATAATAGCCATTAAAAATGGGCTTAAATAGCATTTAAACGGTGATTGAATGAGAGCTCGAAAACCCGCTTTTTTGCTCTTTTATGCCTTTGCGGGGGCAATAGGGGGGGCAAAAACTGGCTTTTTTTATCATTCAAAAATATACATAAAAGCAAAATAGTATATCTAAAACACAAAAAACGAAGATTAAAAGACCCCATAAAGCCACAAAAATAAATACATAATTTAAATCAAGTAGCTATTAGCCAATCTGTTATATTGTTTTTATGAATAACATTACCATTTTGCCGTATGAGTAACCGAAACAACGAGCGCCCAGTCGTATATCTCCTCGACTGGTATATCGTAAGGCGTGTAACCGTCCTCCTCATTGAAAGAAACGCATTTGATATAACCCTCCTTTTCAGACTCCTTTATTTGTTTAATTACAACCCCCTGAGAGGTTGCCAGGGCGTAGACTTGCCCCCACTGAATATAAGAACGACTCGTCCAAATTCGGCACGCTATCAGGTCGCCGTCGCAAATACTCCTATCAGGGTTTTTACGATTTATCATACTATCACCCCGCCCCTTTATAGAAAAATCATAATTACTAATAAAAGGTATTGATATTTGCTCACACTCATCAGCTCTGACGGCTAATGTAAAGCCGTTAGGGACTCCCAAAGCTCCATAAAAAGCATCTATATAAGGTCGAGGCTTGTAATTTGTATCTTCATAATGAGGCTTTTGTCCTTTTTCTTCCGACGTGCTGGACTCATTTTTATACTCATCTTGCTCGTTAAGCATATCGCCAGTACCAGTTATTAACCAGCTAATATTAAGCTGCGGATATTATACAGTAGCCAAACAGATAGCCTCCCAGTGCGGCTATAACTGCCAAAAAGCTCATATAGCTTATGTTCACATTACTTTTCATAGTTATTAAATCTGCTTATTATTTGTTTTTGTTGTTTTTCAGGTATTATTTGTTCTACATCTCACTCCAACAGGTTTAAAATATAAACAACAGTTATTAAAATGAAATATTCACGCCGCTAAATTATTAATATATTTTTAAAACACAAACTTATTTAAGAAAAAATATAAATAATAAAAAATCAAATATTAAATTATTTATAGATTGCAATTCCAAGCCTTCTGCGGAAATTACTACATAATGAGACAAGGCGGACAAATTTCGACAGCACAGCCATATATTAAAAACATCAGCAAAAAGGCGTGCATTCGTAATTTTATTTTGTTTATATTTGCATATCGATAAATTTTATACAAAACAGACCCATGCATAAAAAATTCTTTAAAGATATAGAGCGAGGTTCGAAAAATGGCATTATTAAAAAAAAGATAATAAGTCATTATATCACCAATGGAGACTCAACAATCGCAGATATTGCAAAGGTTTTCGACCTGAGCGTTCCTACTATGACTAAGCTTATAGTTGAGCTATGTGAAGATGGCTTTGTTGTAGATTACGGAAAAATAGAAACTACCGGAGGGCGTCGCCCCAATATTTATGGGCTAAATCCGATATCGGGTTATTTTATTGGAGTAGACATGAAGAACTCCTCGATAAACATCGGCCTCATCGATTTCAAAGGAGAAGTTGTAAAACTGGAAATGAACATTCCGGTAATAATAGGAAATACTAGCAGCGATCTGGATAAATTATGCGATATTATAGTCGACTTCATAAATCGTTCTTCGATAGAAAAAGGGAAGATACTTAATGTTCAGATTAATATCTCTGGACGGGTAAATCCACAAACCGGCTATAGTTATAGTATCTTTTATTTCGACGAAAGGCCATTGACGGAAGTAATCAGCAGCAAAATCGGGTGTAGTGTATCGATTGATAATGATACCCGGGCTATGACTTACGGAGAGTATATGACGGGAAATTACAGCGACAACAAGGATGTGCTTTTTGTTAATATAAGTTGGGGGCTTGCCGTTGGAATCATAATAGATGGTAAATTATATTACGGAAAGTCCGGCTTTTCCGGAGAATACGGTCATACAAGTGTATTTGACAACGAAATATTATGCCATTGCGGAAAAAAAGGATGTCTGGAAACAGAAGCGTCGGGTCTGGCAATGCATCGTATTTTTGTAGAGCGTTGCCTGAACGGAGAATCCTCTGTCTTGTCGAAAGACATAGAGGCTAATAAAAACATAACTCTGGAGAACATAATAGAGGCTATCAAAAAAGAAGACATGCTTGCCATTGAGATTGTAGAAGAAATTGGCAATAAACTAGGGAAAAGCATATCTGCTCTTATCAACCTATTTAATCCTGATATCGTTATTTTGGGAGGAGTATTATCTATGGCTGAGGATTATATCCTCTTGCCTTTCTATAGTGCAATAAAAAAGTATTCTCTGAATCTGGTAAACAAAGACTCTACGATAACCCTATCGAAGCTGAAAGAAAAATCGGGGGTCATAGGAGCATGCCTGCTTTCACAACATAATTTTCTAAAGAATATATAAACAATTGGGCAGATTGGCTCAAATTCAGATTATTACATCGAAAACAGCACTCCTTTCCCGAAATCTTAATGGGCTTATCTCCCTCCTGGGAAAAAAGGAAGGCAGAAAACAATAACGGAAAACACAAATACCAACTTCTCATCGCTACCTCTTTATATCTATATGTGGTGCAAATGTATAATATACAGCCACGTTCAGCCCATTCTGCTTGCCGGGAATCCACTTCGGCATTTTCTTTATCACATCTACAACACCCTTATTCACAGCATCGGAACACCCTCTGATCATCCGGATATCGGAGATACAACCATCTGCACCAACTACAAAGCGAACCACAAAGCGAGAGCAAAGGAACTCCTCTTCCGTAATCGACGGATACTTCATATTTTCGGCAAAAAACTTAAACATCTCGCCTTCACCACCCGGAAAAGAAGGCATCTACTCCACAACAACAAATGGCTTCACTGAATCTACCTTACAGGACAATGAATCCTGAGCCGAAAGACCTGACAAAATAAATAACAAAGCTGCCAGACAGATATTCCTCATAAGGCTCATAGTATCATCATTATGCCAACCCTTTTTGCCTTATCACTTCATAAATAAGCACTCCTGCCGCAACAGATACATTGAGCGACCCTATTGTCCCGAATTGTGGAATTTTCACCAAGGTATCGGCTATCCTCAGATTGTCGTTCGACACTCCCGTATCTTCAGCACCCATAACGATAGCCACAGGGCCTTTTACATCTACATTGGCATAAGCTTCTGCCCCTCTTTCGGTAGCTGCAACGACTTTGATTCCGCTATTTTTCAGGAAACGGATAGCATCGGTCAGGTTATCTTCCTTGCACACCGGAATTTTCAGCAAAGCCCCTGCCGATGTTTTCACTGCATCGGCGTTGACTGTTACACTGCCCTTGGCAGGTATCACAATGGCATCCACCCCGGCCACTTCGCAGGTGCGGGCAATGGCTCCGAAATTGCGCACATCGGTTATACCATCCAGAACAATGATAAACGGGTCTTTACCGTTTTCGTAAAGGAAGGGGATAATATCTTCAATCTTCTCGTAGGTAATGGCAGACAGGAAGGCTATCACACCCTGATGGTTTTTGCGGGTGAAACGGTCGAGCCGTTCGGCAGGAACGCGCTGCACCACAATATTGTGAGACTTGACCAAAGCAAACAATTCTTTCGACAAATCGCCCTGCAATTCGCGCCTTACTATTATTTTATCTATCTCTTTTCCGGCTTCTATGGCTTCTATCACAGCCCTGATACCGAAAATCATTTCTTTTTCCTTCATTATTATTTGTTGTTTTAGTTCTATCTTCCTATATCCGCAAGGGGCAAAGATACGCTAACTATGGAGAATATGAAAGCAATATGCCGCCCTATTATTCAGAATTATTTGACAGCCAAAACCTTTAACACGAAATAAATACGCACCCCATTATTACTTGAAGAAATTGACTATCTTTGCGCTAAATAAAAAATCGCAATACACATTGTTATGGAATACAACTTTAAGGACATCGAAGAGCGTTGGCACCGGTATTGGATAGACAACAAAACTTACAAGGTTAGAGAAGACAAAGACAAACCCAAATATTACGTCCTCGACATGTTTCCTTACCCTTCGGGGGCGGGCTTGCATGTAGGGCATCCGCTCGGATATATAGCCTCCGATATTTTCACCCGCTACAAAAGGCTGAAAGGCTTCAATGTGCTTCACCCGATGGGATATGACGCTTATGGCCTGCCTGCCGAACAGTATGCTATACAAACAGGGCAGCACCCTGCCATCACTACAGCGCAAAACATCGCCCGTTACCGCGAGCAGCTCGACAAGATAGGTTTTTCGTACGACTGGGACAGGGAAATACAAACCTGCGACCCACGCTATTATAAATGGACACAATGGGCTTTCATCCAAATGTTCAACAGTTACTACTGCTACGATGAGCAGCAAGCCCGCCCGATAAGCGAACTGGTGGAGGCATTCAGCCAGGTTGGCACAGAAGGCATAAACGTCGCTTGTAGCGAAGAACTTGAATTTACTGCCGACGAATGGAACGCGTATTCCGAAGAGAAAAAACAGGAAATCCTGTTGAACTACCGCATAGCTTACCGTAGCGAAACCACCGTAAACTGGTGTCAGGAACTTGGCACAGTATTGGCAAACGACGAGGTTATCAACGGCTTGTCGGAACGCGGAGGGCATCCCGTAGAACAACGCCTGATGCGCCAATGGAGCCTTCGCGTATCTGCTTATGCGCAACGCCTGCTCGATGGATTGGACAAAATAGACTGGAGCGAATCTATTAAAGAAACTCAACGCAACTGGATAGGACGTAGCGAAGGGGCTGAAATACACCTCCCCCTAGCCCCCTCCAAAAGAGGGGGAACGGAGTTACCTCCCAACCACACGACAAACAAATTGGATTGGAACGCCAATATAGATAATGCAAAAGAAAACAGGAAAAACCCTACTGAAGCCGAGAATGCCCTTTGGCAAATGTTAAGAAATAAAAACATCGGATATAAATTCAGAAGGCAACATTTAATAGAACAATTCATTGTCGATTTCGTATGTTTTGAAAAGTCGCTCATTATTGAAGTAGACGGGAAATATCACAACGACCCAGTTCAAAAAGAATACGACGAGCAACGATCAAAAGCATTGGAAGAACTTGGTTACTCTATCCTACGCTTTACAAACGAAGAGGTAATAGTAAACACAGATGAAGTTCTAAACAAAATAGAATCATTTTGCTCAGCCAAAGTCCCCTCTATTGGAGGGGATTTAGGGGAGGTGGTTATCTTCACCACCCGCCCCGACACCATCTTCGGTGTAACATTTATGGTGCTTGCTCCCGAAAGCGAATATGTAGCACAGGTAACTAAAGCCGATCAAAAAGAAGAGGTAGACGCATATCTTGCCGCTACTAAACGCCGTACCGAACGCGACCGCCTGATGGACAAGAAAGTGTCGGGGGTATTCACAGGCTCTTACGCCATCAACCCATTCAATGGTAAAGAAGTGCCTATCTGGATATCGGACTACGTGCTTGCCGGATACGGAACAGGAGCCATCATGGCAGTACCGGGACACGACAGCCGCGACTATGCTTTTGCCAAACATTTCGGGTTGCCTATCATCCCACTGATAGAAGGTTGCGATGTATCGGAAGAAAGCTTCGATGCCAAAGAGGGAATTATGATGAACTCCGGTTTCCTCAACGGATTAACCGTAAAAGATGCCATAGAAAAAGCGCGCCAATACATAAAAGAAAACGATCTGGGACGCATCAAGGTGAATTACCGCCTGCGCGATGCCATCTTCTCGCGCCAACGCTATTGGGGCGAGCCTTTCCCTGTTTACTATAAAGGTGAATTGCCATATATGCTACCTGTAGATAAATTGCCGTTGGAATTGCCGGAAGTAGACAAATACCTGCCGACAGAGACGGGCGAACCGCCATTGGGACGCGCTACGAAATGGGCATGGGATACAGTGAACGAAGTAGTAGTTGACAATTCGAAAATCGACAATAAAACCATATTCCCATTAGAGCTTAACACCATGCCGGGCTTCGCAGGCTCGTCAGCCTACTACCTTCACTATATGGATCCGTACAATGACAAGGAACTGGTTTCGAAGGAGAAAGATGAATACTGGCGCAATGTAGACCTGTATATAGGAGGTACGGAGCATGCTACAGGGCACTTGATATACAGCCGTTTCTGGGACAAGTTCTTATATGATATAAATGTTTCGTGCGAAGAAGAGCCTTTCAAGAAGCTGATTAACCAGGGAATGATACAGGGACGGAGCAATTTTGTGTATCGGATAAACGGTACGAATAAATTTGTTTCGTACAACCTGAAAGACCAATACGAAACCACCCAGTTGCATGTAGATGTAAATATCGTAAGCAATGACATACTCGACATCGACAAGTTTAAGGCCTGGAGGCCGGAATATGCCAATGCTGAGTTCATTCTCGAAGACGGCAAATACATCTGCGGCTGGACTGTAGAGAAAATGTCGAAATCGTACCACAATGTTGTAAATCCGGATGATATTGCCGACAAATACGGAGCTGATACGCTTCGCATATACGAAATGTTCCTTGGACCATTGGAACAATCGAAACCGTGGGATACTAATGGTATAGACGGGGTACACCGCTTCCTTCGCAAAATGTGGGGATTGTTCTACAAGGGTGAAGACTTTGCTGTAACAGACGAGCAGCCTACAAAAGAAGAACTGAAGACGCTACACAAGCTGATAAAGAAAGTATCGGGCGACATAGAGACCTTCTCTTTCAACACGTCTGTCTCGGCATTTATGATCTGCGTAAATGAACTTACAGCAGCAAAATGCAATAAGAAAGCCATACTACAGGAACTACTTATCGTACTAGCTCCATTTGCCCCATTCGTTACCGAAGAACTTTGGCACGCTTTAGGCAATAAAGGCTCAATCTTTGATGCCGAATGGCCTGCATTCAACGAGGAATATCTTGCAGAAGACAGTTTCAAATATGGCATAGCCTTCAACGGCAAAGTGCGTTTCGAAATAGAGTTTCCTGCAAACATCACCCCTAAAGAGGTGGAAGATACTGTATTGGCACACGAGTCGGCTCAGAAATGGCTGGACGGAAAAACCCCTAAAAAGGTTATCTTTGTACCTAAGAAAATGGTAAATGTAGTTCTCTAATACATCTCTAGCCATGCCGAAAAGATATCTTAAAGATTTTTATTGGAAAGACTATGCTGTAATATTCGTTGGTCTTACCATATATGCTATCGGGCTAATCGGTTTTATCAAACCAGTAGGTATAGTAACCGGAGGACTAACCGGTATCGCCCTATTGATAGAATATGCGACCAGCTCGCGCATACCGTTGCAATATACCTATTTTGTGATAAACTGCCTGCTCCTGGTTTTTGCCCTGAAAATATTAGGAGTAAAATTTCTGGTAAAAACCATATTCGGCGTATTCGTACTGACCGGATTATTGACACTTTGCCAAATGTTTATAGAAGAACCTCTGGTGAAGAACGAGCCTCTCTTGTCGGGGGTTATCGGAGGTATGATGTGCGGTACGGGAATAGCATTGGTATTCAGTGCCAATGGTAGTACCGGGGGTACGGATATTGTAGTAGCCATTATCAATAAATATAAGAATATCACTTTTGGCAGGGGGATGCTCCTGTGCGATTTCACTATCATATCCTGCTCTTATTTCTTATTTCAGGATTATCAGAAGATAGTATATGGACTTCTGGTAATGGGAGTAATGAGCTACTGTATCGATATGGTTATAAATGGTTTCAGGCAATCGATACAAGTGATGATTTTTTCGAAAAAGCATGAATTGATAGCCGATGCCATAAATAATGAATTGCGAAGGGGATGTACCGTACTCGACGGAACGGGCTGGTACACCAAAGAGCCAACCAAAGTGATTGTAGTGCTGGCAAAGCGAACAGAAGCTAATGAATTGTTCCGCCTGATAAAAAGCGTTGATGAGAATGCCTTTATCTCGCAAAGCACCGTCCGGGGGGTATATGGGGAAGGGTTCGACAAGATGAGATAGTGCCCCTCATTGGCTACGCTTCGCTCCGCCGGATGTTGGTTGTTTCCCCAATAGGCAGGGTCGTTAAGTTCTGATTATATCTTCCCCGTCATGCCAACATCAGGATGACAGGCAAGAATTAGCTTTTATAGCGAAGCCATGAATAAAACAGTCATTTTTTTGTGATTTTATTCTTACAACTTTATCTATATAAGGCTCTTTGACACCCCGTGGGGAATACTTTTAGGCAAAGCCATGATAAGGAAAAAAGTAACAATGAGAAAAAGAGAAAAAGGTGTTACATGTGTTACTTTTTGCCACCTCACTCCCCGCTCTCTCCAATGGGAGAGAGAGCCGCAAAGCCACGGCAAGAGAGAAGAAAATAACAATGGAAAATGATAAAAAAGGTGTTACATGTGTTACTTTTTGCCACCTCACTCCCCGCTCTCTCCAATGGGAGAGAGAGCCGCAAAGCCACGACAAGAGAGAGGAAAGTAACAATGAAAAAAGATAAAAAAGGTGTTACATGTGTTACTTTTTGGAGAGACACAAGACATCTGTAAACGGGTTGGGTGCTGATAAAAACATGAACTTATGTCTCGTATCTTGTTTACTTGTATCTAAATATCAACTATTGGCTGTTAACTGTAAAATATGGATTATCACTCCTACTATATCGTCTTAATTATAATCTGGGGGCTTGCCGTCTTGTTCTGTACAAGAGAGGTTAGGCTGGCAGATCAACTATCGTCCCAGAATAGCAAATACCTTCTCTGGACGCAGATAGTACTTTTTGTCGGCATTCTGATAAGAACCATACATCTTGACGTTCCTTTGGGTACATTTGTAGACGAAACAATCAGCGCATACGATTCGTGGTGCCTGGCAAATTACGGAGTAGACCAGCATCTGGCTTCTTATCCCGTTTACCTGAAATCGTGGGGAACAGGGCAAAGTGCAGTATATGCCTATCTGGGCATTCCCTTTATCAAGTTATTCGGATTTTCGATACCCGTCTACAGGCTGCCGATGGCGATAGTGAGTTGCGCCAGCCTCGTTATATTCTATTACACACTGAGAAAGTCGAAGATTGACCACCTGCTGCTGTTTGTCATCATATTATTCCTTGTTGCCAACCCCTGGCATTTGATGAAGAGCCGTTGGGCGCTCGATTGCAATTTAGCCCCCGACTTCTTATTAATCTGTATCAGTCTTTTTATACTTGGCTACAAGCATACATCTCACCGGCTGAGAAGCGTACTCTATCTATCGGCATGTATCTTCCTTGCCCTAGCAGCATACAGTTATGCTGTGAGCTGGTTTATGATGCCGTTCTTCTGCATTTTCTTATATATCTTCCTATACAGAAACGGGAAAATAGACCTTAGGCAATCGTTGTATTGCATTGCCTTGTTGATAGTATTGCTCTTGCCGCTTGTTCTTTTTGCCTATTCTACAGTGAGCGAGGGCGAACAGTACCAGCTTGGCCCTATAACAATCACAGCTTTGGACAGAAGCCGCCACGAAGAAACCACCATTATCGGGCTTCCGGGGGCAATCTACCTTTTTATCAAAAATATGCGATGGGCATTCGATATATTAACCACCGGGTTCGATGCTGCACGATGGAACTCATTTCCATTCTTCGGCCAGTTCTACAACGTTATATTTATGCCTTTTATCTTGTGGGCTATCTTTTGCCTGCGGAAGAAAAATGCCCGCAATTTATTCGACAACATATTCTTTATCTGGCTGTTTTCTACTCTCCCGATCCTGTTATTGGTAACGCCGAATGTCAACCACTGGAATATGGTCTGGCTGCCTGTTATATACTTTGCAGCGAGAGGCATATATTTTGTAATACAACAGATATCATGGTCTAAATACCCGGTTATTATAGGAATCCTTGTGCTTTTCGGCGCTTTTGCGAAAGAATATATAGCGTATAATACAAGGTCGAACCCAACACCGTATCCCTGGGGATTTGTGACGGGTTATGAGGAATTACTGGATTTTGCTAAGACGAAGCAGTTAGACAGTATTATATTCGATACACATTACCCGCGCATTCTATTTCACGAACCAATCGACCCATACTTCTACAATTCGGTAAAAATAGAAGCAGACAAAAACGGATACAAGGAAAACCGGGGATATCTCAACTATAGGGTCTACAAACCCGACAGTATAGTACCATTGGCTAAAACCGGGTATATAATCAGTAAATGGGAATTGGAAAAATATGAGATTGATACTACTCTATTTCAGAAGAAACAGGGGGATGGGTTTACCTTATATTGGAATGATTGATGGGTTTGAAGAATAAAAATTATCTGCATACGAGGTGGTGAAACTCCATGATAGAGAGGAGGAAAGTAAAGAGACGGATACCTTCGGGATAAGATTCTTTCAAAATATTTCCATTTTCTTTTGCACGGAAAGAAAAATGTTCTATCTTTGCACACGCAAAACGGTCATGGTGCCATAGCTCAGTTGGTAGAGCAAAGGACTGAAAATCCTTGTGTCCCCGGTTCGATTCCTGGTGGCACCACTGAAAAATAATTGTAAAACGTTGTAATTGAATAAATTACAGCGTTTTTTCTTTTTAGTCGGGTAAACATAGGTTAAACATTTAGATGATTAATGACTAAATACCTTATAATTAGATATTTACATTTGCAAATATAAGATATTTTTAGTAACTTCAAGTAATTACTTAGTAAATAACCACTAAATTAAAAACGATGGAGTTAGTAAACTACAATGATGTATCCCAATTAAAGAACAGTATTTTTGATTGTATAGATGTTACAGAGAACACACGAAAAGAGTACCTGACCCGGATTAAACACTTTATCCATTTTGTAAAACTACATGGAGTTAATTCCAATACTTATTTAGAGTATAAACGCTATTTAAGTTCTATCGACACACTAAGTGTTTCTACAAAAAATAAGTATCTGATTTCCGCTAAGATTTTTATTGACGGTCTGAATAACTTACAGCAATTCCCTTTTCAGATTAATACGAAAGTAAGAGGATTTAAACAAAGTAAGCTCCATAAAAAAGATGGTCTTTGCGATGAGGATATTTCTAAGATTGTAAATTATTGTTCTTCGTTAGAACCCACTATTCAGAATCTACGGTTAAAGTCTATTTTATCACTGCTTATTTTTCAAGGACTGCGCCAAGTAGAAATAACGAGGCTGAACGTTACCGATATTAACCTGAAAGATAAAACGGCTTTCATTATCGGAAAAGGACAAGACGATAAAGAATTGATACATTTACACCCTGCAACAATTAAAATCTTAAAAGAATACCTACATACAAATAGAATAAGAGAAGGCGCTTTATTCCGAAGTGGAAGCAATTTCTCTTCGGGTAGCAGGCTAACAACTAAATCCATACGAGAGATAATAAAGAAAGTTCTAAATGATCTAAATATTGACGGAAGTACCCATGGCTTCCGTCATTTTTTTATAACCAAATTGATAAAGTCTTACAAAGGCGAATTACTGACGGTTTCTAAATATAGCCGTCATAGAAGCATTCAAATGCTAGAGGTCTATAATGACGAGATAATAAGGGAGCAGGATTTGCCGCGTTTTTATAACGTATTTAGCGATATTACACTATGAGTGATATAAAGACATACGACAGAAATATTTATTGTTTAGAGGACAACTGGAATAAGAATCCACGAAGCAATCAAAGTGTAAAGCCAATGCTTGAATTACTCCGTACTTTTAAAGGGATAAAATATATTTATCATAAATGCGATACTAAAGAAGAATTCTTTTACCGCTTACAGCAATTTACAAAAGGAAATTATAAAAACTATTCTGTTTTGTATTTAGCATTTCATGGACGTACAAATCGAATTATAGTAGAAAACCAATACATAACACTAAAAGAGATTGCAACAGCTATAGAGGGTAAATTAAAAGGTAAAGTCGTACACTTCGGGAGTTGCTCTACTATGCGTACTTCGGAAAAAAATATCCAGCATTTTATATCAATGACTAATTGCCAATTTATTTCGGGCTATCGAAAATTTGTAGATTATATAGATGCTTGTGCGTTTGAATTGCTGTATTTTGACTTATTACAGAAATATAATTCTGTCACTAAGCTAGACTCTAAATTATCTAATCAATATAGTAAGTTATCAAATAACAGCCTCAAGTTTATCCTGATTACTTAAATAAGCAAAAGATTGGGGTGGAGTTATTATTTTATAATCTTCTTGTAGACTCTTAGGCTGCTTGAACTTTATTTTACTTTTGATCTGTATTGCAAAGCCAGTTTCTCGGTTATCAAAATATTCATAAAAATAATCTTCTGATATACCTGAATATTCTTTCGTTAACTCCCATAAAGTATCTAAATCATAATTTAAGATTCGTTCTATTTGAAACTCTCCTATAACTTTCTTTACTGGAGACGAGGCATAAACAACAACAGTTTCAATGTTACTATTCTTGAAAATTGATTTGCGGAACTCAAATTTTTTGGTTCCATCAAATATCTTATATGCGAATTCTGGTTTTATTGATAATACAACTTTCATCTTAGCTATTTTTTACGGTATGCAAAATTAACAATTTTATTAAACTCCTCATTCGTTATTTTTATAAACCCTTTTGGCATATTTTTAATGTCAGGTATGACACCTAAACAATTCAAATCATACAAAGTTGGCTTAGGAGTTTTAAAAGAAAAGGCATACAAGAAATTTATAACAAAAGGTCTATATGAGGGATATTTATTCCACCAATTTTTTTCTAAATCATTTTTCTTGATAACAGTCCGGCGGTTACAGACTTGATAGAAACTTTCAAAAGAGTCGAATTTCTCTATAACATTCTCCACAATACAAATAGTAGTTAAAGTACTTGAATATATTTTAGGGAGAGTCTCCCCAATTCGATATATTAAAATTATATCTCCAGTTTTTAGATTTCTATCTTTAGAATGAGAGATATATACTTTCCCAATTCTATTACGATGAGGCTCATTATCAACATAAAGGCTTGCATCTTCTCTCGTATTTATACTGTCTGGGAAAAGCTCTGTATGATACTGTGGCTCAATTTTAATGATATATTTATCTGTATCTCTTGAAAAGAAAGGATAAGTTAATTTTGGACATTCAACTTTTACTGGTAACGTCTTGTTAAAAGCACGAGTATATACTAATTCTTTCTCATTAGAGGACTCTCTTACCCCATGGTAAATAAAACCCCATTCTTCCAACATTTCTATTAACTGTTCTTGTTCAGGCGTTCTATTAAAAACAGTTACATATATTTCTTCAACTTTATATTGAATTGCGTTATCAAAAATTATTTTTAAGAAACGTTCCCCAATTTTATAACCATTGCCCGAAACTTTCAGAGTTCCAATTTTAAGCCGTTTTTTTCTTTTTAATATCGGGATAAAGTCTGAATAGTTTTCATCTTCTGCTTCAACCTTAACATACAGAAAGGCTGTTAATATGTTGTTGTCATAACAAACATAGCATGGCTCATCAGCTTTTTTATTAAACCATTTATCAAATTCTTTGTAATCTGCACGAAGGCTATCAAAAAAACTGTCATTAATATTGACCTTAGCGAAATCGGTTTTCTGAACAGCTAGTACTTTGTAATCCACTAATTCGGGATTTTCAGATATAACTTTCTCAAGAAACCCTTGTATTTTATATACTCGGTCTTGAATGTTTAATAAAGAGGCTTTTGTATGTATCTTTTTATCTTCGGATATTAGAATATCAATCCGTCCCTCATAAACCTCATTTAGAATTTGGGTATCATTTATATCATTTTCGTTTGAGTCTATTTTTTGACTGATTTTTTGAACTACATCTGATATTGAAGCAATATTCTTTATTTTATTATAGCTTTCAATCTTTATATTCATTACATCAACAGCTTGTGCATCTCTAAATTTATTCAATTCTTGAATAGTTATAGGATGAATATATTTTGTATAATGCAATTTATCTATCCAATAAAAAAGTTGTCCTATTGCTGGGATTGAGACTCTATTTGCTTCTCGATGGATTATAATATTAGTATCAAGTAATATTTTCATTAAATTATATTCTAAGGATAATTAGAAATTTATCATTATTTCTATATAGATAAATAAATTTAAACTTCTTAATATTTTCTCACTCGTAAAAGTAGAAATATTTTGGTGTTTCCTCTTTTTCTAATTTTCCATTAAAAATATGCTCAGAAATATCCTGAATATAACATGATGGTATTTCTTGTGTTTTCTCAAATTTCAGTTTTGTTAAAAATGAACTGAACTCAAAGATTCTTTTTTCTGATACAGTAATCATTGGAGAATCATTCTTTAAATAATATAAAGAATCCTCCATCAATTCAGAACCTATTCCGAGTCTTTTATATTTAGGAAATACTCTGAATGTTGATATCTTTTCTTCTTGCTTTGTATGCTTTACGATAGAAATTGCTATAATTTGTTCATTATAAAGCTTTAATATAATACTCCTTTTTTTAGCTGGAATATCGTCAAAGACTTGCAATAGCCATTTCCCAAAATAGGGGTATTCATTTTCTAAATCTGATAGCGCATTAAAAATAAGTGGCATAAAAAAGAAAAAATCTTTCATATGCGAATCGAAAAAATGCTTATCAATGACTATTGTTTTCATATAATAATAACGAGAAAAAAGAAATGATAGTTTATTAAATCATATTTATTTCTTCTTTTTAAAGATATAAAATAATTTTGATATAAACTTTTTAATGGGAATAAGATAAACAAATAATGCAATCAAGATTGAAAATGCAATCCAATATTCAATAGGCATCTTTCTATACCAACTTTCGAATCCCTCTATATTTTGCATATATCCCTGTTCTTTTCTGAAAGCTGCTGATGCAAACAATAAAGAGCATAAAATATTAGCACCTATAGCTAATACAATCTGCCCTGTTCCAAGTCTCTCCTGTTTAAAAATAGAAAAGAATGAGCATCCTTTCCTTTGATCTGGATACTTCTTATTCTCCCACTTGTTAAAGGCAATAAGATATTTTTTATTTTCTATTTTTTGGTCAATGTCATCAGCTAAATATCTTTTAAACAACTCGGTCTCTAACATTCTAACACTATTCAACTTATCATCATCAACAAAAGATATTTCATATGTATTAGGGACTATATGAAAACAAAAATATGTTCTAATATTACAGATTTTCAAGTGTTCTCTTTTTATTGCATCATGAATAATATCCGATAAGTTCCGTTGTTCATTAATTCTTATGTCAAAAATATATTTTGATGATGCAATTCCCTTTTTGGGAAGAGCTAAGGTCTTAGAATTTGTTTTTATTAGAATTCTAAAATACACCCATTTATTGGCATTTTCTGGAACTTCTATAGATATGGTTAAATAACCTTTATCGCTTAACTTAAGTATTTCAATCGGTAAAATTGTCAACTCTTCTCTTTCAACAAAAGATAGATTAACTCCATTACGACTATCTTCTTGTATCTCAGACCAACTTTTTAAAGAATCATTGAAAATAAATTTGCTGTTTTCACTTTGAGCTAATCGTTTTGCTAAGCAAATGACGTTGTCCTCATTAGTAATTTCTGATAAGATTGGGGCTGCAATAGTTAACTCAATTACATGATTATTGTTTTTTTCAAAATATTTATTTTGGTCTATCTCGGCACCAATCTCGATAAAAGAATTACAATTTGACAAATCCCATGTACAGAGATGGAATCTTTCAATCTCTATATCTCCTTTTCCAAAAACAAAGAAAGAGTTTATCATTTTACGTTAAAGGACGATTAATTAATAATTAATAGCAAAGATAATAATTCAAAACAATAACTCTCTTTTATTTCATCCTGTCTATTTATTCTTATTTCTATTTAATTAATAATATTAATTATTCTTACTTATTAGAGTAGGGAAAAGTTGTGTTTTTTTGTATTCTGCAGTATTTTATTTGCTGTATTTTCTAGTATCGTAAACTAAGTTTATTTCTTTTTCAAAAATTGCCTTTAGCTCTTTGACACTTTCAGTATGTTTTACAAAGTCAAATTCTTTCACTAAAGCTTTATCATCTCTTATTGCTTTGTTATAATCATTCTTCTCAAGAATATCCTTTAAATAGTCAAGATATAGATTATAGCTGTCTGATGTTACAAATATATAATTTTTTATTTCATCAAGCGATTTTTCATGATGAATATTACTCAAATCTACAAGTTCTGTTTTCTGAAAAACATCTTCTAACATTTTGACAAATCTTGAGTAGAAGCGATGATTTAATAGTTTTTCTGCTGTGAAGGTTGAGGCTTTTATATTTTGAAAGCCTAATGCTGGAAATTTCTTTGGGTGCAGTTCTATTTCGTATCGTAAAATATTCTCACGTATAACAGGTATAGGGATACCTTCTGCCTTATATTTTTTCAACCATTTCTTCCTATAATATTCTGCTTCAAATGTTTTATCATAAAATTTAATTACATAATAGGTATATTGGCATAGTTTCCCTCGTAGATGAGGAGTGTCTTTAAGAGGCCTCATGTGAATAAATGCTCTTTTTGTTGTTATGCCATGAGAACGAACCTTGTCTATATATTTCATTGGTTCTTTAGGCATTTGTAAGTTTACTCCGATTTCTAAACACGTAATTATAATACGGTCTAAAGAAATTCCCAATATTTCGCCAAGTTCAATAATTGCTTTAATTGCTTCGCTTGCATTAAATCTATCATGGTTTCCTCCTTGTACAAACTTATGAAGCGAGCCATGCCCACTCAATTTCCAGTGCTTTTCTTTAGCCCCCTTCTTTTTTTCTAAAGAAACTTTTAGGACTATTGCCCTTTTTAGGGTTACGCCGTATTTAAAAATATCTCTTTCTCTATCTAAAGCGACAGCAGCTAACTCCTCTTTTATTATCTCCTGCTTTGCTAGGTGTTTTTCTAAAGCGTCTATATCTACATCATTTACATAAAATACAATTTTATCTATCATGGCTACGATTATGAGATTTTGTATGGATTTTTCTTTAGTTTCAATTTAATAATCAACTATTTATATTATCTAAAATGAATTTGAAGATTTTTTTTAAAAAAAAGTCTATTTTTTCAAAACATATTTATCTATATGTTGTAAATATGATTGTTATTTATTATTCCTATTTTTGTATGGCATTGTAACCATTTAATAAATAGGGAAATGATAAAAATAGATGTTAATAAAAAATCAATTAATTCAGACAGTATTGGGTATGAGTATTTAACATCAATCTATCATGAAATAATTAATATTGACAATAAAGATAAAAATATTGAATTAAACTTTAAAAAAACAACATGGATTGACGCAAATTTGGCTGCAGTATTAGGAGCCATATTAAGAATAATCAAATTGAATGGATACAATGTATTTTTCTCAAATCTTAATGGAGCTATTAGTAGTATTCTAAATAGAAATGGTTTTTTAAGCTTTGGTGATATTTATAAACCAAGTTCTTCTACTGATACTGTTATAAATTATTGGCAATTTGCACCTAGTCAGAATGATACATTTTCATTTTATGTTAATGAGGAAATTTTATCTAAAACATGTTTTCCAAAATGCAGTAATTTATTAAAAGACGAAATAGTGAGAAATATGTTTGAATTATTTAATAATGCAGCGATACATGGGCAAAGTGATTCTATTTTTACTTGTGGACAACATTATCCGAATAAGAAGCCTGCTACATTAGACTTTACAATTGTTGATATTGGAAAAACTTTTTTAGAAAATGTAAATAATTATAAGATTCTTCGAAATGAATCTATTGTAAATTCTCATGAAGCAATTGATTGGGCCACAAAAGAAAAGAATAGTACTAAAATAGGAAAGCCTGGAGGGTTGGGATTGAGTCTCTTATTGGATTTCTTGAATTTAAACAAAGGTAAGATACAAATTGTTTCAGATAATGGTTATTGGGAATATCGTAATGGAAAAGTAAATATCTATAATAGAGAACTTAACCATGTTTTCCCAGGAGCAATAATAAATATAGAGTTTAATGTTGAGGAAAATGATGATTTTTATCTGTTAAAAAAAGAATCCTCAATATCAGTTGATAATATTTTTTAGTAAGTTTGTGTTATGAAATCTATAGAATATACATTGAAAGTTAGAGATTTTACAGTTTTGGATATTGCTGTTTCTTCTGATGAAGGGGATAAAATAAATACAGCCATCACAGATGCCTTTAAAAATAATGTTGATATTCTTAATTTAGACTTTGAAGGAATAAAAGTGCTAAATACTGCCTTTTTAAACGCCGCTATCGGTCAACTTTATGCTGTTTATGACTCTGATTTTTTAAATAAACATTTAAAAATCATAAATATAAAAGAAAATGATCTTGTTTATTTAAAAAAAGCAATTAGTACAGCAAAGGAATATTTTAGTAATCCTGAACTTTTCGATGAATCTGCACAATCTGTTTTCTAGCTATGAGTAATGTTATAGATATTAAATCATATACGCCTAAATCATCAGATTTATTTTTCTTAGATAATAATGTTTGGATGTTCCTATTCTGCCCAATTGGGAATTATTCAAAAGCACAACAGAAAGTATATTCAAGTTTCTTTCATTCAATAATATCTGCCAGAGCAACGATATTTGTAAATAGTCTTATATTATCTGAGTTTTCAAATTCTTTTTTAAGGATGGATTTTGAACAGTGGAAGAATAATAATAAATTTTATGGAGCAAGCTATAAAAAGGATTATATACCTTCTCAACAATATAAAAATACAGTTGCTGCAGTTACTGCTGCAATAAATAACATCCTCTCTTTATCAGAGAAAAGACCTGATGATTTTCATACGATAGATATAAATTCTATCTGCAATAACTTTCAAACAATAGATTTTAATGATTGTTATCTGATTGAATTCTGTAAGAATAATACATTGAAATTGGTAACAGACGATAAAGACTTCCAAAAGGTATTGAATCCAAGTATATCAATTATTACATCTAATTAATTTTTCCGCCTTCAATCAACGTTTGATAATCATAGTTACAGAACGTAGAAATTTTAAATGGAAAAAGGCTCTAATAATAAGAGCCTTACTTGAGGGTACAAAATTAATCAAATCTAAAAATCTTAATAATCCTGTCATTTATTGAGAAAAATATAGGACTTCCTTTCTTTTTCCAATAAGAACGATACCCATGTCCGAAAGAGGTTGCAGTCATAGAAGAACCACTATCCCATCTATACCCTGCATTGAGAAGTCTTTGTTTAAATTTATCGGTATAAGGGTCGTCTATTACAATAGATATGACTTTTCGAGTTTTGGGATTATACTCTAATGTAATTCCCCAAACATATTTTACGTCTGTTCTATAAACATCGTATCTCCGTTCTCTCCTAGAGTTCGGCTTCGCATCAGCATAATACGCTGAATATTTTGGAAATGTGGCAACAATAGATTCTACCGTAGCATTCTTTGAGAATATTCGAGCTAATGTATTTGGAGAGATATTAAAGGTTCCATTCCCTTTACTTTGTATAACAGAAAAATCCTCAACACTTACATTTAATTGATATACACTATCCCTAAATAGCTGTGATTTCTGTGCTGCAATCTCACGAGATTTTATGATGGAATCCTGCTTTTGCTGTTCTGCTGTTTCATTGGCAAGTTTAATAGAATCTCTCCTTATTGAAGCAATTCTATTTTGTTCCAATCTAAACTCTTCTTTACGTTTCTCATATATGGAGATACTATCAAAGATTCTCCTCTCAATGGTATTCATAATTGCATCATTTTTCTTTTTCTGCCGTCCATCTGAATAAGTATATCTTTTCATTTTCGCCTCACGTTGCAAATTGTTATAGGCTTCAGAACTTTTATTATTTATAGGCATTTTCAAAATAGAATTTGCTTTCTCTTCAAATAATTTGATATGTTTACTTTGAGAATATCCTGTAATAGTTGCACAGAATAATACAACAATAATTAAAAATATTACCTTTTTCATATTCATTCCTTATTTTAATATTATACGTGCTGATTTAGTACCCCAAAAGTTTCCAGCAAGATGCAAGTAATACACATCTTTCTCGGGAACTTCAAAAATCAATACCCCATTGGTTTTTATGCGTGGCTGGCAATCTTTTAGAAATAATGTTTTGTGTCCAGATAATTCAAGTGCTGTGGATGCATCTACGGCAAATTCAAATTTTACATTGTTTGCATCAGTCAGATAAAAACAGGAATTGTCTAATGTGCGTGTTTCATCGCTAATATTTTTTATTGAGAGATTAACAAGTAAGTAAATGCCGTCTGCGGTTTCTCCTATAAATTCGTCTCCTACACTTTTTCTAAAGTTTATACTATTTACAGTATAAGAGAAATGACCGACAGATACCTCTTTACCGATAGAAGTTTCTTCTTCTTTATTATTATTGTTGTCAGATTCCTGATTCTGCTTATCACTTTCTACTTGTGTTTGCACTGCATTAGTATTGTTATTAGTAGCTGTATTACTATTGATTAAATCGGTAGGTGCAATAATAAGCATTAAGATAATGGAAACGATTCCGATAGCTGAACTGAATAAAAACACATGAACACGATTTGGCGATTTCATAAACCTTAGTACAACGTTAGGTTTTATCATTCCTGCAATAAAGACAATGAATGACGATAAGAATAGTAGTGCTGTAAAATACTTCATAATTTTAATTTTATAGTTAGTAAATAAAAAGTGCGTGGAACTTAAACTTATCCACACCTCAGGTATCGCCAAACACCACGTAGAGGAACAAGTAAAGCCCACGCACCATGCGTGAGCATTAAACTTAAATTCTTCTCTACTAATTTTGGCGATTTCGAGGTGTAAGAATAAAAAGCTAATGCTTTAAATCAATATGTTATTTTAATTTTTTCTTCTTATAGGTAAATATTTTAATTTGGTTTATATACAAAAGTAGTAAAAAGTTTATACCTAGATATAATATATCTGTATTCTAAAAAATCTGATTCTGATATAAATGTACTACCCGAAGCTATCCAATATATAAATCCCATTTAAGGGGTACCCCCTATTTGTGTAGATGCAGCGTGCTAATAAAATCTATTTGTCTCGTTCTAATTTTTCTTTCTATTCTACCCTTATATCCCTCTTACCCAAATGGTACTATGGCATAAGTTAGAATTATCTATAATATGATTGTATTAGTCTGTATAGTTATATATATTGTAATAAATAGAGATAGACATTCATCCGCGAATCTGTTTATTTTTTATGACTATCCGCACATCTTTTTATTTTGTTTATGTGTAGTTAGAAACATAACCGTCTTTTTTAGCTGTTTTCTACTGTTTGGCACTGCCAAGCCAACTCATGTAATTCTCTTATAAGTGTTATCTGTAAAGAGATAGAAGCTAATTTTTAATATCAACGAATTGTACACTAAAAAATGCCTAAAAATTGGATAGAAAAAAATACAAAAAGTGGTTTGTCATAGCTTTTTGCCTATTTTTCACTTAAAAACTCGGAAATGCTTTGGTAATTTATCTCTAAATAATTATCCCAACTGTATAAATAAAGAACCGGCTTTTTTAGCTGTTTTCTACTCTTGGGGATACCCCAACCAAATTTTAAAAAGTGTATTAATCCCTTTTTTAGAAAGAAGTAGAAGTTAGTTTTCGACATAGTTTTAATTTAAGTGATTTTTTGTCTAAAAATTGGATAGGAAAAAATACAAAAATCTCTTGGAGATAAGTTAGAATATAAAAAAGGGGTAATTTCTAAAAAACTACCCCTAAAATCAAATATTAAAAATTATTCTCTAACTATGTATTTTTCCAATAATGTATTTACCATATCTTTACGAATTGAAGAGCAAGAACTCTTTTTTACAAATTTTACAACATCTCCAACACGATACATAATTTTCTTTCTGCTTAATTTGTAATACTCTAATTTACCCTCTGTTCTATAATTATGCAGTGTACGAGGACAAACTTGTAATATTTTACAAACAGCTTCTGTTGTTATTAGAAAATTAGAATTACTTTCCATATATACATTTTGTTTAATTAACTACTAAGTCTTCTAAATCATCAAGTGAATCAATCGCATTATCCTTATCTGATTTGGATGATTTTGCATATATTTGAGTAACTCTAATATCACTATGACCCAACAAATCCCTCATAATAAATGGATTTACATTTTTGGCTACCATTAAATAGGCAAATGTATGTCGTCCTGTGTGCGTGGAAATATTCTTCTGAATTTTTGCTCTTTCCGCGATTTCTTTTAGACTTTTATTTATAATTGCAGTCGCCGAACTGATTGCATTTAGTGTATCATGTGCGGAAGCCTTCTCTACGTCCAATTTTAAAATTTCAAAAATATATTTATCGGGAGTGATATTAATATTATTCCGTTCTAAAATTTCCTTTCTATTTTCAATTATTCTTTTCACTACTTTGTTTGTTTTTACTGTGTGCGGTTTATCTGTTTTACGCATTTTGACTGAAAATTGATTTCCGTCATAATTTCCCCACTTCAAAGTAAGAATATCAGAGATACGTAGTCCTGTATAGCATTCGACTAAAAAAACATCTTTAGCATCATACATTTTCTCTGCCGTCCTTGGTCTTAATTTCTCAATTCTTTTGACTTCTGCTGCACTTAAATATGTGCGTTCGTTTTGTTCTCTTGTCATTTTGATTTTTTTTCTGTTTTTCTCTCTATTTTTAGTCGCAAACGGATTTTTATTCTGATCTAAATTATATTCACTGTTATCATAAATATCATTTACTAATCTTGCCAATGCTTTTATATTCACAATAGTTGTGTTTATATTATTCTTTACTTTATGTAATAAATAATCCTGATAATTTGCGACAAAGTCTAATGTGACATCTTTTATTGGCAAAACATCTTTGTTTACATACTTTTTTAGCTTCTTAATTACAGATTTATATTTTTTGTAAGTAGCATATTGCCCTCCATCATACATTTTTGTCATTTCTTTTTGTGCATGTTCAAATAAATCAAGCGAAGTTCTTTTTGCTAATTTATCTTTCATTGCATAAATACTGACATCATCATCTCTAATTTCCAGTAAAGAAATTTCCTTTTTTATTTCGGCTACTTTCTTATCTAGAAGTGCATTTAATTCTACTACATTGGGATGCTTATTTTTTATGCGTTCATTTTTTGCATCCCAATATTCGGGTTCTACATGTAAAATCGTTCTGTAAAACGATTTTCTTTCTTTTGTTACTCGCAAACAAATTGGCGCTTTATTAGAACTTTTCGCCAACTTGTCTAATTTTAATACAAGCTTAAATTTTGATACATTCATAATGTAAAAATTTAATGGTTAATAATAAATTAATTTTGTTGGGATTTTTGTTTCTTGAAAAAAGTAGGGTAAACATAGGGGTAAACATTTCCTATGCGATTTGGGTATATATATAAAATAAAATTGAAACTTCCAAATCGCACTATGTTTGTAAAGGGTTGAAAACAAACAAAAAAGTAGTTTTTTAAAAATTTTGTGGAAAACACAGGAAATGTTTTTCGGAACTGGTGGCACCACGAGATGAAAAGCTGTAATTCAATGAGTTACGGCTTTTTCGCTTAATAAAACTCCCCTATCATTTATATACGGAAATACACTGTTTTTACGGCTCACCCCGGAAAGTTGTGGAGCTAGAAAAAAGGGAGTAGTTTTGTTTTATGGAAACAGGCTACGAACTATTATTACCCGCTGGTATACTGACTTATTTTGAAGTAACCCATGCTGAACGGACCTCTACAGCGATATTGATCTATTTGGACGAGAAGGACTTATCGGAAGAAGAGCGTAAAGGCAAACACCTTCAATCCAAAGGATTTTACCCACCTGCATCGATTCATGATTTCCCCCTTCGAGGGAAAAGTTTAATACTTCACGTTCGCCGTCGTCGCTGGCAGGATCTGAATACAGGCAATCCGTATATGCGTGATTGGGAAGTAGTAGCCAAAGGTACTCGTCTAACCGAAGAGTTTGCCTCTNCGCCGTCGTCGCTGGCAGGATCTGAATACAGGCAATCCGTATATGCGTGATTGGGAAGTAGTAGCCAAAGGTACTCGTCTAACCGAAGAGTTTGCCTCTTTTTTAAAAGGAACACCTGGATAATACCCCCGTTAGCTGTAGTACATTAGCTAAGTTTTATGGTTTGAACGCACAAAGATTGGAGGAGTGGTATCGTCTCTGTTTGTCTGGCTTTCTTGAATGGCCGGAGCGTGAACACGCCGACAAATGGCTGTTGTTCCCCGAGAATATAGGTCCTTACCTAAGTATAGATGAAACCTCTTTGAGTGATGATGAACTCTATACAATCATAACCAACAAAGAAGCAAAAGGCAGGAAAGGTTCTATTGTAGCCATAGTACGAGGCACAAAAGCTGAAGATGTCATAGAAGTTTTGCTAAAGATTAAAGACAGATTACGGCGTAAGGTAAAAGAAGTCACTTTGGATATGGCAGCCAATATGGGAGTAATAGTGACTCGTTGTTTCCCAAAAGCCTCGCAGGTAACAGACCGCTTCCATGTACAAAAGTTAGCCTGTGATGCTCTGCAAGATATGCGGATAGCTTTTCGTTGGAAAGCCATTGAACAGGAAAATAAAGAGATAGCCTTAGCCAAAGAAAATAAGGAATCGTATGTGCCATTGATTCTTGAAAATGGGGATACACACCGTCAACTTCTTATACGCAGTCGCTATTTGTTGTTTAAAAATGAAGACAAATGGACTCCCAAGCAGAGGCAAAGAGCTGAAATACTATTTCATTATTATCCGACATTAAAAGTTGCCTATAAACTAACAATGCAACTAAAAAGTATCTATCATACCTCCATGGATAAAAAAATAGCCCTCACCCGTTTAGCTCGCTGGTATAATGCCATTGATGAGTCAGGCTTTGAGCATTTTGGAACAGTGATGCGCTCTGTACAAGCACACTACAAAACCATATTAAACTTCTTTGATAGGAGAGCAACCAATGCCTCGGCGGAATCCTTTAATGCCAAGATCAAA
>NZ_QVMQ01000028.1:30594-34426 GCF_010501105.1 Dysgonomonas sp. 511 | reverse complement strand
CATTGCAACTCTAAGATACATATTTTAGAGTGAACGAAAAAGACCGAAGCTATTAAAAACTTCGGTCTTTCATATTTTGGGGCTTTTGACACACCCTCACCTCTAACTATGATTAAAAAACCGGAGCTAATGCATCTAAAGAAGGAGAATTTCCGTCAACATAAGGCCAGTCATCGTCGGTCCATTTAATCTGGCTAACCATCAACAAGCGGTCTTTCCCTGCTTGTGCACGAATATATGAATGGTAAGCCATCCAGTCGTTACCGGCATCATCCGTTACGATTTGCGAGTTATGTCCCGGACCTGCAAAAAACATATTGGAATCGATGAGTATGTGAAAAGCTCCGTCTATCATGTTTTTCCCATCTTTAGTGAGATAAGGGCCGAATAAACTCTCAGAGCGGCCATAAATAGTTTTGTATGTACTTTCGTCGCCGCCACAGCACCAACCCCACGAGGCAAACAGATAGTAGTAATCTCCACGTTTGTGTATCATAGCACCTTCATTGTCGCGTCCAGATATTTGCACCGGAGTTGTTCCTTCTTTCAGGCGGAAACCATCGTCAGAAAGCTCAACACCATAGATGCCCTCCCAGCTACCGAAGAAAAGGTATTTTTTACCATTTTCTTCTACGTAGCAGGGGTCGATGCAGTTTTGTATGTTAATGTCGTATCCGTTAAACATTTTACCTTTATCCTCAAAAGGGCCTTCGGGTTTGTCGGCTACGGCACAGCCGATAGCACACTCCCAGTTGGAGATATTTACGCCGTCTATTTGCCCCGATGTTGTTCCCGGCATACTGTAATAGAGCACATATTTGCCGTCTACATACCGTATATCGGGTGCCCAGATACCCGACGTATTTTCAATCGCGGGCTTGGTTGCTTCGGTAAAGCAATTGCCGATGTACTGCCAGTCGATAAGATTGGTGGATTTGTAGATAGGTACAAGATCCCCTGTGGTATAGATATAATATGCTCCATCCTGTGCCCTTATAATAGTAGGGTCGGCGGCAGGTTTGCCCATTACCGGATTTTTGAAGGTTCTACCAATTTTATCGTCATCGTTATCGCCACAAGCTGTGTGTATAAAACATGCAGCCGTAATTAAAAGGAATATAATTTTTTTCATTATCTTTCTGTTATTCTTCGTTTTCACTGGTTATTTGAGCTAATTTGATGCGGTCGAATCCGTACGCGCATTTTTCGCCGATAGTAGGGAAGTTATACAAGAATCCGATGGTCAGTGTTGTTTCTTCGGTGAGTTCGAATTCGATAGAACTGCTCGAAGCCACATCCGTATATTCGAAGGCTGTTTTGCGATCATTCCAATCCGGCATAGTCTGGTTGCCCTTGTTGATAATCATATAACAGTGATTTTGAGTGCCAAAGTCGGCGTGTAATTCAGTAAACATGGCCGAAAGAACATATTTGCCGGCAGGCAAAGTTGTTGATTGGTATATCTTCCCATTCAGCACAAGCCTGTCTGTCACGTCCCAGTTGACTACACAAATCCGGTCTCTGTCCCATCTCATATGAAGTTGTTTTGTCTACTTCTAATGCACAGCGTTTGTTCTCATTGTAAATGATTTGTTTGTTTTTAATAACAGTAAACAGAATGTGTATGAGTTTATTGCGAACATTGTTAATGACAAGAAAGCGATCTTTATCATCCTGTAGTTTTCTGATATAATAGTCTTTTAGATTTTTGTCAAATAGTGGGGATAGTTCTTTTACAACATCATTATTGAAAAGTTCGGCTTTCAAGTATGCATTAGATCAACAGTTTTTTCTTCCTATAAAACAGCCACTTACAATTATTCTCAATTTATTAATGCTTTTTTATTTGGTTGGTATATATAAATTGCATACTTTTGCACTCACAATATCGCGGGATGGAGCAGTGGTAGCTCGCCAGGCTCATAACCTGGAGGTCGTCGGTTCGAATCCGGCTTCCGCAACTAATATCAGCGAAAACCGTTTACTACAAACGGTTTTCGCTGTTTTGTAGCCTTATAGGCGGGTCAGATACGCGGCAGTGATCCGATTTTTTTAAGCTTTCAATTTTGTATCTTAGTTCATTGAAATACAGTATCTTTTTTGGAATTTAAAACATTAACTAAGTTGTGATAAGCTTTCAATTTTGTATCTTAGTTCATTGAAATACAGTCATCGCAGCATTCGTCACTCATGCCATACTGTTGTGATAAGCTTTCAATTTTGTATCTTAGTTCATTGAAATACAGTTCACTAAGCCGATGCTTAAGTATGAACTGGGTTGTGATAAGCTTTCAATTTTGTATCTTAGTTCATTGAAATACAGTTAATGCGCGTATAGGATTAGAATTGGGCATGTTGTGATAAGCTTTCAATTTTGTATCTTAGTTCATTGAAATACAGTCGCTGCAAATGAGGCAACAAATTTACCTCCGTTGTGATAAGCTTTCAATTTTGTATCTTAGTTCATTGAAATACAGTTTCCACTCTTCCATTTCCCATATCGTTTTGGTTGTGATAAGCTTTCAATTTTGTATCTTAGTTCATTGAAATACAGTTCAGATGAAATTAACCTTTCTGGTGATGGGGTTGTGATAAGCTTTCAATTTTGTATCTTAGTTCATTGAAATACAGTAATTATTGGGGTTGTAACTATACCTGATTGGTTGTGATAAGCTTTCAATTTTGTATCTTAGTTCATTGAAATACAGTATAGAACATCTTGGTAAATTAGAACAATTAGTTGTGATAAGCTTTCAATTTTGTATCTTAGTTCATTGAAATACAGTAAAGATCTCCAAATTAATAAGAAACTTATAGTTGTGATAAGCTTTCAATTTTGTATCTTAGTTCATTGAAATACAGTTTGAAAATTTATGTTTCACATTAGATAATAGTTGTGATAAGCTTTCAATTTTGTATCTTAGTTCATTGAAATACAGTGAAAAGGGTATTATCAAGACTTTTGCGGATGTTGTGATAAGCTTTCAATTTTGTATCTTAGTTCATTGAAATACAGTGATACAATATTAACCCTCACAGAGTATTCTGTTGTGATAAGCTTTCAATTTTGTATCTTAGTTCATTGAAATACAGTATCAATACAAAGAATTAGTATTGCCAGTCCGTTGTGATAAGCTTTCAATTTTGTATCTTAGTTCATTGAAATACAGTCTATACTATAATATTCCCAACTATGCTACTGTTGTGATAAGCTTTCAATTTTGTATCTTAGTTCATTGAAATACAGTTCTGATTTATTTTAAAGCCTGTTGTATGTTGTTGTGATAAGCTTTCAATTTTGTATCTTAGTTCATTGAAATACAGTTAGGCGGAATTAACGATAGCGGTTTACCTGTTGTGATAAGCTTTCAATTTTGTATCTTAGTTCATTGAAATACAGTTATGTCCGTTATTTTTTTCATTGGTATTTGTTGTGATAAGCTTTCAATTTTGTATCTTAGTTCATTGAAATACAGTGAATCGGAAGATGAATATAACAAACTGTTAGTTGTGATAAGCTTTCAATTTTGTATCTTAGTTCATTGAAATACAGTGTATAATGTGCAGACAGTCAGAATTTTTACGTTGTGATAAGCTTTCAATTTTGTATCTTAGTTCATTGAAATACAGTTACCGTTCCTGCAATACCAGCTATTACAAGGTTGTGATAAGCTTTCAATTTTGTATCTTAGTTCATTGAAATACAGTTTAGTTGTCCGCAATCCTTCCACTACTGTAGTTGTGATAAGCTTTCAATTTTGTATCTTAGTTCATTGAAATACAGTCACTGAACTTATTACATCTGCGAAGAATATGTTGTGATAAGCTTTCA
>NZ_QVMQ01000028.1:0-30579 GCF_010501105.1 Dysgonomonas sp. 511 | reverse complement strand
GTTCATTGAAATACAGTCACTGAACTTATTACATCTGCGAAGAATATGTTGTGATAAGCTTTCAATTTTGTATCTTAGTTCATTGAAATACAGTGGAAGCTGTTAAGCCCTTATGTAAGGAATAGTTGTGATAAGCTTTCAATTTTGTATCTTAGTTCATTGAAATACAGTAGAGAGTGCGCTAGCAGGCAAAGAGTTCTTGTTGTGATAAGCTTTCAATTTTGTATCTTAGTTCATTGAAATACAGTTAGGAGCAAACAACATTGATGCAAACTCGCGTTGTGATAAGCTTTCAATTTTGTATCTTAGTTCATTGAAATACAGTGTTAAGAAATGTAACAAACTTGCTTCTATGTTGTGATAAGCTTTCAATTTTGTATCTTAGTTCATTGAAATACAGTGACGAACGCATGAAGGCGGCGAATGATTTTGTTGTGATAAGCTTTCAATTTTGTATCTTAGTTCATTGAAATACAGTATATATACACCAAGCATATATGTATGATGAGTTGTGATAAGCTTTCAATTTTGTATCTTAGTTCATTGAAATACAGTTTGGCGTGTTGGGATTGCCTGCGGTATTTCGTTGTGATAAGCTTTCAATTTTGTATCTTAGTTCATTGAAATACAGTTGGCCTTACGGCTAGGCACTTGGAGTAATAGTTGTGATAAGCTTTCAATTTTGTATCTTAGTTCATTGAAATACAGTAATAAGCATCTTTTTAAATCCTAATTGTTTGTTGTGATAAGCTTTCAATTTTGTATCTTAGTTCATTGAAATACAGTAAGAATCGTTACGAATAAAGAACCGATTGAGTTGTGATAAGCTTTCAATTTTGTATCTTAGTTCATTGAAATACAGTAGGCGGAATTAATGAAAGCGGAACCCCCGAAGTTGTGATAAGCTTTCAATTTTGTATCTTAGTTCATTGAAATACAGTGAACAAAGCGCAAGCAAACAAAATGAATGCGTTGTGATAAGCTTTCAATTTTGTATCTTAGTTCATTGAAATACAGTTTAAAGCAAGGAGAAAAATATCTGCAAGACGTTGTGATAAGCTTTCAATTTTGTATCTTAGTTCATTGAAATACAGTAAGTTACATTTAGAGGACAACTGCAGCGCCGTTGTGATAAGCTTTCAATTTTGTATCTTAGTTCATTGAAATACAGTTGAGTGCTTCAACACAATCGTTGATTGTTTGTTGTGATAAGCTTTCAATTTTGTATCTTAGTTCATTGAAATACAGTAAATATGTCTCATGGGATTTAAACAACCTAGTTGTGATAAGCTTTCAATTTTGTATCTTAGTTCATTGAAATACAGTTCCATACTACAAAGATAGATGAAAATATCTGTTGTGATAAGCTTTCAATTTTGTATCTTAGTTCATTGAAATACAGTAGAATATTAAACATATCCCTGCACCTATAGTTGTGATAAGCTTTCAATTTTGTATCTTAGTTCATTGAAATACAGTTTGTTCCGTAAGTTCAATTGGCATTGTATCGTTGTGATAAGCTTTCAATTTTGTATCTTAGTTCATTGAAATACAGTGCAGGCGGTGGCTTGAATGGCGAGTCGTAGTTGTGATAAGCTTTCAATTTTGTATCTTAGTTCATTGAAATACAGTACAGAGTAGTTTAATTAAAAATAACGAAAGGTTGTGATAAGCTTTCAATTTTGTATCTTAGTTCATTGAAATACAGTATAAATACGAAGGATCAATCTGATCAGAGGGTTGTGATAAGCTTTCAATTTTGTATCTTAGTTCATTGAAATACAGTATTATTATTATCGTTCCTAGTGAGCCTTCGTTGTGATAAGCTTTCAATTTTGTATCTTAGTTCATTGAAATACAGTTTTGTTGCGGCAATGCCGCAACAAATTTAGGTTGTGATAAGCTTTCAATTTTGTATCTTAGTTCATTGAAATACAGTTAATTTCTACCAGACGAATTGTTGTCCCAAGTTGTGATAAGCTTTCAATTTTGTATCTTAGTTCATTGAAATACAGTATGCAGTTACGTTTAAGAAAGAGATTAAGGTTGTGATAAGCTTTCAATTTTGTATCTTAGTTCATTGAAATACAGTGCAATCGGTTTGCAAGCAGTCGATGGTTTGTTGTGATAAGCTTTCAATTTTGTATCTTAGTTCATTGAAATACAGTAGATTATAAAAATAATACATACATCAAAAAGTTGTGATAAGCTTTCAATTTTGTATCTTAGTTCATTGAAATACAGTTCCTTGGATGGTTGTCACAATATCCAAATCGTTGTGATAAGCTTTCAATTTTGTATCTTAGTTCATTGAAATACAGTGGAATAGAAAATATTACCACTCCTCCGATAGTTGTGATAAGCTTTCAATTTTGTATCTTAGTTCATTGAAATACAGTTTCCTCTCTTTTTTCCTTCAGAAGAACCAAGTTGTGATAAGCTTTCAATTTTGTATCTTAGTTCATTGAAATACAGTTGTCTTGCTATCAGGTGCTTTTACAATGAAGTTGTGATAAGCTTTCAATTTTGTATCTTAGTTCATTGAAATACAGTGATAAGGATATGGGATTGTTCGGTTCTGGGTTGTGATAAGCTTTCAATTTTGTATCTTAGTTCATTGAAATACAGTACAGATATATCGGGAGCATTAACCATAGTGTTGTGATAAGCTTTCAATTTTGTATCTTAGTTCATTGAAATACAGTGAAACTAAAATAAAGACCTCTAAGACACTGTTGTGATAAGCTTTCAATTTTGTATCTTAGTTCATTGAAATACAGTCAATACCAGATTGGCAAGTTCCAGCATGGGTTGTGATAAGCTTTCAATTTTGTATCTTAGTTCATTGAAATACAGTACCGTGCCCGTTTATAACCTTCGTGCCCTTGTTGTGATAAGCTTTCAATTTTGTATCTTAGTTCATTGAAATACAGTGGGTTGGGCTATGTGAAGCTTGGGCAGTCTGTTGTGATAAGCTTTCAATTTTGTATCTTAGTTCATTGAAATACAGTCTGCAATTGCAAAATTAGGCTACGAAGTGAAGTTGTGATAAGCTTTCAATTTTGTATCTTAGTTCATTGAAATACAGTCTTTTAGACGAGTTCCTTGCTTACGACCCGTTGTGATAAGCTTTCAATTTTGTATCTTAGTTCATTGAAATACAGTTGTAGTATAACTGTACATCTTTTACTCTTAGTTGTGATAAGCTTTCAATTTTGTATCTTAGTTCATTGAAATACAGTCATCCTACTACACCCTACGAACGCCATATCGTTGTGATAAGCTTTCAATTTTGTATCTTAGTTCATTGAAATACAGTTTGACAGTACCCGGATGAATGCCAATACTCGTTGTGATAAGCTTTCAATTTTGTATCTTAGTTCATTGAAATACAGTATAGGTATATACAACCAGCTGTATATCAACAACTATCACAACTCATTAAGATTTCAAAAAATGATGTATTTCAAATAAAAATCCCGATTATAGTCGGGATTTTTTATTCTTAAAAGAGTTCTAGTTGTTGCCCTTCCGTTTTCTTAGCCTCCGCACTTTTCCCATAAAACAACTCCATCATCCCAAACTGTTTATCTGTTATGCACATTATCCCAACATGCCCCTTTTCTGGTAGAAACTTTTTAACTCGTTTGATATGGACATTTGCATTTTCCATACTCATACAATGACGTAGATAGATTGAAAATTGAAACATGGTAAATCCATCCCTTTGCAGATTTTTACGAAAATCTGCATATACCTTCCTGTCTTTTTTGGTTTCGGTAGGAAGATCGAACAGTACTAAAACCCACATAATTCGATATTGATTTAATCTGTCCTGCTGCATAGCATAATCTTATAATACAAATTCAGGATATTTTATTTTTCGCAATTTACCTTCGAAACATTGTGCCAATGAAGATGTAGTCTGGCTAACGGCAACCATCAATGGGCTTTTCCTTCCATTAATCATTACATCAATAGTTGGTATTTGCAACAATTGTGTTTTTATAGATTTCGATAATTCTTCAAAATTTTCGCCGGCATCGACAATGGAAAATACAACTGCATCGACAAACGGACGATAAGGCTCCATAATGTCGTCAGCCAAGCAATAAGCATTGTAACGGTTATGATGATGTATCCCAAATGTTGGCAACAAACCGCTGGAAACCAACGAACGTGCCACTACCGCACGGAGAATGGCATAGCCATAATTCAGCAAATTATTAGGAGGAAGTTCTTCTCTTCCTCTTACAAAATTATCAATTTGCGGAAAAGCTTCTTTCCAATAGTAGGCAGCTGCACGGGCTTCATAATTATCAGGGTCACCGCTCTTAACCTCACTCGCCCAATACTCCATATTGCGAATATTACATGAACGATATTTTTTCAGGACGCCAGTCTGATTCTTTATTTTAGCTTTGATGGTTTGCTGCCAAAGATTCTTTTTCAAAGGGTCGGTAGCCCGAATTTGCGCATTGAATTTTTCCGTCTGTGTTTTATTTCCACACAAGGGGAGCATTAGACCAACCGGCATACGATTGCTATTGCAAGTAATAAGGGCAGTATTGTTTTCCAACAACATCTCCATCAGCCCATGCGTCAGGGTGATTTGTTTGTGGTCGAGAACAATAACACCCAAATCTTCAATAGGAAAAGTCACCTCACTATCTTTCTTAAATTTTTCGGGTAAAGTGTCGTTCTTTTCAACCTCAGGTAGTTTTACGACTAACTGATTGTTACGCATACTCAAGTATGTCGGATTGCCAAAATAAAGAGTCTTTTTAATCATGGTAGTGGAGGTTTAACATTTCCTAAACAATCGATTTTCACCTTAAATGGATTAAGTAAAAATAGAGCTCCTATACTTCTTACATTTTGAAAGCGTTTGCTTTTCTTAGAATTTTCATCATCTATTATCTGAGTTTCCAAGTGATGCCTAAACATGTAATTGGCTGTTGATAATTTCTGCACCCGATACAAATATTTACTGATTTGTCCGTAATCAGCTTTTTCAATAGTATTTTTTATATCTTCTTCTGCCATCCCTAGAATAAACATCTCGTTCTGCTGCATACTCAAACTCAAATCCAAATTAGGAGGAGGGAGCTGTTCGAGAAAACTTTGAGGATAAAAGCCTTCTTTTGCCGATAAAATTTTATCCCATATTTCATTCGTGCCTTCGATAATAATAGGTATCCCATATTTCTTCCGTTCAACAGCATGCCAGAAAGTACAAACATGTTCCGATTTATTCCCTTCTTTATCTGAGTAAATAGCAATATGATGATTATTTCCGGGTTTCACGAAGCCTATTTCGTTCCCATCTTCATCTTTCTTTACAGGAACAACGGCGGAAAGCCCTGTGAAACAACGCACTGAATGGATCGGACGTTCTAGTCCCTCATCTTCATACCATCTCAACGAATCTTCACCATGTTGTACATCTTTGAAAGCCTCTTTAGCTTTTCCTCCAAATTTATTTAAGCGGTTTTGAAGAATCTCTTTGATTTTGCCGTCGATTACTTTATCAACCTTATTGAAGTTTATATCAACAGTATATTTTATCACATATTCATCTTTAAAACAAGCAGCATATTCCAACGACTTAGATTTCTCTACATCCAAATAAATAGGGTCTTTCTTGAGCGAGGCTAATGCTTTCTTCTGATCTTTACCAAATTCTTCTAAACGTTGTTCTACCAAATGCCGAATATGCGAGTCTACTATAAGCTGTGTGTTTTCGAATAGATATTTCAGTGTCTTGTTTCTTTCTATTGTCTTTATCTTTCCGTATATGCTATCTTCACTCAAAGCTCCTCTTGGCACTACAATACCTGCCTGAACGACTTTTTTATTACCCTGTTTTCCTATTTTTCGTTTTCCGAAAACAGCCACCTTTTTACCTGACTTGAAAGAAATTAAAATATTTGCAACAGCTTTTTCGATATCAACAATCGCAATCGGGCATTTTGAAATAATATATTTCTCCAATAGAGAAAGTTTTTCTTTATATTGCCCGGACCTCTGTTCTACTTCTTTGTACATATCTTCGCGGGTTTTACTCGAATTCAAAGTATTGAAACGCTGAATAAAACCCTGATCAGTACAAGCTATAACAAGAGCATCTACTGCATGATGGCGATGGTCGTCTCGTTTTGTCCAATCTTTGATGATTTCCTTCGTGTGTTTTCGTTTACCATGTTCGCTTTCCCATTCTTTCATTTCTGTTAAACCTAACTCTTTGTATTTAGGCATTTGGAGCTTCATTGTAACATCATCCCATCCCCACAGCCGGCGCAACTCTGCCGTCACTATTCCACTTGTACTCCATACATCGTAACAGATAGTTTGTAGTATTTCTCGTGCCTTTCGGGCTATATACTGACTTTCCCGCAATTGGCGTTCAATGAAATTATCCGGAATTTTATCTTCCGACATCAACAATTTATCTCGTTTTGTCTTACTTATTATTTTATTGGCAAACAATGAATTTACACGATCTACATAAGCATCAAACTCTTCTTGCGATTTTGTTTTCATAAAATCGTAGGCCGTCATATCATTCTTTTTCGAGTTGCAACGCCGATGAGCAAGCGTCTTATTGCTCTGCGAATCATCAAAGAGTTTTGATTTTGGAATAATATGCTCAATATCAACCTCATTTCCATTTATTGCTTCTGTAATCGAAATTGGCTGTCCGCAATAGATGCAAATTGCATTGAGCTTTTTATCGTGATTATCAATCTCTTCATACAAACGCCACTTAATAATATTGTTTCGGGTAGCTCGTAAACCATATTCAGAAAGACGTTTCTTTATACTTTCGTTCTCTCGTTGGCGTTTGCGTATTGCGTTATCGGTATTGCTGCGCTCCTCTTTACCCTGTTTCAACTCTCTTGCTAATTCGATACGGATTTCATCAGGTTTTCCGTACTTTTCAATAATAGCATTTACGACATTAACCATTTGGTTAAGGATTTTTTCCACTATTGGTTGACGCAATGAATTTTTCTCGATTGGCTTTAGTTTATCAAGTAATTTCCGTTCAAGATTCTCATCTTTTGTCAGAGAGTTGGAGTGGTCATATCCAGCATAACTCATTGCATCACTGTACTTGTCCCCTTCCATCAGGTAGGGTAAAATATTGCGGATAGCCTTTGCCGATTTGTTACCAAAAGCATATTTATTGAAGTCTATTGTAGAAAGTTTATTGGCGGTATCTAAATCTATACCAAAACGTTTCTGTAAGGCATTGCTACATTCTTGCACATCGTTTATAGAGTAGATGGTATGCCAGAGTTGGTAAAACGGTTCGTTCTCGACTATAGGATCAATATATTTAACGCTTTTTTCCCCTAAAACTTCTCCTGTTTTTCTTGAATATAAATAACCGAATTTATCAGTTTCAATAATGTTTAAATCGAATCTGAGCAAACTATTATATGCTTCATTTTTATCTAAAATCCGTAAGATCTCATTCTTAGTAATGTTTCCTTGTATGCCTTTTTCTATTTGTTTTGTAACAGTAAATTCATTCCGTCTTTTCCCTAATATCTTAAACAAGTCGGTTGCAGTTAATTTCGGGTTATTATCCAGATATTCAAAAATCTTTTGCTTTTCTTCCAGCGTTAACTCTAAGGTTTCACCCAATTTTGAACTTAGTTTTATATTGTTTATGTTTTCCCATATTTTGGCAATTTGGAATAAAGGAGAACTTTTAGGTGCAGCTTTAGGCCCCACAAAAACTTCTTTATTGTTTTTATCCTTAGTCCAAAAGCCTTCAAATTCACATACCGAAACAAGACCTTTCTGTGATTTCAACGGACGTTGATAATAGATAACCTCGTTGCGGATTTTAGCTATGAGTTCATCTGTCAGCCCTAAATTATCCTTTTGCCTTGCACAAATTATATCATATTCTTCTATATAGGCTTCGCGTGGAAAGATATTCTCTTTTACACGAAAATATTCGTCCTTCTTTAATTCGCTGTGAAAATATTGTCCGATTGTGAATCCTAAATCTTTAATTTTATCAAATCGATTTTTTACATCTTTTACATATTCAGTATCTTTTTTACCAAGATTGGCATCGCTTCTACTACTTTTATAGCCTCGTTTTTGGTTGAGCCAAAGTAATAGACGTCCCAATTCTTGTTTTGATATGTTTGATATAACCGCTTTGTTGCGTAATTCCCAAAGTTGCATCTTAGGTAGCTTCTTCAGATTATCATCGGGCATCATATTATTTTCGATAAGAACATCAACTAAATATTTGCGCCTCAGTTGATAACGATCATAACCTTTACGGGCGGTACGCGCTTTTGTTCGCAACGAATTTCTACTTTCACCAGTGCCTTTGGCAAAATCCTGACTCTCAGCTCCATTATAAGGAATAATACGGCTTCCTAATCCCAGAATCTTATTAGTATCCTTATCTATCAACGCCCAACCTATACTGCTTGAACCTAAATCCAGACCTAAAACTTTTTTCATAACATTCAAATTTTATCTCACAAATACACAAAACAATGCTCTCACCTATTACATATGAAGCATACTTCTCTATCTTCCTATTCTAAATGGGGCAGTATTTGACGAAATATTGTTACTTGGGCACCAATCCAAGTTTGTTTTGGCTCCAAATCAAAGCACCCATTTTTACAAATTTATTCATTTTTTAATTAAAATGATGGTTTGATTTGATAATTTTATGCAATAGGTGTTATGATAAGCTAATTTGTATTTTGTAGATATGATTTTTTGATATATATTTGCCTTTACAAAATTGAAGCTTATCACAATAAGGATTATTCCGTTGTGAAAACATTTAAGGCGGGAAGTAATTCTCGCCTTCTTTTTTAGGTTTTATATTTGATAATCGCATTAATCCTTTTCCAGTCCTCCCTTGTAGCAATCGTCTGAACTCCTATCAAACCATGATGTTTGCCGAATAATTACAAAGCAAAAGGGCTAAAAAGACCTCCACAAAAGCTAAGTGATATATTTCATAATCCGTTTTACTATGGAAAGATTAAACACGCATATCTTGATGGGAAAATAATAGATGGAAATCAAAAAACTCTAATTATGAAGACATATTCAATAAAGTAAATGGACTTAATAGGAATGTAGATTATTCTCACGCAGATGAAACATCTGAATGTCCATTAAAACGCCATGTCTATTGCTGTAAGTGGTATGTGGGTGCCTTATATTATACACCGGAGACAAGTAGAATCCTTGTTTTGCATTGTTTGAATGCTATCCATGATATGGTTATCAAAGAAAAAGTGTACATGAAACGTTTATGAGCATCCGTTACTACCTTGGCTATCATTGACCAAACACAACTTTGACAAAGTAAGACATTATTTATAAGTTATTTAGGTCAAAATTCATGGAAAATATATTCTTGCTAAATTTCCCATGAATTTCCCATGCGGTTGCTGTCCAAGTTGGCTACTCCTGCCCCGACAAAGCATGACTTCATTCGTTTTTAGGCATAAAAAAAACGCTTAGAACTATCTCGTTCTAAGCGTCTTGTCTATTTCTTTCTTCGTTTGACTTGGTTTGATCAAACTTAACCAAGTTTGCGATGTAGTCCCATGCAGATTTGAATAACTTTTTATAACTATATAATAACAAGTACTATACAAATAAAAAAACATATCCTTAATCCTTTCCCCCCATGAAATTTCCACGAGGTGGGTGGTGTTGCTCAAAACATCTAAACTCCTATATATTTTGAATGAAATATATATTTAATTTCTGTTTTTAACAGCTACCCTCTCTCGGTTAGCGGTTGCAAAAGTAAGGCTTTTTATTTTATATGCAAGCTTTTTTGAAGAAAATTTTTTAATTTTATTGTAACGTATTTATTGAGTCTTGTATTAACAATTTAGAATACAAGAATTTATGACTACTAAATTAAATGAATGTTATTACATTTTATTAGAAGATGTAAGAAAGAATTGTAGCGCAAATGAAATCAATTTTAGATTTAATACATTCGTAGACCTCCTTATAGAATTCGTCACCAATGAGAAAAAAATATTTTCGGCATACAGAATCCTAAAACAGATTAAAATAGATATCTGTTTAAAAGGAAAAGTTATTGATCTGACTTTATATGATCTTTCTGAACGTATGATAGCTCTTATTGATCTAGAAATGGAAATCATCTTACTCAAGCTGAATAATCCGGAGTTAATGCACTTGGATAAACAGGATAAGGTAGCTGATAAAATGCCTCCGGAGCTCCTTGAGTGGACAGATTATAAAATCAATTTGATCGAACTGGCGTATAGTATCTCCGGCTCTATCAATAATGGAAATGCTAGTATGGCACGGATTATCCGTTGTCTTGAATTTATTTTTCAGGTCGATCTTGGCAACTTTTACGATACCTTAGGTGAACTCAATACCCGAAAGGGAGGGCCTTGCCAATACTTAAAAACATTGCCCGGTGTCTTATTAAAAAAAATGGATAAGATAAATTCTAAATAATCAAACAGTTAATAAAAAAGATTCCCGATATCGGTACCGATGTCGGGGATTTCTTTTATCGGAATATAGCATCTTTGCTTCGAACTTAATTTTATATAGTATGAAGAAACTGGAGAGTATACGGATGATAAGCCAGGGCTTTAACGATATTTCAACGCATCTGTCGCATATAGTGGAAGGGTTGAAGAGAATTGAAATATTATTGGATGGAAAAAAACTAGTTGATGGTAATAGTGATAATTCTTCGGATAGTTTTTCGGATGGTTCTAATATGCATATTAATCCGAATGAGGTATTAAACAAAACGCAAGCGGCGGAAGTTCTCAATATATCAGCTAGAACACTTGACAGGTATCGGAAAAAGGGTATTATTCCTTTTTATCAGATCGATAAAGGAAAGGTGTCTTTTAGATATAAAGACTTAATATCGGTTAGAGATAAGGTGAAGGGGAATAATCATGGGCGAAACCACTTTTCTGAATTGGTGTCTGTCTCTAATGATTAAATGTACAGACTATGCAAGATTCGGATAACAGAATAATAGAAAAGCTGGAATTGATACTAAATCAATTGGGCAGAATAGATGAGAAAATAGATCTTTTTGTGAATCCTGATACAATTAAAAAAGATGATTATCTGGATAATCAGGATTTATGTATGCTACTAGGGGGCACAAAGAAAACTTTATACCGATACCGCAGGAAGGGTTTACTGAAGTCTTATTCTATTGATGGCAGGAAAGTATATTATAAAAAGTCGGAACTGCCGGAATCGTTGAGAGTCAAAATGAGAAAATAATTGGCAAAAAATATTCCCTCTTCTATAGACTAAGAAACTTCAGACTAATTTGTAAAAAATAAGACTCAATCTTACAGATACATGGAAATAAGTTTTGACATATCTTTCAATATTTTCTCTTTCCAAACGCTCTCTTGGGCTTTTGGGGAGGGAATTTAAAAAGAGAAAATATTGAAAGCTGCTACAATCCTTGTATATAGTAATATCTGATCAAGTCCTAACTTCTGCACGTTATTTTCATAAAATCACCTTATTGATATACTTTGATGTAAATAAATTCAATATACCTCCATAGCTCAAATCAAACTCTACAATATCCCCTACTTTATAATTTCTACATGAATGTGTAACATCTATAATGAAGTGATCACTCGAACCGCCTAAGATTTTAAGCTCTTTATCGCGAGGACTAATGTAGTCCATGGAAACATCCTGTTTGCCAACAGCGATAATCGCCCTTTCCTGCAACCCTTTATCTACATGTAACGGTGTCTTTCCAAAGGCATCTAATCCAACATTTCCATAAGGTAATGAGGGTTTTGTCTTACATTCTACAATCTCTGCCTGCATTGTAAAAATATCCGTATGAAGCTCCCATAGGTTTCGTTGATACGAAGTTTCTCTTCCACACAAGATAAGTTCACCAATCCGAAGATTGTTAATACGCGAAGGCAATTCGCCATTCTCAATCATATAGGCACTACCTGAATTTCCTCCAGAGATAATCCCTAGCCTGATTCCGTATATTTGCTCTATTTCTTCGGCTATCCTAACCAGTTCATTCAACTTGTCAACATCCGGGATTATCCCCCCGAAACAATTGAAGTTAGTGGCTATACCAAGCAATTCTATCCCATCTATAGTCAGTATCTCTCCAGCCATGACAACAGCATCTTCGGACATCACTCCTTCGCGCAGATCCCCCTTCTCAATAGCTAGGACTATCTTATGATGTTTGCCAGCTTTCAATGCCTCAGCTCCTAATGCACGTATGGTTTCAATCTCAGAATTCAGGCTAATATCAGAAAACCGTACAGTTTCTTCTGCCTGCGAAATCATTGGCAAACGAAGCATCCATTTACGGCTATTGGGAACATTTATACTTAAAAGATTATCAAGTCTCGAATCCCCATACTCACTAAAACCGATATCTGCATATAACTTTACAAGTTCGGGCATAGCGCAAAATCCTTTTGTCACCGCACAAACGCTAATATTTGCTTCAGTTGTTTTTCTATGGATAATTTCTAAATTCTCTTTAAACTTAGTTTTATTAATTGTAATTGCTGGATATTTCATTTTCATATTACTTCTTCTTTTGATAATATTTTGTACACAATGTACCTTTTATAACCACTATAGCCTTCTTCATTATCAATGGTCTTCAACACCTTAAAACCACTTTTTAGAAAATTATTGAGACTATGCACATTATTCGGGTCTACCGTAGCTGCCATGATACTGCAACCTCTCAATACAGCCTCCGTAATAGAGAGTCTCAACAGTTTGGCATGTATTCCATTTCCACGATGCTTTCCCCTCACCACTACAGTATCAAATGTCGCAACCGGTTGTTGGTAATCAAAGTGACAACTTAAATCACATTCTATGTCTGAGCCGAAAAAAGTATATGCATAGGCTCCAACCGTATCTGATGTTTGACCACAAAGAAACAGCACATCTTCCCGTTCCAGATACTCCCTTATCTTGCTATTCTCGGTAGGAATAAACAGGTTTTTGTCATTATTCTTTATTAATTCAGCCATCACTTCGTCTTGTATGGCGCAAATAGCAGCGTAGTCTTCGGGATAAGCCAAACGAAGATAAAGGTCATTGGGATTCGAAGATACTTCTTCGGTGGATATTACCACAGATGATTTCATCCTATTTTCCATAATTATTGTTGGTTTGATTCAAATATAAGTAAATGTTTTGGATATCAAGAAACTGTTTATATTATACTGTAGTCTGAATCGCTATTGTAATTCTACTACACCATTGCTGACAAGGTAATTACACAAATGTTGTGCAGATAGTCCGTTCTTACTGGAAGGAAGAATTCCATATAGCTGGATGCCGATAGTTATCTTTTCGCCAACTATGATTATCGAAGAAGACCTGTTCTTTTCTTTATTCTTACCTATCTGGGCTGTACCCGTTTTTGCTATAAAATGTTTAGTTGTTATCTTTTTGCGTCGCAACGTATTCCCAACCATTACAGCTGTTCCCTTATCCAGAGCACACATACTTTTTCTCAATATTTTCAGTTGCTTCTCATCAAGAGATAACACCTCATCGGAAGCATCTGTTTTCTGATAAGACAAGCCTGTTTTTCTGCCTGTTTTTATCCGTATATATGCTTGTACTACATTCTTGAAACTTTGTTTGCTATATTGACCTATTGCATGTGTAACCGCAGGAGCGTCCTTTAGCTCCGTCCTTTTTTCAGTATAAGGAGTAAAACCAAAATCGGACTTAAGAATAGCATGTGCAGTAGCAGAATTATTACCTCTGACAAACAAGTCAGTATAAATCTTTTCCGCCTTGTCATTCCTCGACCAACAAAGAAAGTCGAATAGATATTCTTCCGAATAATTAGCTGGGAATATACTCAAGCCACAATATGCAAGTAGAGGTTTAACAATACTGCCGGGCAATATATCATTTTCTGCAAAGTTTAGATAATCAGGATTATCATATCTGACAACTATCCGGTCAACATCAACTCCTCTACCCTGCATGGCTGTGTTCATCTTTTCGTTTTCGAACAAAACATGATATAAGTTTTCATTATACATAAAGGGGTATGAAGCAGATGCAAGTATATAGCCTTTCTGGTTTTCTGCAATAAGGATGGAACCGCCAATCATCTCATAGCCATATTTGCTATTTATTTTCTTTGCCCAATTTTCCAGAGCTTTATTTAAGTTACATTGTAGGTCAAAATCAACAGTTTCGGCACTCGGAGGGCAGCCTCCTTGATATTTATCATTTATAAAAGTTGTTTCTCTACCATTTACGTATTTAAAATATGCCCAAGAAGAAGCATCTTTGCCCAACACTTTTTTTCTTACACTTGTCAAGCTATCGATGTTTGTATTCCTTTTTATATATTCGGCACCGATGTTGTGAGTCCGTTTCGCATCATGCGATCTATAATAAGCACGGAGATAGTCTCTAAATTTACGCCTTTCGACTCTATCATTATCCATTTTCTCAAAACTGCCGTGAGCTAATACCAACAGGCTATCTTTACTGAGCTTCGACAAAAAGCTAAACTTCGACTCTTGCATTATTTGCCATCCCATTTTCCCTCCTTTTTCTTCAATATACCCATTCATCCTATTGCGTTGAACAAATAACCAGCAAACACTACACAATGCTATTAATACTGGGATGAATAGTGACTTGGATTTTGTAGAGATATATGACGGAATATTTTTACTTATAGCTTTTGCCTGTCTTATAGCTACCTTCCGGTCTTCGACAGAACTTAGCAGGTACACATATATGTAATTGATTACTACGATATGAAAAATATATTCATATCTGGAAGGGGAAAAAATGCCCGGGCTCTGCCCTGTTAGTGGAATTACCCAAAAATTAGTCAGAAATGTATAGATATATTGCACCAGCATAATTGCGAGTAAAAGGTTCAATCCAAAAATTACTTTTGTATTATAACAACTCTTTTTGCCTGTTTTTAATCGAATAGGTTTGCTAAATATTACTAATAATGAGAGTATTGTGTACGAAAGCATAATCAAAACACCCAGATAAAGAATAAACCAAATCCAGCCTCCTATTTTAAAACTCCATAAAACTGCATAATCAGAGAAAAAAGTAGTTTTATATTCAGGCAGGATGATAGTGTTGAAATTGAATTCGAAATTGTGCCCCACTGAGTTTAATAAAAAAAGCTGTCCTGCTATTGTTTCCCTTGAGCCTTCAATATTGGGATATTCGCCAAACATATTTTCATTATCCGGAAAGAAGAATGTTGACAAAGCCCTGTATCGCTTTTCATCAATATCATAAAATGTATAACTACACAAAGCGACAACTCCAACAACAAGAAGCAGAACAAAATAGCACTTCACTTTCACTGTAGATGTTTTTATAAGAATCAGAAGGCGTTTGAAATTGATGGTCAATAGAAGCAACAATGACAGGAAGGTAAAGATAAGCGTTGCCGAATCGCTTGACAAATAAGCTATCAAAGGAATAATAATGATCAACAACACAAAATAACAAGTCAGATTAAAAACAAACTTTCGCCCAGATTCATTTCTTGCATTTCTGTCCGTATCCTCTTCATTGTTTACTACTTTCTTTGTCAATTTTTCGAGAATTGAAAGTTTTAGATTGAAAAAATAACCCATAGCAAATGGAAGAAATACAAAAACGATTGTAGCTACTTTTAGCACAGGCACTTCACCTAAAACAAGTTCGTTGGTAGTGAAACAAGAAACAACTATCATTACAATAACAATAATAATGGAAGCTATACGGATTTTTTTACTATCACTCCTCAACCTTTGTGCGAACCACCTGGTTATACTTATCCAATTCAGGTTGAGCGCCAAAGCAAACAAGACGATCGTATATAGCCGACTTTCATCACCCTGTATCTTTATCAGTAATATAGGGAAACCTAATAGAATAATACAATTAAACAACACCCTTAAACCTAAAACATTGAATTGCTCTACTATTATAAGGTTTCTTTGCCTGAGACCTTGGCTCCTGTTTGTCAGGATGTAAAGACGCCACAACATAGATGATCCAAAGCATACTATCATCAAAAACAATAAGGGTAAGATAATGTATTTCGAAAAAGAGGTATAATTATTCTTCAATACAAAAACACAATCGTTGACTATAAATGACAAATTATCTTTTTCTATAGCTTCATAATACCCATTATAATTGAGGCTGTCGCCTTCTACTATTATTTTTCTTCTTTCGGGCTGACTATCAAAGCCTGGTAAAGGGAAAGAAAAAATATATTTAATGTCGCCGACAGTGTCTCCATTTATACAGAAATCCAATTCCGTCACATTCTTATTATTTCTGAGAATTGGTACTTTTCGCCTAGGTAAAAAAGCAAAACCTTTTGCCAGATAATACTCACCTTCCTTTTCTTTAATTTGCAGTACAAAAGCATCTTGCCCCGAAGCATTATTAAACCTGATTCCGGTCAGTAAATCTTTTTGGGTTGGTGTTTTCGTCGTGGGATGGAAAAAGTCTTCCTCCACATAACTCCTTTTTCTTTCATTTAGGCGGCAAAAAGGATACAGAATCGTTTTTTCATCTTTATCAATATGGCTTGTACGTAAGTCTGGTGTCAGCCATAGTTTCCATTCCTTTTGCTCTTTATCGTAGTATAGAGTACACAGACTATCGGGCATATTCACTCTGCCCATTGGTATCATCATGCTATTAGGCGAAGCCGGAGTTTCATATTCTCTTACAAAGAAATATTCTTTAGATGGGTCTAGTTTTAATGACTCAAACATCAATGTCCGAGAATATGTACTATTGTAAACAATGCCATTAAGGGAAAGAAGCCCATAGGCTAATGCCCCCAAAAACAGTAGAGAGAGTACAATCAATTTTGCATTGCTAAAAGCTCTTGCATTTGCTATTTTATTCAAAGGTATCATATCTGTGTTATTTTATTAAATTCATCATTTAGTCGCTCCATAGATTTATCCAATTCCTTTTCAAATTCTCGTATATCCGCCATACTCTCGCGAAACAAGTGCAATAAATACTCGTCGAGTATATTCACTTCATCTAAAACCAAGGACTCTGCCCCTGAAGAGGTAGAAGAGTATGCACTTGTACCAGTAAATGGTTCTGCGTTTCTCTTTTCTATCCTTTCACTTTTCTCCTGCCACCTCTTTTCCCTCTGACTTCTTTGTGTAGCTGGCTCCGCAGTCTTGTCCGATATATCAAAATCGGGAGGAGGAGGTTCTGTATTACCATGGACAAAAAAAGACTTTAGCCATGACAATAGAATGTTGCCTTCATTTTTCATCATCGCTTTCATTATCTGTTTCCGGTTCTTCTTGGTTATTAACTTCAGTCTCTTCTGCAAATCCAGTATTAGTACTCATCCGGTTTATTTTATCAATAATAAACTTCATCCTTTTTTCAAAATATTCTCTTTTTATGTTCTGCAGTTCAGATTTCCGCTCATATTCATGCTCTATCTCTTCAATACCATGTTCATTGAACTTGATAATACGCTTCTTCTCGATATCCACAAACCCATCATTCCTGAGTTCATTTATAAAGTTTTCGTAATCTTTGTCCAATTGGTCTTTGATTCCAAATTTCACCGATATAGGTACCAAGTCGGCAAACAGCAGGAATATAAAAATGAGCGTTACTCCCACAGCTATAATTGGCTCTTCGCTCATCAATTGCCATAGATTTTTGATTTGACCAATCAGCGCATTCGAATTTTGTTCTTCCGCCATATTCTTTGCAAGAGCAACTTGCGATGTGTCAGTCAATAAATATTTGTTGGCATCATACTCATCCCGAAAACTATTTGCTTTGCTTAAGTACACCTGACAATATGATTGCGGCAGCTCTACTGCTCCACATCGCCCAACCTTCCGACCTTCTATTATTAAGTCTCCATTGTGAGCCATATTAGACAGGTGCAAGTACTTATTTATAGAATCAGGTAAGGTTCTTATCCTTTCTACATTTTCCAGATAACTTTGGCTCTCTGACTTGGTTTGTGTATGAATTATTTTGTTACGTGCTGCTTCTATATCTTTTTCGAAGATAGAAAGGCAGGTAAGAATTGAAATCAGAAAACCTGCTGTTGCTGCCAAAATGATACGAATCAGAATATTCCAGCCAGATTTATTTCCATGTATAAAGGTATAATCTATAACTAGAATCAATGTAGTAAAACACATAGTACCACCTGCACATAAAACATATTGGAGTACATTTTGCGGGTCAATAAGAGTTGTTGTAAGATGGACTCCCCCGTAGCATGATGTCATAAAGACAATAATCAACGATAACCCTGGCAGAAGGAACTTTGCCCCAAACCTTCCTGCTTTAACTATTTCTGGGCAATACCCAGAAATTTTGAATACAAAATTTTTCATAATTTGCAAAAATTTAGTTATATTAGCACTTCCTTATCTTTGTTTGCACACAAGTCGTATTGCAAAACATTACAAAGATAGATCAAGCCAATAGGGACAATTTCAAATTAACACATAAAACCAATTACCAGATGGAAACACACACTATACAGCGCTCAGAAGGAGGATTACCGAAAAATCAACTGTTAGGAAAAGTAAAAGAATTGAATGAAAATTTAGGTACAAATTTACAAATTTGCGACCTTGTAAAAGGTTTTGAGCATCTAAAGGGTATAAAATCAAAATCGGAATTTAAAAATGTTGAAGATTGGCTGGCTATTTTAGATAAATGCTCCGAGTTGCAATATACAGAAAACAAGCTTCTATGTTTGTTCTCAACCATAAGTACCTCGCAGCTTAAAGAAGATTTCCTAAAGCTACTGATCCGTAATCTGGATTACATATATTACTACTTTCTGATTGAGGAAATTGAATCACTGAAGAAAAATGTGGGTAAATTAGACAAAATCAGCGATATATTGAAAAATACGGCAAGAAAGTATAAGTATAAAGATTGTAACGGAAACGAAATTGAGTTACATAATATCTTTTTTAAAGACAAAGAACAAAAAAGAGAGAAAAACTTAACAGAATATCTCAATAATTTTCGTAAAGGTCAATACCTAACTAGCAATTATTCATCGTCTTTCTGTTGCATATTCCGGAATTGTATAAAAGAGATAAATACAGCAGATCTAAACGAGCGATTAGACCCATATAATCAACTACTTAGCATAGTTAAAAACAAGGAAGAAAGAGAAACCCTCGACAAAATATTTAAAGAGAAAAAATTAGGGTTATGGGAAATTGGTGTTGAGCGAAGAAGAGGTAGCCAATATGTAACTGAAAACAACCAATGGTTTCAGGCAATTGCTTCTTCTTCTGGCTATATAAATATAGGAGGTGAAGATTCCTGGGCCGAGATAAGAAAAAACAAGAAACCAAAGGGCTTAACAGCAATGGTTTACGAAATCGGGCATCCTAGTAGCCTCTGTGCCCTAGATGGAGGATATATAAAAGAGCTCGATGCAGAAAAATTACATGACACTTGGAATGAAATGCCTGTCTGTTCTGAATATTGGGATTTGGATAAAAATAACAAGACAAAGACCATGATAGTAATTCCACTCTATTTAACTCATCAGCTGAGTAATAAGAGTCTCCTTCTTACATCTAGTAATGTGGACGTACGAATCAAATTTGGATTCCTTTCTATGGAATTTACTACAAGTTTTTCACTAAAAAATAAAACATCACTACAAAACATATTTCTAAAGTTTGCGAAATACATTGAAGACGACCTTCTTGGGGAAGGATAAATCAGCTATCGGTCAGAATGAATAAAGAGTTTGTAAAGACATCCATAGTACATTTGGATAATAAAAAAAGAAGTTGCTCATCATCAAACAAACGACTATATCCAATTGTTTCTCAATCAATTAAACAACACGAACTACTTCAGTGCAAATTACGGAAAAATATTAAAAACATTACAGTATTTTGAGAGTAAGAAGATTTTTTTCATCAAATACGGAAACCGAAATTATCAGACATTGAATTGATTGCGATTGATTTGACCTCTGAATATATGAGTGTTGATTCAGAGTATCAAACATATAGAAGACTCCCGCCTGAACTATCCTCTAAGATAGAACGTAGTATTGAAACGCTATTTTGCAGCTCTATGACCAGTTTATGATTCGTATAAATTATGCTAAATCTTTTGATGGATTCAAAAACAGAATATTATCTAAAAATTTGCCAACAACTATAATGATGGCAATTCAACCGTTATTCCGAGATTTTGAAAACGTTCAAACAACACTTTTCACAAAAAGGAAAACAAATGGCACAAAATAAAATTGCTATGAAAAGCATAGTTTTCATATTAAGTGTATTTGCACTATCCATAAATAGTTATGGACAGAATTGGGCTGACAGTATATTTTATTCAAGTATTCTCCCTAATGAAGAGCTGCAGTTACACACACTATATATATTTTAAATTACTTATATCAAGTTATTTTCTATTAAACTTGTCAGTTTTATCAATTTTGTTAATTTTGTTAAATTAACAATCGAATTTTATGCTATGAAAAAAATTAAGTGGAATTATTTATTGATTTTAATTTGTTTTATTATAATTGGAGTTGCTCATGGTAATGCACAAGAGATTAATTCCAAACATAAGGAACATATCAGGGAGCGCTTTAATATTGAGTATCCTAATTTCGATAAGGAACCACCATTTTTTGCTCCGCCATTAGGTAAATCTAAACAAAAACTGATTCGTAGTAGTACGGAGGAACCTTTTATCTATGATAGCATACCCGTATATGGCTTTCAAGGAGATTCATTTATTTTGCATGATACATTTGACCCTTGCGGAGCAACAGAGAGGGGGGAAGAATGCACTTGTTTTCAAGACTACCCACTAATGTTATATGGACCTTGGCAAGCAATACAATTCTATATAGCGGAGCCGATGGATATTTTGATGACAAATATTATACCTGGTACAAAAATTGGGCTAAATGAAATAATATTTTGGAGTCAGGATCTTGGAGTGGAGATTTCTCCGACAAAAGATTGTTATGAATATCATGATTATGATAGGCTGAGTGAAATCGAAGATGGATTTTTGGGATATGGTCTTCAAAGTTTTTTTGTAGAAGATTTGCCTCCGGGTTGGTATTGCGTTAGTGTAAGAGGCATAAAAGCCAGTAATGCCGGAACAGCTTATGGGCGCATTGAAACATTAATAATAGGGACATCTAAACTAAAATCGAATAATGTAACATCTATTTCTAATTTGCAAATACCATTCGACAAAGGTTTTCATTTTACCAATCCCGTAACTATAAAAAGTGTAGATAAGTCTGCATATACAAATACTGTTAGTAATATGGCCAATTACGTGGATTTTTATAATCAAAATCCAACTTTTCATTATTATGAAATGTATCCTGAAGAGGACCCCTTAGTCTATCAAATTAGATATGATGAATATGTTAATAATTACAAACCCAACAAAGGGAGTAATGTTGTTTATAAATTTGTTGTTGAAAGAGAAAATAGAAATATAGAGATTTATTCCAATTCAAAATTATATTTTCTGGATCAGGGAAAGAATAAAATGAAAGAAGGAGATAGACTACTAGAAATGTTCCTTCATCCTGGTACATATTATATTGTGACAGAGAATGCAGAATCTCACAGTAAAATTGTAATTGAAGAGGGGGGTGCAGGAGGCGAAATTCCTTATATACCGGAATTGGGACCGATAATTGACCCTGATCCTGTAAAGAAAATATTTGACGAATCTGCCAATGAAAGTTCGGTACAATATTCTTATGATGCTTCGGGAAACAGGAAAGAACGAATTATTTATTTGATGACCAAAACTTTATCAACTACAGATCCTGTACCGTCTACTATTGTGGATATAAAAGAAAACTATTTATATAAGATTTATCCAAATCCAACTCAGGGACATTTGGCTGTTGAGTTGGAATGGACAGAACGTCAAAGCTACAAATCATCAGATAAGATATATATTTATGATAGAAATAATACGTTGGTAAAAAGCCTTAGTATATCTGGTGATAAAATAGATATTGATATAAGCAGCAGTCCTGCTGGGATTTATTTTATGCATATATATATAAATAATGAATTCATATCATGGAAAATAATTAAAAACTGATATTACATAAAAGAAAGGCATCATGAAAAAATTATATACATTATTTCTATTCTTAATTATTTTTGTTTCAGTTAAAGCTCAGGAAAATGTAATTGATGAAGATAGTTTACAGATAGCGGACTACGTTAATTACAGACCAGCAGATGTTAATCCTATTCAAAATCAAATAGATACATCTTCTATTAATCAAAAATCTTTTTCAATCAATTCTAGAAATACTACTAACATAATAATAGATGTAAAAAGTCCGAACTTTGATGACAGTAAGGATGTTGGCGATATTCCTTTACAATATGGATTGTCTCCGTCTGGGGGTGTAACATACAAAATTCCTATACAGACAATTTCGAGTCCGGATAATTTTCAACCGGATATTTCTCTCCTTTATAATAGCCAGTCTGGAGATGGAATAGCAGGTTGGGGTTGGAGTCTCGGAGGACTTTCATCTATCACCAAAACCGGAAAGTCATTATATTACGATTGGGCAATAGAGCCTCTAAAAATATCAGGGTATAACTATTGTTTGGATAATTTAAGGTTAATTGGAGACCACTCGTACCAAACTATACACAATAATATAAAAGTAATAAAACTAGATAGTAAAACATTTAAAGCTTATTATCCTAATGGGAGTATTGCATTCTTTTCCAGTCCGGATAGTGAAGAGGTTTTATCGTTTCCTATCACCTCCTTTGAAGATATAAAAGGTAATAAAATATCTTATTCCTACATTTATAGTAATAGAAATTATTATATCTCGGAAATTACATATGGAAGAGCAACAGATCCGATAGCTAAAATAAGATTTACATATAAAAATAATGAAAAGTCAATAGCTTCTTATGTTGATGGTTATTCGTTTAAATTAGAAAAAGTTTTAAGTAAAGTTGAAGTGTTTTATAGAAACTCTGCAACTCCCTCACGCTGTTATGATCTTACATATAGTGATGATCCAAAGAGTAATTATCTTACAAAAGTTGACTGTTCGGCCGGTAATTCATCTCTCAATCCGCTAATATTCACCTATGGTTCTGTTGGGGATGGAATTGATTATTTAGAGCAGCAACCTGCTTATTTACAAAGATACTGGCCAAACGCACAATCCGTAGAGCCAGGATGGAATAATTTAAATCTGATAAGAGCGAAGTTCCAGTTGAATGGTAGTGATGGATTAATCGTATATCCTGATATAGAGAAATATGGTTGGTTAACAAAAAATAAGGATACCGGAAAAATTGTCCGATATGGCAGTCAATTTGGAGAAGCCACAGAACTTCTTGTATTTGATAATATTAAATCAAATTCGTTTAACACTTCCGTGTCTATTCTGGCTGGGAGCGGATTTCAGTCCCTTTCTCCCGTAGATATAAATGGAGATGGCGTAGATAAATTAGTTAAAGTCAACTACAATATAAATGGAGCTTCGACAGATAATGAAGTTATGATCTCTGTTTACAGGCCTAATTCAGCCACACCTTATAGTCGCAAAACAATCAGTTTTAATGATGGGTCTTCCGGGATAGTAACTGATCAAGGTTATAAGAGCACACTGCCCAGAACGTTTTTGTACGGAGATTTTGATGGAGATGGCTTAACTGACTTAATGGCAATTTCAAGCAGTTTGGATCATAAGAAGGATTATAGAGTTTCCAAAATAACACTTTTCAATTTGAGGGAGCTAAAAGCATTTTACAATGGTAATGATTTTGATTATGAAACCCAACATAAAGAAGATCTTAGCTATATTCGTAATTCTGATAACATATTCCCTGTTGACTATGACGGAGACGGAAAGACTGATATCTGTCTTATAAATAAAACCGGAATACATGTACCCGTAGTGCATTAATAAAATTAGGATAAAACAGAAAAAGAAGTTGCTCATTATCAAATAAATGATTATATTTAATTGTATCTCACGCAATTAAATAAGATGAACAACTTCAGTGCAAATTACGGAAAAATATTAGGAACATTACAGCAATTTGAAAGTAAAATGAATTTTTTGAATCAAAAACGAAAGCCCAAATTGTCAGATATTGAGTTGATAGCAATCGACTTAACCTCTGAATATATGAGTATTGATTCAGAATATCAGTTATTTAGGAATTTGCCGTCAGAGTTGTCCTCTAAAATTGAGCGTAGTGTTTATAATCGCAGGAAGCGAAAACTGTTTTCCAATAGAGAATTACTTCGTAAAAAGTTGGGGAGTCAGATTTCCTCGTCAGACTATTACATTGTGGATAGTATGCCATTGGAAGTATGTAAATTAAGCCGCCATGCCAGAAGTCGAATCTGCAAAGAAAACTACCAGACGGTTCCGGCAAAAGGCTATTGTGCTTCCCAATCAAACAACTATTATGGTTATAAACTTCATGCTGTCTGTACTATTGATGGTGTATTTACAGATTTTGATTTGACACAGGCTTCCGTGCATGACATTCATTATCTCAAAAATATTAAATCAATGTATAAAGATTGTACTATTTTGGGAGATAAAGGATATTTAAGTATTGATTATCAGATGGATTTGTTCTCATCTAATCAAATAAGGCTTGAAGTTCCAATGCGTAGGAATCAAAAAGAATATAAGCCACAAGCCTATATCTTTCGAAAATCAAGAAAACGCATTGAAACCTTGTTTTCCCAACTGTGCGACCAATTTATGATTCGTAGAAATTATGCTAAATCTTTTGATGGTTTCAAAAATAGAATCTTATCTAAGATTATGGCTTTGACCGTTATACAACTCATTAATAAATTAAATAACAAGAATATTAACAATTTAAAAACTTGTATTGTATGATTAATGCACTACGGGTTACATGTATATACTTATATGCATAAATATAATAAATTTGAAAAGATTGCATTTACAAGAAAGTATAATATCCAGACATTTAACTTTAATGATCGTCAATTGTTACTGGGGGATTTGAATGGGGATGGTAAAACAGATATATTATTATCAGAAGGTCAGAATGATGGTATTGGAGATAGAACAGGATGGTTTTATTTAATTTCAAAAGGGCATTCAAGTTTAAGGAATGAGGATGGCTTTGAACATTTCACAGGAAGCGATTTACTGAAGAATGGATGGAAGTACAAAAGCCAAAAATTTCTTTTACACGATGTTAACGCTGACGGATTGTCTGACTTGGTAGTAAATGATAAAGGGAAAATACTGGTATATATGAATACCCGGGGACGTATCAACACTACCCCCGAAACACGTATTAATATTACTACTACTGTAGATGCCCAATTACTAGCATTCAATTATAACGAATCTTCATATTGTAAAGGTCAGTTGATTACAGTAAAAGATGGCTCTATAAAGCTCTTAAACTACACCAAGGATATGGGTATAGAAAGAGCTATAAGAGAAGTCGTTGATAGCAAAGGTTTGAAAAGGAGGCATATATATACAGATCTGGCAAAAACAAATTCTTCACGCTATGCATTTAAAGACGAACCTGTTTCATTTCCTTTTTGCAAACTTCATGGAAGGCTCAATGTCGCAGCTGTAACCGAAACATATAACGGGACTGAAAGAATAAATAGTTTGTCTTATAAATATACTGAAGGAATCTTTCACAGGCAAGGCCTCGGATTTATGGGGTTCAGCGGAATAGAAACCCATGATTATGTAACCAATACAACAACGGCACAAATATTCAATCCAATTGATTTTGGAGTTATGACTCAATCTGTGAGTTCAACAGATTCAACTACATACCAATATGAAGTAAAGGTGTCGCATAATAGAATTAGAAACATAAATCTGCTAAATAAGAAAACGGTTGACAAACTCAAAGGCTATATTACTACTAGTCAATATACGTATAACGACTATGGGTATCCTCTTTCAGAATTTACTCAATATGGAGGATATATATCATCGTTAACAACAAATCAATATAAAAATATTGATGACGGAACAACGTATCTTTTGGGATTGCCGGAAATAAGTAAGGTAAAGAATACTCGCATGGAAAATTCTATTACATCCACTACTAAAATTACATATAATGCAGATAATCAGCCTCAAACTAAAAATGTATATTATGGTGATAACACGAAAGCAAGCTCCTCGGAAAAATATGAATATAATAACTATATGCTTAGCAAAAGACAATCGCGTTCATACAAATCCGATTGGCTAACTGAAGAATTTGAATATGATGAGTTAGGACGAACAGTTAAGCAGACAGATCCAATGGGTTTTTCAACAACTTATATTTATAGCCCTGATAATGGACTGCTTACTTCATCTAAAGACTATAAAGGAAGAGAAACCAGATATGAGTATAACGACTGGGGAATGCAGACAAATGTTATATCCCCTGATTTTGTCGAATCTTCGGTAGAATTGCAATGGAATACCGATCCGTCTATTGATGCATTATATGTCAAAATTGAAAAGACGACAGGACAACCTGTTAGTAAAGAATATTATAATGCTATGGGACAACAGGTACGGTCGGGTCAAATACGATTCGACGGGAGAGAACTCAAGACAGACAATGTTTTCGACTATAAAGGAAGAGTCCGAAAAACTTCATTGCCATTTACTGGTGCATCGGCAACATCATGGAACACATACGAATACGATGATTTTGACAGGATAACAGCATTGAACTATGCATCTGGCAAAGTAGATACCTATTCGTATGATATGACCTCAGTTACCACTGTCAAAGATGGTATTTCATCTAAAAAGACACATGATGCTTCCGGTCAGGTGTTAAGCGTGGAAGATGATGGGGGAATTATCAAATACTACTATCGTCCCGACAATCAACTGTCTACCATAATGGCTCCGGGTGGAATTATAACCAAATTCGAATACGATGCTTTTGGAAGGCAGACAGCCATTGACGACCCTAGTGCAGGATTGCGTACATATGCATACGATGCTGCAGGGAATATAGTAAGGGAAACGGATGCCGAAGGAAGGCAGACCCAAATGGAGTACGACCGCTACAACAGGGTAATAAAAAAAGTACTGGTGGGTGAACAAACCGCCCGCTATAACTATAATACCAGTGACGGGCTGCTGGCTTCGGTGATTGACGATAATCAGACAACAACATATACATATGATGGTTACGACCGCCTAGAATCGCAGAAAGAGGCCACCGTTGACGGGGTATGGCTCGAAAAATCATATACATATGCAAATGGCAATATCTCAGCAATAGGTTTTAAATCGCATTCTTCGGGTAATTGCAATATTGCTGTCCAAAACTATTTTTATGAAAACGGCCATCTGGCTGAAATCAAACTGGATAATACCACCTCGATATGGAAACTAACCGAGGAGAATGATATGGGGTTGCCATCGAAAGCTTCAACTGGTGTTCTTACCCGACAGTATGAATACGATGCATATGGGTTGCCTGTAGCGCGCAGAGTGCAGCAAGGCAATGGCTATATCCAGGATTTCAGTTATAAATTCGACCCTCTGACAAGTAATCTGACATGGCGAAAAGATAATATCCGAAACATCCGGGAAGACTTCTCGTATGACAATCTCAACAGGTTGGTATCGTTTGATGATACACGCCTGAGTTACGACGACGAGGGTAAGGGAAATATTGTAGAGAACAGTGCTATCGGACAATTTACTTATGGGATAAATAGGCCTTATCAAATAGTAGGAGTACAAAATTATGGAAGCGATATCCCGATGAGGCGGCAGGATATCAGTTATAATACGCATCAGCGTCCTGTATCGATTACCGAGAACGGATATAATGCCTTCTTCGCCTACAACAGCGAAGGCGACAGGCTGAAAATGCAGGTGAAGAAGAATGACTCAGACATTCTGTTGCGCTATTATGTAGGCGGGAAATACGAACTGGAATCGGGGGTAACGGGAGAAAAAGAGCTACTTTACCTCGATGGTGATGCATATTCGGCCTCTTCGGTGTATGTAAAAGAAAATAATGTATGGACTATTCACTATATTTGCAGAGATTATCTGGGTAATATCACGCATATTACCAATCCGGAAGGTGTGCTGAAGCAGGAAATCAGCTACAATGCCTGGGGACGTTTGCGCGACCCTGACAACCAGCAGTTGTACGCTGCCGACGCACAGCCTGTATTGTTCCTTGCCAGAGGGTATACGGGACATGAACACCTGCCTTGGTTTGGGTTGATAAATATGAACGCGCGCCTCTACGATCCGGTAGTAGGCCGGTTCCTTTCTCCCGACCCATATGTACAGGCTCCATTCTTTAGTCAGAATTTCAATAGATATAGTTATGCGTTGAATAACCCGTTGAGGTATAATGATCCGAGTGGGGAACTATTTGGCTTTGTCGGAGGCCTGCTTAAAGGAACATTCAATTTCTTCGAAGGACTTGGAAAATGGACACTTGCAGGAGGCAGTTTCGAAAAAGATGTTATTCAAGCGACAGGGAATACTGTTTGGGACGGACTTAAAATTGATGTTGGTATGTTTATTGGTAGTCCGATGCAGATAATCTCCCGGTGGACATGGGAGTTTCCTCAGTCATTGGTTGGCAATGTATGGTCTTCTGCTAGAAATGTTGCAGGCTATGTTGATCATGTGAAATATTACGAAGGAGCGACTTTCATTATTCATGAGAACTCCAATAAATACAATGGCGTAACCTTGGGAAGTTATATAAATATGAATATCAGAAATGTATATAATAAAGACAAGTTTGAACCGGAATGGAATGGCGGTAAGTTCACCCCGGCGGCAGACAATATGATGATGCACGAATATGGCCATTATTTGCAAAGCCAGATGATTGGGCTATTCTATTTACCTGTGATTGGCCTGCCTAGCTTTTTAAATAATATCGGGTTAATAGGACCTGGTGATGAAAGCAATTTTTACACTGAAAGATGGGCGAATAATATATCTTATAATCACTTCAAAAACCCTTCTAAGCATGGTAATAATGATTGGAATTTTATAGATTATCCTATAGACAACCCTGACAAAAAAAAACCATGGATCACAGTTCCATCAAATAGCAATGAGGCCTTATCAGCGGATCGTCAGTTAACAACAAGAATAAATAATAGTTTTAAATATTAGAGGTATATGAAAAAGAATTTACTTTTAGCAACAGGGATTATTCTCATGGCATCAATGTTTACAGCATGTCCAGATTTTGAAGGCGAATACATTTGGCTGCGAAACAACAGCGATCTTAACGTAGTGGGATATGTTGGAGGTGAAGATTTAGGTGAGCCAACCTACCCGGACACTTTATTACCTAGTAAGAATTTGACAAGGCATGTATCAAAAGCTGCTTCCGCCCCTCAATATTACTTCAGAAAAGATATTAAGAACAGCAAAGTTTGTGTGTTTTTTCTCGATAATGACACCATAGCCAAATATGGTTGGGATAAAGTCAGAGATGAATATATGATTTTGAAGAGGGTTGATGTAGATGAAAAATATTTGAGACAGAAAGATGTCAATTGGACTGTAGAATACCCTTAATATGAACATGATGCGGACTACCTGCGGCACGCAGAATGCCACAAGACGATAGTTGTATACAGAATTTCAACAGGTATAGTTATGCGTTGAATAATCCGTTGAGGTATAATGACCCGAGTGGGGAGTTTATATTTACAGCATTATCTGCAATTTTTTGCCCAGCTCTTTTACCTGCTGCAATAGGAGCTGACATTGGAATGTGGGCTGGTGGAAGTATGGCTAATGGAACTATGAATCCATTCAAATGGGATTATTCATCTGAGAAAACATGGGGATATATGGCTGGTGGTGCAATAGTTGGAAGTGGAAGTGGTTATCTGGGAAATATTATTGCTAACTCTGGAATACCTTTTGCTAATGCGGCTTCTATTGCCGGGGCTTCATTAGCAAACTCTTTAGGGACATGGGCATATACAGGTGGACAAACAGACATTAGCATAAGTTTTGGTACGGCATCCTTTAATTTCAAAGATGGTTCATTTGGTTATCTCGGGAAAAAAGATAACAAGTGGTATGAAGACTTGGGGTATGGATTGGGTGCAATGGCTAATGTAAGTGATGTGCTTATTGGTTTTAAACCTCAAAAAGTTGATTTGGTTACAGAAAAGTCCGATGCAGTAGGTCACTCTGCCATTGTTAAACATGGTACAAGAACAGGATCAAGTCATAATGATCCCAACGGATTGATATCAGTAGGTCCTGATAGAATAAACCAACCTAATGGATCGTGGCATTGGATGAAAGGTACTAATAAGTGGAAAACTTATTCTGCAACAGGAAATTCAAGATGGATACAACGTAATCCTTCGGTCTGCCTCATCTTTTACAATATTTATATAGTTTTTACCTTTGCGGAGAGAGTTAACGATAAATTAACGAGCCATCAGTTTATGCAA
>NZ_QVMQ01000027.1 GCF_010501105.1 Dysgonomonas sp. 511 | reverse complement strand
ATTGTTTGCAGACTTCTAAATAACTACTTAGGGCTGAATCCACCAAATGGAAGCAGCCCTAAGTATTTGTAGGCTAAAAAGTTTTACCGGACAGCAATAGAAAAATTACAGAAAAACGCGCCGATTGTTAACATTTTCCATCAAACTTGTAAAGAATTATCTATAGCATAAAACACTTATGCCAACAAGACAAAGGATTATGAAAAAACATTCAACAACAAGCCCTTACACTGTAATTAAGCTTTCGCAAACCGTGAAATCGTACCCTACATTCAGCCGCAACACTAGGGGATGGATAAACTACGACCGCGACAACCTGTTGCCGCAGCGCATCATAGAGCTAAACAACGAATCGGCGATCAACAAGGCCGTGATAGACAACAAAGTGACCTACATTTGCGGGGCAGGCGTCCGCGACAACGAATACTACGGGCAGCCCAATCCGCAGGACGACTGGGATTCGCTGCTGGAGAAGATAGCACGTGACTATGTAACCTTCGGCGGGTATTGCTTTCAGGTAATACTCAACGAAAACGGCAAGACCGTAAGCCTCTACCACACCGATTTCAGCAAGGTGCGCGTAGGCAGCGTAAACGAATATGGCGTACACCTGAGCTTCTACTTGTCGAACGATTGGCGCAAAACCTACGGCAAGTATGCGCCTGTGGAGATAAAAGCCTATGGAGCAGAAGAGATGCAAAAGGGCGTGCCATACCTTTACTATTTCAGGGATTATGCGCCCAGCCTCGACTATTACCCTGTGCCACAATATTATTCGGCACTCAACTATATAGAGGCCGACGGGCTGCTGGGCAAGTTTTACCGCAACTCTATCAACAACGGGTTTGTGCCTTCTACCATCATCACCATGCCGAGCAACCCTACCGAAGCGCAGAAAGAGCAATTTCAACGCGATATAGAAAGTAGCTATTCGGGCACCAACGGGGCAAACAGTATTGTTGTACTTTGGGGCGAAAGTCAGGAAGTGAAACCTGTGGTGACTTCGTACACGGCGAGCAGCAATGCCGACCTGTACAACAATGTGGACGAGATTATTTTCCAAAAGATCATTTCGGCACACCGCCTTACCTCCCCTACCCTTGCCGGGCTTTCGGGATCGGGCAACCTGAGCGGCAATGCCAACGAGATCATCAATTCGTATGTACTATACAACCAGACGGTTATACACCAACTCCGCCGCAAGATAACGGATGTATTAAGCATCTTTACGGTGAATAACGGGTATAAGATGTTGGAAATAGACGACTTGGATATAGTGGGCAAATTGGCTGGCGAGCAGGAATGAGAAAGGGGGACAACCATCCCCCCCTCTATATACCTCTGAAAAACAGACTATGCTGTTATGACCTTCCCCGATGTGGCGGGCGTTGGTGTGGCGACTGGATAATTATATCTGGTTGTGCATCTTCCTGATACATTTCTACCAGCTTACCATTGAGGAAATGAAGCAGGTAATAACTTCTGGCCGTGGTCTGTTGCCGGCTACTATCAAGTACATACATGGTGTAACGCCAGATTTCCAATGCACCCTCGGATGTCTGTGTCATAGCCTTTATCTGGTAGTTGTCGCCCATCACCTTTACTACCTGCTGCTTGGTCATACCCAGTTGTGTTTTCTTTATGCCATCGTCTACTGTAGAACATGATACGAGGATTGCAGAGACAAACAAAAAGCAGAAGATACGGGATAAAATTCTGTTTCTTTTCATAATAATATGTTTTAGTTACCTATTATTATAGATACGAAAACATACAAATAGTTTAATTATCGCAACAAAATATTTTATTTTAATAATAAACCACCAAAAATATGAACAAAATACTTCTAATCACCGAAAAGCTGTTTAAACAACATTCTCCCATTACAGCCGCAACAGATGTTGCCGAATTTGTACCCTATCTGGGTATCGCACAGGAACTTCATATCACCCCTCTGCTCGGCACGGCATTGATGGACGAACTTTGCCGGCAGGTGGAAGCCAATAGCCTCAACGAAGCCAACAGCGCACTGATAATGCAGATAGCTCCCACCCTTTCGTTCTACACGGTATATCAGGCATTGCCTTTCCATTGGGCTACGATAGTAAACAAGGGCATAACCATCCGCGAGAGCGAAAACAGCAAAGGCGTGTCTATCTCCGACCTAGCACAACTGCGCCAGTGGATAAAAAACGATGCCGACCTGCTGAAAAAACAACTTGCAGATTTCCTCCTTAAAAACAAGGGAGATTATCCCTTGTGGGAAAACAAGCATACAGGTTGCGTGGCCGAGAATATACCATTCGACAGCGGGTTCTTTTTCCCCAAAAGATAACTTCCATAAAAAAAGCACGGCTAAAACAGCCGTGCCTTCTATTAAATTCCAAAAAAATAATTGTTTATTAGAATTTGAAACCAAGAGTTACATAACCGTTGATGTTACGCACCTTGCCTTCGCTTTTGCTTACATCGAGAAGACCATAGTTGAATCCACCGTCTACAACGAAGTGGTTAAATTCGAATCCACCACCTACGCCAACACCGCAGTCGAAACGTTTGAATCCATTGTCGGTAAACAGGTCTGATTTTTCAGTAACCCATCCGTCTTCTCCAATCCAGCTGTTAGTTACACGTCCTCTTACACCATAGGCAGCATATCCACCTCCGTGCAATACGAATTTGGTATTTCCATTGTCGCCGATACCTAATTTAAGACCGATATGAACCGGCAATTGTAGGTATGATGGAGAAACACGGCTTTCTACTTTTCCGTAAATATCATCTCCAACTTCCTCTTCGAAAGTTATTTTAGCACCTTTTTCGGCATATTCCAATCCTGTCATCAGATACAGGTTGTTGGTAATGGCGAAGTCTACTGTTATACCTGCAATACCTGCAAAGCGGTCTCTGAAACCATCAGTATCGTCTCCCTTAAGGTCTGACAAGTTCATACCTACCTTTACACCGAAAGTAATAGGTTTAGTTTGTGCATTAACTGACAATCCCGACAAGAATAATGCAGTTATACAAAGTAAAAAAATCTTTTTCATAACATTTTTTTTAAATACAATTAATAATTTATCTTACAACACTTTATTATAATAATACTAAAATTTATATCCTACCGAGAGGTATGCGCTCATATTACGCATCTTTAGGTCGTCGTCTCCATTATAGATATTGGCAAGCCCAAAATCGAAACCGATTCCGATCGGTATTCTTTCGAACAACTCGATACCTGCTCCGGCTCCCAGCCCAAAATCGAAACGGCTTGCCCTGTCGTCGCCAAAGAAGCCGATCTTCTCGGTAGTGGTTTTGCCTTCGATGGTAGTATCAATGGTAGTCCTGCCCTTTAACCCGTAAGCAAAGTAAGGACCTGCATGGAATACTAGCTTCGAATCGTCGAGTATATCCATTTTGTATGCTATATGTACAGGTAGCTGAAGGTACAATGTAGTAGCTTTATTTTCCACCCCTACCTTCTGATTTTCGATCGTATAATCGGCATTCCATTTTGCTCCTTTCAGGTTGAGTTCGAGCCCCGAAAGCAAATACCATGTATCTGTCAGGTAAATATCGACCGTAGCTCCACCCAGAGCGCCTATCCGAGCCTTGGTGTCGTCCAGATCTCCACTAAGATTAGAAAAATTACCCCCTACTTTTACTCCGAAAGTTACACCCGGAAACTGGGCGTAAACAGAGATATTGAACAAAAGAATTGTTACAATAATTGAAAGAATTTTCTTCATAAATGTTAGATTTTTATTAATGATAAATCATATTCATATACTAACAATAAACAAATATATCGTTTTTTAGTTTAAAATAAAAAAAAAATTGCAATCATACCAGCCGCGACAGGTCTTCGATGCATTCGTCTACCGCTTCTTCGGGCGTAGCCCACGAGGTGATGAAACGTATGGCCGTATGCTGGTTATCAACCGTTTGCCAGTCGAGAAACTCGTAGTTTTGGTGCAGTGCTGCTACCAGTTTGTTGGGCAAAATAGGAAATATCTGATTTGTGGGCGAATCTACTAGCATAGGAAAGCCTTGTGCACGAAAAGCTTCCGACAATTTGCCAGCCATCTTATTGGCATGTGCTGCCAGGCGAAAAATCAGATCGTTGCGCAACAGGCAATCGAATTGTACGCCGATAGTGCGCCCTTTGGCCATCAAGGCGCCACGCTGCTTGAGGTGGTATTCGAAATCTTTTTTCAATTCCTCATTTGTTATCACGATAGCTTCTCCGAGTAATGCCCCGCATTTGGTACCCCCCAGATAAAAGACATCGGTAAGCGCAGCAATATCGGTCAGCGACATATCGCCACCTCCGGCTGCGAGGGCCATCGGCAGACGTGCGCCATCCATGAAGAGGAGCAAATCATTTTCTTTGCAGAAGATATATAAGTCCGACAGTTCTTTATATGTGTATATCGTTCCCAGTTCGGTAGCGTTGGATATATACACAGCACGCGTGCGCACTGCATGATGCCCCCGTGCCTTATTGAGCAAGGGTTTTATATCATCGGGACAAAGCTTGCCTCCGGCGGTGGGCACGGCTTCTACTTTATGGCCTGTGGCTTCTATGGCGCCCGACTCGTTGGTATAGATATGCCCGGTAGTGGCTGCGGCTACCGACTCGAACGGGCGGAGCATAGATGACAGCACTACCAGGTTGGCTTGTGTGCCGCCCGATACAAAATGCACGGCAGCCGAAGGGTCGTGTATGCGCATCCTGATAGCTGCAACTGCGCTCTGTGTATGGCTGTCGCAGCCATAGCCTTGTTGCTGATCGAAATTACTTACTACAAGTTCTTCTAAAATGGAAGGGTGGCAGCCTTCTGCATAATCGTTGGCAAAACTGTATTTCATATGTATATTTTTTACAAAAAAAGCAATTATTGCAGAAATAGCACTTAAAAATTCATCCCATTTATGGAAATTTCATAAAAAATCACTCTATTTGCTAAGAGTTACTAAGAAGTATATAAGTAATCGTAAGGGGAATAGGCAACGGAAGCTACCATGCCGTTGCTGCATTGCACAATAATACAGATGGCAGCTATGGTAAGATATATCGCGAATACTCTTTTTTTTGTTATCGTCCTTTTAGCTATATTAGGAGTGGCTTGTTGTGTGTTCGAAGCTTCGGTGAGGAATGAAACCCGCCGCTTCGACGCCGAAAAATTCAAACAGATAGGATTTTCGGATGATGAACTGAGCCTCTTTTGCGACGTGGCATTTACCGGCGACGAAATACGTGTGAGAAAATGGACTGACAATATATTCGTAGAGATAAAGAACATCGACGAAATAGAGCCGTATGCAGTAGAAGAAGTCGATTCCATCATCGCCATCCTTGCTCCATTGATAGCTCCCGTGAAGATACAACGTGTAGAATCGGGGGGCAACCTGCATGTCTACCGCCGTGTGGAGCGCATAGACCCGCTAAAGCCGGAGAAGTACTGCCCCAGAGGTTTGGCACGTATCAACAAGACCAGTGCCTATTCGTGGGATATCAACTTTGCCATAATATTCGATGGATGCGATGCCAGTTCGCAAACCCTGATGCACGAATTTGAACATGCACTGGGGCTCAACCACCCTATCAAACTTTATCCATATTATATCACTATCGGACGCTCGGTGATACCTCAATACTTCCGTACCATGCGCGAGGTGCAGGCTTTCCGCAGCCAGCCCTTCTATCTGTCGCCACAAGAAAAAACAGTAATACGCATGCTCTATTCGCCGGAGGTAAGGCCGGGTATGCACATCGACCACTTTGCCGCCAGAATGGAAATGAGCGAGGATGAAAAAGAAAAAATGATACCACAGATACGCATCCCCCGGATTATTATATACCCTTCGCCCGACGATTATTTCGAGAATGAAAAAACCGGCAAGCCCAAAGCCAGACAGCCGAAGCATCTATAAAAAAAGATTTGCTATAAAATTTAAACGGGTCTTATTTGCCCAATACATTTTTTATTATACTTTTGCCAAAACTATTTTTATAGATTTTAGTGATTTTTTGCAGACTCTAACATATTATTTAATCTAACACTTTACACAAAATGTTAACAAAAATCGGTTCTTTTATGGCTATCATCGGTGCTATGGCCATGGTATTAAGTTTCCTCGACAGAGTGCCTCGCGTTTTATTCTGGATCTACCTTTGGGGCGATACTGTAGCTTGGATAATAATGATAGCTATTACAGTAATAGGCGCTGTACTTTGGTTGCTGGGCAAAAAAGGTGCAACGGCTGAATAAAGCCGCCTGATTATCCTTTGGGATAATAAAAAAACAAAGTGGGCGTGTCGGAAGTAAAACAGCACTAAAGATGATACTTCCGGCGCGCCTTCTATATCCGATTATATTCATCAAACAATAACATAAAATGAAAAAACACTTCTTAATTGTCCTTGCAGCAGTGTTGTCACTGGCTGCCTTCGACGTATCGGCTCAGCAAAAAAAGAGGTCGTCGACTTCTCGCGCACGAAAAAAGACAACAGCTGCCGCACCCCTTACCAGAGTCAGTGCCGGCAACATAATAGAAATGACAAATAGTGTGGTCGACATCTACAACACTCAGCTAGAAAGCATGAAAACACTGGGTGACAGGCTCGAACGCCTCGACAAGTCGATAAACCAGGTAATACAAAACCCTAAGACCAGCAGCTATGCGGCTGCCAATACCAGCGGTATATATTCTTTCCGCGACGGGCAGTATAAGACGTTTCAGGAGAAAGCCAAACTAGCTCCTGCATTTACCGAAAAAGCAGAGATAATGGCTAATATGACTGCGATAAACAACGAGTTTGAGGTGGCAAAGGTGCTTGGCAACAATGCCTATAATTACTTCCGCGAAAAAAAATATATGGAAGACGATGAGAAATATACGAATTTTATAGCCCTGCGCGATACATTCTACGCATCGTATAAAAAGATAAACATCATGTTTAAGAAAACGATGGAACTTTCTTCGGCTGCGGGCGACCGTGCCGAATTGGTCGTGCTAAAATCGCATCCGCTGGCTTCGGTGATTATACCTATGAAGAAAAACCTGAGCGCAGTATCGCAAATGATGGCTAAATGCCGCGACGACAAGCCTGATGCCGAAGCAATAAAAGCAGATGTGGCCACCATACGCAAATCGCTGGAGAAAGACAAGGTGGCGACACCCGCTATGAAGGCCTCGATGAAAACCAACGGAAACAGTGAAGACCGCTTCAACCGCTTCTATGAATATGTTGGCGAAACGGCGAGCAATGCCGACAAATTCCTCGAATATCTCGACCCGGCCAAGGAAATAACGGATATAGACCATGTTTACAAAGAAACTGTAGAGGATGCCCGCAACCGCCACCTGAAACAGATATATAATGAGATAAGCAGGTTTTACAAGCTGATGGTACACGAGTATAACGGCCTGTAAGAGAAAATAGCAGAAACTATATATAAAATAAAAGTCCCCCTGCCAAACGCGAGCGGAGGGACTTTATAATCAGAGTTTTGTGCGGATCCATTTTACAGAAAACCAGCCCAGCAAGATGAGCAGCACGATGCGGCCGCACCATATTTGAAACGACTGGAACGACGAGAGCCTGTTCACTTCTTTTTCCACATCTACGGGATAAGGGATACGGATGGTATCGGACAGATAAACGGAGTCTGTCCTCAGCTTGTCGTGGTAGAGGTATTTGTACTTTTCTACCCATACGGTATCGCCTCTCATCTTTACCAATACCGAGTCGTGGAGATATACCGAATCGCGGCGAAAAGTATCCCTGTATTCTGTTTTTACTGTTTCTACCGGCACATATATAGCCTTCGCCTTGCATCCTGAGAATATAAGGAAAAAGACAATCAGCACTACTGCAACAATGGCTGCAACATGTATTCTATAAGCCTTTTTCATCATTGCATTCATTTTATTATTAGCTCCAGACATCTTCGAATACTGAATTATAAACTCCACCTTCTGAAACAACCCTATGCTTAAACAGATTCAATCGTGCAGTTTCCGTATAATCTGACTCTTGCATAGGAACGACACTCATATACAATATTCCATCATTTGAAACACACTCGTCGATATTAAACCGGGTATTAGCAGCACCATAAAGGTTTAATTCGTTTTGTGTTGTTCTTATATAGATTTTGCTGTCTACATCCAAATTGATTGATAATGATTCGGCAGAACGCGTAGCCTGATTGTTGCCTGTAGGAATATAAGATGTAACATCATCTTTATATTCAAACTGAAAGCCTGTAGCGATTAATGTATTGCGGCTATGTTGTATGTTTTTAGAAAAGCCAACCACCCAATTCCATGTAAGGTCGAAAGCCTGTACCTGATAAATATTATCTCTCAAATGATGATGTACATAAGTTTTTTTAGGTGAAATAGTCGCTCCATCATACAAAATATTAGAGATTCCAAGAACAGGCTTTTCGTTATCTTCTCTTTTGATAAAACACGAAAACACTAAATCAGCATGATTAGGCGAATCGTGTGCAAATGGCTGATATATTGAGCTCGCTCGTGTATCGTTATGAACAAACCGACCTGCATATTTTACAAATTCGAACCAGTTTATACCTATCTGGTCAACGGTTGCATTTTCGCCCCATAACCTTTTTATAGAAAAATCGCTGCTCTTTGCAAAGTTTGTAGCTTCTTTCTCCACTAATATCTTCGCTTGGTTAGAATAATTACCATAATCTATGCGAGGAATATTTCGATCAGCGATATCCATATCTAATTTGCTATCAAAATATGTGGCAGATGTAGTCCTGTCAAAGTCCAGTTTCACACAACCGACTTCACCATCCTTAAAAGAAATAGCATATATAACGCCTGCTTTATAAGCTCCCGGAATTAAAACGATCTCTTTGCTTCTTTCTTTTTCTGTAAGATTCAGATAAGAATCGAAAATAGAACTATCAACAATACCTCCATCCTCTTTCACCTTATTAATAAAAGTTTTAAGGATGTCGTTCCAATAGCCTTCGTCGGAAAAATAGAAGATAGCCAGATGTAATATGCCCTCATTATTCAACAATTCTTCTACATTGAAAATCCCAGCTTCGCGATAGATAACAATGTCTTGTTTGGTCGTTTTTATTTCTATCCGGGCATTTTGCCTGAGGTTGATAGACAGGTATTCCTTCGAGCGGGTTGCCTGGCTGCCATTGGTCGGAATGTAGGAAGTCGGGTTTGCAGATGATTCGGTTTGCATAGCTGATATAAGCAATGATGTATTGACCGCAGTTGAATTGATTGAATCCAATGATAATACGGGACGCAAAGAATTCCCTGTGTTGCCAGTGACCGTAAAAGCTGTAACCATAGGTTTATTGTCAGCAAACCGAACCGCATAATTCACTATCTCCCCATTTCCAAATAGAATACGGGATTTAATGGTTGCTGATACCGGAGTATAAACCGCATATCCTAAACCACTAGTAGTATCTATATTCTTTAAATACGTACTAGTGCTGAAATCTGTTCCTAGATTAATAGCAGGATGATATATCCATTTGTACAACCCTGATTCTGCTTTGGTCACTTTATATGCAGGCATACCAAGTATGGTATCCTCTGATAGTTCGTGGCTTGTGCCAAAATCTAACCATTGCGAGAAATCTTGTGAGTAACGAATAATATTTACCGCTTCTTTTTCTACCAGTATCTTTGCCTTGCTACCATAGTTAATAAAGTCTACACGCGGCACATCTTTACTTACCTGATGCATCTTGAGATTGCTATCGAAACAAGTAGCATCCGACATACGCGAAAAATCGAGCGGTACAGCAGAACCATTCCTGTTATCCATTGCATATACTACCCCTTGCGATGTGGCAGCAGGCAGCAATATTACACTGGCTTTTTTCTTTATATGGGGTTCGAGGTTGTCGTATAATTCATTGACAAGGGGTTCGTTTACACGCACCCCTATCTTTTGCATCTTATCCGAAAACCTTCTTATCAACCTCGAACCCCTAGACAAAAAGAGCCTCGCTGAGTATTTCGTTTACATTTCCTGCGTTGACGGGTTGTGTGTTGACTGAAATATTTCCTATCTTTTCGGAAAACAAGACCGATTTGCTGCTTCCTTGCAGAAATACGGCCGTATCGCCTGCAATATTGTATTCTATCGAATTGTAGGCACGTTGGTAGGTTTGCCCGTCCTTTTCGAACGAGATGCTCTTTGTATTGGTTGTGATTGTCAGCATAATTTTTTATTTATTAGATTATTGATTCTCAAATTCTTTCTTTACATCGAAACTCGGGCAGGCTTTTGCTGCAAACTCGCAATGCCCATGTACAGCAGCATTGGGAAAAGCAGAACGTAAAGTTTCTACGATCGCCCTCAAGGCTATCTTCTGCTCGTCGGTACGTGTATCTTTGGGATTGCCCTCGGCATCTGTTCCGCCGATGTAGCATATACCTACAGAATAGGTATTATGACCTACAGTATGCGCTCCTACCTCTTCGAGCATTCGCCCCGGATGCACACTACCATCAAGATAGACAACAAAATGGTAGCCAATCTTGCGGAAACCGCGCGCACGATGCCAACGGTCTATATCATCGGTGGTGAAATGTTCGCCTTGGCGGGTAGCCGAGCAATGAATGATTATTTTATTTATCTTCCTCATCTTTTTCTGTTTCCTCTTTTGTGCGGTTTATTGCCTGCCTGACGCTTTCGGGCATCATCTGCGCAAACTGGAAGCTAACCAAATGATATACAGCTTTTATCCACAAATGGGCAGGATAGGCTTTAGAGAGGTTGCGAAGTCCGTTGCGCAGATAATAATAGAGAGCTATCCACGTAAGCACCTGCACGGCATACACACTCTTCTCGTTGTGAACCATCAGATCCATTATACCTTTCAGTATATAGGTAATACCAACAATAATGAATAGTTCGATAAGGCTGTCTTTAAACTTCTTTTTCTTAAAATTCTTCCAACGCGAGAGGCTCACATCATCGGCGCGCATTCCGGCAAGTATATTAAATGCGAATGCTGCAAACAGCGCATACATAAATGTGATGGTGCTGTCGAAATACGCCGCCGCCATTCCAAACAGGCTTACGAGCAATGCCTGTACATTGCCCAGCCACGACAATTTTTCTAATATACGTTCCATAGGCTTTATCGTTTTACAGGAATTTGCGATATGGTGTCTTTGGTGTTTCGTGGCTGAATGCTTCGAACAGCCCGGCTTTCTTTTCTGTTTTGAATATCACATTGAAAAGGAAATCGGACCATAAGGGTTCGCGGGTATCTTCTTCGCCTTCTTCGAGCAATATCGGGGGATTGAGGTTTACCTTGCCTACTACGTCTATCAGTATATCCCTGTCTTCGTAGTAGTTGCCTTTAAAACTGATTACATTGTCGAGTTCTTCTCTCTCTTTGCACGAATAATAATGCGGTCGAATACTGCGAGTTGCAGAATGCCTTCATTGTCGAGGTCTTCGTGAATATTCCATGTGCCGGCAGGCTTTTCGAGGACGACGTTTTGTTTGGTCGTTTTCAGATAGATGGAGCACGGGTTTGTTAAAGTGTAAGATAAAAGGTCGGCTGCACGGGTAACCTGACTATCGGTCGTAGGAATATAAGATGTCGAAATACCACCTTTTTCTATCTGTACACCTGATATTAACATGTCGGAAAGTTGACGATTACTGCCATATTTCATAAGACCTGTATTGATTGGGGTAGTAACAACATTGATATTATTACCTATCCGGTAGATATTATCTTTCAGATTATCTGTAACAGGGGAATTATTACGGGCAGACCCACCACCAAAGTTCCAACCTGCATCATAATTTATATTTTGAATATTAAGAATTTTAGGTTTCTCGTTATTCTCCAATTTAGTATATACCGAATATCTATACACATCCCCTACATTCCAATCTGAAAAGCCCCTGTACATATAGTATGTTTTGGGGTCTGTTATAATGGGGTATCTCACCCCATTAAGGATAAAGTTAAACCAATTAAGCGTGCCTATTTCCTTGATATACGTGCCATAGATTCCAGTAGGTTTATCCGATATTGTGCTATAGTCTGCAAGATTGGTTGCTTCTTTTTCTATAAGGATTTTTGCAGTACCTAACGCATCTTTAAATTTGTAGCAGTAGTAAGGGTATGATTGGAAAGAGCCTCCAACGTTCGTAGATATTGCTATTTTGTAAATACCTTCGGGTACAGTAAAGAAACCCTCAATAATACTCACAACTTGGTTCAAATCTTCATAATTATTGCCAACGCTATTTAAGTCTATAAACGTACCATCGGTCTTAAAACCTAATATACCGACCTGTCTTCCTCCCGTACTCAAATTTTTCACAGCAAATTTATCCCCTTTGTTCACATCCTCTATTATAATAGATTTTATATTTTCACTTGGGATAAATACACCGGTTTTATCGTAATACCCTTGTATATTTTCATTTATTTGCCAATAGTCGCCCGATAGATATTCACGGTTGTAATTACCAAAATCTATACGCGGCATATCAGCTTCTACCATCTGCATATCCAAATTCTTATCGAACACGGTTGCACCTGTAGCTCGGCTAAATGAAAATTGCGACAGAGCTCCGGTACGTGGATTCATACCATATAGCAATCCGGGGTTATATGCTCCGGGAAAAAGTACAGCCTCTGCATTTGCAAGAATAAAAGGGTTTAGTTGCTTAAAGCCCTCTTTCAAAATGGTTGCATCTGTCTGTACTCCCAATGATGAGAGATTGTCGATAAAATAATTGAGAGCGGTAACTTCGAAGCCAAAGTTTTCCATCATCCGCAAAAAACTCCTATTCATCCATTTACCACCACTAAACACAGTAATGTCATTATCCTTAGGATTACTTATTTCCACGTCCTCAAGGTCTGAAAATGCATTTTCGCTTCTCTTTCCTATGTAGCCATATCCCCAGTTACCCCTCTGTCCGTAATAAAAGTTACGGATAAACAATTCGCCTCCGCTTTGCTTCAACAATGAAAACTTTCCCACCTCTTCGAAATGAAAAAATACTGTGCGCCAATCGTCCTGAGGGCGAACCTCTACCGAATTGTTCAACCCGTTGGACAACAGCCAACATCCGTTATCTCCATCGCCTCTCACTTCAAACATCACCCATGTGGGGTTGTTGCTAAGTATCGTGTCCGACATGCTAATACCGTCCCCTTCATTTGCTGAAAGAATAAGGCAACCTTCATTTTGCCAGTCGCCATAAATCTCACAATTGTCTGTCGACTTCCAATCGCCAAAATCACCATTCAGCGAATACCGCCTGTCGAATACATCCGCAGCCCAAAGCTGATCCTTTTTAGCATAACCATTCAACTCTATTACAGGTTGCTTAGGTGTGTATCCACCGGCATCCCACCTCCCTTTTGCCCTGCATATCCATACCGTACCGGGAAAAGGAGAACCGACGTAAGCATAATCTCCAACTTTGGGCTCAGGATAAGCGCTTTTCAATAGGTTTTCATTTTCGAAATAGCCTTTGAATCGCTCCAACCCTTCAATTTTCCCCGATACATCAGTCACCTTTTCGGCAATCTTTCCGGCATATTTCTGCACAGTCTTGTACGATGAATCCACCGAATCGTTCATCCGGTCGAAGTTCTCGTTTATCTTGTCGCGCGACAACTCTCCGCTATCGCCAAGTTGTACTTTATCAATATATATTTTTGCCATATAATAATTGTTTTCTTTGTTAAATCGTTTTCCAAACTCCATCGTATGTCCACAATCCGCCGTCGTTCCACACACCATTGTCGAGAATCCACTGAGGAGCAAAGCTTTTGGTATCCTTACTCACTTCGATAAGTGGGAGTAAAGAGTTTTTGGTTATGGAAATGCTATAGCCCGATGTATCACCCGTCTGTCCCGATTGCTGGTTGAAGGAAAGCGACGCCCCACCATCGGAGCCAAACGAAAACACACGTCCCTGCATAGTGGCAAAGGTCACGAGATATTTATGCGAACGGGCTGTAAGCAATGCAGATAGCTTATCTCCATCGAGTGAACGGACAAAGGTGGTCAACTGCTGTTTGTAGATGCCATTGTCGTAATTTTCGGTAAAGTTGCTCTCATCTACTGTGCTTATCTCGGTATATTGCGACAAGGCGACAATCTTCTCGGCATAGCCTTCGCTGTACAGCCCATCGCTGCGGAAAACGTAGGAGACGAAATCGTCGATATCCAAAAGGAAAAGCGAACGGATTCCCCCGGGTGTGTACTGGCAGCCGTGTTTTATATTTTGCAGTAATTTACAAGTCATAGTTGTTAAACCAGCCCCCTAAATCCCCCAAAAAAGGGGGACTTATAAAGAGGGTATTTGTTAGTAATTATCTTTTTTTACTCACAGGTTGTACCCTAATCCTCCTTCCGGAAGATTAGGAGAGAATAGCCCGGATTATCGCTACTCTGTAATAGCAGTTACCACACTTTCGCTGGCAAGCAAACGGGCAATCTCTATTTCCGTGCCGGCCATAGTCACAGTCCAACCTGTAGCATCGGCTTCTGCTGCGCCCGAAGCATAGTTGAAGGCTGTGGCTGCAAGCCCGTTGTTGCGACCAAGTATGATAGCCCTATTCGACTTGTCGACCACCACTACTGTAAACCTGCCGAGGCTCAGCGCATCGCCCTGATTGAGCAAGGCATAGTTGTAATTGTCGATGGTGAAGTTGACGGTGTGCGTACGGTACTTACCGCCATTGCCGTTTACAGCCAACTCGTCGGAGAAGGATGCCGTATTGTCTACAAAGTCTATTTTATAAGCCTTCAATGTATTGTCGGCAAGAGTGATAGTTTCTACAGCACCGTCGGCATCGAGCGTGCATTTGTTTTCGGAGTCGTAGTTGAACAGATAAATGGCTTTTACGCCTGCTACTGAATACTGACAATTGTCTTTTGTGATTTTCGAAGTTAATTTACATCCTGACATAGTTTCTTTTTTTTAATTAATTGATTTGAAAATTAGCATATTAGCAAATGATATATAATTTTTACATTTACTAATTCCCGAATTTGCTTATCGGATTAGTTATTCGGGCTATAAAACACTACCTCGTCTTCGAACGGAATGACGAAACCCAGACGCAAACGCCCATCGATGAATATCTTGTTGTCGTAAGGAGCAGCCATCTGCCCGAGACGGATTTCCTCTAGGTCGCTCAGCAGGTCTGTGCCCAACAGGAAGTTAGAGGCTTCGGCTATCACCATATCGTTGTCGCCGATACCTTTCACCGGAACTATTTCTGCACCAAGATATTTCACCACATCGTTTTCTACTATGAAGTTGGGGTTTACCACCACATTTGTACCAAACACGCCCCCCAGAGCGATTTTCACCTTCATCAATGTAGCATACGAAACGTAGATATTGAGGCTTTCTTTTTCGAGCCCTACTGCAGCTACATCTTCGGGCAAAAATGAGAAAGCAGCTTCTATTTCGCCTAATACATTATCTTTAGTAAGGGTTACACCGTTTACCTTAATGGCTTCGGCACTGTCGGCAAGCACTTTGGTAACGCCATCGAAATCGTTGGCATCGGCAGAACTGTCACCCTTGAAAATCTTAGTTTCTATCTCGCTGCTCAGTTCGCTTGCAAGGAGAGCCATTGTAGCCTCTTCGAGCGTGTCGGGCAATTCCTGATTCTTTGCGCCGGGCCCCATCATCCAGATGGTACGTTTGCGCTCAAGGTCGTCGAGACATTGTTCGAGGTTGATTTTGTAGGTCTTTACTTTCAGTTCTTTTTCGCTGAGCTTAGCCATTTGCTGAGGCGTCCACGAGCAATCGCGCGAATCGGCTTGCAGGATGTTGCCGGCAAGGTCGATAAGGTTGAGCTGAGTCGATTCTTTTACGCCGATAATGGGGGTTATCTTACCCTTTTCTATCAGTTTACCGCCAAATACGGCTTTTGTAAACCAGTCCATATTAGACGATGGCTGGTAGGTTAATGATGAAATGTCGTACATATTGTTTGCCATAATTAAATTGATTTAATGATTTGAAAATTAGCAGATCAGCTAATATTCGAATTCGCTAATTGATTTACTTCCTGCGGCTGATACTCTGGTTGAGAGCGGCAGCCAGACGCTCGGCGGTAGTCATACCCGAAACGCTTTTACTGCCGGAGAGATGCATTGCGGGCTGTGCCGACGGTGTTTTGCGGCGCATTTCCTCTACCTGTCCCTTTGTATCTTCAAGCAAGGACTGCGCTTCTTCGAGCGATTTTGTAAGTTCGTCGATGGTCTGCTGCATAGCTGCAATCTTAGCCTTGAGGGCTTCGGAAGTCTTCGGATCAAAATCGGACAGCTTTTGTTTTATTGGCTTACGCCTAAGTGTTTCGGGGGCTGTGGCTTCGGCAGGCCGGGTCTTGTCTTGCGACTGTTCGCGGGTTTCTACAAACTGCCCCTCTTCGTCTATCGCCAGCAGGTTGCCGTTTGCCAGCTTGTGCTCTCCGGCCGGCATCTGTTCGCCATCGAGGGTGGCAAAACCATCCTGATCTACATAGGCTTCGCTGCCATCGGCAAGGATGAAGACCACATAGGGCGTACCGCTTGCCGTTGCATCGCTTTTTTGTACGCTTTCTATATCGAGAAGCATACGGGCAATGCGCCTGAGCAGGGTTTGTTTAGGTTTCTTTTTGTTCATTCTTACATTCTTTTTGTTTTTAATGTGGGAAACATCGGGTTGCTGGTTGAAAAAACCTTCCAAAGAGAAGCCTTTGACATTGCCGGTCATCACTTCTTTTTGCCAATACTCATTGTCGGATACCTTGTAGCTACACATCAGGGTTCCTTTGGGAAGGCTTTCGAAACCAAGGGCTTTCGATTTATCATTTTCGGGGTCTTCTACTATCCACAGCTCAGCCAGATAATTGCCTTCGAGTGGGGTCTGGTGCTGATGGGTGGTAGAATGGAGGGCAATACCGGTGCGCATCATTTTGTGTGCAATCTTTTCTATCTGTTCGGCCGGGAACTTAATGTAATAGTCGCCCGTTTGCGGGCTGTGACGATAGATAAGCTGATCGGGTTTCAGCACTACGCCTGTTAAAATCTGTTTTTGAGAGTCGCGGCTGAGATGCAGGTTTTGTTGCGATTGCTGCCTGAGCGCAACGAAGTCGGCTTCGTTGGCGGGACAATCGACAAACGACATGGCAAGGATGCCGGTGGTGTCGTCTTCGTTGTCGTCGATGATACAGTTGAAAATTGGTAAATCCATAGCTTTTTCCTTTTTACGGTATAGATAACGAGGAAAGGAAAAAATGCAGTTTTTAAGGAATTATTTTGAGAAAAGTGATGACTTTTTCTTCTGAAGAGAAAATTCAGCATATCGGTGTTCGGATGTGACAAATCTGAGTGAGAGATTGATGCTTGCCAATTAGTTTAATTTTTGTTTTTCTTCTATAAAACACAAAACAGGCGCGGCAATTACACCGCGCCTGTTCTATTTGACACAAATACCGCAAAGGAATCTTACTGTTCCCTGCGTATGCGTACCTGTATAGCGTTTTCTATCGGGGTTTCGCTCACGAAAATAAGATAGCCGCCACCACCTGCCCCGCTCAGTTTCCATCCCAGAGCCTTGTCTTTGTATTGGTTCAGCACATCGTATATATTGCTGTCTACCATATGCGGATACATCTTTATCTGTGCTTCGAAGCTTCTCCTCAGGGCATTGCCAAAGCTTTCTACATCCTTATTCTTCAAGGCATCCCAACACTCATTGGCAGCATCGCTCAGTTGGCGGGCGTTGGCAGCAGTAATATCGGTTTGCGACAGCACATCGTAATCATCGTGGCGGGGATATAGCGGCACAAGCCACAAACGCTCTTCTATCCAGTTGAGGAGGCTATCGTCGGTAATGCTCTCGATATACGAAGGCCAGAAATCGCCTTCGTAAAACAGTTTGTTAAGCCCCGGCATAACGATCCCCAGCGAATCTTGCGAGCCGCTTATATACCTTGTTCCGGGAGGATTTTCGTAGCAGAAAAGTGTTCTCGCCAACTGCACCTTGTCGCCTGTAGGGATATCTACTTGCCAGAGCTCTATCGCCTTTTTTCGCGAACTGGTCGACATACCGCTACGGTCGTTAAACTCGTAATCGGGTTCTATCGAGATGGTCAGCACCGCACCCGGGCACAAGCTACTCACCGGGGGTTGGTCGAGCCACCCGCCCGCCAGGTCTATGCGGTATGGGATGCGGCATTCTTCGCGCAGGGCGGTAGTAGAGCGAACAGGCAAGCCTTCGTGCGGCACACGCTTGCTTACGATATATTCTATGCCCAATTCCCGACAAAGGTTTTCTTTGAGGGTACTGTGCCCGTCGCTGTTTACGAAGAAAATATCGGGTTGCAAATGCCGGATATCCTCATCGAAGTCCAGTAAACCTCCCCCACTGTTTATCCAAGCGTCTTTCACGCACTTCAGGGCTTTTACCATATAGAGGCGTTCCTGTTCGTTGTTGAAGGTTTTACGGGCTTTGAGTTCGCCGATGGTCTTATCCGAACCGATGCCGACATACAATTCGCCATAGCCTGCCGCCTCTTCGAAAAAGGCTACATGTCCACTATGAAGCATATCGTAACACCCGCTTACAAAAACTTTCTTCATATTCTGCGTCCCTATATTGTTTTACCAGGGCAAACTCATGAAAAAATGATATTCCAGTTTTGACTACCGTAGGGGCGAATTATCATTCGCCCGCAGATTTTTTTCTATTCCGGGCGAATGATAATTCGCCCCTACAAAACTCAGAATTGAGTTTGGATAAACTTCATGCGTTTGTCCTGATTGTTTTATTTAAAGCCTTTTTTAATTTTACTTTTTACATTTCGCCAATAATGTTATTACCTCTATAGCTCCCTCTTGCGTGTTCGAGATTTCCTTTTTGCCGATTTTTTCAACTAAAGCAGGGCAATCGCCTATAAATTCTTTCGCATCTTTACCGTTACCCCTTAACTTGCTCAGGCTGTATCCGATATACTCATTCTGACTTTCGTCGTCGACAAGGGCAATGAGGTAATATTCGTACATTGGACTGTAATATGCTACATATTTACCGGCCGTACCTATTCTTTTCACGAATTGCTTGTCGCCTTTGCTTCCGGTGAGCACTACACTCAACACTTTCGCCCCGGCTCCATCATTTTCTTTTACCACATCGTAGCGGGCATCTCCTACTACAAAGCAACGGATATCGCCCATTTTATATTTCTTATAAAGTTTGGCTTCGGAGTTTTCGAAATCTACAACTTTACCCAAGCTCATATCCATTATATTCGATTTTGCTTCTTTAGGGGTTTCCACAAATTTCACAGATATAACCCCATCTATCCGCTCTCCGTCTTTAGTTATCACATAGCCCTGTTTTTTAACAATATTCTCAGCAAGCCTTGCTGCTATCGCAGCATTTATCTTATCATTTTCGGCACGCCTCACCTCATTTTTCCTATACGCTATTGTTGGCAACTCGCCCAGCATCACCACATCTGCATCTTTCGTATTTCTGAGAAAATCTACAGAAAGCATCTTGTCGAAGATATTTTCAAATGCCCCGGTAGAACCAGAAAATATACCAAACAAATCCTCAGCTACCCCGTACTGTTGATAAGCTTTATCGAAACTACTTCCCATCGCATAAGCCATAGCGGCATTATAGGAGCATATTTTTCTCATTTGCTTAGAAGAACTTTCATTGTACTGAGAGGCAAAATAGTCGCCCAGCGAATTAAATTCCGATTTCAGGTTGTCATCATATTTTCCGGTATATACAGTCTCAATGGCAACAGTCAGTTTTTCTATCGAAGAATCCAGTTCCGGAAATTTTTCCTTGTATTTCTTCTCAATGGTCATTACATTCGGTTTCGATGTCTTTACCTCGCCGTAAGCCAAAGGGATAAAATCGCTGCAAGCGTACGCATATTCCCTCAGTTTGTTGAACTCGGCACGCGCAAAAATATCTTCTTTCTCTTTCTCATATTTTTCGAGAAGTTTATCATTTGCCATGCTAAAACCTTTTGTCGGCTTATTTTCCATAGCCACCCCCATAAAATTATTGGTACTGAAAAAATCGGGATGGTAAGTAGTCTTATGTTCTTTGCTTCCATCGTCTACTATAAATGTCTTTACTATGTTTCCCGACGCATCTTTCACCTGCAACTGACAAGGATAGGAATATGTTATCTCGATGACCTTCGTACCCCCTTCGAAGGCTACAGGGCCACTGTCACCTAAAAAATCGAAGCCGGAAGTCACCAATTCGAAAGTATAATCGACAGGCTTATCCCCTCTTTCCTGCTTTGCCGGAATGTCGCCCAGATAATTATTGATATACATCGTACCCGATTTCCAGTATTGAAGTTTTTCCGGAACGACATACTTTATTTTGTTTTCCTTTGTCAAGGGATTCAAAATACCCGGTATTTGCTTCAGGTCGAGAGAAATTGATTTGTCTTTGATATCCTGTCCCGATAGGTTGACTGACAAGAATACTGTAATAAATACAAATAGTAGTTTGTTCATTTTTCTAGTGTTATGAGTTAAAGTTCTTTTTATAAAAAACAAAAAAACAAAATATTTATCTAATTATATTGTTTTCATAGCACATTAACACTCACACCACCTATCTCATCAGCAATATACTGTTCAGTATCGAACTCACCACCTGCGCCTTACGCGCTACCATGAGGTGATCGCCATCCTCTACAGGAAAGGCGTTGCGGATAAGTTCGTAAGGAAAAATCTGGTCGGCTGTGCCATGTATATGGTAAAGGTTGCTGCTATTCGCTTCGGGTATCCATTCGGTAATCTGACGTACCGCCCATTTCACATATCGCGGGTCGGTAACGGTCATATACTGAGCCAGTTCTTCGGTAGGCAAATTATACACCAAGCGGTTGAAAACATCGGTTATAAACTCGGTAGACAAATACATCCTGTCGGGAATCATACCCGTAAGGTGCGCACGCTTGACGGCACGGAACAACATGGGTTTTTCGTCCACCGCCTTGAACGAAGAGATAAGGATATTCTTCTGCGGACTGAGAAAACGGTTCATTTCCTGCACGATGACCCCGCCAAACGAATAACCGACAAGCACAAAAGGACTGTTTGTATCTATATCCTTTGCTATAGCGCGGGCGTATTGCTCCAACGTTTCGTCGCCCTGCGGGATATACCATTCTATGTATTTCTTTTCGAAGCCTTTGGGCAATATAAGTGAGTCAAACACTGTGCAATTGTAGCACATACCCGATATGAAGTAAACGCTGGTTGCCTGCGTTCCTTTTTTCCGCCCTCCGGTTAGAGCCTGCCATAGTTTCCCCAAAAAGTTTGATACCTGTGCCATTGTCCTCTATCTTACCAAGTTTCGCTATAAAAAGTTACAATATATAAAGATAGGTAATTTCCGGCTAAAGAAGTGCAATTCTGAAACGCCTTTTATTCTTCCAGCCCTATGTCTTATTGTAAAATATAAATAGGAAAAACACCCCGAAAGAATATTCTATTTTGTACTTTTGCACCATAATACCGGCTATTTTGCCGAAGAATAAAAGATTTGCTGTAAAATTAAAACAGACTCTAAAAGAAATGGAACAAAATCAAGATTTCGATTACCGGATTTTCGACCATCTTATTGAAAATAATATACGCTTTGCCGTCTATCGCCCGGCATGGCAGCAGCAAATACAGTTGGTAGTACAAACCTCGGCAGACGTTGCGAAAGTAAGTAGCCTCACCGATTTGAACTCCCACAGCGGGTTTGTCGTAGCCCCTTTCCGCCTTACGGAGAATAGCCCGGCTGTTATTATTCGCCCCGAAGTGAATGAAAAAGGAGAGGAAGCCGTTTTCCACTTCCTGCAAAATACGCATTTCAGTCCGTCAGCATCATACCGCAACATCGGCGGACAGCCGTCATTAGGCACTTTCGAAGAATATAAATATATATATACTAAATTCCATAATGCACTGAAATCGGGCCGGTTGCGCAAGCTGGTACTCTCGCGGACTTACGACACACCGAAAGAGGAGAATTTCTCGGCAGGCAACGCCTTCCGCACTGCCTGCGACAAGTATCCCGCCAACTTCGTATTCCTGAGCAACACACCCGAAACAGGAGCATGGATGGGCATATCGCCCGAACTGCTGGTTGCACAACACGGCGACACGTATAAAACCGTGGCTCTGGCAGGTACAAAGCAAGCCGGCAGCGGCGATTGGGACGATAAAAATCTGGAAGAACAACAGATAGTAGTAGACTATATGCAGCAGCAGATAAGTGCAATAGGCTGCGATATGCAAACATCAGACACATTTACCGCACAGGCTGGATATGTGGAACACCTGAAAACCAAGTTCTCGTTTCGCCTAAAGGATGGGCATCGCATAGGCGACCTACTGCACTTGTTGCACCCAAGCCCGGCTGTTTGCGGGTTTCCCAAAGAGGAAGCTTTTGCATTTATAAATGAAAATGAATCGTACGACCGCCGCTATTATTCAGGATTTGTAGGTTCTCTCGGCATGGATGGTGGCAGCAGGTTATATGTCAACCTGCGCTGCATGCAGATAGGCAGCGATATATTGCGGCTATACGCCGGCGGAGGAATACTGCCTACTTCCGGGCTGGAAAAGGAATGGGAGGAAACAGAGAATAAGTTGCAGACGATAAGGAAAATAGTGGCCCCTTAAATCCCAAGCCCCTCCAATCTCCCCGAGGCTTAAAGCGAAGCCACGAAAACAGAAGAAATTATGAATTATGAGTTATAAATTATGAATAAATACCCTCTCTGTGAGTCCCCCTACGGAGGATTGAGGGGGCTCTTGATATTATGTCTTATTCTATAAAACAAAACGTACTTCAAACAGTAGCATTAGCGAAGCAATATGGCATACGCCACATTGTACTATCGCCCGGATCGCGCAACGCCCCTTTGCTACAAAGCTTTTCGGCAGATGAGGCATTCTCCTGCCATGTGGTAGTAGATGAACGCTCTGCCGCTTTCTATGCACTGGGCATTATACAATGTACGGAGCAACCTGCTGCTGTCTGCTGCACGTCGGGAACCGCCGTTCTCAACCTTGCCCCTGCCGTAGCAGAAGCCTACTACCAGCAGTTGCCGCTAGTGGTGATCTCTGCCGACCGTTCGCCCGAATGGATAGGGCAAATGGACGGGCAAACCATTCCTCAGCCGGGAGCTTTCGGCACAATGTCGAAGAAATCGGTCAACCTGCCCGAAGTGAAAGACTCCAATGACCTCTGGCTTTGCAACCGCCTGATAAACGAAGCCCTGATAGCCTGCACACAAAACGCCTGTGGGCCTGTACATATCAACATCCCGATTAGCGAACCGCTGTTCGATTATTCTGTAGAGCAACTGCCCGAAGCCCGAAAGATACACTTTGCCCCTGTCGGCAAAACGGTAGACATTAAGCCTTTTGCCGAAACGTGGCAGCAGCCGGGCAAAAAGATGATTATAGTAGGACAGCACACAAAATCGCCCGAACTGCTCAGAGCTTTAGAAAACCTGGCACAAAAAAGCGATTGCGTAGTGCTTACCGAATATCTTGCGAACTGTGTTTCGCCACACTTCGTATCCAACTTCGATGCGTGGCTCTATGCCATATCCGATGAGGAGAAAGCCAATTTTGTACCCGATCTGGTAATCACACTGGGCGGACACATCGTATCCAAGCGGCTGAAACAATTCCTGCGGGCAAACCACCCTGCACATCATTGGCATATCAGTCCATCGGGCGAAGTGGCGGATATTTTCCAATCGCTGACCGACCTGATAGAAAGCAACCATATAGATTTTCTCGAAAAACTATACAATAATACCGCCGGAGAAAAAGAGAAGCCATATAAAAGCTTGTGGATGGAAGCTTCGCAAGGAATAGAAGAACCGGGCGACAACACCCCGTTTTCCGACATTCAGGCAGTAGGCTGCTTCTTGAAGCACTTGCCGGAAAACTCCATGCTTCATCTTGCCAACAGTTCCACCGTGCGCAACGTACAGCTTTACAGGCAAGACCCTACTCTCAGCGTGTTTTGCAACCGTGGCACAAACGGCATCGAAAGTTCGCTGCCTTCTGCCATAGGCTTTGCAGCAGTGTATGAGGGGATAACCTACCTGATGATAGGCGACCTCAGCTTTTTCTACGGGCTAAACTCGCTGTGGAATATCAGCCATATCAAGAACCTGCGCATCCTGTTGATAAACAACGGAGGCGGCGGTATCTTCCACCTGTTGCCGGGATTGGGTAAAGCGCCATCGCTACGCCAATATGTAGCCGCCACACACCATACCGATGCACGGGGATGGGCCGAGGCTGCCGATTTCCGTTATATGGAAGCAAGCGACAAAGAAGGATTGGAAGAGGCTCTGACTTTGTTTGTCGACGTAGGAATGGACAAGCCGGTCATACTAGAAGTAAAGACAGATATGGAAATTAGCAAGAAAGCTTTTAAGGAGTATTACTATAATCTAAAAAAATAATCATCCGGGGAGTAAACTTATACAGCACAATGCTTGTTTACATGAGAGATTTTTCCTTTCCGGCAGAATAATAATCGAAAAAAAATGAAAAAAATAAACAAACCCTTTATATTCGGAATACTTTTTGTTGCCCTCTTTGCCCTGATAGCTACCCTGATAGCCGAAACAGAAGCCGTAAGATATTTATCTTTCAGCCCTCTGATAGTAGGTATTATACTAGGGATGATATACGGCAATACGCTGAGGAAATACACACCGCATGAATGGTGGCCGGGAATCACTTTCTCAGCAAAAAAAATACTAAGGCTTGCCATCATACTTTACGGATTTCGCCTTACGTTTCAGCATGTTATCAACATCGGGGCGACTGCCGTGATAATAGACATCATCGTAATAACAGCTACCATACTGCTCGGCCTGCTGATAGGCAAACTATTGAAGATGGACGAAGAACTGTCGCTACTTACGGCAACAGGTAGTGCCATTTGCGGGGCGGCGGCTGTACTGGGTGCCGAGCCTGTATTGAACAACAAGCCTTACAAGACGGCAGTGGCAGTATCCACAGTTGTCATATTCGGCACTATCTCCATGTTTCTCTACCCTGTAATGTTCCGCGCAAACTTTTTCGACCTCACGCCTCAGCAATGGGCGATATACACAGGGGCTACCGTACACGAAGTGGCACATGTGGTAGGGGCAGGCAATGCAATGGGCGAAAGCATAGCATCGTCAGCCATCATAGTAAAGATGATAAGGGTGATATTCCTTGCGCCCGTGCTGCTTGTATTTTCGTTCTTCATTTCGCGGAGGAAACAGGCAAACAGCAATGGCAGTGCATCGGCTACAAAGATTATGATACCCTGGTTTGCCATCTGGTTTATAGTAGTCATAGGCTTCAACTCGCTGCACCTGCTACCTCAGCCTGTGGTAGACGGTATCAACTATATAGATACTTTCCTGCTGACGATGGCTATGACGGCACTGGGTATAGAAACCAGCTTTTCTAAGTTTAAAGAAGCAGGGGTAAAACCTTTTGTACTCGCCCTTGCATTATTCCTGTTCCTTATATTCGGGGGATATATGCTTGTAAAGTATTTCCCTGTGATATAGCATGTTGCAACGCTACCTTTTTTATATAAATAAAATAAGGTTTAAAGAATAAAGCAGGAATGCCCGGGGAATAATTTTCTCCGGGCATTCTTCTATAATTTATAATAAGTAATCCCCAATCCCGGCCAAAAAAAAGTATTTCCTTCCGCAACAAGGAATATTACCCTACCGCTGCCCGCCCCTTCAATTAGCAAATAATTATCAATATAAATAGCATAATAAGAATATTGGAATATAAATTCTCCGCTATTTCATTCGTCTGTTCGCATCAAAAAATATTATCTTTGTTTCTTAAAATATATGCAATCAATATTATTTAACAACATATCATGGCAACAAGAAACTGGGAAACAATAAAAGAATATGAAGAAATATTGTTCGACTACTTCGAAGGCATAGCGCGCATCACAATCAACCGCCCGCGCTACCGCAACGCATTCACACCCACCACCACAATGGAGATAAGCGATGCCTTGCGCATCTGCCACGACCATCAGGATATCTATGTAGTAGTGCTCACCGGAGCTGGCGACAAGGCGTTTTGCGCAGGTGGCGACCAAAATGTGAAAGGTAAAGGCGGATACATAGACAAAGACGGAGTGCCACGCCTGCAAGTGCTCGAAGTGCAAAAACAAATACGCTCGCTTCCCAAACCTGTTATCGCCATGGTAAATGGTTATGCCATAGGCGGTGGGCACGTATTGCACGTAGTCTGCGACCTTTCTATTGCCTCCGACAACGCCATCTTCGGACAAACAGGCCCTCGCGTGGGCAGTTTCGATGCTGGATTCGGTTCTTCGTACCTCGCACGCGTGGTAGGACAGAAAAAAGCCCGCGAAATATGGTTCCTTTGCCGCCAATACTCAGCGCAGGAGGCCTTGGATATGGGGCTGGTGAACACCGTAGTACCATTCGACCAACTGGAAGATGAAACCGTGAAATGGGCGCACGAAATGATGCAGCATAGCCCAATGGCACTACGCATGATAAAAATGGGGCTCAATGCCGAACTCGACGGACAAGCTGGCATACAAGAACTAGCCGGCAACGCCACCCTGCTCTACTACCTCACCGACGAAGCACAGGAAGGTAAGCACGCATTCCTCGAAAAACGGAAACCCGATTTCAAGAAATTTCCGAAATTTCCATAAACGGCCAAAGCAAGATTTATATACTCAGCCTTAATACACAACAAAGATAAAACACTATTGACCCAAAAACAATGAATGAAATTACAGAAACATCAAACAAAAACCTCGCAAAAGCATTTCTCATAAGAGATGAATTGCAGGTACAGCAAACATGGGAAAAGATCGGCGGCAAGTGCAACCTGATAGGCTCTGTAAAAATGGGATTGCTGATGAGCAACCTCGATATAGACTTCCATGTATATACCGACAACTTCTCCATCGAACAAAGTTTTGGAGTAATATCGCAAATAAGCAAGAACCCCCGCATAAAAGAAGTAACATACAAGAACCTGCTCGACGCCCAAGATATGTGCCTCGAATGGCATCTGACATACATAGACAATACCGACCGTAAGTGGATGATAGACATTATCCACATTAAAAACGAGTCGCCATACGCCGGCATGATGGAGCGCATAAGCGATAGGATATGTATGGCGATAAATCCCGTGTCGCGCGACGACATCTTGCGTGTGAAATGGGAAGCTTGGAAACAAGGCGACAAAGTGCGCGGCATAGATGTGTACCGGGCTGTAATAGATAACAAGGTGAAGAATTACGAACAATTTAAAGAATGGAAAGCCGGACAGGAAGAAGAATATATTTCTATCTGGGAACCTCAGTTGCTATAGTTGAAAGTTGAAAATGGAAAGTTATTCTTTATTTTATAATATTTTCATTCTCGACTTCTCATCCTTCACTTTCAACTTTCAATTCTCAATTGTCAACCAACAATGAAAACCCGCCTCATCCCCCACACCCTCCGCTTCAAACGCCCTGCCGGGACATCGCGCGGAGTGTACCACGACCATAAGGTGTGGTATGTAGTAGTATCGGACAATGCCGGCGGTGGTAACGGCGAACGATGGGGAATAGGCGAATGCGCCCCCCTACCCGACCTTAGCTGCGACTATAGCGAAGATTACGAAGAACGCTTGCAATACTTCTGTCGCCAGCTGGAAAAGGAAGGCACGTTAGACAAAGAAGCACTGCGCCCCTACCCTTCCATCCTATTCGGACTGGAAACAGCAATGCGCCACCTACAATGCGGCAGTTACAATCTCTACGATACGCCTTTTTCGCGAGGTGAAGAAGGAATCGCTATCAACGGGCTGATCTGGATGGGCGACTACAGCTATATGCTAGCCCAGATAGAAGAAAAACTGGCACAAGGCTTCCGCTGTATAAAGCTGAAAATAGGCGCTATAGATTTCGAGCAGGAACTCGCCCTGCTGCACTATATACGCAGCCACTTCAGTGCCGACAGGCTCACACTGCGTGCAGATGCTAATGGTGCATTTGCACCCGATGATGCCCCGGATAAGCTGCAACGCCTGTCTCAACTCAACCTGCACTCCATAGAGCAACCCATCCGTGCGGGAAACCCGCAGCAAATGGCTCGCCTTTGCGCTACCACACCCCTACCTATAGCACTCGACGAGGAACTGATAGGAGTGAACGACCCGCAACAAAAAGAAGAGCTGCTCGATACTATCCGCCCGCAATATATAATACTGAAACCCACATTACACGGCGGTATCAGCGGGGCAGGAGAATGGATAAAGCTGGCTGAAGAAAAAAATATAGGCTGGTGGGTAACCTCGGCGTTGGAATCGAACATCGGGCTGAATGCCATCGCCCAATGGTGCGCCACATACGGCAACCCGTTGCCACAAGGACTGGGCACAGGCGCACTATATACCAACAACGTGGAAATGCCGCTCGAAGTACGGGGCGATTGCCTATGGTATGCACCTGACGGCGAAACCTTTCTTCCGAAGATGACATAAAGATATACAAAAACCTATTATACAAACACTTGCAACAAAAACGCATTTAAAATAAAGTACAATATGTTGTAATATGTGAAACATATTCGTATTTTTGTGTTTTAATAATACCGATATATTAAATATAGATTTCTATGAACAAACTATTACTTATTGCTCTCTCATTGTCAGCTATACTATCGTTCTCATCGTGTAGCGATGACGACGAATACAGGATTGCTACAGAACTAAATTTTGAAACAGAAATAGGAATTGACTACGATGGCTACTTCGAAACGACTATTAGAGTAACGGAGTCTTATATTGCTGATTTTCGTCCTGGACGCGAAGATTTATTAGATATAGAGACCCTTAGCTCTTGGCTTAAAGTATCTCACATACCAAATCTTGGACGAGCAAAATTCCATTTAATTGCAAATAATAATATTCATTATTACTCTACGACAATTGCCCCCGATTATTATGGTGAATCCTTGATCGATGATAGAGATTTTCAATATTTCATGATTGATGCTATTGATATCATACGTAAAAAAGGATATGTAGACATAACGATTATAGGAGAATCTAACAATGGAAATCCTCTTCTCTTTACATTTTATAACCAAGTGGATATCCTTATCAGACGATAAAAACAAATGCCAGAAAAAAGCTTTTTCATACTATCCGATTATCGTAGCGAACTAGATATCAATGATAAAGCCCCACTTCCAACGGAAGAAAAGTATATCCGACTCAGACGGATACTCGAACAAGCATGTATAGAAATCACAGCCGGCGAAATAATGCAGTTTTCGTCGCTGTTTTCGCGTATAGTATTCATTTGCCAAAAATACGGTGTACCCAAAAAGCTGGAATGGCAACTGCACACCATACGCATCAAGGTCAACCAATATTTGAGGGGCGAGAAAAAAAAAGTGTACCTCAACCAATACCTCATAGGAAAAGATACTGTAGAACAGTTTCTCCTCTTTATGGAAGGGCAGGGCAAAGAGGAGGAAGACAAACAGCCTTTCGAAGAATGGGTGGAGGTAGCCGACCTTATAGACCGCATCAGGGTGCAGGTAACCCACATAGACAAGAGCGCCGAGGTGATCGAATGCCAGTCGGACACCTATCCCGGCGAAATGCTGAAAGTGAAGTACAACGTACCTTCGGCAAACAGCGACTTCAACCACACCATCAATCAGCTATGGATAGGCGCGCAGCTCAACCTGCTCGATGTAAAGAAAGACGAACAGAAACACCTTGTACCCAAGAGTTTCGTGCTCGAACCCGATTACCTGATAGATGCTTCGGCAATAGCCGAATGCTTCCAGCAATATGGGGTGTCGCACTACCATTACTTTCTGCGCAAATTCGAACCCGATGCCAATTCGCAATACCTCTTGCTGGGAAACCTTGCCAACTTTTTTCTCGACCAGCTTATTTATGCCGAAGATATAGGTAACCTGACATTCGACGACGTATTTCTCAAATCGTTCAAAGCGATGCCTTTCGAATATGCTTCGTGCAGTGATATTAGCGACAATGCCAGTTTCAAGGATTTCATGGCAAAGGCACGCACCCAGTTCAACAATATAAAACGCGTGGTGCGCGAAGATATGCCCGCCGGCGGCTTCAAACTGGAAGAATGTATCCTCGAACCATCTTTCTTTTCCGAAAAATATGGCTTTCAGGGGCGACTCGACCTTTTGCAGCCATCGTACGAGAAAAGGGGAGCCGACCGTATAATAGAATTGAAATCGGGCAAACTGCCCTACCCTGCATCCGACAAAGGGAAGATAGCACCCAATCACGAGGCACAAACGGAAGTCTACCGCATGATGATACAAAGTGTATCGGATAAAGACGGACGGTATATATACCCATCTATACTATACTCGGCTGCAACAGACAAAGGCGAAAACATACGCTTTGCAGCCAAGTTTCAAAAACTGGAAAAAATAATCCTCAACATCCGCAACCTTGTAGTAGCCACCGAATACAAGCTATATACAGGCAGTACCAACCGCGTGAGGAGGATATTCAGTAATCTGCTCGACCCAAACAATTATGGCAGCAACCTACCCAGTTTCTTTTCGTACAAGATAGAACCTTTGCAAAAAGCACTGGAAAAGGCGACCATCACCGAAAGCCTCTATTTCTTCCGTTATGTGAGCTTCATAGCCCGCGAAATGTTTTTGCAAAAGGCAGGCGACCAAGGTGCAGACTCCTCCATAAGTATATCCTCGCTATGGACAAAATCGTTTGCAGAACGCAAAGAAGCGATGGAACTGATAGCAGACCTTGAAATAAAGCAGATAGACGACAGCGGAAACGATATGGTGATATATTTCGCCCGCGAAGCAAACGAAGATAGCGCCAACTTTCGCACCGGCGAAATATGCATCCTCTATCCACACGATACCGAACAGGATACGGTACTCACGCACCAGATAATGAAAGGCACGGTGGTAAAGATATCCTCATCGGAGGTCGTACTGCGGTTTAGATACAAGCAGCGCAACCGCGACTTCTTTTCGCGCTACCGCTACTGGGCTGTAGAACACGACAAGCTCGACCATAGCTACAACGCCATGTTCAAGAACCTCGCCGCCTTTATGTCGGCAAAGGTAAAAAATAAAGAACTGCTGCTGGGTCAACGCCAACCGGTCTCCACCTATCAGCAGGCAGGCGAAAAACCCGCCACTCAGGAGCAGAAGCTAAAGACCGTACTCGACAAGGCAATGGCAGCGCGCGACTATTTCCTCATTGCAGGTCCTCCGGGAACCGGTAAGACCTCGATATATGCCCGCAAGCTGATAGAAATGATATATGCCGGTGAACGTTCGAATATACTGATAATGGCATATACCAACCGCGCTGTAGACGAACTGTGCGCATCTATTTGCAGTGCATTCGGGCAAGATGAGGCCTTGTGCGACAAGTTTATACGGATAGGTACAGAACTGTCGAGCGGAGAAAACTACCGCCACCGCCTTTTGCAAAATATATCGGGCAAGGTAGCCAACCGCAAGGAATTGCTCGATACCATAAACAACACCCGCATATTTATCGGCACGCTGGCATCCATCACAGGAAAGCCTGAGATATTTGGCCTCAAACACTTCGATGTGGCAATCATCGACGAGGCTTCGCAGATACTCGAACCGCAAATAATAGGTTTGCTACCGAAGGTGGACAAATTTATAATGATAGGCGACCAGAAACAACTGTCGACCATCACCCTGCAAAGTGAGGATAAAGCGAAGGTGATAGAATCGCGCCTCAATAGGGTGGAATTGTACGATTGCAACGAATCGCTCTTCGAAAGACTTTTTCGCATCTGCCAAAAGAACGAATGGACAAATGCATACGACACACTGACCTATCACGGGCGTATGCACGAAGATATAGCCCGGCTGGTAAACGGCCCGTTCTACAACAACGAACTGGTATCTGCCACACAAAGGCAGCTGATACCACTACCGGTGCGCAAATACGACCTCTACGACCCAATGCAGGCACTTGTGGCCAACCGCAGGGTAGCATTCATCCCATCGAGGGAGGTTGAGGTGTCGAACCTTTCGGACAAAACGAACCACAGCGAAGCACAAATTGCCGTAGACCTTGCTATAGCCCTGCTGAATATTTATAAGGCAAACGGCATAGAATTCGATGGCGACAAGACGTTGGGCATTATAACGCCTTTCCGCAACCAAGTGGCGCTTATCAGGCAAAAACTGGAGCTAAGCGGGATACCCGAACTGCAAAACATCATGATAGATACGGTAGAACGCTATCAGGGTAGCCAACGCGAGGTGATTATTATCTCCTTCTGCTTCAACAGGCCGTACCAACTCGAAAACTTCATAAAGATGAACAACGAGCGCACTGTCGACCGTAAACTCAATGTGGCATTGACTCGCGCACGCGAACAGCTATTCATCATCGGCAACGACTTTATGCTGATGCAGCACCCGCTGTATCGTCAGTTGTTGGAGAGTATAACCAGTTGAAAATATCGTTTTACCTTGCCAGTAAAATAAATTTTCTTACTTTCAATTTTCCATTTTCAACTAACCGCCCTACACAGCAAACTCTTCACCACCAGACGATGAAAAGGCTTGATCAGGGAGAAATAAACCCTTCCCAATCTATTCTTGTATTGCACCATTGTGGTTGCCGAAACCTGCTTTGAGCCGCCTCCTGCCGCCATATATACCGACAGGTAAGCATTCAGATGCTTGTCGCGAAGCAATACAATAGTTTCGTCGGCTGTCTTCATCGAAACAGACACAAATCCCTGCTGCTCTCCCGTGCGTATGCATTGTTCAAGGCTTTCGCGGCTTAGGCTTTCATCGCCTTTCAATCCGAAAACACGTACCAATGAATTACGCAGACGAAACAGGGATCTGACCCAAAAAGGAGGATCTGTCCAGAAAGCGACCATTACATCGTCGGGCGAGATATCGCTTTCTCGGGCTACTTCACACATATAAGTATCCCTGTAGTTTGCCCAAAGGTAATTGTGAGCAACACTTTCTTGTGGAATACCGGCTTTTCTTACTTTTACTTTCATGGGCATTTATAATTGAGTATCTGATTAATCTTCTTCAAATCCGTAACGATCGCTATATTTCTCAGCCTTAAAAAAGACGTAAGCTACGGCAAAAGGGATAAGGTACATTAATAGGAAAAGGATAGATGCCGTACACATCAGCGGCCCTACGACGGATAAGCCGCCTACAAAATCGTTGCCATTGCTGTTAATTTTCACAATCTGCCATCCCGCCATAAATTGCAGGACAAGAATAGCCAACAGGGGGACAAAGAGCAAAAAGAATAGCAACGTATCGTTGTTATTACTTGCAATATAATATACTATAAAGATAACAAATAAAGCTATAAGAAACCACGGTGCAACAGACAAATATAAAAGATACTTGCAAGCTTTTTCCGATCCTGAAAAATTGAGGAGGTATTTCCTCAGCATAATCATTTGTACGGATATCAGCACGGGAGATGATAAGCCGACTAAACCGGGCAATACCCCCATTGATATGGGAACCAAGCCATTAGAAATCCTACCTAGAGAAAAACCGAGATTATTAAAGAACAAGTTCATCAACAGTATGGCAACAAGTATTACCGATACGATAATAGCCGAGCGAAAATTCTGCCTCTTTAGCCGGGGCACTATATCATTGAGGGATAACGAATCGTGCCGAGAGTTTTCCATATTATTTCTTTTTTTATTTGTCTTCCATAAAACCATATTTGCCTGCATACCTGTTTGCCCTGACAAATACATAGCCGACAGCCAAAGGCATTAGCAGCGTAAGGGGAAACAGGATAGTGAATATACACATCGAAGCTCCCACCAGCGACAAACCGCCTACAAAGTCCTTGCCTTTGTGTCCTATCTTCCATATCTGGTAGCCACCCAGCAATTGCAATGCCAGAAAATTGGCTGGGACAAGCAAAACAAGGAAATAATAAGAGTCGTATATCCCCGATTGCTGCAACAACCAAGCCAACAACCCGATAAGAACGCAGCTACCAAAAGGCATACAGGTAAACACAAACATATATTGCCGGGCTTTGTACGAGCCGATAAAGCTGGAAAGGTATCGTCTGAACATCTGCATCTGCACTGTGGCTAAAGCCAATACGGACACGAATGCACCTATCTCTAACAAAAAGCCCAAATTTCTACCGGGATAAAAGTCCAGACTGAAGTCGTAACTACCTGCCATCAGAAGATAGAAAACGATGAGCGATACATATAAAAGTATAGACACAATGATTGCCGAACGGAAATCCTGTTTCCTAAGCAGGGGAATTATCGTTTCTATGTACAAAGACCGGCTGGGTGTATCGTTATCCATCAGTAAGGTTCTTTTTCATATCAAATATAAGGATTTTAAAGTGAAAAATGAAAAATATAAAGACAAGAAGCAGGGCAAATGCAAGAAAAAGTGATATTCCAGTTTTGACTACTGTAGGGGCGAATTATCATTCGCCCGGAATAGTAAAAGTCTGCGGGCGAATGATAATTCACTCGTGTCCACTAAAAAAAATTAAGACTTAATTGAGTATCATTTTGATATTTTACTTGAGTTTGCTGATCATTGAAAAGGTTTTCTATTGGTATTTT